>MKWN01000016.1 GCA_001899775.1 Thiobacillus sp. 65-29
CGAGACCGACAAGGCCATCATGGACGTCGAGGTGTTCAAGGCCGGTTACCTCGCCGGTCCGCTCGCCGAGGTCGGTGCCACCATCGCGGTCGGCGCAGCACTCGGCTACATCACCGACACCCCGGGGGACGTCGCCATCGCCGCCGGCGAGGTGGTCGAGGAGCAGGCACCAACGGAGATGATTCCGCACCATGCCGGCACGCCGATCGTGATGCCGCAGCTCTCCGACACCATGACCGAAGGGGTGGTGGTGACCTGGGAAAAGCAGCCGGGTGACAGCATCCGCCGCGGCGACATCGTCGCCACGGTGGAGACCGACAAGGCCATCATGGACGTCGAGGTGTTCCAGGAAGGCTTTCTTTCCGGCCCCATCGCCGACGTCGGCAGCGTCGTCGAGGTCGGTCACCCGATGGCCTTCATCGTCGACGATGCGGCGAAGGTCAATGACACGGGCGTAACGATCGCCGCCGACCACAAGGTCAAGGAAACGCACAAGGTCGCCCCGCATCCGGCCGACAGGCCAGCGACGATTCCCGTACCCAAGGCCGCGCCGGCGCAGGTCAGCGCCGCCGGCAACGTGCCGCCGGTGGCGCGCGTGCCGGGGCGGCCGGCTTCGCCTTATGCGCGCAAGGTCGCCGCGCAGCTCGGCGTGAACCTCGCCGGGCTTGCCGGCACCGGCCCGGCGGGCGTCATCGTCGCCGCCGACGTGGCGCGTGCCCGCCCGTCGATGCAGGACGTCGCGCACTCGCTGCCGCAGGTCGACGTGCCCGGCCAGGGCCGTGCCATGACCTCGATGGAAAAGGCCGTCAGCCACGCGATGACCGCGTCGCTCACGCTGCCGACCTTTCATGTCACGGTGAACATCGACACCGTGAAACTGACCGCCGCCGCCAAGGCGAAAAAGGTGTCGGTGACGGTGGCGATCGCCAAGGCCTGCTCGGTCGCCATGGCGAAGTTCCCGCGCATGAACTGGGCCTACCAGCCGGTCGACAAGCTGGTCGAACGCGCCAATCACGATTTCGGCGTGGCGGTGATGTCGAACGACGGCGGTCTGGTGGTGCCGATCCTGCACGGCATCGAGAAGAAGCCGCTGGAAGCGCTGCAGACCGAGTGGACCGGCCTGGTCGAGCGCGCACGCGTGAGAAAGCTCGCACCGGCCGAGTATGCCAATCCGACCTTCACCATTTCCAACATGGGCATGCTGGGCGTGTCGCATTTCACCGCGATTCCCACCCCCGGTATCGCCGCGATCCTGGCGATCGCCGCCAGCGGCCTGCAAGGCACGCCGTTCACCATCACGGGTGATCACCGCGTCCTGAACGGCGCCGACGTCGCGCTGTATCTCGCCGCGCTGAAACAGACCATCGAAGCGCCGGACGCCTGGATGGCGGGCGACGCGACCGCGGCCGAAGCCGCACCGGTCTCGCCGATCCCCGAAGGCAACTGGGACGTCCCGGTCGTCGTCGTCGGCGGCGGTCCCGGCGGCGAGGATTGCGCGCGCGACCTCGCCGAGCACGGCGTCAAGGTCATGATGGTCAACAACGAACCCTTCCCCGGCGGCGAATGCCTGTGGCGCGGTTGCATCCCCTCCAAGGCGTGGCGCGCCGCGGCCGACGGCATCCGCAACCGCGCACACGACGCGGAGATGGGTGTCGACGGCACGCATGCGCCGCAGCTCAACTGGGAACAGGTCGAAAAACACCGCCGCTGGGTGCAGTCGAGCCGCGGCGACATGGCGCTCAAGGCCGACAAGGGGATGAAGATCGACGTGCGCGAAGGTTTCGGCGAATTCGTCGATGCCCACACGCTGAAGATCACCCCGGTCGAGGGCGAGCCTTATCAGGTCACGTTCGGTGCCGCAGTCATCGCCACCGGTGCGCCCGCCTTCGTGCCGCCCATCCCCGGCGCGCGCGAAAACCTCGCCTCTGGCGGCGTCGTCACCTCCGACACCATCTGGAACCTCAGCCAGCCGCCGAAGAAGCTCGGCATCGTTGGCGGCGGCGTGATCGGCGTCGAGATGGCGCAGATCTTCCGCGACTTCGGCAGCGAGGTGCTGATGCTTGAACGGCACGAACGCATTCTCGGCGAGATCGAGGAGGAAATCGGCAAGACGCTGATCGCGCTGCTGGAAAAGGAAATCACCGTAGTGACCCACGCATCGATCAACGAGGTCTCCGGCACACCCGGTGCGATGAAGCTGCGCTATGCCGATAAGGACGGCGTCGAGTCGGTATTCGACTGCGACATCGTGCTGATGGCGACCGGCAAGCGTCCGGATACCAGCCGGCTCAACCTCGACAGGCTCGGCGTCGAACTCGATGGCGCGGCGATCAAGGTCAACGCGCGTTGCCAGACCAGCGTGCCGCACATCTTCGCGGTGGGCGACGTCATCGGCGGCTACATGCTCGCGCACACCGCCGCGACCCAGGGACGGGTGGCCGCCGCCAACCTGCTCGGCCACGGCGGCGAATACGACCAGGACCGCGATTGCGCCGTCACCTTCTCGCGCCCACAGGCCGGTTTCGTCGGCCTCTCCCTCGCCCAGGCGAAGGCGAAGAGTATCGACGCCGTGGAGGCCAAGATGCCCATGAGCATCGACGCCAAGGCGATGATCACCGGCGAGACCGAGGGCATGATCAAGCTCGTCGCCGACAAGGCCAGCGGCCGCGTCATCGGCGTGCACTTCCTCGCCGACCATACCGATACCCTGATCGGCACGGGCGTGATGATGGTCGCCGGCGAGATGACGCTCACCCAGGTCGCCCGCGCCATTTTCCCGCACCCGACGCAGACCGAACTGTTCGGAGAACTGGCGCGGCGACTGTTGAACCGGCTGCGACGCACGGCGAAGAAATAAGGGTTGGCGGCGGACGACGAAGAAATAAACCTCAAGCACGACCAACGACAAGGGCCGCAAGCGCGGCCCTTGTCGTTGGTGCGCAGCTGCCGCAGCGTTTCCCGCCAGACCAACAATTGACCCACTCGAAAATTGAGACTACATTTCAATAAATATTTATCTTTATGGGCCCACAAATGCAGGTATCCATCCGTGAGCTGAAAGCCCACCTGTCGCGCTATCTCGCCCAAGCCCGCCAAGGGACGACACTGGAGATCACCTCACATCGTCGCGTCGTTGCCCGCGTAACCGGTATTCCCGAGTCCTCCACGCCAGCCTTGGGCGAGATGATTGCTCGGGGGGCCGCCGAATGGGACGGCCGCAAGCCGCTGGGCGCACATATCGCACTGTCGCGCAGGGGCGAGTCTGTGTCCCGCATCGTGCTGGGCGACCGCGGATAACGCGCAGTTGATCCTGTTTCTCGACACCTCCGCGCTGGTCAAGCTTTATATCGTCGAAGCAGACAGTTCAGCCGTGCATACCTCGGTTGCCGCCGCGCAAACCGTCGCGGTTTGCCGCATTGCCTGGGCCGAGGCGTGCGCGGCACTGGCCCGCCGCGCGCGTGAAGTGCCTGCCGACGAGGACGCAATCATCGCGGCGCGCCAGGCTCTGGCACGCGACTGGCCACATTTTTTCATCGTCGAAGTCACGCAGTCGGTGGTCGAACGCGCCGGAGTGTTCGCCGAGACTTTCGCGCTACGCGCTTACGACAGCGTGCAGCTTGCTGCCGCCTGTGAGATTGTGGCCGTCGCGCCCGGTCAGGTCGCATTCGGTTGTTTCGATAATCGCCTCAACAACGCCGCCAAGATATTGGGGCTTGGTATTTCGGGATCGGCAGGAGAATATTAATCCGGGAGCATCCAATGAACCGAAAATCGGGCTTCAGCCCGACATGTCGGCTAAAGCCGGACCTACGTCCCGTTGATTTACCATGTACAGACATTCCAATGAATTTTTTGGGTTGATGCGACAGACACGAGGGAAGGCCCCTTCTGGCGTCGCGATGACGTCATTGCGTACAGCTGCCGCGGTTGTCCGATCGATTTCAAGAACACAGGGTTAGCAACAATGACCCGCAGCACGCTCAAGAAGATCAAAGCCGCCGACCTGAAGCCGGGCATGCACCTGCACGAGCTGTGCGGTTCGTGGATGGATCATCCCTTCTGGCGCAGCAGGTTTACCCTCAGCGACCCGGCAGACATCCGGCGCATCCTGGACAGCGGGATCGTCGAAGTCTGGATCGACACCGCCAAGGGCGCGGACCTGCCTGCCGCCGCATCCGGGAAACCGCCGACGGAGCCGGCACCCGCCGTGGCCACGACACCCGCGCAGCCGGTGGACACGCCCTATGCGAGGGCGCCGAAACAGGTCGCACTGGACGAGGAACTCAAGCGCGCGGCCATGATCTGCGCCCGGGCACGCTCGGCCGTGGTGTCCATGTTCCAGGAGGTGCGCATGGGCAAGGCGATCAACGCGGAGGCGGCAAGCGAACTGGTGGAGGAGATTTCCTCCTCGGTGTTGCGCAATCCCGGGGCCCTGATCAGTCTCGCGCGCCTCAAGACCGCCGACGACTACACCTACATGCACTCCGTCGCGGTCTGCGCGCTGATGGTCGCGCTGGCGCGCCAACTCGACCTTGACGAGCAAGCCACGCGCGAGGCGGGCATGTCCGGATTGCTGCACGACATCGGCAAGGCGATGATGCCGATGGATATCCTCAACAAGCCGGGCAAACTGACCGACGACGAGTTCCGTATCATCCAGAGTCATCCGGTCGAAGGACACCGCCTGCTGGTCGAAGGCAAGAGCGCGAGCGAGATCGTACTCGACGTCTGCCTGCACCATCACGAGAAGACCGACGGCAGCGGCTATCCCGACCGCCTCCCGGGCGAGAAGATCAGCGTGTTCGCCAAGATGGGCGCGGTATGCGACGTCTACGACGCCATCACCTCCAACCGCCCCTACAAGGCCGGCTGGGACCCGGCGGAATCGATCCGCCGCATGGCCGAATGGAGCACGGGGCACTTCGACGACGTCGTCTTCCAGGCCTTCGTCAAGAGCATCGGCATCTACCCGACCGGATCGCTGGTGCGACTCGCCTCGGGACGCCTGGCGGTGGTCATCGAACAGTCGGAAAAATCGCTGCTCGCACCCCGGGTCAAGGCATTCTTCTCGACCAAGGCGCAGACCTACGTCGTGCCGGAGATGATCGATCTTTCACACCCGAGTGCCACGGACAGGATCGTGGGACGCGAGGACGCGGCGAAATGGGGGATCAGGAACCTGGACGACCTGTGGGCCGGCTGAGCCCACCCACGATGCGCCCGGCTGGACGCAGCCGAAAGCTGCTCACTCGGGCAGCAGTTCCTTGATGCGCCGCGCCAGGTCGGGGTTGTCGGGAGTCAGATGCACGAGCCAGTGCTGGCTCTTGGTCGTTGCGGGACTGCCTCCATGCAGGTGTCCGGTACGCAGGGTGAAGGAATTGTCCCGCGCGCTCGCGCGATGCAGCAGATCGCCCTTGCTCAGATCCCAGTAGAAGGGGCTGGTGAACGGCTTGCGCCAGAGCATCCTGGCCGGCGTCGAGGTGGAACTGTCCTGCTCCCATTCGATCTTCAGGCGTCGCCCCTCGAGCAGGGAAACCGTCGCAGCCGGAATATCCTGACTGTTCTGCACAACCGGTTCCCCGAGTCCCACATACTGCTCGATCTTCACCTTCGCAGGGGTGCGCATCAGGACGGGCGCCTCGGCGACCGGTTGTGCTTCCCGCTGCACCGGCTGCGCCTGTTGCGCGGGTTTTGGCGCGTTCGCCGGCTGCGCCTGGGGAGCGGGCCGTGCTGGCTCGCCACCGGTCTTGAGATCGCTGCGGATGACCGACGCGATCGTCGCGTCGGTAAACCCTGCCTCCTTGAGTTTGAGTACCCTGTCGACGTTGTCGTAGTCGTTGTCGATCATGAAGCGAATGACCTCCTCACCCAGCCCGGATGCCTTCAGTCTGGTCAGCGCCTCGGTGCTCAAGGTGGCCAGCGCAGCGCCCGACGCGGCCAGGGCCAGGGCACCGGTCAAGCCGAGAATTGCCTTTTTCATGATGGGTGACATGCTCCGATCCTCATTCAGACAATCAATGTAGCGAGCCCGCGTCGAAGGAACGACGCGCGGTGCTTCGCCGGTGCTCCTGCTTACCTTGCGCGAGGCATACATCGCATATTTTCATTATGCCGCACTTGGCGACGCTGCCCAAAGACGCGGTGGAAATGCCGCCGCCTCAGCCGAAGAGCCCGCGGAAAAAGAGGCGGATGCCATCCCACATGCGCCGGAAGAAACCGCCCTGCTCGACCGCCTCCAGCGCCACCAACGGCGCCTGCATGACGACCTTGCCGTCGGCGCCCACCAGCTCGACGCGACCGAGCTGGGCGCCGGCGGCGACGGGTGCGACGACGTCGCCGTCCTTCAGCACGACGCGGGGCGTGTATTCCTCACCCGCACGCTTGGGTAGCGCGGCGGCGAAATCGCTGCCGACGCCAGCCTTGACGCTGCGTGCGCCCCCTTTCCAGACGTTGACGGCCTGGATCGTCGCACCCTTCCTGAAGAACACGCGGCTTTCGAAGAAACTGAAGCCATAACCGAGGAGCTTGGCCGTTTCGGTGGCGCGTGCCGCCTCACTGGCGGTGCCGAACACGGCAGCGACAAGACGCATGCCGTCGCGCTGGGCCGAGGCGACGAGGCAGTAGCCGGCTTCCTCGGTATGGCCCGTCTTCAGGCCATCGACCGACGGGTCGCGCCACAGCAGCAGGTTGCGGTTCGGCTGGCGGATGTTGTTCCAGACGAACTCCCTTTCCTTGTACAGCGCGTAGTGCGCAGGGTCTTCGAGGATGATCGCGCGCGCGAGCTTCACCATGTCGAGCGCACTGGAATAGTGGTTGGGATCGGGCCAGCCGGTGGCGTTGACGAAGTGCGTGTCGGCAAGGCCGAGCCGCTTGGCTTCCTGGTTCATCATCGCGGCGAAGCTGTCCTCGGAACCGGCGATGTGCTCGGCGAGCGCGATGCTGGCGTCGTTGCCGGACTGCACGATGATCCCCTGCAGAAGATCCCTGACCGCGACCTTGTCGCCGACCATGACGAACATCTTCGAGCCGCCCATGCGCCAGGCTTTTTCGCTGATGAGTACGCGATCGTCCTCCTTCAGCCGGCCGCGTTGCAGTTCCAGTGCGGCGACGTGCGCGGTCATCAGCTTGGTGAGACTGGCGGGCGGCAGGCGCTGGCTGCCCTGCTGATCGACCAGCACCGCGCCGCTGGTGGCGTCCATGAGCACCCACGACCTGGCGGCGAGCGGGGGCGGCGGCGGCACGCTGTCGGAAAGTGCAGGCAGGGGCAGCAGCGAGAGCGCGAGCAGGAACAGGCGGCGGGCAAGGGTACGTTGGATCATGGACAAGGATCGGACAATGGATTCGACACCACGCAGCGAGGCCTGAACCGCGCCGCGCACAGGAACGCGAGTGTACCAGCCGGAGCGCCTGCTACACTCGCGTCTGGCCCAATTTCCCGCGTTGCCCATGCTGTATTCGCTGATCCGCCCCGCGCTCTTCTCGCTCGATCCCGAGGATGCGCACCGCTTCACCCTCGCGAGCCTCGACGCCGCGCATCGCTTCGGCCTGCTGAACCTCCTGCCGCGTGCGACGGGCCGCGCGGTGCACGTGATGGGCCTCGATTTTCCCAACCCCGTGGGGCTTGCCGCCGGGCTCGACAAGGACGGCGCGCACATCGACGTGCTGGCGGCGCTCGGCTTCGGCTTCATCGAGATCGGCACGGTGACGCCGCGCCCGCAGGGCGGCAACCCCAAGCCGCGGCTGTTCCGCCTGCCGCAGGCGCAGGCGCTGATCAACCGCATGGGCTTCAACAACCTCGGCGTCGACAACCTGGTCCGCAATGTCGAGGCAAGCGGCTATAAGGGCATCCTCGGCATCAACATCGGCAAGAACAAGGACACCCCCAACGACCATGCGGTCGACGACTATCTCGCCTGCCTCGACAAGGTGTACGCGCACGCGAGCTACGTGACGGTGAACATCTCCTCGCCCAATACGCAGAACCTGCGCGAGTTGCAGAAGGACGAGGCGCTCGACGCTCTGCTCTCGGCGATCAAGCTGCGGCAGTCGGAACTGGCGCAGCGGCACGGCCGGTACGTGCCGATCGTGCTGAAGATCGCGCCCGACCTCGACGACGCGCAGATTGCCGCGATCGCCGCGCTCTTGATGATGCACCGCATCGACGCGGTGATCGCCACCAACACCACCATCGCACGCGACACCGTCGCCGGCTTGCCCAACGCCGCGGAGACTGGCGGCCTGTCCGGCGCACCGGTGCGTGCCGCCGCCACGCGCGTGGTACGCGAACTGGCGCGTCATCTGCAGAACGAGGTGCCGATCATCGGTGTCGGCGGCATCCTGTCGGGCGAGGACGCGCGCGAGAAGATCGACGCCGGCGCGACGCTGGTGCAGCTCTATTCCGGGCTCATCTATCGTGGGCCGGAACTGGTGCGCGAATGCGTGGAGCGACTCGCATGAGGGGGCGCTGGCTCGCCGCACTGGCCGCAAGCGCGCTGCTGCACGCCGCGCACGCCGCACCCGGCGAGGCGGTGGTGACGGAGTTTCCGCAACCCGCGCTGCGCGCCGAAGATCTCGGTGTGATCGTCAACGACGACGATCCGGACAGCGTGGCACTCGCCGCGTACTACATGGAAAAACGCGGCATCCCCGCCACGAATCTCATCCACGTACGCTTCCAGCCGGGGCGCCCCACGCTGCCGCGCGAGGAGTTCGTCAACCTCAAGCGCCGCCTCGAGCGCAAGACGCCCCGGCACGTCCAGGCGTATGCACTGACCTGGACGCAGCCGTGGCGCGTCGACTGCATGTCGATCACCACGGCGTTCGCCTTCGGTTTCGATCCCGCGTTCTGCGCGAAGGATTGCAAGCCGACGCGCGAAAGCCCGTATTTCAACAGCAACACGCCACGTCCCTTCGATACCTACCGCATGCGCCCGACCATGAGTCTCGCCGCCGCAAACCTGGACGCGGCCAGGCGCCTGATCGACCGCGGCGTGGCCAGCGACGGCAGTAACCCGGATGGCACCGCCTACCTCGTCAGCACCCCGGACAAGGCGCGCAACGTCCGCGCCGCCGCCTTCCATGCATTGCAGATGCAGCTCGGCAAGGCATTCGTCACCGAGATCGTCGAGGCCGACCGCATCGAGAACAAACCGGACGTCATGTTCTATTTCACCGGCCTGGCGCACGTGCCGGCGATCGAGCGCAACAGCTATCTGCCCGGCGCCATTGCCGACCACCTCACGTCCTTCGGCGGCGACCTTTCGGGCAACAGCCAGATGAGCAGCCTCGCCTGGATCGACGCCGGCGCCACCGGCAGCTATGGCACGGTGACCGAGCCGTGCAACTTTCCCACCAAGTTTCCCCAGCCCGGCATCGCCATGGTGCACTACCTGCAGGGCGAAACGCTCATCGAGGCCTACTGGAAAAGCGTACAGATGCCCGGACAGGGACTCTTCATCGGCGAGCCCCTGGCGCGTCCGTTCGCCGGTGTTGCGCATCATGCCGAAGGCGGCGGACTCGCCGTATCCGCGCGTCTGCTCGCACCCGGCCTCTACGACGTGCGCGCCGCACCGTCGATGATGGGACCGTATCAGCGCGTCGGTCGCATTCCCGTCGCCCCCGGCACGCGCGAAATCCGCCTGCGGCAGGTGCCGCCGGCGTATTACCGCTTCGAGCGGCACGAACCGACACGGGTGCCGTAGCGTATCAGCCGGACGCCGGGGCGCATCCAGAAGTCTGCCGGCGCGGGCATGACACGCCCCTGTGGAACACGCTCAGGCGCCCTTCATGATGTCGGTGAAGACATCCTCCAGATCGGGCTCCTGCAACTGCAATTCCTGCACGCGCAGACCGGCCGCGCGCAGGTCGGCGAGCAGGTTTTCCAGCTCGACGTAGTCGCCGAAGTTGACGCGCCAGACGCCGTCGGCGTCGCGCTGCATCCGTCCCTGCCAGTTGGTCGGCACCGCGTCGCCATCGACGCGCAGCTGCGCACAGTGTTCATGGGTGCGGCGCAGCAGGTTGCGGGTGGTGTCGCAGGCGACGATGCGGCCGCTTTTCAGCATGGCGATGCGGCCACACAGGGCCTGCGCCTCTTCCAGGTAGTGCGTGGTGAGCAGGATGGTGTGGCCCTCGCGGTTGAGGCGGCTGACAAACGCCCACAGCGAGCGGCGCAGGTCGACGTCGACCCCGGCGGTCGGCTCGTCGAGCACGATCACCGGCGGCTTGTGCACCAGCGCCTGCGCCACCAGCAGGCGCCGCTTCATCCCACCGGAGAGATTCTGCGTGCCCTTGCCGGCGTGCGGCGTCAGTGCCAGGTGATGCATGATCTCGTCGATCCAGTCGTCGTTGCGGTGCAGGCCGAAATAGCCGGACTGAATGCGCAGCGTCTCGCGCACGTTGAAGAAGGGATCGTAGACCAGCTCCTGCGGCACCACGCCGAGGGCGCGGCGCGCGGCGCGGTAGTCGCGCACCACGTCGTGCCCCATGACGGCGGCGGCACCCGCGTCGGCGCGGGCGAGCCCGGCAAGGATGGAGATCAGCGTGGTCTTGCCCGCGCCGTTGGGGCCCAGAAGACCGAAAAACTCGCCCGCCGCGATATCGAGCGAGACACCGTCCAGTGCCTGCGTGGTGCGGAAGCGCTTGCGCAGACCCTCCACGCGGATCGCGGGCGGCACGTTCATGCGGGAAGCAGGTCGGCCACTCCATAGAGGTCGGCGAGCGTGGCAAAACTGGCAGGCAGGCCGGTGCAGGAGAGTTTGCCGTGATTCTGGCGCATGGCGCTGAATACCAGCGCGAGCGCCGCCGAATCCGCGCGCTCGACGGCGCTGAAATCCAGCACGTCGACGCCGGCGACGAGGTGCGGCTGCAATGCACGCAGCAGGCCGCCGACCGTATCGACGGTCACCACGCCCTCGATGCGGCAGCGCCCGCCCTCGCAGCGAATCACGTGCCGGAAGGCGCAGCAGGCTTGGCCGCTGCGGCGCGAGCGGATTGGGCGGCGAGGGTCTTGATGAGGCCGTCGATGCCCTGCTGGCGGATGGTGTTCGAGAACGACGCGCGATAGTTGGTCACCAGGCTGACGCTGTCGATCGACACGTCATAGACCTTCCAGCCAAAATCGGTCTTGTACATGCTGTAGTCGATGGGAATCGGCTGGCCACCGGGCTGGCGGATTTCCGAGCGCACGACGACGTCGGTGGCATCGGGCTTCATCGTCAGCGGCTTGAATTCGACGGTCTGGTTGGAAAACGCGGTCAGCGAGGTCGAATAGGTGCGCACCAGCAGGTTGCGGAACTCGCCGACGAGCGCCTGCTTCTGCTGCGGTGTCGCACGCGGCCAGTGTTTGCCGACCACGAGTTGGGTCATGCGATTGAAATCGAAGTGCGGCAGCACCTTGGCCTCGACCAGCTGCAGCACCTTGGTGGAATTGCCGCTCTGGATGTCCTTGTCCTGCTTGAGAATGGCCAGCACGTCCTGCGTCGTGGAGCGCGCCAGGACGTCGGGCGGCGTGTTGGTGTCGGCCTGCGCCGTTGCGACACCGGAGATCAGTGCCAGTGCCAGAAGGAAAGCGCGCAACATGATGATGAAGGTTCCTGTATTCGGATTGTCGATAGATAGACGTCCGCGCGTCAGCGGAGTTCACCCGATAGCCGCGCCAGCTGGGCGACGTTCATGTTGTAGTCGTTGATCGTGCGCAGGTATTCGGTCTGCGTGAGGACGTAGCTCTTCATCGCATCGGCGACCTTGTCCGCGCCCTCGAGGCCCGCGGAAAAATCGGCCAGCGTCGCCACCATCCAGCGCCGTGCCGCGGCAGCGCCCTCCGCCAGATCCCGCTGCGCCTCGAAGTTGGCCTGGGCATTGGCATAGGCCTCGCTGACCTCGTAGGGAATGCCGGCGAGCGCGAAGGCCTTCTTGTGGTTGAGTGCCTCGAGTTCGGCCTGTGCCTGTTCGACCCGTGCGCTGGCAGCGCCGAACACACTGTCCCATTTCACCCCCACCACCGGCGTCAGGCCGGCGCTGTTGAAGGGATCGTAGAGATAGGGGTTGTCGAGCCGCTCGCGCCGCGAGGCGTAGTTGGCCTGGCCCACCACGCCGGCGTACACGTCGGGCATGCGATCGGCCTTTTTCGCGTCCAGCAGCGCGCGACGGGCGCGCAGACCGGCTTCGAGCTGCTGCATCTCGGCGCGTTCCTGCAGCGCACGAGACTGGAATTCCGCAAGCTCGACGTGCGGGAAGGGCAAAGGTTCGATGCGGGTATCGGCCACCGCAAGCTGGGATTTCAATCCGGCACCGGTCAGCACCTTGAGCCCGTCGAGGCTGATTTTCTCGACCGCGCGCGCCTGGTAGGTGTATTTGGCAAGCAGGCCGCGCGCGGTCTGCAGGGCATACAGGTCGGACTGGCGCGATTCGCCGGTTTCTTCCTTGAGGTTGCGTTCGACCGAGGCGATGGCACCGTTCAGCCGCTCCTGCATGTCCTCCATGAACACGCGGATGTCGCGCGCCGTCAGATAGCCGAAATAGGCGCGCTTGGTGTCGTAGACGATGTCGCTGCGGGTCTGCTTGAGCTCGCCGCGCTTGAGATCGACGTTGCCCTGCGCCGCCTCGCCGTAACGCTCGACCTTGCCGAAGGTGTAGAGCGGCTTGATCAGGGCGAAGTCAAGGTGGCTCCAGTCGGACACGCCGTGGAGTTTGTCGCCGTCGCTGCGCGGCGTAGTTCCTGAAAAGACCCCGCCTTGGTAGAAGCCCCCCTCGGCCTCGGGTGCGAGCCCGATGAAGGCATTGGCGCTGACCCGCCAGCCGGCGTTGCCCTTGACTTCGTTCATGAGGCCGCGCGCCGCTTCGATGACCTGTTCGCGCTCCTTGATGCGGGGGTCGGCGGCGAGGCTCATCTCGACCGCCTGCTGCAGGGTGACCGTGTCGGCGCGGGCCGGCAGCGCGGCCACGACGAGGCCTGCCGCCAGCAGAGTCCGGGTGATGGGTTTGAAAGTCATTGGGGTGCTCCTTCCTGAGCCTTGCCGTAGATGAACTGTCCGATCAGGTTTTCCAGCACCACCGCCGACTGGGTGAGGGTGATGCGATCCTTGTCCTTAAGTTTCTGTTCGTCGCCGCCCGCCTCCAGGCCGATGTACTGCTCGCCGAGCAGGCCCGAGGTCATGATCGCGGCGGAGGTGTCCTTGGGGAAAGCATAGCGCTTGTCGATGCGCAGCGTCACCGCCGCCTCGTAGGTTTCGTTGTCGAAACGGATGTCGGCGACGCGCCCCACCACCACGCCGGCGCTCTTCACCGGGGCGCGCGGCTTCAGCCCGCCGATGTTGTCGAAGCGGGCGACGACTTCATAGCTGTTGCCTGCCTTTACGGTATTCATGCTACCGACCTTGAGCGCGAGGAACAGCAGCGAGCCAATCCCGGCGATGACGAAAAGGCCCACCCAGAGGTCGAGTACGGTACGGTTCATTGTCAGTTGATTCCCCGGAACATGAATGCGGTCAGGACGAAATCCAGCGCCAGCACGGCGAGACTGGAAGTCACCACGGTGCGCGTGGTGGCGCCGGATACCCCTTCGGCGGTCGGCGGCGCGTCGTAGCCCTCGAACAGGGCGATGGTGGTGATGGCGATGCCGAACACCACGCTCTTGATGACGCCGTTCAGGATGTCCTGCTCGAAATCGACCGCACCCTGCATCTGCGACCAGAACGAGCCTTCGTCGACGCCGATCAGGTGCACGCCGACGAGATAACCACCGAAAATGCCCATTGCGGAGAACAGCGCCGCCAGCACGGGCATCGAGATCACCCCGGCCCAGAAGCGCGGCGCCACCACGCGGGCGATCGGATCGACCGCCATCATTTCCATCGCGGAGAGCTGTTCGGTCGCCTTCATCAGGCCGATCTCCGCGGTGATCGCCGACCCCGCGCGGCTGGCGAACAGGAGTCCCGCGAGTACCGGCCCCAGTTCGCGCACCAGCGACAGCGCCACCAGCGTACCCAGCGCCGATTCCGAACCATAGCGCTGCAGCGTCTCATAGCCCTGCAGGCCGAGCACCATGCCGACGAACAGGCCGGACACCAGGATGATGATGAGCGAGAGCACGCCGCTGAAATACATCTCGCGGATGGTGAGGCCAAAGCGCCGGAACGCGGTACCCGAATGCAGCAGCATCGCCCCGAAGAAGCGGGCGGCAAAGCCGATGCGCCACACGCCTTCGATGGTGCGCTGCCCCAGCCCCTCGATCGACCGCCTAAGCACGCTGCACTCCCAGCCGCAGGTCCTCGGCGTACGTCGGCGCGGGGTAATGGAAAGGCATCGGGCCGTCGGCCTCGCCGTGCACGAACTGGTGCACGTAGGGCAGGTCCGAGGCGCGGATCTCGTCCGCCGTGCCCTCGGCGACGATCACCCCTTCCGAGACGAAATACACGTAATCCACGATCTTCAGCGATTCCTGCACGTCATGGGTCACCACCAGCGAAGTCAGGCCGAGCGTGTCGGTCAGCCTGCGGATGAGGTTGCCGGTCACCCCCAGCGAAATCGGATCGAGTCCCGCAAAGGGCTCGTCGTACATCACCAGCATGGGGTCGAGCGCGATCGCGCGCGCCAGCGCCACCCGCCGTGCCATGCCACCGGACAGCTCGGACGGCATCAGATCCGCCGCGCCGCGCAGCCCCACCGCGTGCAGCTTCATCAGCACCAGGTCGCGGATGGCGTCCTCCGGCAGGTCGGTGTGCTCGCGTAGCTGGAAGGCCACGTTGTCGAACACCGGGATGTCGGTGAACAGCGCGCCGAACTGGAACAACATGCCCATTTTGCGACGCAGCCGGTACAGCCCGGCGCGGTCGAGCTCGCCCACCGATTCGCCGGCCACCCGCACGCTGCCCTGGCCCGGCCGGGCCTGCCCGCCGATCAGGCGTAACAGTGTGGTCTTTCCGCAACCGCTGCTGCCCATGATGGCGACGACCTGGCCACGCCGTGCGGTCAGGTTGATCCCCTTCAGGACCGGGCGGGCGCCGTAGCCGAAGACCACGTCCCTGATTTCGACCAGCGTATCGTGTTGCAACCGATGACCCGTGAATGGTGACGACAACCTATCATTCTACCGGAGTCGCACGTAATTCCGCCCGGTGCGGGGTCAGTAACCCATCACCCGGACGAGTTCGGCGGCCTGTCCGAGTCGTGCCAGGCTGCCCTCACGGCTGAACACGAAGAGCGGTTCACCGCTCGCGGCATGCGCGGTGATACGCTGCGCCAGCGCACGCAGGTCGGGGGCCTCGTCGATCCACCACAGATGTCCGGCCGCCCACGCCGGTGCGGCCTGCATCACGCGCGGCGAGGACGGTGGTTCGACCCCCGGGGCCGGTTCAAGCACGAATACGAAATCCTCGCGGGTGTCGTACAGCCAGCGCGCCCAGTCTGCCCCTGACACGCCAGTCCAGGTGTCCGCGGAGAGGAAAACCGCCTGAAACTGGGTGTTGTAATAGGACAACAGCCAGTCCGCGGGAATATCTTCTGGATAGAAGCTTCCCCGCCATTCCGGGTGCTCCCAGCCGACGCTACCGACCCTGACCAGATGGCTGGTAATCACCCCACACCCCTCCCGGGATTTTCGTACCAGATCAGTATATTAGGCATTGACAATATGCTAATGGGGACAAATAATCCAATCACGCTCTACATTTAACCGTGTTTTACGTTCGTTCATTTCTATGGAGTCGATCATGAAAGTGAAGTCCCTCGTAGTTGCCCTCGGCCTGGCCATCGCCCCCGCCGCATTCGCCAATGGCACCGCCCCTGCCGGCGCCCCGGCACCTGCCGCTGGCGCGGCTGCCAATGTTCCGCAAACCAGCCAGCAGTGGCTGGAGCGCATGACCGACTTCACCCGCAACGCGTCCGCGTATCGTGACCCGAAGGTGTTCGTGCCTTGGGCGAACGCGGTCACCGAACCCGGCTTCTACACCCAGATGGGCGTCAACATGATGGAGCCGGGCAACTGGTACCGCATGATGGGCTCGATGATGGATCCGCGCTCGCTGTCCAACTACATGCAGTTCGCCGACCCCAACATGTACATGAAATGGATGGCGGCGTCGATGGACCCCAACTTCTACACCGCGCTGATGACCCAGCTGTTCGATCCGGGCAAGATGATGCGCTGGATGATGATGCCCATGGATCCGCAGATGTGGAACATGATGATGCAGTCCATGAACCCCGCCATGTACATGAAGTGGATGATGGCACCGATGGATCCGCGTCTGTGGCAGTTGATGATGCAGCCAATGAACCCCGCCATGTACACCGGCTGGATGAACGCGTCGATGAACCCGGCCACCTACGGTTCGTGGGGCACCTGGATGAACCCCGCGACCTACGCCGCCCCCGTGGCTGGCGCCGCGCCTGCCGGGACGTTCAACTTCTTCGACCCGGCCAGCTGGATGGGCATGACCGCCCCCGCCGCGGGCCAGCCCGCAGCTGCCGGCACCCCGCCCGCTGCGGTCCCCGCTGGCACGTTCAACTTCTTCGATCCGAACACCTGGATGAACATGATGAACCCGGCGAACTTCTACGCCGCACCGCAGCAGGCACCGGCACCGGCCGCCAAGTAATTCCGGCACGGTCGCAGGCAAGAAAGGGACGGTTCGCCGTCCCTTTTTCATTGCCAGGATGCGGTTCGCCTCAGGCACGCCGCCAGACGGTGCCGCCGGGGCCGTCCTCCAGAATCACGCCAGCCGCGGCCAGTTCGTCGCGGATGCGGTCGGACTCGGCGAAGTTCTTCGCCTTGCGCGCCGCCTGACGCGCGGCGATCAGACTTTCGATCGCGGTTTCGTCAAGGCCGCCAGCCGGGACTTTCCCCTTGAGAAAAACCTCGGCCTCGCGTTGCAGCAACCCGAGCGTGCCACCCAGCATGCGCAACAGGCGCGCGGCCGCCGCATCACCACGGTTGGCCTCGCCGGCGAGGTCGAACAGCACCGCAATCGCCTCCGGCGTATTGAAGTCGTCGTCCATCGCGGCGCGGAAGCGCGCCGCGGCCGGGATTGCCCAGTCCACCGGGCCGGTTTCCAGCGGCGCACCCTTCAGCGCCGTATACAGGCGGGTCAGCGCGCTGCGCGCGTCGTCGAGGTGGGCGTCCGAATAGTTCAGGGGGCTGCGGTAATGCGCACGCAGGATGAAGAAGCGCACCACCTCGGCATCGTAGTTCTGCAGGATTTCACGGATGGTGAAAAAGTTGCCGAGCGACTTCGACATCTTCTCGTTGTCGACGCGCACGAAGCCGTTGTGCATCCAGTAATTGACGAAGGTGCAGGCGTGCGCGCCCTCGGACTGGGCGATCTCGTTCTCGTGGTGCGGAAACTGGAGATCCTGGCCGCCGCCATGGATATCGAAGTGGCGGCCCAGCAGTTCCGCGCTCATCGCCGAGCATTCGATGTGCCAGCCGGGACGCCCCGGCCCCCACGGCGAATCCCACGCCGGCTCGCCCGGCTTGGCGGCTTTCCACAGCACGAAATCCATGGGGTCGCGCTTGTTCGGATCGACCTCGACACGCTCGCCGGCTCGCAACTCGTCGAGACTCTTGCCGGATAGCCGGCCGTAGGTGGGAAAACCGCGCACGCTGTAGTAAACGTCGCCATTGGGCGCAGCGTAGGCCAGTCCCTTTTCCTGCAAACGTTCGATCATCGCCAGCATCTGCGCCACGTAGCGGGTGGCACGTGGCTCGTGGTCGGGCGGCAGCACGCCAAGCGCGCGCTCGTCCTCGTGCATCGCGGCGATGAAACGCTCGGTGAGCGCGGCCGGCGGCTCGCCGTTTTCCTGCGCGCGTCTAATGATTTTGTCGTCGATGTCCGTTATGTTCCTGACATACTCGACCTCGTAGCCGCTCGCCCGCAGCCAGCGCACCGCCATGTCGAACACCACGAACACGCGTGCGTGGCCCAGGTGGCAGAGGTCGTACACGGTCATTCCGCACACGTACATGCGGACGCGGCCGGGCACGAGCGGAACGAAGGCTTCCTTGGTGCGGGTGAGGGAGTTGGTAATGTGCAGCATGGAACGAAAGGGCCGGGAACTGAATGATGCGATCCGGGAATCCGGCGGCGCCCCGGCTGTCTCAGCCGGGTCGATGTTGCTAGAATGCCAGTTTTCCGCGATGACCCGAGCATATCACATGGCCCTGTCCCGTTTTCTCGCCGCTGCCGCCGTCTGCGCCCTGCTTGCGGGCGCGCCCGTGCTGGCCAGCGACATCCAGGAAATCAACCAGCAGTTCCGCAAGGGCGACCTTGCCGGCGCGCTCGACAACGCCAACCGCTATCTGGCGAAGAACCCGAAGGATGCGCAGGCGCGCTTTCTCAAGGGCCTGATCCTCGCCGACCAGGGCAAGACCAACGACGCGATCGGCCTGTTCACCGCGCTGACCGAGGACTATCCGGAGTTGCCCGAACCCTACAACAACCTCGCGGTACTGTATGCCTCGCAGGGCAAATACGAGGCGGCGAAGGATTCGCTGGAGAAAGCAATCCGCACCCATCCGAGCTACGCCACCGCCCACGAGAATCTAGGCGACATTTACGCCAAGATGGCGTCGCTGGCGTATGACAAGGCTCTGGCGCTCGACAGCCGCAACACCGCCGCGCAGACCAAGCTTGCGTTGATCAAGGAAATGATGGGTGGCCAGCCGCGCAAGACCGCGGTCCGTCCCGCCGTGGCCACCGCCGCTACCGCCGCCACGACCGCCGCGCCAGCACCCAAGCTCGCCGCAGCCGCCGTGGAACCCCGCGCCGCAACCCCTGCCGCAGCGGCGACCGACATCGAGGCGGCGATCACGCAGTGGGCGCGGGCCTGGTCGCGCCGCGACGTCGACGCGTATCTGGCGGCCTACGCCAGCGACTACAGTGCGGAGGGCCTGTCGCGCACGGCCTGGGAAGCGCAGCGTCGCGCGCGCATCACCGCACCGAAGCGCATCGAGGTCACGGTGAGCGACGTCAAGGTGGAGCAACAGGACGACAACGCGACGGCCACCTTCCGCCAGGCCTACCGTTCCGACCGTCTCAGCTCGACCGTCACCAAGACGCTGAAGCTGGCCCTGCAGAACGGCCAGTGGCGCATCGTCGACGAAACGTCCCGCTGACCGCCCGCATGCGCCGCCTGCTGTCCGTCCTCCTGCTCGCCGGCCTGTCGCCAGGCGCGCTGGCGGACGCCGACCGCATGCTGACCGACAGCCTGCTCGCCGTGACGCAGAGCCGCGTACCGGAAGCCCTTTCAACAGTCGATCAGCTCACCCGTCAGCATCCCAATTTCCGCCTCGCGCACCTGGTGCACGGCGACCTGCTGCTCGCACGCGCACGACCGCTGGACACGCTCGGCAACGTGACGACACGCGGCAGCGAACTCCAGCAGCTGCGCGACGAAGCACGCCAGCGCGTGCGCGCAGCGACCGACCCCCTGCCACAGGACAAGGTGCCGGCCTACCTGCTCAATCTCGACGACGGCTACCGCCATGCGCTGGTGGTCGACGCCAGCCGCTCGCGCCTGTATGTCTACGCGAACCGCGCCGGCCTGCCGGTGCGCGTGGCGGATTTCTACGTCACCATCGGCAAGGCCGGCGCCGGCAAGGAGCGCGAAGGCGACAACCGCACGCCCATCGGTATCTACAACGTGTCCGGCTTCAAGTCGCCACAGGAACTCACCGACTTCTACGGCAGCGGCGCCTTCACCCTCAGCTACCCCAACGAGTGGGACACCCGTCAGGGACGCAACGGCCATGGCATCTGGATCCACGGCAGTCCCAGCAACACCTACAGCCGGGCGCCGCGTGCAAGCGAGGGCTGCGTGGTGCTCGCCAACGACGACCTGACGCGCCTCGGACAATACATCGAGCCCCGCAACACACCCGTGGTCATTGCCGAGGCGGTAGAGTGGGTGGCCCCCGACGCCCTCGCCGAACGCCGCAAGGACCTCGCAACCGCGCTGGAAAGCTGGCGCCAGGACTGGGAAAGCCGCGACACGGCACGCCTGATCGCCCATTATCATCCACAGTTTCGCAGCGGCGAACAGGATCTGGGTACGTTCCGCGCCGCGAAGCAGAAGGTCAACGCGGGCAAGACCTGGATCAAGGTGGGACTCGATCGCGTCAGCCTGATGCTCTACCCCGAACGGCCGGATCTCGCGCTGGTCAGCTTCGTGCAGGACTACCGCAGCAACAATCTCAGCGACCGCACCGTGAAGCGCCAGTTCTGGCGCCGCGACAAGGGACGCTGGACGATCATCCAGGAAACTTCACTCTAAGGACGGACATGGTCAAGCTTCATACCACCCTCGGCACCCTCACCCTCGAACTCGACGCTGAAAAGGCACCAAAGACGGTGGAAAACTTTCTCCAGTACGTGCGCGATGGTTTCTATGACGGCACGATCTTCCATCGCGTGATCGACGGCTTCATGATCCAGGGCGGGGGCTTCGTTCCCGGCATGACGCAGAAGCCGACGCGCGCGCCGATCGAAAACGAAGCATCCAATGGCCTGAAGAACGAGACCTATACGATCGCCATGGCGCGCACGCCGGATCCGAATTCGGCCACGGCGCAGTTCTTCATCAACGTCAAGGACAACGGCTTTCTCAACTTCAGCGCCCCCACGCCGCAGGGCTACGGCTATGCGGTGTTCGGCAAGGTGGTCGAGGGCACCGAGGTCATCGACGCCATCAGGAAAGTGAAGACCGGCAACCGCGCCGGCCACCAGGACGTGCCGCTGGAGGATGTCGTCATCACCAGGGCGGAAATCGCCTGAAACACCCGGTGAAGACGGGACGCACCTACTTCGTCGCCGACCTGCACCTCACCGACGAACGCCCGGCCGCGACCGGGCGTTTTTTTCGCTTTCTCGAAGAGCAGGTTGCGGGTGCCGACGCGCTCTACATACTCGGCGATCTGTTCGAAGCCTGGACGGGGGACGACCACGACGAGGCCGTGGCCACGGAAACGGCGCGCCGCCTGAAGACATTGGCCACCTCCGGCACGCCGGTGTATTTCCAGCACGGCAACCGCGATTTCATGCTGGCGCAGCGCTATGCCTCACACGCCGGCATGACGCTCATCGCCGATCCGGCGCGCGTCGACCTGTATGGCGTGCCGACGCTGCTGATGCACGGCGACACGCTGTGCACCGATGACCTCGCCTACCAGGCTTTCCGCCGCCGCTCACGCCACCCCGTCACCGTCGCCCTCCTCAGACGCCTGCCCAAGGGGCTGCGCCGCCACCTGGCGCAGCGGGCACGCGCCGGCAGCGCGGCCGCCAAGGCGCACAAGCCCGCCGCCATCATGGATGTCAACGTCAGCGAGGTGGTGCGTGTGCTGCGCGTGCAACGCGTGCAGCGACTGATCCACGGCCACACCCACCGCCCGGCCCGCCACACCCACGAGGTCGACGGCACGGCGTGCGAGCGCTGGGTGCTGCCGGACTGGTACGCACGCTGGGGCTACGTGGTATGCGATGCCGCGGGCTGCACCCTGGAGGTGGCGCCGTCATGACGGCGCATCGATCACCGCGTAGCCTTGCGGCAACCGAAACAGGCGGGGCTGCATCGGTTCGCGTGCTTCCTGCTGCAGCACGCGGCTGCGCCCGCTGAATTCGCGTTCTTCCAGCGGCAGCCCAAGCCCCGGCACGGTGCCGGCTTCCCATACCAGGTTCGCCAGATCGCAGTCGTGCCGCATCTCGGGGGGCGTATCGCGCCACACGCGATACTGCGTGGCGGCGAGCGCGGTCTTGAGTTCAGTCAGCGCACGCGCCGCATCGGATGCCGCACGCGGCGCCACGCTGCCCTCGCTGCACACCACATCGCCGAGCATGAGGCGGTAGCGGACGATGCCCGTCGCACCTGCGCGGCGCTCGAGGCGCGCGGACCAGGTTTCGGGTTTCCGTGGCACGCTGCCGGCGCCGAATACCATGGTCACGCGGGATTCGCGCATGACGCTGAACACCCGCTGCGCGCGCCGGTCGAGCAGGACGAAATCGCCGTCGTCCGCGCCGCCGTCCATGCGCAGAAAATCCGGCGTCACCAGGATGCGGGTCGGATAAGCGGGATCGCCGGGGTCCTGGTCGAGGTAGCGCAACGCGACCATGTCCGCCGCGTGTGCGCTGCCGGCCAGCAGCAGCCACGCAGCGAGTGCGAAAGGTTTCACGCGAGCCCGCGCGCGAGATCGGCCTGGATGTCGGCGACGGATTCGAGGCCGACGGCAATGCGGATCAGGCCGTCGCCGATACCGGCCGCCGCACGCTGCTCCGCCGTCATGCGACTGTGCGTGGTACTGGCCGGATGGGTGATGGTGCTCTTGGTGTCGCCCAGGTTGGCGGTGATCGACAGGAGCCTGGTGGCGTCGATGAGTTTCCACGCTGCGGCCTGGCCACCCTTGATGTCGAAGGCGACGATGCCGCCGCCGGTTTTCTGCTGCGCCATCGCCAGTGCGTGTTGCGGGTGCGAAGGCAGGCCGGGATAGAGGACGCGCGCGACCTGCGGCTGCCCTTCCAGCCATTGCGCGAGGGTGAGCGCATTGCGCGAATGTGCCGCCATGCGCAGCGCCAGGGTCTCCATCCCCTTGAGGATCACCCAGGCGTTGAACGGCGAGAGCGTCGGCCCGGCGGTGCGCAGGAAGGTGTAGACGCCTTCCATGAGCGCCTGGCTGCCCAGCACGGCGCCACCGAGCACACGGCCCTGGCCGTCGAGGTACTTGGTCGCGGAATGGATCACGATGTCGGCGCCGAGTGCGAGCGGCTGCTGCAGCGCGGGTGAACAGAAGCAGTTGTCCACCGCGAGCCATGCGCCGGCGTCGTGGGCGATGGCGGCAAGTGCACGGATGTCGCTCACCTCGGTGAGCGGATTGGACGGCGATTCGACGAAGAAGAGCTTCGTGTTCGGTTTCACGGCCGCGCGCCATTCCGCGGGGTCGGTCGGTGACACGTAGCTCGTCTCGATGCCGAAGCGGCCGAGAATGTTGGAAAAGAGCTGCACCGTGGAACCGAAGATCGAGCGCGAGGCGACGATGTGCTCGCCCGCTTTCATGAGCCCCATCACCGTGGCAAGGATCGCCGCCATGCCGGAGGCGAAGGCCACGCAGCGCTCGGCGCCTTCGAGGGCGGCGAGTCGCGCCTCCATCATCTGTACCGTGGGATTGGTGAAGCGCGCGTAGATCGGTCCCGGCTGTTCGCCCTTGAAGCGCGCCGCGGCTTCGGCGGCGCTGCCGAACACGAAGCTGGAGGTGAGGAACATCGCCTCCGAGTGTTCGTTGAACTGGCTGCGTACGCTGCCCGCGCGCACCGCCAGGGTTTCGATGTCGTAGTGTTCGTCCATGTCAGCCGGTTACCGCGAGATTGAGATCGAGTTGCTGCGTCGACAGCGCGGACGGCGGCGGCGTCTCGCCGTTGCGCACCGCTTCGACGTAGGCAAGATATTCCGGCGTCACGTCGCCGGTGATGTAGCGCCCGTCGAAGCACGAGGTATCAAAGTCGGCGATGGACGGATTGCCGGCGCGCACCGCCGCGACCATGGCGTCGAGATCCTGGTAGATCAGCGCGTCGCAGCCGATCTCGCGGGCGATCTCCGCATCGCTGCGGCCGTTGGCGATGAGCTCGTTGCGCGTCGGCATGTCGATGCCGTAGACGTTGGAGAATCGCACCGGCGGCGACGCCGAGGCGAAATACACCTGTGCCGCGCCCGCATCGCGCGCCATCTGCACGATCTCGCGGCTGGTGGTGCCGCGCACGATCGAGTCGTCGACCAGGAGCACGTTGCGGCCCTTGAACTCTTCCGCGATGGCGTTGAGCTTCTGCCGCACCGATTTCTTGCGCAGCGCCTGCCCCGGCATGATGAAGGTACGGCCGATGTAACGGTTCTTGATGAACCCCTCACGATAGGGAACGTTCAGATGGTTCGCCAGTTGCAGTGCCGACGGCCGGCTGGTGTCGGGAATCGGGATCACGACGTCGATCTTCAGGTGGGCGAACTCGCGCCTGATTTTCTCGGCCAGCGACACACCCATCGCGAGCCGTGTGTTGTATACGGACGCGCCATCGATCACCGAATCGGGACGCGCAAGATAAACGTACTCGAAAATGCACGGATTGAGCACCGCGCGGTCGCTGCACACGCGACTGTGCATGCGCCGGTCATAGTCGATGAATACCGCCTCGCCGGGCGCGACGTCGCGCAGCAGGCGGAAGCCGAGGGTGTCGATTGCCACGCTTTCCGACGCCACGATATATTCGTGCGGCATCGCCTGCTCGTTGACGCCGATCACCAGCGGACGGATGCCGTGCGGGTCGCGGAACGCCAGCAGGCCGTAACCGGCGATGAACGCCACCACGGCGTAGGCACCGCGACAGCGCGCGTGCACCCCGGCGACGGCACCAAAGATCGCGTCCAGGCTGAGCTGCCGCCCGCTTACCCGCACCTGCAGCTCGTGCGCGAGCACGTTGAGCAGCACTTCCGAATCGGAATTGGTGTTGACGTGACGCAGATCGGTACCGAACAGCGATTCCTTCAGCTCTTGCGTGTTGGTGAGATTGCCGTTGTGGCCCAGCACGATGCCGTAGGGCGAGTTGACGTAGAACGGCTGGGATTCCGCCGACGACGAGGCGCTGCCGGCAGTGGGATAACGCACGTGCGCCACGCCCATGTCGCCGAGCAGGTTGCGCATGTCACGCGTGCGGAACACGTCGCGCGCCAGCCCCTGCCCCTTGTGCATGTGAAAGCGGCTTTCCTCCGCCGTGACGATGCCGGCGGCATCCTGGCCACGATGCTGCAACACCATCAGCCCGTCGTAGAGCAGCTGGTTCACCGAGGTGTTGGCGACGATTCCGATTACTCCGCACATGAGTGCAACCCATCCATTAACGTGAAACTCGCGTAGCCAGGCCTTGTCCCCCTCGCCCGCTTGGGAGAGCGGGGAGAGCGCAGTGTTCAGCGCGAGCCGCCGTCATCATCTTCCGGGGCGGCGGATCGCCATGAACGTCATTCAAAGCGAACATGCTTCGCCACGTTCGGAGGCAGCAGCGGCAACGTCGCACGCGCCATCGCCTGCAGGCTGCCGGAAAGCATCGCCTGTTTCCACAGGTCGGTGCGCGGCAACGCGGTGAGCCCGGCCGCGACGCTGAAGCCGGTCAGGATGACCAGGCCCTTCACCACCCCGATCAATCCGCCCAGCACCTTGTCGGCGGCACCCAGGCCGACCGCGCGCACCAGCGCCGCGACGGCATGACCGGCCAGCAGCACCGCGATCAGCACCACCAGGAACACCAGCGCGAACCCGGCGAAATAGCGCGGCGCCGGGCTTTCCAGGCCCGCCGGCAACAGGGGCTCCGCGAGCAGCGCGCCCCACTTGCCCAGCAAAAATGCGAGCAGCCAGGCCGCCAGCGAAAACAGCGTATCCACCATCCCGCGCATCAGTCCGCGCACGACCGCAAGAACCAGCACCAGCAGGACGACGAGATCGAGCACGTTCATGGCGTCAGGACCGCGTCCTTGATGCCGGCGGCCTGCAGCCTGCGCACCGCTTCCTGGGCCGCCTCGCGCGTCGGGAACGGCCCCACGCGCACCCGGGTCAGCGGGCCCAGTCGATCAGTGTAGACCGGCAAACCCGTGGCGCGCACGCGCGCCTCCAGCTCGCCCACCTTGGCCGCGTCCTGCAGGGCGGCAATCTGGACCGCGTAGCCCTCGCCTGCCGTAGGCTTGACGGTCACGGCGGATGGCGCAACCGGCTTGGCCGCCGGCCTGGGTGCCTCGGATTGCGGCAGCTTCGGCTTGGCTTCGGGTTTGGCTTCGGGTTTGGCTTCGGGTTTGGCTTCGGGTTTGGCTTCGGGTTTGGCTTCGGGTTTGGGTTTCGCTTCGGATGTGGGCGACGCGTGCTTGACCGGCTCCGGCACCGGCTCGGCCACCGCGCGTGGCGTATCCGGCTGCGGTGCGACGGGCAAGGGCTGCACCGGGGGCACGGATTCCGGGACCGCGGCTTCGCTTGACGCGGTCGGCACGCTGGCGGGCGGCAGCACGGCCATGCGTACGGCGAGTGGGCTACCGGGCCGTGGCTCGTCTTCAAGCAGCAGGGGCAGGAGAATCACGGCCAGCAGCGTGAGCGCGACCGCACCGATCAGCCGGCGCCGGGCGCGACGCTTGAGATCGTTTTCACTGCTGGGTGGCGGCATGGGCGAGCACGGCGGCGACGGTATAGAACGAACCGAAGACGATAATTCTATCACCTTCCCGCGCCTCGCCCTGCGCGGCGGCGAGCGCGCCGCGCACGTCCGCTTCGATCCACAGCGGCACCGCCGGCGCCCGGCTGTGCACCACTTCCGCCAGCCGCGCGGCCGGCAGCGCACGCGACGACCCTGGCGTGCAGACCCACCACTGGTCGACCAGTTCGGCGAGCGCGGCGATGACTCCGGCCGCGTCCTTGTCGGCCAGCATGCCCACTACCGCAAGCGTGCGACCCCGCGCCGGCCTTTCTTGCAGGGTGGCCGCCAGCGCACGCGCGGCTTCAGGATTGTGCGCGACATCGACGATGGTTTCCGGCATCGAGGCGATGCGCTGGAAGCGACCCGGCACGGTCACCGTGCGCAATCCCTCACGAATCGCTGTCACATCGACCGGGAGTCGTTCGCGCAGGGCTTCGAGCACGGCCAGCGCGCCCGCGGCATTGCGCAACTGAAAACTGCCGGCAAGCGCCGGAGCCGGCAACTCCGGCCAGACCACGGCCACGCCGCGATAGGTCCAGCCCTCGCCCTCCGTGTCATAGGAAAACGCCCGTCCCAGCGCGCGCAGATCCGCGCCGATGGCGCGGGCGTGTGCGACCAGGCTTGCCGTCGGCGCCGGATCGGCGCAGATCGCGGGACGCCCGGCACGATAGATACCGGCTTTCTCAAAACCGATCACGTCCCGCGTATCGCCCAGGTAATCCTGGTGATCGAGATCGACCGTGGTGACCAGCGCCACATCGGCGTCGAACACGTTGACCGCATCGAGCCGTCCACCGAGACCCACTTCGAGAATGGCGACGTCGACGTCCGCGGCGATGAACTGCGCCATCGCCGCAAGGGTGCCGAATTCGAAGTAGGTCAGCGCGGTATCGCCGCGCGCCGCGTCGACCTGCGCGAACGCGGCGACCAGTTCCGCGTCGCTCGCCTCGCGCCCGCCGATGCGCACGCGCTCGTTGTAGCGCAACAGGTGGGGGGAGGTGTAGCGCCCGGTCCGATAGCCGGCGGCCGAGAGAATCGCGTCGAGCATGGCGCAGGCTGAGCCCTTGCCATTGGTGCCGCCGACGATGACGAGAGGAAAGCGGGGGGCAAGCGCCATCGCCTGCATGACGTGACGTACCCGGTCGAGCCCGAGCGCGATGGCGCTCGGATGCAGTTGCTCCAGCCGCGCGAGCCAGGCCTGAAGAGAATTCGAATGCGACACGATCGGTTCTCCGCGCAACCCCCGGCAGGGCCGCGCATGACGGCGGCGGGGCGGCGCTACGCCGCCAGCGCCGGCCGTCCCATCAGCATCGTCAGCGTGGCGGCCAGTTCGTCGCGCATCGCGCGCCGGTCGACGATACGATCGATCGCCCCCTTGTCCAGCAGAAACTCGGCACGCTGGAAACCTTCCGGCAGGGTCTCGCGCACGGTCTGCTCGATCACGCGCGGACCGGCGAAACCGATCAGCGCGTTGGGTTCGGCGATGACGAGGTCGCCGAGCATGGCGAAGCTCGCCGACACCCCGCCCATGGTGGGATCGGTCAGCACCGAAATGAACGGCAGGCGATGGCGCGACAATTGGGTGAGCGCAGCCGAGGTCTTGGCCATCTGCATCAGCGAAAACAGGCCCTCCTGCATGCGCGCGCCACCACTGGCCGAGAAACACACGAAGGCGGAATTCGACTCGATCGCCGCCTCCACGCCCTGCACGAAGCGTTCGCCCACCACCGAGCCCATCGAACCGCCCATGAACTTGAACTCGAACGCCGCCGCGACCACCGGCACCGCCTTCACGCTGCCGCCGATCACCACCAGCGCGTCGCTCTCCGACGTCGCGCCGTGCGCCTCCTTGAGGCGGTCGGGATATTTCTTGCTGTCCTTGAATTTCAGCGGATCGAGCGGTCTTACCTGCGCGCCGATTTCGTGCCGCCCCTCAGCATCCAGAAACATGGCCAGACGCGCACGCGCACCGATGCGGTGATGATGTCCGCACTTCGGACACACTTCCAGATTGCTCTCGAGGTCGGCGCGATACAGCACCTCGTTGCACGCCGGACATTTCGACCACAGGCCTTCCGGCATCGACTTGCGCGCATCCGCCCGGCGCTTGATTTTCGGCGGCAGGATTTTCTGGAACCAGCTCATAGGAATGACCCTGACGTTATTGCCCCCTCACTTGAGGGGAGGGAGTGGGGAAAGGGTGCGGCGCACCCCGGCGTTGATTTCACTTGCTCGCGGCGTCCACACCGCGCCGCAGTTCGGCGACCAGATACTTCACGCGGTCGACACAACCACCGTCCGGAGCGGCCTCGATCTCGCCGACGATGCGGCTGCCCACCACCACGGCATCGGCGACGCGCGCCACCGCACACGCGGAGTCCGCATCGCGGATACCGAAACCGACGCCCACCGGCAGGCTGCAATGCTTGCGCACCAGGGCGATCTTGCGCGCCACCTCGTCGATGTCGAGATTCGCCGAGCCGGTGACGCCCTTCAGCGACACGTAATAGATGAAGCCGCCGGCCACCGCCGCCACCTGCTCGATGCGCGACTCCGGCGTGGTCGGCGACAGGAGAAAGATCGGATCGATGTCATGCGCCTTGAACGCTTGCGCGATGCCGGCCGCTTCCTCCGGTGGAATGTCCACCGTCAGCACGCCATCCACCCCCGCCGCCTGCGCCGCCTGGGCGAAATTTTCGTAGCCCATGCGTTCCACCGGATTGGCGTAACCCATCAGCACCACCGGCGTGGTCGTGTTGACCTTGCGGAATTCGGCGACCATGGCCAGCACGTCCCTGAGCCCCACCTTGTTCGCCAGTGCCCGCTCCGACGCGCGCTGGATCACCGGCCCATCCGCCATCGGATCGGAAAACGGCACCCCCAGCTCGATGATGTCCACGCCGGCCTCCACCAGCGCGTGCATCAGCGGCACGGTCATGCCCTTGCCGGGAATCCCGGCGGTGATGAAGGGAATCAGGGCTTTCCTGTTTTGCGCTTTCAGCGCGGCGAAGGTGGGGCCGATGCGGCTCATAGCTCAGTCTTCTTCAAAATAATCGGAGTCAACGCGTTTGATTTCATAGGTATTGACCAGGGAGACTCCCAAGCCAAAATCCATCATCAGTTCGGCCAGCATGGGGCCGTCAATCAAGACAATCTTGCTGGTCACATTGGAAGCCGTGCTGCGGGCGTTCTTGTTGAAGCCGGAGGTTGTGATGAATACCCCTTTGTTAGCTTTGTTCACTGACAAGGCCCCGATGAAATTCCGGATTTCCGAACTGCCTACATCAGCTTCCCAGCGCTTGGCCTGGATATAGATGACATCCAGTCCGAGACGGTCCTCCTTGATGATGCCGTCAATACCGCCGTCCCCGCTCTTGCCCACAACCTGTGCCGCATCTTCACGTGTTCCGCCATACCCCATGCGTAGCAGCAGTTCCACAACCATGCGCTCAAAAAATGCGGGGGATGCGGATTTGACTTGCTGGAGTAATTCGCCTCCCAAAGCAGAGCGTAGCTGGCGATAACCGGCTTCAAGCAGTTCTTCCGGCGTGGCGTCCGACACTGCCTCTTCTACCGCAGTCTGCCCTGATTCCTGTTTTTCTCTGTTGCTTTTTCCACGGTTGCGAAAAGCAATGTATTCCGGGTACTGCTCAAGGAATTTCATGTCGATCCTGGCAGGGTTGGATACCAGAACCTGTTTCCCTCGCTCCGTAATACGAAATAAACCCCGCCCCGTGATTTCGAGCAAGCCAGCTTGTTTCAAATAGGTCTGCGCCCAGGCTACGCGGTTATAAAACTTACCCTGACGTACCTTAGGCAAATCCTCTGCGAGTTCCACTTCTGTCAAGCCAAACTCTTTGGCCAGTGCTGGAACGGCTTCACTTTTTGTGTGGTCCTTGCCGTCCCCACAATAGCGGAGCAAAGGAAGCATCAGCGTCTGGAAATCGGGAATAGCCATGCTTACAGCGCACCCGCCGATACCTTCCCTACGGTGCCAATGTCCTCACGCATACATCAAGCGCCCGCGCGGCTCGGGAATGGAGTCGCCAAACTCTCGCGCAGTATCCAGCCAGAGCCGCATGGCTTTCTTGATATTGCTCAAGGCTTCTTCCTGTGTGTCGCCATGCGCCACGCAACCGGGCAACTCGGGCACGACGGCAACAAACACCTCGTCTTCCTTGCTCCAGTACATGATGATTTCGTAGCGTTCCATTTTTTACTCCTCAAGACCCAGGCGGTGTTTACGGATAACTTCCCGAACCTGTTTTACCTGATAGGGTTTGGCTTTTGGACCTTGCCTTTGCAAGTTGATTTTTTCAGAAACGCCGGCCTTTCTGAACATGTGGTGGCTTCCACGAATGCGGATTTCAAACCCCAAGTGCTCCAGCAAACACAGCAAATCATCAAACGCAATATTTGCATCTGACAAGCCATGCAATATCTGAAGAATCAGCTTGTCATATTTTCCCATGCCTACAGGGTAATCCCCGACACCTTCGCCACCGTGTTGATGTCCTTGTCGCCGCGGCCGGAAAGGTTGATGAGAATGATCTGGTCTTTCTTCATGGTTGGCGCCAGTTGCTTGGCATACGCGACGGCGTGGCTCGATTCGAGCGCGGGAATGATGCCTTCCAGCCGGCACAGATCACTGAAGGCGGCAAGCGCCTCGTCGTCGTTGACCGGGACGTACTCGGCGCGGCCGATGTCCTTGAGATAGCTGTGCTCGGGGCCGACACCCGGGTAATCGAGGCCGGCCGAGACGGAATGCGTCTCGGTGATCTGGCCGTTCTCGTCCTGCATCAGATAGCTGCGGAAGCCGTGCAGCACGCCCGGGCTGCCGGCGTTGAGCGGCGCGGCGTGCTTGCCGGAGGCGATACCGAGGCCGCCTGCCTCGACGCCGATGAGGCGCACGCCGTCATGTTCGAGGTAGGGGTGGAAGATGCCGATGGCGTTGGAGCCGCCGCCGACGCAGGCGATGACGGCATCAGGCTGGCGGCCGGTCAGTTCCGGCATCTGTTGCAGGCATTCGCGGCCGATCACGCACTGGAAATCGCGCACGAGCATGGGATAGGGATGCGGACCAGCGGCGGTGCCGAGAATGTAGAACGTGGTTTCGACGTTGGTGACCCAGTCGCGCATGGCCTCGTTGAGCGCGTCCTTCAGCGTCTTCGAACCGGACGCCACCGGCACCACGGTGGCGCCGAGGAGCTTCATGCGGAACACGTTGGGCGCCTGGCGCGCGACGTCCTCGGCGCCCATGTAGACCACGCATTCCATGCCGTAGCGCGCGGCGACGGTGGCGGTGGCGACGCCATGCTGACCGGCGCCGGTCTCGGCGATGACGCGCTGCTTGCCCATGCGGCGGGCGAGCAGCGCCTGGCCGATGGTGTTGTTGATCTTGTGCGCGCCGGTGTGGTTGAGATCCTCGCGCTTGAGGTAGATCTGCGCGCCGCCGTACGCCTCGCTCAGGCGCCTGGCGTGGTACACCGGGCTGGGGCGGCCGACGTAGTGCTTGAGCTCGTATTCGAACTCGGTCATGAAGGCGGGATCCTTGCGCGCGCGGTCGTACTCCGCGCGCAGGTCCTCCAGCGCCGCCATCAGGGTTTCGGCGACGAAAATGCCGCCGTAGGGACCGAAATGGCCGCGGGAATCAGGTAGATCAGTCAGCTTCATGTTGCCCTTGCTCGTGCAATGAATTGCGCCACTTTCTGTGGATCCTTGATACCCTTCGCGGCTTCCACGCCGGAGGAGACATCGACTGCCCACGGGCGCACCGTGCGCACCGCGTCGACGACGTTGGCGGGGTCGAGGCCGCCCGACAGCACCACCGGCAGCGGCAGGTCCGGCGGGATCAGCCCCCAGTCGAAGCGCTCGCCGGTACCGCCCGGCACGCCGGGTACGAAGGCATCGAGCAGGAGACCGCGGGCACCCGCGAAGTCAGCCGCACATTTTAGCAAATCCGTCCCGGCACTGACGCGAACGGCCTTGATCCAGGGCCGGCCGTACCGCGCACAGTCGGCCCGCGTCTCGTCGCCGTGGAATTGCAACAGGTCGAGTGGCGCAACGTGCAGCACTGATTCGACGAAAGCCGGATCGGCGTTCACGAAGAGCCCCACCGACTGCACGAAGGGCGGCAGTTCGCGCAGCAGCGCCGTCGCGGTCCCGAGCGAGACGTGCCGCGGGCTCTTGTCGTAGAACACGAAGCCGAGCGCGTCGGCGCCGGCCTCGCAGGCGGCGTGCAGATCCTGTGCGCGGGTGATACCACAGATTTTTACGCGCAAACTCATGTTGCGAAGGGCCATCGGTCGGAGTGTTCCGGCAGGGCAAAGTGCGCAGGATACCGGATATGGGTGAGATAGAGCCCGGCGGCGTCGAAGGTCGGCGCCGCGAGCGTGCGGTCGCGGCTCGTCAGGAGTTCGCCCAGCCACTCGGCCGGCTGCATGCCGGCACCGACCTGGATCAGGCTGCCCATGATGTTGCGCACCATGTGATGCAGGAAGCCGTCGGCCTGGAAGTCGCACAGAAGATACTCGCCGCGCCGCTCGACCTGCGCGCGACGCAGTTCCTTGACCGGGGATTTCGCCTGGCATTCGGCGGCGCGAAAGGCGGAAAAATCGTGCTGGCCGATGAGATGCAGCGCCGCACGGTTCATCGCGTCGGCGTCGAGCGGGCGATGATGCCAGCCGACGAGACCGGCATTGAGGCCGGGGCGCACCGGATGGTTGAGCAGCACATAGCGATAACCGCGCTGGAGGGCGGCGAAACGCGCATGAAAGGACGCGTCCGTTTCGCGCGCCCACAGCACCGCCACGCCTTCGGGAAGATGGCTGTTGACGCCACGCACCCACGCGGTGAGCGGACGTTCCACCGACACGTCGAAGTGCGCGACCTGCAACGCGGCGTGCACGCCGGTGTCGGTGCGGCCGGCGGCGGTGACGGTCGTTTTCGCATCGGCGATGGCGCCGACCGCGGCTTCCACCGCGTCCTGCACAGCGCAGCCCTGCGGCTGCGACTGCCAGCCGCAAAAGCCCTGTCCCCGGTATTCGAGGCCGATGACGATTCTTCTCATGCCAAAGCGCATCCCAGCAGAAGCAAGCCCGCGAGTATGACGGCGCTGTCGCGGCTTTGCCAGCGCTCGGCTTCCAGCCGATAGCTGACGGGCGTTCCCGGATCGGGTATCGGTGCACGCAGCGCATCAAGCCAGTGCGCCGGCTTCGCCGCATGTTCGGCGTAATCGAGCGTCAGGCCGAGGCGTACCGCGAAGGCACGGCGGTCGAAGCCGAACGCGGTCAGCGGACGGGCCAGGGTGTACAGGGCGTAGATCAGGCGCGGCCGCGTGGTGTAGGCGAGCAGCAGCGCGAGGCCGGCAAGCAGCAGCACCAACCGCACCGCGCGCAGCGCGCCCGCGTGCAGGCCTTCGACACTTGGGCTCGCCCACCCCAGCGCGGGCCACGCGGCGACCCCGGGCAGGGCATAGGCGTGAGCGATGATCAGCACGACGAGCAGCCAGCGGGTGCGCCGCAGCAGCCGCAGCAGTTGGACGCGCGAGGCCGCAAACAGAAAGGCCGTCGCGGAGGCGACGGCCAGGATCGTCAGCAGGGGCGGGGCAGCGCGTTCGACCGCCACCGCCCAGCCGCACCACAACAGGATGCGGGCGAGCGGATGCAAGAGGTCAGCCCAGCGCGCCCAGCATGTCCTTCGCGTCGGACTTCTGCCTGTCGCTGCCTTCGGCCAGCACTTCGTTGAGGATTTCGCGGGCGCCTTCCTTGTCGCCCATTTCGACGTAGGCACGGGCAAGATCGAGTTTGGTGCCGACTTCGTCGAGTTCGAGCTCGCTGCCACCGGCTTCGCCCAGGTCGAGGTCGAGGCCGCTGAAATCGAACTTGCTGTCCGGGCCGCTGTCCTCTTCCAGGCCCAGGTCCAGCTTGAGTTCATCGTCCTGCACGTTCGGCAGATCGAGCTCGGGCAGTTCGAAATCGAGGCCCTGCGTGTCCGGCTCCACGTACGCCTGTTCGGCGGCCACGGGAGTTTCGGCGATCACCGCTGCTTCGGCGCGGGTATCGAAGCTGAGAACGTTGCCGGCTGATTCGAATTCCAGCGGTCCGGATGTGACGGCCTCGACCGCTTCGGCCACAGGCGCGGGTTCGTAGGCCGGGAACGGCTCGGGTTCCGGTGCGACGGCCGGCGCTTCGGCCAGTGCGTCGCCGCCGAAGGCCACGGCACCGCCGGCGATCGCCGCGGTGGCGGCAACCGTCTCGGCCGGCGCGGCGGACTCGCCACCCCCGTACAGCGGATTGGTCGGGTCGATACTGCGCCCCATCTCGCAGACCTTGTCCCACAGCGGATGCTGCGTGCTGCCGAGTGCCGCATAGAGTTCGCCCGCCCCCGCCCCGAAGGCCTGGGTGTTGCGGCGCGCCGCATAGATTTCCAGCAGCTTGACGCGAATCTCGTGGCGGTCGGGATTCTTGTTGATGGCTTCCTTGAGGATTTCCTCGGCCTGGGCATCGCGGCCGTAAGCCATGTAGACCTCGGCTTCGGCGATGGGATCGACGTCATGCGTGTCGATGGTGCCAAGGCCTGCCTGGCTGAAGTCGGTCAGGAAGGACGTGTCGCCGGTGTTCACGCTGCCGCCGGATGCGGCGCCAATGACGGTGTTCGGACGCACCTCGCCACTGCTCATGATGCTGTCTTCCAGCGCGCTTGCGGTGGTCTTGCGGCGGCGCCCGCCGCCGGCCAGCATCCACCACAGCACGCCGCCCAGGCCCAGCGCCGCCAGGCCGCCGCCCCAGTAGAGCGGATTTTGCAGCAGCGGGGTATACCAGGCCTCGCCGGCCGGCGGTGCAGCGGGGGGAGCCTTGACTGCGGGCGCCGGAGCGGGCTTGGGCACGGGTGGGGCTTCCACCTTGGGCTCGGGTACCGGCACGGGTTCGGGGGCCGCCGCGGCCTGCTGCTCCTTGTCCTTCATCTCGACCAGCTTCTGCATGTCCTCGATCTGCTTTTCGAGCGCAGCAACCCGCTGGCCGGATTCGTCGAGCGCCTTCTGCCGCGCGATGGCGTCTTCTTCCTGGGCGCGCAGCTTGTCCTGCAGCGCGCGCGCCTCGTCCGCCTTGGCGGTGGCCGCCGGCGCCTTGGACAGCTTCAGCACGTCCTGTTGCGCCTCGGGCGCGGGCTTGGCCTTGTCCTCGACCTTGGGCGTGATCTTGCCCGTCGCGGCCTGCGCCGGTTCGGTCTTTGCCGCGGGCGCTTCCTGCACCGCGGTCGCGAGCTTCTGGCGGTAGGCGCGCCAGTCTTCGGCCTGCAGGCGGATTTCGCGCGCCGCTTCCTGGCGGGTGATGCCGGCCAGCGCTTCCGCGCCGGGAATATTCAGCGTCTTGCCCGACTTCAGCCGGTTCATGTTGCCTTCGAACGCCTTGGCGTTCTCGCGATACAGGCCAACCAGGGCCTGTTCCAGGCTGACGCCTTCCGGACGCACCCGGCTGGCGATTTTCGCCAGGGTGTCACCACGCTTGACGACGATCTCGGTCGGTGCAGCGGCCGGCGCCGCCGGCTCAGCCGGCTTGGCTGCGGCCTTGGCTGCCGGCGCGGCAGGCACCTCGGCGGCAGGTGTCGCCGGTGCCGACTCGGGAGCCGGCGCCGGCTTGGGGGCGGCCTTGGGCGCGGCAACCTGCGCGGGCACCACCGTCGGCGCAGCCTTCTGGGGCGCCGCCATGCCGGGCGGATCGAGCAGCATGGTGTATTCGCGCACCAGGCGACCGGAATTCCAGTTCAGTTCAAGAACGAGATCGACAAAAGGATCGTTGACCGGGCGGTTCGTGCTGAGCTTGAGCACGGCCCGGCCGTCGGGCTTGCGTTCGAGGGAAAACCGCAAGGAGGAGAGAATGGGAGCGAACTCGACACGCGCCTCACGGAAGGCCTGATCGGACGCAAGATTGGCGGTCAGGCTGTCGAATTCGGCCTTGTCCGCGGCAAACACCTCGATCTCGGCCGCCAGCGGCTGGCCAAGCGCCGAGGTGACGGACAGCTTGCCGAGACCCGCTGCGTGCGCCATCCACGGCAGGGCGACCAGCCCCGCCGCCGCCAGATGAGTGGTGAAGCGCTTCAATTTCATCCCGTTCTCCCTGTACGCCCCGCCTGTCGGGGCTGTTGAATCGTCGACGCCACTATTGACGGCTCGGCAGGCGCAATCTTTAGAGCAACAAGCGCACCAGATCACCACTCGGCGACTTTTTTGTCCTGCTCAGGCCTCCAGCAGGATGCGCAGCATGCGGCGCAGCGGCTCGGCGGCGCCCCACAGGAGCTGGTCGCCCACGGTGAAGGCAGCGAGGTACTGCGGCCCCATGTTGAGCTTGCGCATGCGCCCGATGGGCACGCTCAGCGTGCCGGTCACCGCCGCCGGCGTGAGTTCGCGCATGCTGAGTTCACGGTCGTTCGGTACCACTTTCACCCATTGGTTGTGCGCGGCGATGAGTTCGTGGATCTCCGGCAGCGGCACGTCGCGGGTCAGCTTGATGGTGAGCGCCTGCGAGTGGCAGCGCATCGCGCCGACGCGCACGCACAGGCCGTCGATGGGAATCGGGCTGGCGCTCCGGCCCATGATCTTGTTGGCCTCGACCTGGGCTTTCCACTCCTCCTTCGACTGGCCGGATTCGAGCGCGACGTCGATCCACGGAATCAGGTTGCCGGCGAGCGGCACCGGCCAGGCATCGGTCGGATAGCGATCCGAACGGATGAATTCGGCCACCTTGCGGTCGATTTCGAGTATCGCCGAGGCCGGGTCGTCGAGCAGCGCTTTCACTTCGCCATGAACCGCGCCCATCTGCTGGATCAGTTCGCGCATGTTGCGCGCACCGGCGCCGGACGCCGCCTGGTAGGTCATCGGCGAGACCCACTCGACGAGACCGGCGTCGAACAGGCCGCCCATTGCCATCAGCATCAGGGACACCGTGCAGTTGCCGCCCACGTAAGTCTTGACGCCGTGGGCGATGCCGTCCTGGATCGCCTTCCTGTTGACCGGGTCGAGGATGATGATGGACTCGTCTTTCATACGCAGCGCGGAGGCGGCGTCGATCCAGTAGCCTTTCCAGCCGGCGGCGCGCAATCCGGGATAGACCTCATTCGTATAGTCGCCGCCCTGGCAGCTGATGAGGATGTCGCACGCCTTGAGTTCGTCGACGCTGCGGGCGTCCTTCAGCGGCGGCACCTCACGGCCGATGTCGGGGCCCTTGCCACCGACGTTCGAGGTGGTGAAGAACACGGGGTCGATGTGGTCGAAATCGCGTTCTTCCTTCATGCGCCCCATCAGCACCGAACCCACCATGCCGCGCCAGCCGATCAAGCCTGTCTTCATCATGTTCATCTCCAAAACTCCTTATCCACGAAGGACGCGAAGAAACGCCAAGAACTGCCTTTCTTCGCGAACCTTCGCGTCCTTCGCGGAAAAAATCAAAGCGCCTTCACCACTGCATCGCCCATCGTGCTGCACGACACCTTCTGCGTGCCTTCGGTCCAGATGTCGCCGGTGCGGTAACCTTCGGCGATCACCTTCTTCACCGCGTTCTCGATGCGGTCGGCGGTGGCGAGGTCGGCGAAGGTGTAACGGTACATCATCGCCACCGAGAGGATGGTCGCGAGCGGGTTGGCCATGTCCTTGCCGGCGATATCCGGCGCGGAGCCATGGATCGGTTCGTACATGCCCTTGTTGTGCTCGTCCAGCGACGCCGACGGCAGCATGCCGATCGAGCCGGACAGCATCGAGGCGGCGTCGGACAGGATGTCGCCGAAGATGTTGCCGGTGACCATGGTGTCGAACTGCTTGGGGGCACGGATGATCTGCATCGCGGCATTGTCCACGTACATGTGGGACAGTTCGACCGCGGGATAGTCCTTCGCGACTTCGATCATCACTTCCTTCCACAGCTCGGAGCATTCCAGCACGTTGGATTTTTCCACCGAACACAGGCGCTTGCCGCGTTTCATCGCGATATCGAAAGCGACATGGGCCACGCGGCGCACTTCGGATTCCGAATACAGCATGGTGTTGAAGCCGACGCGCTCGCCATTGCGCACTTCGATGCCGCGCGGCTGGCCGAAGTACACGTCGCCGGTCAGCTCGCGCACGATCATGAGGTCGAGCCCCGCCACCACCTCGGGCTTCAGCGAGGATGCGCCGGCGAGTTCCGGATACAGCAGCGCCGGACGCAGGTTGGCGAAGAGGTTCAATTCCTTGCGGATGCGCAGGAGCCCGCGCTCGGGACGCAGCGGCCGCTCCAGCGTGTCGTACTGCACGCCACCGACGGCGCCGAGCAGCACCGCGTCGGCTGCGCGCGCGAGTTTCAGTGTGGCGTCGGGCAGCGGGTCGCCGGCCGCGTCGTAGCCGGCGCCGCCGATCGGCGCGCTTTCCATTTCGATCTTCGCGCCGTCGGCGCGCAGCGCCTCGAGCACCTTGACGGCCTGGGCGACGATTTCCGGACCGATGCCGTCACCCGGCAGGACTGCAATTTTCATGTTCTCAAAACCCTTCTTTCCGCGAAGGACGCGAAGATCACGAAGAAAAATCCTTCATTTCGCGTTTCTTCGCGTCCTTCGCGGATAAAAACTTCGCGGATAAAAAATCACGCAAACAACCACGGTGCTTCGATCTTGCGGCGCTCTTCATACGCCCTGATCCGGTCCGCCTGCAGCAAGGTGAGGCCGATGTCGTCGAGCCCGTTCAGCAGGCGATGCTTGCGCCCGCCGTCGACCTCGAACTTCAGGACCTCGCCACCCGGTGTGGTGACCGTCTGTTGCGCCAGATCGATGGTGAGGCGGTAGCCCTCGTTCGCCTCGCACTCACGGAACAGGCGGTCGACCGTCGCGGCGTCGAGCACGATGGGCAGGATGCCGTTCTTGAAACAGTTGTTATAGAAGATGTCGGCAAAGCTTGGCGCGATGATCGCACGGATACCGTAATCCTCCAGCGCCCACGGTGCATGTTCGCGGCTCGACCCGCAGCCGAAGTTCTCGCGCACGAGCAGCACCGACGCGCCCTTGTAGCGCGAAAAGTTGAGCACGAAATCCGGATTCGGCTGGCGCGTGGCGGGGTCCATGCCCGGCTCGCCGTGATCGAGATAGCGCCATTCGTCGAACAGGTTGGGGCCGAAGCCCGCGCGCTTGATCGACTTCAGAAACTGCTTGGGAATGATGGCGTCGGTGTCGACGTTGGCGCGGTCGAGCGGCACCACCAGGCCGTCCAGCGTGGTAAATGCCTGCATCACTTGCTGCCGGCGCGTTCGATCGCGCTGCCGGCCTTCTGGATATCCTGGCCCATGCCCTGCACGGTGTTGCAGCCGGCCAGGGTCATCATGGCAGCAATCAGGACGGCGATCATCGGTTTCATGGAAACGTTCTCCTCAAAAATCACGTACGTCGACGAAATGTCCGGCACACGCGGCGGCGGCGGCCATCGCCGGGCTGACGAGGTGGGTGCGCCCCCCCTGCCCCTGCCGGCCCTCGAAATTGCGGTTGCTGGTCGAGGCGCAGCGCTCGCCGGGCTCCAGCCGGTCGGCGTTCATCGCCAGACACATCGAGCAACCCGGCTCGCGCCATTCGAAGCCTGCCTCGATAAAGATTTTATCCAGACCTTCGGCCTCGGCCTGCTGCTTGACCAGACCGGAGCCCGGCACGACCATGGCCAGTTTGACGTTGGGTGCGACCTTGCGGCCTTTCGCCACCGCGGCCGCCTCGCGCAGGTCCTCGATGCGGGAATTGGTGCACGAACCAATGAACACCTTGTCCACCATGATTTCGGTGATCGGTATACCCGCCGCAAGCCCCATGTATTCGAGCGCGCGCGCCCAGTCGCTGGCCTTGACCGGTGTCGGGGCGTCGGCCGGATCGGGTACGCGTCCGTCCACCGTGGTCACCATTTCCGGCGAGGTGCCCCAGGTCACCTGCGGCGCGATGCGCGCCGCGTCGAGTTCGACCACGCGATCGAAGCTTGCGTCGGCGTCCGAATGCAGCGTGTTCCACCACGCGACCGCCTTGTCCCACGCCGCGCCGGTGGGGGCATAGGGACGCCCCTTCACGTAGTCGATCGTGGTCGCATCGACCGCCACCATGCCGGCGCGCGCGCCGGCCTCGATCGCCATGTTGCACAGCGTCATGCGGCCTTCCATCGACAGCGCACGGATCGCCGCGCCGCCGAACTCGATGGCGTAGCCGGTGCCGCCGGCGGTGCCGATCGCGCCGATGACGGCGAGCGCGATGTCCTTGGCGGTGACGCCCTTGCCCAGTTGGCCTTCGACCTTCACCAGCATGGTTTTCGACGGTTTCTGCCACAGGCATTGCGTCGCCAGCACATGCTCGACCTCCGAGGTGCCGATGCCGAAGGCCAAGGCGCCGAACGCGCCATGCGTCGAGGTGTGCGAATCGCCGCACACCACGGTCATGCCGGGGAGCGTCAGCCCCTCCTCGGGGCCGATGACGTGGACGATGCCCTGGCGGACGTCGTCCATCCTGAATTCGGTGATGCCGAACTCGGCGCAGTTGGCGTCGAGCGTCTCCACCTGCAGGCGCGACACCGGGTCGGCAATGCCCTGCGAGCGGTCGGTGGTCGGCACGTTGTGGTCGGGCACGGCGATCGCGGCGTCGGTGCGGCGCGGCTTGCGGTGCGCGAGCTTCAGCCCCTCGAACGCCTGCGGGCTGGTGACTTCGTGCACCAGGTGGCGGTCGATATAGAGCAGCGTGGTGCCGTCGGGCTCGACGTGGACGACGTGGGCGTCCCACAGTTTCTGGAAGAGGGTTTGACCGGACATGCGGAGTAATAAAGCGTTACGGCGCGGAAAAGGCTAATTATTTCATAGCTTGGCCCTTGCTGGCACGGACTTTGTTGCCGCTACCCCGGCTACACACGTGGTCGCCCGTCCAACACTCCAGGCGCCCTTCGGCCCGCCATCAGTCCCCCCGCTCCAGCACATACGGGCAGGGCTTGTCGTGCCCTATATTGTGGGGCATCATGGGCTATATGAAAGCCGTGCTCGTCCATCAATTCAAGCAGGCGTACGGCAGGGGCAGGATCGAGGGCGTGATATGGAAAGTCCCGGAGCCCGTGCCGCCTAGCCGGCATGGATACAAATACCGGCTGGTCTATCTCGTCGATGGGGAAAGAATCGTGGGTTACGACAACGAGCGAGGCAAGGGCGATCACCGGCACCGCGGCGGTCGCGAAACACCCTACCGTTTTGTCGACGTGCCGACCCTGCTCAAGGATTTCATTCGGGACGTGGAGCAAATCAAATGAACAAACTGCATATCGAAGTTCAGCCCGCCACCGCCGCGCTGGAGCGTTTCGGCAAAAGCCTGCAGGCCGTGATCGAGAGGCGCACGCCGCGCGCTTATTCCGGCATCGGTTTCGAGAACATGGCGCAATTCGGCGAAGTATTCAGCCCGAAGCGCTGGGAACTGATCGAAAGTCTGAAAGCATCGGGCCCGCTGAGCATCTACGCGCTGGCAAAAATGCTGAAGCGCCACTATCGCAACGTCTACAAGGACGTCGGCATCCTGTCCGAGTGGATGGTTATCAGCAAGGACGAAAACGGCAAGGTATTCGTGCCGTGGGATGAAATCGATGTGAGGATGGCACTGGTCAAGCAGGCGGCATGAATGGTGGAGATTGAGAAATGACCGTCAGCCACCGCTAACGACGCCCCCCCCAATACCCCGGGCGGCGGCTGTGGTGGGCGACGGCGATGATCCGTACGCTGTCGGGCGACACCCGATAGATCAGCGAATAAGGAAACTTGGGCAAGGTGAATGCGCGCGTCTGGTATCGGTTGGCACTTCCCACATCGTGAAAGGACTGGAGCAGCACCAACCCACGCTCGAACTCATCGGCAAAACCCTCGGCGGCATCGAACGCCAACTCGTCCAGGTACCAGTCGAGCGCGGCGTCGAAATCGGCCTGCGCTTCGTCGGAAACGCTAACCCGCATGGGCCGCTTTGGCGGCGGCGATGCGTTCGCGGATTCTGCGCATGGCTTCGTCCGCCGGGATCCACCTTGTGCGCCCCGCGTCCATATCCGCGACGCGCCGCGCGATTTCCTCGTCCCAGGCTTGGGCGATGGCTTCCGGCGTGTCTTCGACCGGCCCGTCCAGGCTTACGATCAGGCGATGGGCGAGTTCGCTGCGTTCACGGGGCGTGAGTTGCAGCGCCTGGGCTTCGATTTCTGCAAGGGTGATGGCCATGCCCCACTCCCAATCGGTTGACTCAAGGCGATGTTAGCACCATGACCGAAGCCGACCCAATACCACTCTCCGCGGTCCACAATCTGGTACCGGTTCAACCGGAGACCCCGAAGGATTCGTGGGGCAAGACCGAAAATAGTATCTGTTGAAAATACAGTGGGTGATGGGAACATTTGCGCGGGCGCCTGAACCCGGGGCCCACGAATCAATCCAGATTGTCCATTTGGCCGTAGGTCGGGTGGAGCGAAGTTCTGCGACGCGCTGTTCTTCGCGGACCGGGCGGGGCACATCGTCCACGCCAACCGGGCGGCGCACGCGCTACTTGCGGAACGCAACGGCCTGCGCCTGATAGATCGCCGGCTGCTGCCGACGACCCGGACGAGAACCGCCTTCTGCGCGATTTGTTCGCGATGCGGGAGTCGGGAGTAGGGAGTCGGGAGTCGGCGGGCTCGCTGCGCATCACCCGCCCGAGCGGCAAGCAGGCGTATGTGGCCACGCGCGTGAAGGCGGCCGAGTGCGCGCGGCAACACACCGCCCACCTGCCGCAGCAGGTGGTGCTGATCCACGATCCGGAAGCGAATTTGCCGGCCCGCGTCACCGCGATCCGCAACCGCTATGCGCTTACCGCGGCGGAAAGCCAGCTTGTCGCAGCGCTATTGAAAACCGGCTCGGCCAGTGCCGCGGCGCAGCATCTGGGCTTGAGCGAAAACACGATCAAGACCCATCTGCGATCGGTTTTCAGCAAGACCGGCGTGCACCGGCAAGCCGAGCTCATTCAGCTGGTGCTGAGTTTCCCGCGGATCTGATGTTGGCAGCGGTGTGGCCGGCCCGGGCGATTCCGTGCCGTCAGCCTCCGGTTCCGGATTCGGAATTGCTCAGGACGCGCGCAGTTCCTCGCGAATAATCGCGCGCAAGTCCGCTTCGAGCCGCTCGCCCGCGATGGCGCGGCGCAGGGTGTCGTTGATCAGGGTCTGGTAGCCGCGTTCGCCAGCCAGCGCCTTGAAATGCTCGACGATGGGTGCATCGAGCATGATGTTGATGCGCTGCTTTCCACTGCGGGCGCGCACGGCAGCCTGCCATTCGGACTGGCTGGCCGATTTGCCGCCGATCTTGTAGCGCGCGCGGTCGAAATCCGCCTGCGTCAGGGGCGGCGCGTCGTCTGCGTCAGAAATAGCCGACGTTGCGGTAGTAGAGGTCGGTTTCATCGCTGTCTGCCTTTCGCATGGAAATGATACGGATCGAGTCATCGGATTCGACGTGGACGATGAGCACCACCAGGGTTTCCAACAGGCCGATGCCTATCATCCTTTGTTCGCCGTAATTACGGCGCGTATCCTCGAATAGCGCCATCGGCCCCGCGAATACCTTTTCCGCATCAGCGAAATCCAGGCCATGCTTGGCCAGATTGGCTTGCCGTTTGGCTTCGTCCCAGAAATAGCGCACGATTCAATAATACACATCGCGATGCATATTTCAAGCCAGCCTATCGGGCTCGCCCCCACACCACATACACACCCCAGGCCAGCGCCGCGCTGGCGGCGGCCAGGGTAAAGGTCCACGCCGGCCCCGGCGTGTCCCAGGCCAACCCGCTGCCCAGCCCGCCCAGCGTGCCGCCCACCCCGTAGGACAGGCTGTTGAAGAGCGCCTGTCCGCGCGCCTGGTGCCGGCCGCGGAAGTGCTGGTGGATCAGCGCCACCGCGGCCGCGTGGTAGGTGCCGAAGGTGAACGCGTGCAGGGTCTGCGCCCCCCACACCACCCAGGGCGACTCGACACCCCAGGCGATCAGCAGGAAGCGCAGTACCGCCAGCGCGAAGCTCGCCAGCAGCAGCCGGCGCGGCGTCACCCGGGCGAAGATGCGGGGGATGACGAGAAAGATGCCGATCTCGCACAGCACGCCGAGCGCCCACAGCCAGCCGACGGTGGACTTGTCGTAGCCGTGGTCGACCAGATAGATCGAGTAGAAGGTGTAGTAGGGGCCGTGCGTCACCGCCATCAGGAGGCAGGCGGCGAGCAGCGAGGCCACCTCGGGCCGCTTCACGACGTCCCACAGCGGAACGTGGTCGGCCGGGTGGGCGAGGATTTCGGCCTCGGGGATCACCCGCGCGAACGCCACAATGCCGAGCATCACCGCCAGCACCGCCCACGGCAGCCAGGCGATGGACACGGTGTCGAGCGCGTAGCCCAGGCCGACGACCATGACGATGAAGCCCACCGAGCCCCACAGGCGGATGCGGCCGTAGCGGTCCGTGCGCTCGCCCAGGTGCGACAGGGTCATCGCCTCGACCAGCGGCAGGGACGCGCTCCAGAAGAAGCTCAGCGCGGCCATCACGGCGAACAGCCACCAGAAGCCGCTGCCGAAGAACACGCCAGCGAAGGCCAGCACGCTGCCGAACGCCGCCAGTTGCACGATGGCGGTGCGCCGCCCGCTGCGGTCGGCGATGTGCCCCCAGATGTTGGGTGCGAAGATGCGCATCACCTGCAGCAGCGACATCAGCACGCCGATCTGGAAGGCATTGAACGCCAGTGACTTGAGGTACAGCCCCCAGAACGGCGACATCGCGCCGACGAAGGCGAAATAGAAGAAATAGAAACCGGACAGGCGCCAGTAGGGGACCGCGTTCATGCGGCGTGATTATCCACGAGCGCGGGGGCGGCACCCGCAGACGCCGCTTATTTCATCGCCGAGACGAGCCTGAACGCCTCCCCGGGTGCAAAAAACACGCCGTTGCCGCGGTGGTGCAGGGTCTGCGGCTGTTTGAGCGCGGTGTCGACCCACGCCTGCACGACTTCGAGGATGAAGAAGTTGTAGCGGTTCACCAGCCGCGTATCGGTGACGCGGCATTCCAGGCTCGCGTAGCACTCGGCGATCAGCGGCGCCTCGACCTGCGCCGCGGCGACGGGCGTCAGGCCGAACTTCGCGAACTTGTCGACGCTGCGCCCCGAGCAGTTGCCGATCCCCACCACCGGCTTCGCCAGTTCCCTGGTGGGAATGTTGATCGCACACTCCTTCGTTGCCCGCAGCGCGTCGAACGAGTGGTTGCGCCCGCTGACCACGCAACCGACAAGCGGCGGTTCGAATTCCATCATGGTGTGCCACGACATCGTCATGATGTTGCGCCGGTCCTTGCGGGCGGTGGTCAGCAGGACCACCGGTCCCGGCTCCAGCAGGCCATACACTTTTGCCAGCGGATAGCTGCGTTTCGCCATGACCTTGTCCTCCGGACAGACGCTTCACCCCGGGCCGGACGGCGCGTCGCGCGACGGAATGCGGGCGATCCACGTCATCAGCAGCAGCCCGCCGACGCCCATTGCCAGTTTGGCCGGCCAGCCCGGCACGAAAAAAGTGATGGAGACCGCGAAGCTCAGCACAATGAGCACGAGCGCGGTGCGCTTGGCGCGATACGGAATACTGCGGTATTCGCGCCATTCGCGGATCAACGGACCGAAGCGCGGATGATTCAGCAGCCAGTTGAAGACACGGCGCGAGGCGCGCGCATAGCAGGCGGTCGCCAGCAGCAGGAAGGGGGTCGTCGGCAGCACCGGCAGGAACGCCCCGAACACGCCAAGCAGCAGGAACAGCGTGCCCAGTGCAGCGAACAGCAGGCGTACCGGCATGGCGTGGCGATGCGGCCCACCGCCGTCTCCATCGCCGTTCGAGCGGCTCCCCGTCATCGACGGGGTCGAGCGTGCCCGCTCATTTCAGCACGAACGTCAGCTTCATGCGCACGACGTATTCGGCGATCTTGCCCTTGGCCACGTGAACGTTCTGGTCCATCACCCAGGCTCCGGTGATGTTTTCAAGCGATTCGGCTGCTTTCGCCACGCCCTGCTTGATGGCGTCGTCGAAGCTCTTCTTCGAGCTGGCGGTGATTTCGATGGTTTTGGCTACGCTCATGATTCCTCCTGAGTGGGCACGCGCAACGCGTAGCTTCAGCCTACCAGTCTGGAGAAAAAAACAAAGCGCTCAGAAAAGGCGCGCGGCGACGAACACGCCGATCATGGTGAAGGCGAGTGCGATCTTCAGCAGCGCGCCGAACACCAGCCCCACCAGCGCTCCGACACCGGCGCGCGTAGCGGCCGCGACGGATGCGCGCTGGCTGAATTCGGCGATGAGCGCGCCGGCGAAGGGGCCGAGCACGATGCCGGGCAGGCCGAAGAACACCCCGACCACGGCGCCGAGCGCCGCGCCGACGATGGCCCGCGGCGAGGCACCGAAATGCTTCGCACCGAGCGCGCTGGCGAGGAAATCGACCGCATAACTGAGGAGCGCGAGCAGGCCCAGTACGGCAAGCGTACCCCAGCCCACGTAAGCAAAATTCTCCGCCCAGGCCAGCAGCACAAGGCCGGCGAACACCAGTGGAATGCCCGGCAGCATCGGGAGGATCAGTCCGGCAAAACCGACGGCGATCAGCAGCGCGGCAAGCAGCCAGAGCAAAAGCTGGGTTTCCATGTGGAAGCGAAGCGTGAGTGGCGGATGATTATAGCCGGCGCGCCGGGCCGACACCGATTGCTACAATCAGGGAACACTGCAAGCGCCCTCATGAAATCCCTCAAGCCCTCCTTCTTCGTTCTCATTGCCACCATCGGTGCGCTGGCGATCTTCAGCTCGACGCTGTCGAAAACGCCGGTGCTGCCGCTGTTTGCCACATCGCTCGGCGCCACACCCGCCGAAATCGGCTGGATCGTCATTGCCTCGACGATTCCCGGCGTGCTCATCAGCTTTCCCGCCGGCGCCCTCGCCGACCACCTTGGCACGCGCCGCGTGCTGCTCGCTTCACTGGTGGTATTCGCCACCGCGCCCTTCCTCTATCTGGGTGTCGAGAACGCGTGGCAGCTCATGGCGGTGCGCTTCTACCACGGCTTCGCCACCGCCATCTTCGGCACCGTGGCGAGCGCAGCGATTGCCGAGCGCTACACGCAGGACCGCGCCGCGCGGCTTTCCACGTATTCCTCGGCGACCATCGTCGGCCGCTCGCTGGCGCCGTTCCTTGGCGGCTTCCTGATTTCGCTGGCGAGCTACGGCGCGGTCTACATCGCGTGCGCGGTGAGCGGCGTGCTGGCGCTCGCCGCCGGCCTGCTGCTGCGCGACGACCCGCCGGCGCAGGTGAAGACCACGACGCGACTGCGCTTCTGGGCCAGTCTGAAAGAGGTGCTGCGGGATCGCGGCATTCTTCTGGTGAGCACGGTGGAAGCGGCGCAATATCTGGTGTTCGGGGCGATCGAAGCGTTTCTCGCGCTGTACGCCGCATCGCTCGGCGTGCCGGCGTGGCAGATCGGCATCATCCTCGGCGTGCAACTGGTCAGCATCGTGCTGGCCAAGCCGCTGATGGGCCGCCTGTCCGACCGCGCCGGCCGCCGCCGCGTGATCCTGCCCGGACTCGCGCTCGGCGCGGGCAGCATTCTGCTGCTGCCGTGGGCTTCGGGATTTTTCGGCCTTGCGGCACTGAGCCTGGTATTCGGCCTCGGGTTCGCCACCGTCACCTCGTCGACCTCGGCGCTGGTCGCCGATCTGACCCGCAATGGCCGCTTCGGCGCGTCGATGGGCGTGTTGCGCACGGTGATGGACGTCGGCCAGTCGATCGGGCCGGTGCTCACCGGCTGGATGGTCACCGTCGCCGGTTATACCAGCGCGTTCAACCTGCTGGCGGCGATCCTCATCGCTGCGGCCGTGCTGCTCGCCACGCTGTTCCGCATGCCGTAGTGCCGCGCGTCAACGCGGCGCACCCGGCTTGCGCGGACTGCGCGCGCGGGTGTCCGCCGCGCGGCAGGCGCGCCGGAAAGCCTGCAAGGTCGCCTGCGCGCGGCCGAACACGCTCTTCGCCGGATAGCGTCCGGCACCGTCGGCTGCGCCCGCCGCCACGCCGGTAAGACGCTCGATGCCTTCGGCCGCCGTCGCCGCGGTGTAGACGTGGAAGCGTCCGGCGGCCACGGCGGCGACGAGTTCCGGCGCGAGCATGAGGTGACGGCGGTTGCGCGCGGGAATCAGCACGCCCTGGCGGCCATCGAGACCGACCTCTGCGCAGACGCGGAACCAGCCCTCGATCTTTTCGTTGATGCCGCCCACCGGCAGCACCTCGCCGTGCTGGTTGACCGCGCCGGTCACCGCGACGCCCTGCGCCAGGGGTAGTCCGGACAGCGCGGAGAGCAGCGCGTACAGTTCCGCGCAGGACGCCGAGTCGCCTTCGACGCCGTGGTACTGCTGCTCGAAGGCGAGCGACGCGCTGAGCGAAAGCGGCGCGTTCGCCGCGAACAGGCCGTTGAGATAGTGCTCCAGGATCAGCACCCCCTTGTCGTGCACCGGCCCGGACAGTTCGACTTCGCGCTCGATGTTGAGCACCCCGGCGTCGCCCGCGAACGCGCGCGCAGACAGGCGCACCGGCACGCCGAACCGGTAGTCGCCGGTGTCGACCACGCTCAAGCCGTTCAGGCGCCCGGTCGCCGTACCCACGACGTCGATCAGCACGTCGCCCTCGACGATGGCCTCGCGCAGGCGTTGCTCGGGATAATCGTGGCGCGTCGTGCGTGCCGCCAGCGCGGCCTCGACATCCAGCGCCTCGGTGCGCGCGGCGCCGCGTACACGTGCCTGCGTCGCGCTCTCGATCACCAGCGCCTCGGCACGCGCGAACAATGCACTCTGCCGCGTGCGATCGCCCGCTTCGCGATGCGATTCCTCCAGCAGGCGCGCGACCGCCGCCGCGTCGAAGTGCGGCAGGCCGTGTTGACGGCAGGTGTGTGCGACGAAAATTGCGGACGCGTGGTGCGTTTCCGGCGTGGCCGGAAAGCTGTCGGCGAAATCGACCTTGGCGCGAAAATGGCGCGCGACTTCGGGGGCCGCTTCCTGGAGTTCGTAATACTGTTCGCGCGAGCCGATCAGCACCAGCTTGACGTCGACGTCGACCGCCTCTGGCACCAGCGACACCGTGGCGATCGGCGAGAACGACACGCCCGGCTCCTCGATCTGCAGGCGCCCGCTGCGCAGAAAACGTCGCAGCTTCTCCCACACCAGCGGATCGGCGAGCACGTCGGCAAGATGCAGCATGAGAAAACCGCCGTGCGCACGCAGCAGGCTGCCGGCGCGAATGCGCGAGAAATCGGTGACCAGCACGTCGTTCTCGGTCTGGTATTCGATGCTGCCGAACAGCGCGCGAAACAGCGGGTTCTCCTCGACGATCACCGGCGCCCCCGCCAGACTGCCGTTGTCGACGACGACATTGACGCGATAGCGCGCCAGCACCATGTGCAAGGCGTCGAGGCGCTCGGCGTCGTCGGCGTCGCCGTGAAAAAGCTCCAGCCCGTCGAGCAGATCGGTTTGCAGCGCATCGAGCCAGGCGGTCAGCTTGGCGGCATCCTTGATCTGCTTCTTCATTGCGCCGCGAATCGTCTCCAGCGCACGCTCCACCAGAGGTTTCACCATCTGCCGGCGCAGCAGCGCCAGCGCCTCGTTCATCGCGCGCTCCAGCGGCTGCGTCTTCTCGATGTAGCGGGTGATTTCGGCGCGCAGTTCCTGCTCGCCGCGTTCCACCTGGGTCCGGCGTGCCTTCGGCAGCGCCAGCACCTCGTCCTCGGTCAACGCCTGACCCTTCTTCCCGGTCAGGGTGAACACCATGCGTCCGCCTTCACGGTGCAGCGAGAAACTGCGTGCCTCGGCAAACGCCGACAGCTCGGCATACAGTCCGGCCACCTCGTCCTTCCATGCCTGCTCGATGCGCGCCGCTTCCGCCTTGTAGTCCGGTCCTTCGAGGCGCTGCGGAATGTCCGTCTGCAGGGTTTTCACCGCATGCGCCAGCGATTGCCGCAACAGCCGCCCCTCGCCCGCCGGCAGACGCAGCGCCAACGGCCGCTCCGGCGTATCGAAATTATGCAGATAGCACAGGTCCGGCGGCACCCGGCGCTGCGCCGCCACCTCGCGCATCGCCTGGCGCAACAGCGAACTGCGCCCGCTGCCGGTCTTGCCGAGTATGAACAGGTTGTAGTCCGGCGCCTCGATCGCCAGACCGAAACGCGCCGCCGCCTCGGCCCGCGCCTGGCCGATCCATGGCAGGGCTTCGTTGACCAGCGCGTGCGTGGTGTCGAAACCAAGGCTGGCGGAATCGATGGCGACACGCAGTTCGGCAGGCGGCAGGGCAGCGGCGGACATGGCAGGCAAGGATCGGAGGACAGTCTCGATTATGCCGAATCACTGGCCCGACAACAGGGGCCTCCATTCGGCAAGACTGGAACGATACGCCGCTTCGAGTGACGCGGCGTGGGCTTCCCGCTGCGCGTGCGGCACCGCCAGCGCCGCCGCGACGGCCGGCGCAAGATCGGCGGATGCAACGCAACCGGGCAGCGCATCCGGTTCCCAGGTGGCGACGAAGGCGTCACGCTTGTCCGGACCGTCTCCCTGCGGCGGCCGTAGTGTCAGCCGCGGGCGCGCGTAGGCCAGTGCCACGACACGCGCGTGCAGACTGCTGGAGAGCGTGACGCGGCTCGCGGCGATGAGCGCGCACAGATCCCACAGGTGCAGCGAGGCGAAGCGGCGCGCCAAGCCATCCGGCAGGCGCGGCAGGATGGCGTCATACAGCGCGGCATCGTCGTGCCAGGGTGCGGCGCCGGCCTGGAACAGCACCACGCCGAGACCGCTTGCCGTGGCGGCAGCCCGCAGTCCCTGCGCCAGCGCATCGAGCGTGGCGTCATCGCCGAACTCGGCGCTGAACTGGCAGGCGATATAACCCTGCGGAAACGCCGCACGCACCGCGCGGGCCTCGCCCCGCGCTGCGTACCGAGCGATGGTTTCGCCACAGCACGCACGCACCATCACCGCCGGGTCCGGACACAAGGTGGCGGTGATGCCATCGGCGCGCAGCGCGTCCAGCGTGATACGGTCGCGTACGCTCACCCAGTCGGCAGCGGCAAGTGCCGCCTTCGCTTCGGCACGCGTGTTTACGGGCAGCGTGGCCCAGTCGACGCCGCCCACCGCATTGAAAATCAGCCGTCCGGGTGAGGCCACCGCATCACGTCCGGCCACATACGGCAACGCGCGTGCGGTGCCGAGCTGGCGTGCCGCCCACGCCGTGGCGGCAGCCGGGTCGCGGTCGTAACGCGCAATGACCTGCGCCGCCGCGGCGGGATCGAGCAGCATCACCGCCGCCTCGTAAGCGCGGCAGCCGAGCAGCTCCCCACCGGCATGGATGAGGTGGCCGCGCCGCTTCGTCCCCAGCGCGGTCACGCGATGCCCGCCGAACCGCCTGAGATCGCGCGCCGCCAGCCCCGCCCACGCGAAGCGCTCGCCGCGCAGTTGCGCGGCGAGCAGATGGAGAAACAGCAGGTCGCCGAAGTTGTGACGGTCGAAAGCGCCGAAGACGACGCAGGGCAGATCGCTCAAGCCCGACAGGCTCCCGGGGAACCCACGCCGTGTCCTGCGATCGGATACACTGACATTCGCCTCATCGTTTCGCGGAGCCGCTCATGTTCGCACGTCTGTCGATCGCCCTGTTCGTCCTGTTGCCGGCGCTGTCCCTGGCGGCCGACACCCCGCCCCCGGTTGCCATCCAGGCGCCGCCAGCCGCCGCCGTCTGCGCGCCCGCCGACCGCCTCGCCCAGCTCACCCAGACCGAGTGCTGCAAGGTGCACAAGGGCATCTGCGGCTGCCGTGCCGGCAAGATCGTCTGCTGCGACGGCAGCGTCAGCAAGGAGCCGGGGTGTACCTGTCACGGCGAGGACGGCTTCGCCGAGTGAGTGCGACCTCATTTGCTCGCGGCGGTCCAGCTCCCGTCCCAATCCGTATCGGGCGGTGTCTGCCGGAACGCGGCAATCCGCTCCAGCATGACCCGGCTCGGCCGGTCGTCCGCCACCCGCGCCAGGCAGTCGCGGAACGCGGCTTCGGCAGCGTCCCACGCCTGCGCACGATAGTGCGCAAGTCCCTGTTCGTAAGCCTGGACCGCCTCGGCCGTGCTGTCGTCGAGCTCTGCGGCGAGGCCGATGAGTTCGTACACCCGGACCGGCTCCAGCTTGCCCATGACCCGCAGGCTGTCGATTTCGCGCCACGCGAGCACATCCCCGGCGAGCCTGCGTGTCGTTTCGTTCGCCAGAATGCGCGTGCCGTAGAACTTGTTGGCCTGCTCCAGCCTTGACGCCAGATTCACCGTATCGCCGATGACGGTGTAGCCACGCGAGGTCTCGGAACCGATGTTGCCGACCGTCACCTCGCCGCTGGCGAGCCCCATGCGCACATTGACCTCCGGCAGGCCGTGCTTCACGCCGAACAGTTCCGGCAGACCCGCGCGGAATTCCGCCATCCTGCGCATCTGCCCGAGCGCCGCCACGCACGCACGCCGCGCATGCTCGGCGGGATCGGTGAACGGCGGCCCCCAGAACGCCATGACCGAATCGCCGATGAATTTGTCGATGATCCCTTCATGGTCGCGCACCACTTCGCCCATCATCGTGAAATAGCGGTTGAGAAAACGTACCGTGGCTTCGGGGGTGAGCCCCTCGGCCAGGCGCGTGAAACCTTCGAGATCGGAAAAGAACACCGTCATCACCTGCCGCTCGCCGCGGTCCGCGACCATGCGGTTTTCCAGCAGCGTCCTGACGATGCGCGGATCGACGTACTGGCCGAAGGTCTCGCGGATGCGCTCCTTCTCGCGCAGGCCGACGACCATGTGGTTGAAGGATCCGGCGAGGGTCGCCAGCTCGTCATGGGTGCGCACCTGGATCTGCACGTCGAGGTCGCCCGCCTCCACGGCGCGCGTACCGCCCAGCAGGCGCTTGACCGGATCGACCAGCGAGCGGGTGACGAAGGCGGCGAAGACCAGACCCAGCGCGGTGGCGATACCGGTGACGATCCAGTTGAGCGTGGTAGCACGCGCCTCCTCGCGTTTCGCCGCGGCGGCGGTATCGCGCGTGAGCGTGTTGAGGAGATCGAGCGTCTTGCCGATCTCGACGTCGACGTTGTCCTTCTCGCGCAGCAGGGCTTCGCGCACCCGCTTTTCCGAGCGTGGATTGCCCTCCTCGGCCTCGATCTGGAACTGGCGGAAGCTCGCGTGGAAATGCTGGCGCGCGGTCTGGATCGCCGGCAACTGGCGCCCCAGCACCGCCAGGGTCACGCGGTCGAGCCGAATGTCCTGCTGCGCCTCGGCCTCACCCAGCATGCGCAGCGAGGAATCGATGATCTGGTCGGCATTGACCCCGCGCATGTCGAAGCCGTTCGACTCGCGCGCGAGGTATTCGGCATCGGGATGCGCCACTTCCATGCCCGCCAGCACGCGTTCCATATGCACCATCTGCTGGCGGATGAGAATTTCCACGCTCGCCACCTGTTGTTCCAGCGGCAGATACCAGTCGGACAGCGCGCGCACCTGATTGTTGAGGTTGCGAAAATTCAGTACCGACAACCAGGTGACGACGATCATCAATGCAAGCAGCGCCAGGGTGATACTGAAGATTTTCAGGCTGATGGGGAGCCGCATGGCGGAGTTCTCGTCACGTCGATGCCGCCACCGTAGCGCATCGCCGCGCGGCGTCAATAGGTACCCGGTAGCGGACCTTGCATCCCGGCTTTTCTGGCCTAGAGTGAGAAACCGTAAGGAGCGTGCCGCGAGCGCCTTCCTGGCGTTCTGGCTGCTTCTTTTTCTGCAAGGAGTACGACCATGCTGCACACTTCCACCGACATCAACCAGCTCATCCGCGAACCCGACATCGACCCGGATTTCCCTCACGCCCCGCTCGACTGGACCCGCGACGACGCAGTAGCCGCCGCCCGCGAGGAAGGCCTCCGCCTGACCGACGCGCACTGGGAAGCGATCCGTGTCATGCAGGGCTATTACGCCCGCCACGCCGACGACACGACCCTCACCCTGCGCGCACTGCACGACGCGCTGGAGGAGCATTTCCACCACCAGGGTGGGCTGAAATATCTCTACACGCTGTTCCCGGGCGGCCCCATCGTGCAGATCTCCCGCCTCGGCGGCCTCGTCGCGCCGGCCAACGCGATCGACAGGAGCTTCGGCAGCGTCGCCTGACGCGGGATCGCCCGTCTGGCCAGCCGGGTTTCAGCGCGGCGGCCCTCACCAGGCCGGCCGACAACGGGGCATGATGGGGATGCCCACCCTGCGGCCCCGGATGTAACCGGATTGTCCATTCGCCGGCAGGGGGGGCTTGCGATGCGCAATGAGTAGCCGGGCGCGCCCTCCCGCAAGAGCACGCCCCACCTGTAGGAGCGGCGCCCTCGCCGCGATTGTCGGACGGTGGAATCATCACCCCATCGGGCCGGGGGCGGCCCTCCTACAACACCACGCCCCCCTGCAGGAGCGCCGCCCCCGCCGCGATTGTCGGGCGGTGGCGTCATCACCCCATCGGGCCGGGGGCGGCCCTCCTACAATGGCGCACCCCGCCTGCCTGCGTCTTTCCGCGGGACGCCGTTACGCGGCGCTTGATCCGGCACCTATTCCCCCGCATACTCTTCGCAATGCCGGTGGCAGCCCCGCCAGGGGCGCGCCCTGACGCCATCCATCCAACCGCTCATTTTCTTGGCCTCACGCGCTCCTTCCGCATCGATCGACCTTGACGCCCTGCGGCTCGACGACGCGCGCGCCCTGTTGAGCCACGCCGCGCAGGACAGCACACCCGCACCGGGCGAATCGCCGGTCGCCTATCTGCAGCGCGTGATCGACGGTCTGTGCGAACTGTCGGCGCGCGACCCGCTTACCGGCCTTGCCAACCGCCGTCATTTCCGCGCGCTGCTCGACCGCGCCATCGAGACGGTCGCACGCTCCGGCGATTCGGTGCTGCTGTTGCTGCTCGACATCGACCACTTCAAGGCGATCAACGACACCCACGGCCACCAGGCCGGCGACGAGGTATTACGGGCCGTCGCGGCATGTCTGACCCGCTGCGTGCGGCCGATGGACACGGTCGCCCGCCACGGTGGCGAGGAATTCGCCATCCTGCTGCCGAACTGCCGGCCACTTTACGGGGAGAAAGTCGCCGAGCGCATTCGCCGCGCGATCGAGGCGCTGGTCATCGCGGCATCGCCCGTTCTCGATCTGCGCATCACGATCAGCATCGGCGGCGCATTCGCCCCCGAGTGGATTCGCTCCACATGCGAACTCTGGCTCGAACGCACCGACCAGCAGCTCTATCATGCGAAGCACGGCGGCCGCAACCGCTGCGCCATCGACCTGCCGCGCCAGGTCTCGGTGAGTGCCGAGGAGAAGGGGCTGCTCTTCGAGCACTTCGGTAACGAGGCCGAGTCCGCGCCAGCCGTCGTGTCACAAGGAAAATCATGACTGCTGCCCTCCAGACACCCGCTACGCCGCCTTCGCTCAAGCCGCTCGAGAAGGTGATTGCCGTCACCAGCGGCAAGGGGGGCGTCGGCAAGACCTTCGTCGCCGCCAACCTCGCTGCCGCACTGGCGCAACGCGGACACCGCGTGCTGGTGCTCGATGCCGACCTTGGCCTCGCCAACCTCGACGTCGTGCTGAATCTCTATCCCAAGCTCACCCTGCACGACGTGTTCACCGGCAAATGCGCGCTCGACGAAGCCATCCTGCAGGCCCCCGGCGGTTTCTCGGTACTGCTGGCTGGCTCCGGCATGGTCGAATACTCGCGCCTGACGACGGAAGTGCGCGACGAATTCATGCGCGCAATCTACGCCGTGGTGCCACGCTACGACATCGTCCTGCTCGACACCGGCGCGGGGATTTCGGACGTGGTGCTGTTCGCCGTATCGCTCGCCGCGGAAGTTCTCATGGTGGCAACGCCGGAGCCCACCTCGCTGACCGACGCCTACGCCACCGTGAAGGTGCTCGCAGGCCAGCAGCAGCGCCAGCTCGTGCGCCTGGTCGTCAACCAGGCCACGCGGGCCGGCGCGGGGCAGACGATCGCCGCGCAACTGCAGCAGGTACTCGACCGCTTCGTCGCCAGCGAAACCGGGCGCCAGATTCGCCTGCAGTCGATGGGAGAAATTCCGGTCGATCCGGAAGTGCGCCAGGCGATCATGCGCCGCCAGTTGCTGTTGCAGGCCAAACCCGGCTGTCCCGCAGCGCAGGCGATCACCCGCCTCGCCGCCCTGGTGGAAAAGATCGTCGCCCCCAAGCCCGCCTGACGCACGAATGCAGTGCTGCGCGCTGTCTGGAACCTGTGCGCGGGCCAGCGCGCTATTGCAGGTCGGGCTTTAGACTGACCTGCAAGGGCTTACGCGAACGCATCACCAAGCGCGCAACACGACGCTAACCCGTCTCGGCCACGGGCAACCTGCGCACCAGGCGCTCCACCGCTTCCGGCTCCATGCGCAGCAGTTCACCGATCGCGCGATAGTCGTCAGGCAGCGCCGCGTCGTCCCAACCCTGTGCCGAGTGGCGCGCGAGATTCACTGCAAGCATCACGTTGCGTACGCGGCTCGACCGTGCCAGCGCCGGATCGGCGAGGTTCTGCAACAATTCGGGCAGCCGCCAGTCAAGTGTGAGCCGGCGCTGGAATTCCATGCCGGTGAATCCCAGCACCTGACGCTGCGCGTCGGCACTGCGCAACGTGGAATCGGCGCGCTGGCGGCGGCGGATCTCCAGCATCGGGCCGGGATTGAAACACCACATCAGCATCTCCGACGCATGCGTGAGCAGCGCCGAAACGTAGACCTCCTCCGCATGCAGGTCGTGCAGCCGCAAGGCCCAGTCATAGCCGTAATAGGCCGCACGCTGCGCGCGCCGGACGGTCTGCAGCAGTTGCACCAGGGCGTCGAGGTGGTCGTGCAACATGTCCTCCACCAGCGGCGTCGCCGGCACGTCGCGCAGGAAGGCGTCCAGCCCCATCATCAGCAGCACCTGCCTGACATCGACCAGCTCGTATTCCTGCCGGCTGAGTTTGTGGCGCTGCAAGTGGCGCAGAAGCTTGAGTGTCATGAGGGGATCGTCGGCCACCACGTCCGCGACGGCGCGGGCGGTAAAACGTGTCTCGTCGGCATGCAGGCGCCCCAGCTCACGCGCGGTATGCCGGAGCGCGGGAATATCGGCCGTCCCCAGAAAGGCCAGCCATTCGTCCAGCGTTTTTTGCTGCTGTACCATGCCGCCTCCAGCAATGTCGTGCCAGGCCGCACGGTCGCGGCCTGGCCCGAGGCCCCGCAAGACCCCTGAGAGGATAATCGGCGCGGATCGCCACAACTTGAACCCGCCTCGCCGCGTGGCACGGCGCCACCCCGCGGGCGAAGCCGCCCACGACTGAACCCTCCCGGGAGTTTACAGGTCCAAGGGGAGTATAATGTCGTTCCTTTTTCGCAATTCTGAGGGCACCGTCATGCAGAGAACGATGCTCAAGTCCAAGCTGCACCGGGTCACCGTCACCCATTCGGAGCTGCATTACGAAGGCTCCTGCGCGATCGACGAGACCCTGCTGGACGCAGCCGACATCCACGAGTACGAGCAGATCCAGATCTACAACGTCACCAATGGCGAACGCTTCACCACCTACGCCATCCGTGCGGCGCGCGATTCGGGGATCGTCTCGGTGAATGGTGCGGCCGCACACAAGGCCAATCCGGGCGATCTCGTCATCATCGCCACCTACGCGACCTATAACGAGCTGGAACTGGCGCGCTACGCGCCGGAGCTGGTGTACGTGGACGCCGACAACCGCATCCTGGACACGCGCCAGGCAATTCCGGTCCAGGCCGCCTGATCGGGCCTCGCTCCATGAAAAAGGCCGGGACGTCCCGGCCTTTTTCGTTCCTGCACGCACCCTGAAGGGCGCGAACTCAACCAAGCAATCCTGGATTCCTGCCTGGCGGCACCGCTCACCCTATTTCTTCGCCCCGGTGACCTCGATTTCCACGCGGCGGTTGGGTGCGAGACAGGCCTTCAGCGCGTCCTTGGCGAGCTTCATGTCGCAGTCGACGACCGGCTGGGTGTCGCCCATGCCTGCGGTGGCGAAGGTCTTGGCCTTCACGCCCTTGGACTTGAGATAGGCCGTCACGGCCTTCGCACGCGCCAGCGACAGTTTCTTGTTGTCGGACGCCTTGCCCATCTTGTCGGCGTGGCCCGTCACCTTGACGCTGTCGATCGCACCGAATGCTTTGATTTTGCCAACCAGATCATCGAGTTTGGCGCGCCCTTCCGGGGTCAGATCCTTGGTGGACGACTTGCCCGTCTTGAACAGGGCGTCACCGCCGAGACTCAGGGTCGACGGTGCGCCAGCCTGGACCGCGAACCCGGCGGGCGCGGGCGCGGGCGCGGGCGCAGGGGCGGTTGCCGGCGCGGCGACGGGGGCCGCGGCGCCGGTCGCCGGTTGCGCCGGGCGCGGCGCCGGCAGGTAGGGGTTGGGGCCACTGCCGAAGGTGGGGAAGAACGACGTTGCCGCACCCGTCCCGGCCCCCCCGGCCGTTCCGGCCGAAGGATTGATGCCGAACATGTTGAGCATGCTGAACCAGGTGCTCGGGTCCCACACGTTGATCGGGCTCGCCACCGGCGCATAACCCTGCACCTGCACCACCGGCTGCGCCGGATACATGAACGTGCCCCAGGTCGAATTCGGCCCGCCGACCAGTTGCGGATTCAACGCGCCGCCCAGCATGCTGCCGTAGAGCTGCGGATTCATCGGCGCGAACATCAGCGCCATCGCGCGCGGATCGGTCGGCGTCATCATCCACTTCATGTAGAGATTGGGGTCCATCATCTGCATCCCCAGCTTCCACACTTTGGGATCCATCGGCAGCATCATCCAGCGCATCATCTTGCCGGGGTCCGCCATGTTCAGGGCCATCTGCGTGTACCACATGGGGTTCATCATGGCCCCACCCCAGCGCAGGTAGATGTTCGGGTCGAGGAACTGCATGTAGTTGGCCGTCGTGCCGGGCTGCATCATCGTCGTCATCGCACGCAGCAGGTTGCCCGGCTCCATCAGGTGGCTCGCCATGGCAGTGGCCATCGCGGGATCGGTCATCGCATTGGTCCACGCCGCGAACGCGGCCGGGTCCTTGAAGGCCGACGCATTCTGCGTGAAGTCCATCATGCGGTTCATCCACTGGTCGGCCGATTGCGGCGTACCGGCCGGAACCGGCAGTACCGGGGGAAGAAGCTGGGCACCAGCCGGCGCGGACAGGCCGGCAAGTGCGGCCGTCAGGACGACCAGAAGGGATTTGACGTGCATGGAAGGCTCCAGTTAGAGGACAAAAACGGAAACCTCAAGAACCGGACACCGAAACTTGAGGGAGTGAATATATTAGGTTTTCATGATATACCGAAAAACGGTTTACCTCGCGGTGCGACACTGGTATCTTCGTGCTGCCCTTGCTCGGTCGCGACGAACGGTTGCGACGTTCAAAGCCCGTCGAAACGCGCTGCGCCGGTCGCCTTGTCGATCATCACCCGCAGTTCGCAGTACGCCTCGTCGCACATCCCGCTGCCACCGCTGCACGTGGTGCATGCAACGATCTCGGCGAAAAACACGCCTACCGTGGCATGGATGTGTGTCGCATCCTCACTCACCGCATTGACGATCACGCCCAAATCGCTGTCGTCGATGCGATTGCCCGCCGCGATCGCATGGCCGATCGGCAGTACATCGCTGCGCAGGCGCTCGAGCTCCGTCTTCAGCGTGGCGGCAAACGCATCCGTACCCCAGGCGGCGACGGATTCTTCCAGCAAAATCATCGACGATCCTTTCGCTTGCAGAAAAGCGCGAACATCCGGCGCCTCACCCCCCGTTCGCCACCAGTTTCCAGATGTCGTCGTTGTATTCCCGCATGGTGCGGTCGGTGGAGAAATAGCCGCTGGAAGCAGTATTGAGGATGCTCATGCGGGTCCAGCCTGCGGGGTGGCTCCAGGCCTGTTCGACGCGATTCTGCGCGTCGACATAGCTGCGGAAATCGGCGAGCGTCATCCAGGGATCGTTCGGGTCCAGCATGGCGTCGAGGATGGGCTGAAAAATGCCGGGTTCGCACAGGCTGAAGTGGTCGGACTGCAACAGTCCGATGACGTCGCGCAGATCGGGGTCGTTGTCGATATACGCCTGCGGGTTGTAGTGCGGACGCAGGTCTTCGATTTCTTCCGCGCGCAGGCCGAAGAGGAAGAAGTTGTCTTCGCCGACGGCTTCGAGGATTTCGATGTTGGCGCCGTCGTAGGTGCCGATGGTGACGGCGCCGTTCATCATGAATTTCATGTTGCCGGTACCGGAGGCTTCCTTGCCGGCGGTGGAAACCTGCTCGGACAGGTCGGTGGCGGGGGCGATGATTTCCATGCTGGTGACACGGTAGTTGGGCAGGAAGGCGACCCGCAGACGGCCACCGACGTCGGGATCCTTGTTGACGACGTCGGCGACGCTGGTGATGAGCTTGATGATGCGCTTGGCCATGAGGTAGCCGGGCGCGGCCTTGCCACCGATGAGGACGCAGCGGTCGACCCAGCCGTCGAGGCGGTGCTGGTTGATGCGGTTGTACAGGTGGATGACGTGCAAAATGTTGAGGAGTTGCCGCTTGTATTCGTGGATGCGCTTCACCTGCACGTCGAACAGGGCGTCGGGATTGAATTCGATACCGCATTCGTGCTTGACCAGGGCGGCCAGGCGCACCTTGTTGGTGCGCTTGGCAGCGCGCCATTCGGCCTGGAAGGCCTCGTGTCCGGGTGCAGCGAAGGGTCGCAGGCGCTCGAGCTGGCCCAGGTCGGCCACCCAGCCGTCGCCGATCTCGCGGGTGATGAGCGCGGACAGCGAGGGATTGGCGTGCGCGAGCCAGCGACGCGGGGTGACGCCGTTGGTCTTGTTGTTGAATTTGTCGGGCCACAGTTCGTAGAAGTCGCGGAACAGCCCTTCGCGCAGCAGGCGCGAATGCAGGGCCGCGACGCCATTGACGGAGAAGCTGCCAGTGATGGCGAGCCAGGCCATGCGGATCTGGCGCACGTCGCCTTCCTCGACCAGCGACATGCGGCGCCGGCGGTCGATGTCGCCGGGCCAGCGGGTGGCGACTTCGCGCAGCAGGGCGCCGTTGATCTCGTAGATGATTTCCAGGAGACGCGGCAGCAACCGTTCGAACAACGAGACGGGCCACTTTTCCAGCGCTTCGGGCAGCAGGGTGTGGTTCGTGTAGGCCATGCAGTTGCGCGTGATGGCCCAGGCCTGGTCCCAGGTCAGGCGCTCGTGGTCGAGCAGCAGGCGCATCAGCTCGGCGACGGCGATGGAGGGATGGGTGTCGTTCATCTGGAACACGTTGTGTTCGGCGAACTTCATCAGATCGCTGTTGCCGGCGGCGCGCCACTGGCGGAAGACATCCTGCAGGCTCGCGGAGGCAAGGAAATACTGCTGGCGCAGGCGCAGCTCGCGGCCGTTCTCGCTGCTGTCGTTGGGGTAGAGCACCATCGAGATGTGCTCGGCCTCGTTCTTGGCCTGCACGGCTTCGCCATAACTGCCGGCACTGAATTCGTCGAAGTCGAATTCGTCGGTGGCGGCAGCCTTCCACAGGCGCAGGGTGTTGACCGCACGGTTGCGGTAGCCGGTGATCGGCATGTCGTAGGGAATGGCGAGCACGTCGGCGGTGTCGATCCAGCGCGCGCGCGGGATGCCGGCCGGGTCGCGAAAATGCTCGACGCGCCCGCCGAAGTGCACGCGGCAGGTGAATTCGGAACGCTCGACTTCCCACGGGTTGCCGGCGCGCAGCCAGTGGTCGGGTTCTTCCTTCTGGTAGCCGTCCTCGATGCGCTGGCCGAACATGCCGTATTCGTAGCGGATGCCATAACCCATGACCGGCAGCTTGAGGGTGGCGCAACTGTCCATGAAGCAGGCGGCCAGACGACCAAGACCGCCGTTGCCCAGGCCGGCGTCGGGCTCCTGCTCGACGACCTCTTCGAGGGTGTGACTGAAGCTTTGCAGGGCTTCGCGCGTCGGTGCGTCGAGGCCGAGATTGAGAACATGGTTGCCCAGGGCGCGGCCGATGAGGAATTCGAGCGACAGATAGTAGGCGTGACGCCGGCCCGGCTGGTCGCGCCCGGCGTAGGTGTTCATCCAGTCGGACATGATGCGGTCGCGCAGAGCCCAGGCGAGCGCATGGTAGGCGTACAGCGGCGGCGCGCCATACGGGCGGCCCAGATGGTAGTACTGGTAACGCTCGAAATCGCGGCGCAGCGCCTCGGTGTCCGACGGCAGCGGCTCCAGCGAAAACGGGCAGGCGGAAAGTGTGCAAAGTTCTTCGGATGTTTTGGCGGACATGACAACCCCGGCAAATATCAGGTGGCGTAGAGGGACAGATAATGGCCCGCGCTTTCAGACCAGTCGAAGTTCTGGCGCATGCCGGTCTGCTGCAGCCGGCGCCACGCCTTGGGCTGCCGGTACAGATCGAGCGCACGGCGGATGGCATCGAGGAAGCCGGCGAGCGCGGGCTGGTCGAAGACGAAGCCGGTGGCGGTGCCGTCGGTACAATGCGGCGCATCGGCGTCGACCACGGTATCGGCCAGCCCGCCTGTGCGGAACACCACGGGTGGCGTGCCGTAGCGCAGGCTGTACATCTGGTTGAGCCCGCACGGCTCGAAACGCGAGGGCATGAGGAACACATCGGCGCCGGCCTCGACACGGTGCGCCAGATTTTCATCGTAGCCGATTTCGACCATGATGCGATCCGGATGCTGCTGCGCCAGGCGCTGCAGCTTCTCCTCATAGAGCGCCTGGCCGCTGCCGAGCACGACGAAGCGCACGTCGCTTTCGGCGAGCAGCACAGGCATCGCGGCGAGGATCCAGTCGATTCCCTTCTGCTCGACGAGGCGCCCGACCGTACCGAGCAGGGGGGCGTCGAGCAGGGCGTCGTCGACGGGCTGGAAGCGTTCGAGCAGGGCGCGCTTGTTGTGCCGCTTGCCGGGCTGGATGCGCGCTTTCGAATAGTGCGCGGACAGATGCGGATCGGTGGCGGGATTCCACGCTTCGGTGTCGATGCCGTTGAGGATGCCGGTGAGCTTGTGGCGACGTGAACGCAGCAGGCCGTCGAGTCCGTAGCCGAACTCGGGGGTACAGATTTCCTCGGCGTAGGTCGGGCTCACTGTGGTGATGGCGTCGGCGTAGACGATACCGCTCTTCAGCATGGACAGACCGCCGTGAAACTCGACCCCTTCCGGGCTCCACCAGTGCGCCGGCAATTGCAGGCGAACGAAATCGGCATGCGGGAAATACCCGCCATAAGCCAGGTTGTGGATGGTGAACACGGTCCGCGGCGGCGTGGCCAGATCGGCGAGGAAGGCGGGCACCAGTCCGGTCTGCCAGTCGTGGCTGTGCACCACGTCGGCACGCCAGCCAAGACCCAGGGCATCCTGTGCGAGCAGGGCCACGGTGCGCGCGAACACGGCGAAGCGTTCGGCGTTGTCGGGCCAGTCGCGGCCGTTTGCGGCAACGTAGGGATTGCCGGGGCGATCGAACAGGGACGGGCAGTCGACGATCCACAGCGGGAACGGATAGGCGGCGTGACGGGCTTCCAGCACCCGCACGCCGAGCGTACGCTCACTGCCGCGCACCTCCAGCCAGCCGGCGATGCGCATCGCATCCAGTTGGCGCAGCAGGTCATGATAGCCCGGCAGGACCAGGCGGATGTCGGCGCCTCGTGCGTGCAGGGCCTTCGGCAGGCTGTAGGCGACGTCGCCCAGGCCACCGGTCTTTACCAGCGGATACGCCTCGCTGGCGGCAAAAAGAACGTTCATTGCTCCGCGTTGTGTCGTTGTCGTACCCGTATTTTACGGGCAGGGCTTGAGAAAGATCGCACCCAGCGGTGGCAGGACGACTTCGATCGACTGTTCGAAACCCATCCACGGCTGGTTCTGCGCCATGATCGGCGCGCCGTTGCCAAGGTTGCCACCACCGTAATACATGGAGTCGCTGTTGAACACCTCGCACCATGCGGGTGCCGCGGGCACGCCGATGCGATAGCCGCGCCGTGGCACGGGGGTGAAGTTGAGCAGCACCACCATGCGCTCGGACTCATCTCGTCCTTCGCGCAGCAGACTCAGGATGGACTGGTCGGCGTCGTGACAGTCGATCCAGCGGAAGCCGCGCGGATCGAAATCGAAATCGTGCAGCGCGCCTTCGCTGCGATAGAGATGGTTGAGATCGCGCAGCAGCGCACGGATGCCGTCGTGCATGGGAAAGCGCAGCAGATCCCAGTCGAGTAGGCCCGCTTCGCGCCATTCGTTCCACTGCGCGAATTCGCCGCCCATGAACAGCAGTTTCTTGCCCGGGTGGGCGTATTGCCAGGCATAGAACAGGCGCAGGTTGGCGAAACGCTGCCAGGTGTCGCCAGGCATCTTGTCGAGCAGGCTTTTCTTCATGTGCACGACCTCGTCGTGCGACAGCGGCAGCACGAAATTCTCGGTCCACGCGTACATCTGGCTGAAGGTGAGCTGGTTGTGATGGTATTTTCGATGCACGGGATCCAGTTCGATGTAGGCGAGGCTGTCGTTCATCCACCCCATGTTCCACTTCATCGAGAAGCCCAGGCCGCCGAGTTCCACCGGACGCGACACCGCAGGCCAGGCGGTCGATTCCTCGGCGATGGTGAGTACGCCCGGAAAGCGGCCGTGCACTTCGGTGTTCAGCTCGCGCAGAAAATGGATCGCCTCGATATTCTCGCGCCCACCGTAGGGGTTCGGCAGCCACTCGCCGGCACGCCGCGAGTAGTCGAGATAGAGCATGGAAGCGACGGCATCGACGCGCAGGCCGTCGATGTGGAATTCCTCCAGCCAGTACAGCGCATTGGCGATGAGGAAGTTGCGCACCTCGTTGCGACCGAAGTTGAAGATCAGCGTGCCCCAGTCCTGGTGTTCGCCCCGGCGCGGGTCGGCATGCTCGTACACCGCTTCGCCGGTGAAGCGGGCGAGCGCCCAGTCATCCTTGGGAAAATGTGCCGGCACCCAGTCGAGCAGCACACCGATGCCGGCCCGGTGGCAGGCGTCGACGAAGGCGCGGAAATCGTCGGGCGTGCCGAAGCGCGCGGTGGGCGCGTAGTAACCGGATACCTGGTAGCCCCATGAGGCGTCGAGCGGATGCTCGGCCACCGGCAGGAGTTCGATGTGGGTGTAGCCGAGTTCCTGCACATAGGGGATGAGCTCGGCGGCGAGTTCGCCCCAGCTGTAGAAGCTGCCGTCGGCGTGCCGCCGCCACGAACCGGGATGCACTTCGTAAATGCTGATCGGTCGGTGCTGCCAGTCGAAGCCGGCGCGGGCGTCGAGCCACGCCGCATCACCCCACACGTGCGTCTCCGCTTCCGGCACGCGGCTGGTGGTTTCCGGGCGCAGGAACATGCGGCGCGCATAGGGATCGGTTTTTTTCACCAGTTGGCCATGCGGGCCGCGAATTTCGTACTTGTACGCCTGTCCCGCGCCGAGGCCGGGCACGAACAGTTCCCAGATGCCGGTGGCGCCGCGGCTGCGCATGGGATGGCGGCGGCCATCCCAGTCGTTGAAGTCGCCGACCACGCTGACACGCTGCGCCGCCGGCGCCCACACGGCGAACTGGCACCCGTCGATGCCGTCGATGCAAGCGAGGCGCGCGCCGAGCACCTTCCACGCCTGCATGTGACGGCCCTCGCCGAGCAGGTGCAGGTCGAGTTCACCAAGCTGAGGTGCGAAGGTATAGGACGAGCGCGTGCTGTGCCAATGCCCGCTCTTCTTGTGCTGCCAGCGCAGCACGGGATGCAATTCGACCGCCGTGTCGGGCGGGATGTCGAGTTCGAAGCAATCGGTGCCGGCAATACGCGCCATGGGCATGCCCGCCAACTCGATTCCTTCGGCCGGCGGCAGGAAGACGCGAAACAACCTGTGGCCATCGGCCTGGACATGCATCCCCAGCACCTCGAAGGGATCGTGATGGGTGCCGGTCTGCAGGCGCCTGATCGGCTCATCGATCGCGGGCAGGGACAAGGCCGGGCCGGCGTCGTTCATCCGCTGTTTGGTATGGGGCATCGTTGGGCCTTCCGGTTTTTTTCAAGCAAGCGTGAGATCAGTTCGGGCGTCAGCGCGTCCCACGCGAAACGCCAGGCCCAGTTTCCGGTGACCGTGCCGGGCGTGTTCATGCGCGCCGTGCTGCCGAGGCCGAGCAGGTCCTGCAGCGGCAGGATGGCAAGCCCGGCACGGCTGTTCAGCACAGTGTCGACCATGATATCGGGTACCGCGCCGGCATCGTCGACGCCAAGCTGCGCCATGACCGGTTCGCGTACCGCTTCGGGCAGCGCCTGCCACCAGCCGGCCGTGGTGTCGTTGTCGTGCGTGCCGGTGTAGTAGACGGTGTCGGGCCGGACATTCCCCGGCTTGTGCGGATTGTCGGCGTGCCCGTCGAAAGCGAATTGCAGCACCGCCATGTTGGGCAGATTGAACTGTCGCCGCAGGGCGGTGACATCGGGCGTGATGATGCCGAGATCCTCGGCCACCAGCGGCAGCGGCCCCATGCTGTCGGCGATGGCCTGCAGCAGTTCGGCACCGGGCGTCGGCACCCATTCACCATGCACCGCGGTGGGTTCGCTCGCCGGAATGTGCCAGGCTGCGGCGAGCCCGCGGAAATGGTCGATGCGCACGAGGTCGAACCAGTCGAAATGCGCCGCCAGCCGCGCACGCCACCATGCGAAGCCGTCGGCCCGCATCGCGGTCCAGTTGTAGTGCGGGTTGCCCCAGCGCTGGCCGGTCTCGGAAAAATAATCGGGCGGCACGCCGGTGACCACTTCCGGATAGCCGCCGGCATCGAGCAGGAACAGGTCGCGCCGCGCCCACACGTCGGCGCTGTCGTGGGCGACGAAAATCGGCATGTCGCCGAACAGCAGGATGCCGCGCGCCGCAGCCTGCGCCCGCAGCCCATGCCAGTAGGCGACCGCGCGATACTGCCCGCGCCTGACCGCGTCCAGGGCCTCGCCGTGCGCGATGTCGAAACGCACCATCACGCCGGGTTCACGGTCGCGTAGCGCGCGCGGCCACTCGGTCCACGGCGTGCCGCCCTGTTCCCCCTTGATCACCGTGAAGCGCGCGAAATCGTCAAGCCAGTGTGCCTGCCGTGCCTGCCAGTCGGCGTAGCCGGCGGGGTCCATGTCACCTTGCGGAAACAGCGATGGATCGACCGCGAACGCCGACACGGACTGGTAAGGCGACAAGCCCGTGAGCGGAACACCCAGCGGCAGCATCTGCCATACGCAAAACCCGGAGGCGTGCAGGAACTCCAGCCAGCGCGGTGCGTCCGCCAGCGTGCCGCAAGGCAGCGAGGTCGGATGCAGCAGCACCCCGGCGCGGCGCGTGGACGGGATCATGGGGAGAACCCCTTCGCGCCCTTCGCGGATAAAGACAGGATCATCCGGTATTCCTGCGCATGGTGCCGGCGTTTTCCGCCTGGCCGCGTCCGTGCGATAGCGGCACGTCGAGCGTGACCGGCGCGGCCACGCCGATCAGGCGATAGAGTTCGCGCAGCTGGGCGCGGAACAGCTGCTCGAAATCGCTGACGCTGCCGGCGGGATTGTAGTCGCCGAACCACCAGAACCAGTCCGACCCTTCGCACACCGCGAGCTGGCGGATCGCCTGTTCCAGCGTATCGGCACCGAGGCGCCCGGCGCCGACGGCCGCATCGAAATCGCGCTTGGCCGCCACCAGCAGATCCCAGCCACGGTTCTTGTCCTCCGAGCCGATCCATGTCGAGAAGCTGCCGTACACCCAGCTGCCCGCCGCGAGCGTCCGCATTTGCCGCACGGGCAGGTCCGCGGCGACCTCGGCGAAAGTGCGCATCCGCAGGGTCGGCTGCGCGGACAATCTGCGATACAGCGCATCGAGGAAGTAGTGGCCGTTGTCCGGGTAGTATTCCCAGGCATTTTCACCGTCAAGGATGATCGACACGACATGCTTGCCGGCCTCGTCGCCGAAGAAGCTGGCGATGTTGTCCAGATGCTGGATAAAGTCGCCGACTGCATCGTCGGAATGCCAGTCGCTGTACTTGAAACCGATCAGGTCCGACAGGCCGTCGTCGCGGAAGAACACCCGCACGTCGCGTGCATCGAAGCGCGCCGGGGAGAACAGGGCGCGCTTGGTTGCCGCCTGCTCCGGGAGACAGCCCGACTTGGCGCAACTGTTGCGCCACACACCCTCCCCTGACGCGGTCCAGCGCATCCCGAATTCGTCGAGCTGGGCAAGCGCGTCCTCGCTGACGCCACCTTCCGACAGCCACACGCCGACGGGCCTGCGCCCGAAATAACGCTCGAACACGTCGAGGCCGTGGCGCAGGTGCCAGCGCGCACGCTCGGCGCCGCCCGGATAGGCCGGTGCCACGGGCGCCGGGGCATCGGGCAGAGCATCGCGCATGTTGGCGAAATCGTTGAGCAGCGGCACGATCGGATGCCCCCACGGCGTCATCGACAACTCGATCTGTCCGCGTTCGGCGAGCGCGCGGTAACGCGGCACCAGCCCGGCAAGCGTGCGCTGGATGAGGTCCAGCAGGGCGCGCCGGTCGGCGTCTCCGAAATCCTTCTCCTGCGCCATGAGGCGCTGTGGCAGGGCTTCCCGCGCAAGCGACTGGCCAAGCCAGGCGAGGTGGTACCAGGTCGCCAGGTCGAGAAAATACTGCTCCGACAGGCAGCCCAGTTGCCAGAGTGCGACCGCGTCGCCCTCGGCAGCCTTTTCGCCATTCCCAGCCAGTTCCAGCAGCCGCGCGAAGGCGGCGTGCGGCTGGATCATGCGTGGCGCGTGCGCGCGCTGACAGTCATGGATGATGCGCAGGCGCTGCGCGGGATCGGCTGGAATCGGCTCGCTTCCGGCAAGCAGGTTGAGCATGGGGTCCTGCGTCGCGCGGCCCTGCGTCAGCAGGGCTTCGAGCTGGCCCACATAGTCGTCGAGCTGCTCCAGCAGCACCGGGACGAAGTTGACCACCGCGCGCATGGTGGGGTGGCTCTCCAGATGCGCCGCCATGTCGCTGTAGTCCTTGATGCCGTGCAGATAGACCCAGGGCAGCCGGTAGCTGCCATCGAGGCCCTCGCGGTAATACGGCTGGTGCATGTGCCAGCACAGCACCACGTTGAGCGGCTCAGCCATCGAACTCGTCCTGCCAGCGCGCGTACAGGTTCTGGCCGAGCATGGCCGGGGTCACCAGCACGATGCCCTCCGGGGTGACGTGGAAACGCTTGGCATCCTCCGCCAGGTTCTCGCCAATGACGAAGCCGTCGGGAATGACCGTGCCCTTGTCGATGATCGCGCGGTTGATGCGGCAGTTGCGGCCGATACTCACCTTGGGCAGGATCACGCTGTCCTTGATGAGCGACTGCTGCTCCACCGTGGTGGAAAAAAACAGCACCGATCGCTTCACCCGGGCGCCGGACAGGATGCAGCCGCCGGCGATCAGCGAATCGATCGCCTCGCCGCGCCGCCCCTCGTCGTCGAAGATGAACTTGGCGGGTGGATACTGCGGCTGGTAGGTCCAGATCGGCCAGTCACGGTCGTACAGGTTGAGTTCCGGTTCCACCGAGCACAGTTCCATGTTGGTCTGCCAGTAGGAATACAGCGTTCCGACGTCGCGCCAGTAGGCGGGGCGACCGGCCTTGTTGCGGAAAGGATAGGCCACGGCGCGGGCGCTGCCGATCTTCGATGGAATGATGTCCTTGCCGAAGTCGTGCGAGGAGCCGCTGTCGGCGGCGTCCTCGATGAGCGTCCGGTAGAGGAAATCCTTGGAGAAAATATAGATGCCGGTGGAGACCAGTGCGGTGTCCGGCTTGCCGGGAACGCAGTCGGGATGCTTCGGCTTTTCGCTGAAGCGTGTGATACGCAGGTTCTCGTCAACCGACATGACGCCGAAGGCGCGGGCCTCGCTGATCGGTACCTCGATGCTGCCCACGGTGAAATCGGCCTCGTGCTGCACATGATGGAGCAGCATGTCCGAATAATCCATGGTGTAGACGTGATCGCCACCGAGCACGAGCACGTAGTCGGGGTGATGGCGCTGCATGATGTCGATGTTCTGATACAGCGCATCGGCCGTGCCCTGGTACCACTCCTTCTTGTGCGTGCGCTGCTGCGCTGGCAGGATCTCGACGAACTCGCCGATCTCGGCGCGCATGAAGCCCCACGCGCGTTGCAGGTGGCGGATCAGCGAATGCGACTTGTACTGGGTCAGCACGCCGATGCGGCGGATCCCCGAGTTGACGCAGTTGGACAGGGGAAAGTCGATGATGCGGTACTTGCCGCCGATCGGCACGGCCGGCTTGGCACGCCATGCGGTCAGGTCCTTCAGCCGCGAGCCTTCGCCGCCCGCCAGCACCAGCGCCAGGGTGCGCCGCGTCAGCGCGGTCACCATGCGGGGCTCGGTGTAGTAGCGAAAGCGACGTGCCTGTTCATCCTTGGAAATCGTCATGGAACTCCTCCCGGTTTCAAGCGCTGGTTGAATTGGAATGTCGCAGTGAAGGTAACTGGCCCAGCGTGACGGCGCCGGCCACGCCGAGCCGCTCACTGGTGACCAGAAAAATCGGTGTTCGTTCGACCACGCCACGCATGCGCCCCTTGTCGGTGGCGGCGCGCATGAAGCGCGGGGCCTGCAGGCGCTCGCGCAGGTGGCGGCTGACTCCGCCGGCGAGGTACAGGCCGCCGCGCGGCTGGAACAGCAAGGCGACATTGCCGACCCAGGCGGCATAGAGGTCGACGAAAAAATCGAGTGCGGCCTCGGCGGCAGTATCACCCGCCATCGCGCGCTTCGACAGCGCCGCGCCGTCGATCGGCGTGTCGCCCGCATCCTGTCCGCGTTCGGTGCAGCAGAAGCGATACAGATCGTCGAGCCCGGAACCGGAGGCGACACGTTCCCACGACACATGACCGTAACGAGCCCGCAACATGTCGAGCAGACGCATCTGGCGCGTGTCGGCGGGGGCGAAATCGCTGTGGCCGCCCTCGCTGGGGAAAATGCGCGACGCTTGCCCGGCGCCGACGACGAAGGCGAGCCCCAGGCCGGTTCCGGCGCCGGTGACGACGCGCACCGCGTCCCTTTCGACCGGCCGCGGGTTGAGGGCAAGCTGCTCTTGCGGCGCCAGCGTCGCCACCCCGGCCGCCGCTGCCTCGAAATCATTGACCAGCCGCACCGCGGCGCCGCCAAAACGCTGGCCAAGCGCGGCCGCATCCACGGTCCAGTCGAGATTGGTGAGACGGCTGCGCTGCGTGTCGACCGGTCCCGGCACCGCGAGCAGGAAGCGCTCCGGGGGCGCCGTTTCACCGGCGTCGGCGATGAACTGCCGCAACAGGTCGTCGGCGGAAGCGAACGCGGCGCTCGCATAGACCCGCTCGAAGCGCGGACTCGCGGCGTCACCCCGTACCCACGCCAGTCCGCTTTTGGTCCCGCCGATATCGCCCGCAATCAGGTTCATGGCAGCCATGCTACACGTCATCCGGGTGTTGGCTCATGCGTCGATAGTAGTTGATGAGCGCGTTGGTCGAGGCATCGTGGCCGGAAACCGGAGCGTCGGCATGCAGTTCGGGCAGGATGCGGCTGGCGAGCTGCTTGCCGAGCTCGACGCCCCACTGGTCGTAGGAATTGAGGTTCCAGATCACGCCCTGCACGAAGATCTTGTGCTCATAGAGCGCGATCAGCATGCCCAGCGTGTGCGGCGTGAGCTTTTGCAGCAGGATGGCACTGCTCGGATGATTGCCTTCGAACACCTTGTGCGACACGAACTGCCCGGTCTGCGCCTGCGTCTCCTCGCGGGTGCGTCCGCGCATCAGCGCCTCGGTCTGCGCCAGGAAGTTGGCGATGAGGATGTCGTGGTGCGCCTGCAGTTCAGTGTGCGGCGTCACCGAGACAATGAAGTCGGCCGGGATGATCTTGGTGCCCTGGTGCAGCAACTGGTAGAACGCGTGCTGGCCGTTGATGCCGCTGGCGCCCCACACGATCTGGCCGGTGGCGTAATCGACCACGTTGCCGTCACGATCGACCGACTTGCCGTTCGATTCCATGTCGGCCTGCTCGAGATACGCCGGCAGGCTTCGCAGGTAATGGTCGTAGGGCAGGATGGCGTGCGATTCCGCCTCGAAGAAGTTGTTGTACCAGACCCCCAGCAACGCCAGGATCACCGGCATGTTCCTGTCGAGCGGCGCGTGCCGGAAATGCTCGTCCATTGCGTGGGCGCCCGCCAGCAACTCGATGAACCGCTCCGCGCCGACCGCCAGCACGCTCGACAGGCCGATCGCCGACCACAGTGAATAGCGCCCGCCCACCCAGTCCCAGAATTCGAACATGTTGGCGGGGTCGATGCCGAACGCCACCACCGCCTCGCGGTTCGTCGACACCGCAACGAAGTGCCGGGCGATGTGCGTCTCCGCCTGCGCCTGCGCGATAAACCAGTCGCGCGCGTAATGCGCGTTGGTCATGGTTTCCTGCGTGGTGAAGGTTTTCGACGATACGATGAACAGCGTCGTCTCCGGGTTCAATGCCTCCAGTGTTTCCTTGACGTGGGCGCCGTCGACGTTGGAAATGAAATGCACCTTCAGGCGCGGATGACGATAGGGTTTCAACGCCTGATACACCATCTGCGGCCCGAGGTCGGAGCCCCCGATGCCGACGTTCACCACGTCGGTGATGGGTTCGCCGGTATAACCGCGCCACGCGCCGCCACGCACCCGCTCGGCGAAAGCGCCCATGCGTTCGATGACCGCGTTCACCCGGGGCATCACGTCCTCGCCATCGACGATCACGGGGCGGTTGCTGCGGTTGCGCAGCGCCACGTGCAGCACGGCGCGGTTCTCGGTGTTGTTGATTTTCTCGCCACCGAACATGCGCTCGCGCCACCCCGCGACATCCGCTTCCGCGGCGAGCCGCACCAGCAACTGCATGGTTTCTGGCGTGATGCGGTTTTTCGAATAATCGAGCAGGATATCGCCCACCTGCAAGGAGAATCGCTCGAAGCGCTGCGGATCGGCAGAGAACAGGTCGCGCATGTGGATCGGCGCCAGTTGCACGTAGTGCATCTGCAGCAGTCGGCAGATCGGGCCATGCAGCGACGCCCCCGCGTGCGCGCCGCCGTGGGTCGCCTGAACTACTGATGACATGCCTGCAATCTCCTGTCTTTCCCGGTGCCGCGGCGGGCCTCTGCCACGCGGTCGCGCCGCCACGGCAGTTTACCCGCATCCGCGGCCGGCATCCTCCCTGCGAGCGGACTCGTGGCGCGGCAGTGCATGGATATCAATGCTCTTTTTAGCCCAGTCATGCGCACGCTGCAATCCACGTCGGGGATGACGTCGACGTGCACGCCGCCATAGCACGCGTGAGCCTGTCCGATGCTGGTGCCCGGGGGGGGACTCGAACCCCCACACCTTGCGGCGGCGGATTTTGAATCCGCTGCGTCTACCGATTCCGCCACCCGGGCAAGGAGACCGGCCGCGAACGCGGCCGGCACGGAAGCCGCGCATTATCACCCAGGCGGGGAAGCTCCCGCAAGGCGACGGCTATAATCGCGCCCCATGCGCGTCGCCGATTTCGACTTCGATCTTCCCCAAGAACTGATCGCCCAGTTTCCGCCTGCCGTGCGTGGCGGCAGCCGTCTGCTGCATGTCGATGCCTGCGGCACGCTCGCCGACCGCGAATTCCGCGATCTGCCGGGACTGCTGCGCCCGGACGACCTGCTGGTCATGAACGATACGCGCGTGATCAAGGCACGGCTGTTCGGCCAGAAGGCGTCCGGCGGCAAGGTCGAGTTGATGGTGGAGCGCGTCACCGATGAATTCGGGGCACTCGCCTTCATCCGTGCAAGCCATGCGCCGAAGGCCGGCTCACGCATTCGTCTCGCCGACGACGAAATCGTCGAGGTGGTGGCGAAAGAAAACGACCTCACGCGGCTGCGCTTCGCGCACCCGGTACTCGACGTCCTCGACCGCCTCGGCCATCTGCCCCTGCCGCCCTACATCGAACACACACCGACGGTGCAGGACGAGACGCGTTACCAGACGGTGTATGCGGCGGCGCCGGGTGCCGTGGCGGCACCGACCGCCGGCCTGCATTTCGACACCCCGATGCTGGACGCGCTGAAACAGGCGGGTATCCGCATCGCACAGGTGACCCTGCACGTCGGTGCCGGCACCTTCCAGCCAGTGCGCGTCGACACTCTCGCCGAGCACCGCATGCACAGCGAGTGCTACATCGTCCCGCAGACTACCATCGACGCGATCCACGACACCCGCGCGCGCGGTGGCCGCGTGGTGGCGGTGGGCACCACCAGCCTGCGCGCCCTGGAGGCGGCGAGCGAGACAGGGGACGTGCGTGCCGGCGCCGCCGAAACCGATATCTTCATCACACCGGGTTATCGTTTCCGCGTCGTCGACGCCCTTGTCACCAATTTCCATTTGCCGCGCTCCACGCTGCTGATGCTGGTCTCGGCGTTCGCCGGCGTCGACACCGTCCGTGCCGCCTACGCCCACGCGATCCGCGCCGGCTACCGTTTCTTCAGCTACGGTGACGCCATGTTTCTGGAAAAAAGCAGCCTGGAGCACGCGCCGTGAAGTTCGACCTTCTCGCCATCGACGCGGGCGCGCGCCGCGGCCGCCTCCAGCTTGCGCACGGCACGGTGGAGACGCCGGCCTTCATGCCGGTGGGCACCTACGGCACGGTGAAGGCGATGGCGCCGGCCGAGATCACGGAGATCGGCTACGAGATGGTGCTCTCCAACACCTTCCACCTGTGGCTGCGTCCGGGGCTCGCGGTCATCGAAAAATTTGGCGGCCTGCACCGGTTCATGGGCTGGGAGCGGCCCATCCTCACCGATTCCGGGGGTTTCCAGGTGTTCAGCCTGGGCAAGTTGCGAAAAATCAGCGAGGAAGGCGTGAAGTTTTCCTCGCCCATCAACGGCGACAAGTTGTTCCTTACCCCGGAAATCTCGATGCATATCCAGCGCACGCTGAATTCCGACATCGTGATGATCTTCGACGAGTGCACCCCCTACCCGGCGAGCGAGCGCGAAGCCGCCGACTCGATGCGCCTGAGCCTGCGCTGGGCGGCGCGCTCGAAGGCGGCGCATGCCGACAATCCCAACGCACTCTATGGCATCGTGCAGGGCGGCATGTACGAAAGCCTGCGCGACGAGTCGGCGGGGGAACTCATCGCCATGGACTTCGACGGCTACGCCATCGGCGGGCTGTCGGTGGGCGAACCAAAGGACGACATGGCGCGCATCCTCGCCCACACCGCGCCACGACTGCCCTCCGACAAGCCGCGCTACCTGATGGGCGTCGGCACGCCGGCCGATCTCGTCGCGGCCGTGGCGCAGGGCATCGACCAGTTCGACTGCGTGCTGCCGACGCGCAACGCGCGCCACGGCATACTTTTTACCCGGCGCGGCGAGTTGCGCATCCGCAACGCACGCTGGAAGCTCGACACCGCTCCGATCGACCCGGAATGCGACTGCCACGCCTGCACCCATTTTTCGCGTGCCTACGTGCACCACCTGATCCGTGCGGGCGAGATTCTCGGCGCCCGGCTGGCGACGATCCACAATCTGCACTATTACCACCGCCTGATGGCGGACATGCGCGCGGCCGTCGAGTCGGGCCAATTCGCCGGGTTTGCCGCCCGGTTTCACGAGCTGCAATCCAGTGGGTGGTAGAATTCGCAGTTTTATTAGCCGAATTGCCCTGAACTGGAGCTCCATCCCGTGATTTCGCTTGCGCATGCCCAGGCCGCCGCACCGGCCACCCCCGGTCTCACAGACTTCCTGCCGCTCATCATCATCTTCATCCTGTTCTGGTTCATGCTCATCCGCCCGCAGATGAAGCGCGCCAAGGAACAGAAGAAGATGCTGTCCGAACTGGCGAAGGGCGACGAAATCGTCACCGCCAGCGGCCAGGTCGGCAAGGTGGCGAAAATCGGTGAGCAATACGTCGCACTGGAAATCGCCGAGGGCGTGATCACTCACGTGCAGAAGCAGTCGGTGCAGACGCTGCTGCCCAAGGGCACCATCAAGAGCCTCTAGGGATCAGGGACCAGGAGCTAGGGACTAGGGACCCCCCCGCCCTGACGCCGCCCCTCCCTAACCCCTAAATCCTAGTCCCTAGACCCCAAGCAAAATGAACCGTTACCCGCTCTGGAAATACATCCTCATCGGCATTACGCTGGTGGTCGCCTTTGTTTTCGCCCTGCCCAACTTCTTCGGCGAAGTGCCGGCCGTGCAGGTTTCACCGGTACGTACGACCGAGAAGGCCGATGCCGCACTGCTGCAACAGGTCGAGGCTGCGTTGAAGACGGGCGGACTCGCCTATCACGGCGTCGAACTGGCCGGCAACAGCGTCAAGGTGCGCCTCGCCACGACCGACACACAGATCAAGGCGAAGGATGTGCTGCAGAACGCCCTGGGCAACCGCTATACGGTCGCGCTCAATCTTGTGCCGGCTTCGCCGGCGTGGCTTGCCTCGGTCAACGCGCTGCCCATGTATCTCGGCCTGGACCTGCGCGGAGGCGTGCATTTCCTGCTCGAAGTCGACATGAAGGCGGCGCTGGAAAAGGCCGCGGTGCGCTACCAGAACGATTTCCGCACGGAATTGCGCAACGACAGGATCCGCTACGGCCGCATCGCCCGCGAGGGCAACACCGTCACGGTACACTTCTCCACGCGCGACCAGCGCGACGCCGCCGCCGGCAAGCTGGGTCTGGCATTCACCGATCTTGCCTTCACGCCCGAGGACCAGGCCGAGGGCTTCACCCTCACCGCACGCCTGAGGCCCGAAGCCGAAAAGCGCGTACAGGAATTCGCCCTGCAGCAGAACATCACCACACTCAGGAACCGCGTCAACGAGCTCGGTGTCGCGGAGCCGGTGATCCAGCAACAGGGTGCGAGTCGCGTCGTCGTGCAACTGCCCGGCGTGCAGGATACCGCCAAGGCGAAGGACATTCTTGGCCGCACCGCCACCCTGGAAGTGCGCATGGTCGACGAGCAGGCCGACCCGGTCGCGGTCAGCCAGGGCCAGGCACCGTTCGGCGCGGAGATCGTGCCGAGCCGTGAAGGTGTGCCGATCGCGGTGAAGAAGGACGTGGTGCTCACCGGCGAGTCGATCACCGACGCCTCGCCCGGCTTCGACAGCCAGAGCGGCCAGGCGGCAGTACACATCAACCTCGACGGCAAGGGCGCGCGTATCTTCAAGGACATCACGCGCGAGAACGTCGGCAAGCGCATGGCGATCCTGCTGATCGAAAAGGGCGTCGCCGAGGCGATCACCGCGCCGGTGATCCGCGAGGAAATCGGCGGCGGCCGGGTGCAGATCACCGGCATGGAGTCCGCCCAGGAAGCCTCCGACGTGGCGCTCCTGCTGCGCGCCGGCGCGCTCGCCGCCCCCATGCAGATCGTCGAGGAACGCACCGTTGGCCCGAGCATGGGTGCGGAAAACATCAGCAAGGGCTTTCACTCGAACATCTGGGGCTTCATCACCGTGGTCAGCTTCATGACCCTCTACTACCGCGTGTTCGGCCTGTTCTCGTCGGTTGCACTGGCGATCAACGCCTTCTTCCTCGTCGCCCTGCTGTCGATGTTGCAGGCGACGCTCACCCTGCCGGGCATGGCGGCAATCGCCCTGACGCTCGGTATGGCGATCGACGCCAACGTGCTGATCAACGAACGCGTACGCGAGGAGCTCAGGAACGGTGCCACGCCGCAGGCCGCGATCCACGCCGGCTACGAGCGGGCGTGGGCGACGATTCTCGACTCCAACCTCACCACGCTCATCGCCGGCATCGCGCTGTTCTGGCTCGGATCGGGCCCGGTGCGCGGCTTCGCGGTGGTACTGTGCCTCGGCATTCTCACCTCCATGTTCAGCGCCGTCACGGTATCGCGCGCCATGGTCAACCTCACCTACGGCCGCCAGGCACGTCTGGCCAAAGTTTCGATCTGAGGACCGGATCATGCTGGAATTCTTCCCGTTCAAGAAAACCATCCCCTTCATGAGCTGGGGCAAGCTCACCACGACCATTTCGCTGGTGACCTTCCTGTTCTCGGTATGGGCGCTGTGGGACCGTGGTCTCAATCTCGGCGTCGATTTCACCGGCGGCACGCTGATCGAGGTCAGTTACCCGCAGCCTGCCGACCTGCATGCCATCCGCAGCGCACTGGAAAAGACCGGTCTGCCGGAAATCTCGGTGCAGAACTTCGGCACCAGCCGCGACGTGATGATCCGCCTGCCCAACAAGGGTCATGCCAACGCGTCGGACACCAGCAACCGCGTGATGGGCGCCCTGCAAGCCACCGACGCCTCCGTGGAACTCAAGCGCGTCGACTTCGTCGGCCCGCAGGTCGGCAAGGAGCTCTACGATAGCGGCGCGCTTGCGCTGCTGGTCGTCGCCTTCGGCATCATGGCCTATCTGGCGATACGCTTCGAATGGCGCTTCGCCGTGGCCGGCATGCTCGCCAACATGCACGACATCGTGATCATTCTTGGTGTGTTCGCCTTCTTCCAGTGGGAATTCACCCTGACCGTGCTCGCTGGCGTGCTGGCCATCCTTGGCTATTCGGTCAACGAGTCGGTCGTCATCTTCGACCGCATCCGCGAGAACATCCGCAAGATGCGCGGCGCCACCATTCCGCACATCATCGATGATGCCATCACCCGCACCATGAGCCGCACCATCATCACCCACGGATCGACGCAGATCATGGTGCTCTCGATGCTGTTCTTCGGCGGCGAGGCGCTGCACAACTTCGCACTCGCGCTCACCATCGGCATCATGTTCGGCATCTATTCGTCGGTGCTCGTCGCCTCGCCACTGCTTCTGATGTTCGGCGTGAAGCGCGAACACTTCATCAAGCCGGTGGAGAAGAAGGAAGAGGCCGTCGTGTGAGGCAGTGAGCAGGAAGCGGTGAGGCGGCAAACCCGCTCACCGCTCACCGCTCACCGCTCACCGCTCACCGCATGCTCCACGACTTCATCGACTGGATTCTCGCCACCGTCCACGACTGGGGCTACACCGGGATTTTCCTCCTCATGGCGCTGGAGTCCACGGTGCTGCCGGTGCCCAGCGAGCTCGTGCTAATTCCCGCGGGCTATCTTGCGCACCAGGGGCAGATGAATTTCGGGCTGATCGTGCTCGCCTCCACCCTCGGCAGTCTGCTCGGTGCGTCGTTCAACTACGTCGTGGCGATGTGGCTGGGACGCCCTTTCCTCGAACGCTGGGGCCGCTGGTTCTTCGTGCGTCCCGAACTGCTGCGCAAGACGGACGTCTTCTTCGCGAAGCACGGAGCGGTGTCCACCTTCACCGGCCGCCTGATTCCCGGTATCCGCCACCTCATCTCGATCCCCGCCGGGCTGACGCGCATGAACCCCGCGGCGTTCGCGTTCTACACCTGTCTCGGTGCCGGGCTGTGGTCGCTCATCCTCACCCTGTTCGGCTACTTCCTCGGTGGCAACGAGGCGCTGATCCGCGAATACCAGCATTTCATCACGGCGGGCGTCATCGCCTTCGTCGCGTTCATCATCGGTGCGTACGTATGGTGGCAACGTCGCCGGCCGGCGTGAACCGGTCATCCCTGAGGGTGGCCCGAAGGGCGGCAGCCATGCCATCCGGGATGCAGGCCCGCCACCCGCGCATCATCCTGTCGTAATTCCTGCACGGCAATGAGCCAGTCCCGCCCCCCCCACAGCACCACCCGCGCGCTCGCACTCGGTGCCCTGGGAGTCGTCTTCGGCGACATCGGCACCAGCCCCCTCTACACGATGAAGGAGGTGTTCGGCGGACATCACCTGGCACTCAGTCAGGACAATGTGCTGGGTATCCTCTCGCTGGTCTTCTGGTCACTGATGCTGGTGGTGTCACTCAAGTACGTCAGCGTCATGATGCGCGCCGACAACAAGGGGGAAGGCGGCATCCTCGCCCTGCTCTCGCTCCTGCAAGGGCACGTCCCGCTGGCGTCGCGCAGCCGCTGGGTGCTGATGTCGCTGGGTTTTCTCGGTGCCTCGCTGTTCTTCGGTGACACCCTGATCACGCCGGCCATCTCCGTGCTTTCCGCCATGGAAGGTCTGGAAATGGGTGCGCCGGCCCTGCATCCCTTCATCGTGCCGCTCGCACTCGGCATCCTGGTGGGCCTGTTCGCCATCCAGCAACACGGCACCGCATCCATTGGCGCCCTGTTCGGTCCCGTCATGCTGACCTGGTTCGGCGTGCTGGCCCTGCTGGGAACGCTCGCCATCGTCCAGCATCCGCAGGTTCTGGTGGCGCTGTCGCCCGTCCATGCGCTGAACTTCTTCGCCGCACACGGCGTGGCGAGCTTTTTCATACTTGGCGGCGTGGTGCTGGCGATCACCGGTGCGGAGGCCCTGTATGCCGACATGGGTCATTTCGGCCGCCACCCGATCCGGCTGATCTGGTTCTTCTACGTCCTGCCGGCGCTGGTGCTCAACTACTTCGGCCAGGGCGCGCTGCTGCTCACCACCCCCGACGCCGTGCGCAACCCGTTCTACCTGCTTGCACCGGGCTGGGCGCTCTACCCCATGATCGCCCTGGCCACCGCGGCGACGGTGATCGCCTCGCAGGCGGTCATCTCGGGGGCGTTCTCGGTTACCCGTCAGGTGATCCAGATGGGCTACGCGCCACGCCTGTTCATCCGTCACACCTCGGCGTCCGAGGCCGGCCAGATCTACATTCCCTTCGTCAACTGGACCCTGGCAACCGGCGTGGCCCTCCTGGTGCTCGGCTTCCAGAGCTCGGGCAACCTCGCCGCGGCCTACGGCATCGCTGTCACCGCGACGTTCGCCATCGACACCCTGCTCCTGGGGCTGGTCATGCGCGTACGCTGGGATTTCGGTGCCGGACTCACCCTCGGGGCGGTGATATTCTTTCTTGCCATCGATCTCGCCTTCTTCGGCGCGAACATCGTGAAAATCCCCGACGGCGGCTGGTTCCCCCTGCTGGTGGCATCGATCATCTTCACCCTGCTGGTCACCTGGAAACGTGGCCGCGAGATCGTGACGCTGCGACTGCGCGAGAAGGCCCTGCCGCTCGCGCCCTTCGTCGAGAGCCTGCTGGCGAACCCACCGATCCGCGTCCCCGGCACCGCCGTGTTCATGACCGCGGACGCGAACGCGGTACCGTCGGCGCTGCTGCACAACCTCAAGCACAACAAGGTGCTCCACCAGCGCGTGGTGCTCCTCAACGTGCGCTATGCCGAAGTCCCTCACGTGGCGGAGGATCGCCGGCTCGAACTCGCGACGCTGGCCGAAGGCGTCTATCACGTCGTCATCCGCTATGGCTTCATGGACGACGCCGACATTCCCGGGGCGCTGGCGGCATGCCCCTGCGGCATGCAGTTCGAAATGATGGACACCACCTTCTTTCTCAGTCGGGAAAATCTCATTCCCACGCGCGGCGAAGGCATGCAACTGTGGCGCGAACACCTGTTCGCCGCGATGGCGCGCAATGCCGCCAGCCCGATGACCTTCTTCCGCATTCCCGCCAACCGGGTGGTCGAACTCGGCGCACAGCTCGAAATCTGAGCCGGCACCGGCACACGGCCCGCTCAGCCGCCGCGCCTGGCAGCGAGCGCGCCTTCCGCGAAGTAGCTGACCCGCGTGCGTGGATCGAGGTAGGCCAGCACGGCACGATCCAGCTCGGCCGCGCGCAGGACCTTCGCGATACCGAGTTCCGGCGATTCCCGCATGTCCAGCCAGAGGGCTTCCTCCCTGGGGATGCCCGGCTCATAAAGCAGGAGCGAGGGATGCAACAGCTGGCCTGGATTCACGCTCATGACCAGACCGATCTGGCCGTTGCTCAACTGCACCACGGTCCCCGGCGGATACACGCCCATGCAGCGAACGAAGCGTTGCAGCAGCAGGGGATCGTATTTTCCCGCTTCCTTCTTGAACATGAAGGAAATGGCCTCGGCCGGCGTCATGGAATCGCCGGGATTCGGGCGGTTGCACAGGTTGTCGAACGCATTGGCGATACCGGCGATGCGGGCGAGGCGGCCGATCCGGTCGCCCCTCAATTGCTCCGGATAACCGCTGCCGTCCAGCATCTCGTGGTGCATGGCGATGACGTCGAGTGCGGCCCCGGACATGCCCGGCAGGCGTCGCGCCATATCCACCCCGTACGCCACGTGCTGCTGGTAGAAACCCAGTTCGGCCTTGGTCCAGGGTGATTTGTTCAGCAGGATCTGGCTGGGTATTTTCTCCCGACCGATGTCGTGCAGCAGCGTACCGAGCCCGAGCGCGCGCATCTCGTCGGCCCCCAGCTGCACCTCCTTGCCGAGGATCAGCGCCAGCACCGTGACGTTGAGCGCATGGTAGTACGCGTTCTCGTCGCCCGCCTTGGCATTCACCAGGTGCAGGACGATATCCTTGTCCGCCAGCAGCGAATCGACCATGTCCGAAACCAGAGACTGCGCCTGCTCGATCGCGTCCTGCGGACGCGAAAAAAGGTTGCGCAGCAGGGACTTGACCGTGGACGCGCCAGCCGCGAACCGGCGTTCACAATGGCCCAGCGCTTCGCGCTGGTGCAGGAGTCTTTCACGCCGGCGTTTCTTTTCCTCCCACAACGCCTCAAGTTCCGGATCGGGTGGCGGCGGGGGCGGTGGCGGTGCGTCCGCGGCGCGCGGCGGCAGTGGCGGCAGGTCGCTTTTGCCAAGGTCGCACAGCACGTGCGAAATGCCGAGGGAGCACAACTGCTGCAGCTGCTTCTCGTTGCGAATCTTGAAGCTGCTGAAGAGGAAGGGATGGTCCATCCACGACTCCAGGCGGATGTGCAGCCCCACCCGCAACTGGTCGATGCTGACGCGCTGTTCCTGCTCGTCCATCGGTTCCGCTCAGCCTGCCGCTTCGACCATCAGGCGCTTCATTTCCGCCACCGCCTCCCGCCAGCCGGTGAACAGGGCCTGCGCGACGATGGCGTGGCCGATGTTGAGCTCATGGATGCCGGGCAGCGCCGCGATCGGCTGGACGTTGTGGTAGGTAAGGCCATGGCCGGCGTTCACCGTCAAACCGAGGCTGCGGCCGTAGGCCACGGCCATGCGGATGCGTTCGAATTCGACACTGCGCGCCGCATCGGTCGCGGCATCGGCGTAATGACCGGTGTGAATCTCGACCACCGGTGCGCCGGCCGCATGCGCAGCATCGAGCTGGGCGAAGTCGGCGTCGATGAAGAGCGACACACGAATCCCGGCATCCGCCAGACGCGCGCAGGCCTCGCTCAGTTTTGGCAACTGCCCGGCGACGTCGAGTCCACCTTCGGTGGTGAGTTCCTCACGTTTTTCCGGCACCAGACACACGTCCTGCGGGTGCGTGGCGACGGCGATGGCGATCATTTCCGCGGTGATGGCCATCTCCAGGTTCATCTTGGTCTTCAATACCTGGCGCAGGATGGCGACGTCCGCGTCCTGGATATGGCGGCGGTCCTCCCGCAGATGCAGGGTGATCGAATCGGCGCCGGCGGTCTCGGCCACGAGCGCGGCCTCGACCGGGCTGGGGTAACGCGTCTTGCGCGCCTGGCGCAGGGTGGCGACGTGGTCGATATTGACGCCAAGAAAAATACTCATGGATTCAGGTCAGTGAGTTCGCGCAGCAGTTGGCGAGTATAAAGCGGCTTGGTGCCGAGCGTATGGTTGATGAGGGCGCGCATCAGCATCTTGGCTTCGGCGAGCGTGGCCGGACGGTCGAAGCGGTCCTCCGCCAGATCGAGCAGCGTCCGGCCCGAAACGGGGCAGCCGGGCTGCCCGGCCGCGCGCGTGGCGCCACGCTCGGGCTGAAACACGTAGCGGGCATTGGGATCGATCGCCACGCCGCTTTCGGCGTCGACATCGAAAGTGGCGCCGTAACCGATTTCGCTCAGCAGGCTCTTCTCGAAGCGGCGCAGGATCCGCTCGAAGTCGATGGTGCTCTCGCCCGCGAGTTGGTCGAGCGTGTCGACATAGCGGTCGTACAGCACCTCGTGCGCATCGCCACGCGCGAGCAGGCGCAGCAGCAGTTCGTTGAGGTAGAAACCGCACATCAATGCGCGCCCCTGCGGTACGACCAGGCCACCCTGCCATTCCGCGGCGTGCAGGGTTTTGAGTTCCGCCTTGCCGAACCAGGACAGCAACAGCGGCGTGAAGGGCTGCATCAACCCGCGCAGGGCCGACGCCGGCCGGCGCGCCCCGCGTGCGATCAGCGCGACGCGCCCGTGTCCGCGCGTGAATATCTCGGCCACCACGCTCGTTTCCTTGAACGGATAGGTGTGGAGGACGAAGCCGGGTTCGTTGTTGATGCGGGCGTCGGTGGACATCAAATATCTGTTATCCGCGAAGGACGCGAAGGGACGCGAAGAAAGGCAAGCATTTCCAAGGATTTTCTTCGCGCGTCTTCGCGTACTTCGCGGACAAAGGTCTAATCGATCCCCAGCGTCTTCAGCATGCGCACGTCGTCCGCCCAGCCACCCTTCACCTTTACCCATACTTCCAGATAGACCCTCGCGTCGAAGGCGCGTTCCATATCCTGGCGCGCCTGGGTCGAGATGGCCTTGAGTTTTTCGCCGCCGCGACCGATGACGATGGCCTTGTGGCTGTCGCGGTCGACGAGGATGGTGGCGTAGATGCGGCGCAGCTTGCCGACTTCTTCGAACTTGTCGATGGTGACGGCAACGGCGTAGGGAATCTCCTCGCCGCACAGGCGAAACACCTTCTCGCGCACGAGTTCGGCCGCGAGCTGGCGTTCGGTCTGGTCGGTGACGTCGTCCGCGTCGAACAACGGCGGGTTTTCCGGCAGGTATTTCTCCAGCGTCTTCAACAGCTCGTCAAGGTTGCCAGCGTTCTTCGCCGACACCGGCACGATCTCGGCAAACGGGTGTGCGCCGGCGACGTCCTGCAGGTAGGCCATCAAGGCGGCGCGGCCCTTCACCTGGTCGATCTTGTTGACGACCAGGATGAGCGGCCGGTCGGCCGGCAGCAGTTCGATGACCTGGCGATCCTCGCGTGTCAGCCGCCCCGCTTCGACCAGCATCATCACCACGTCGGTATCCGCCAGGGTTTCGCGCACGCGCCGGTTCATCGCGCGATTCATGGTACTGGCGTGGCGGGTCTGGAAACCCGGAGTGTCGACGAAGACGAACTGGGCGGTGTCGGTGGTATGGATGCCCATCACACGGTGGCGCGTGGTCTGCGCCTTCTTCGAGGTGATGCTGATTTTCTGCCCCACCAGCCGGTTGAGCAGCGTCGACTTGCCGACGTTGGGCCGACCGACGATGGCGACGAGGCCGCAGCGAAATTCCGCTATGGATTCGCTCATTTCTGCAGCACCCCGCACGCCTGGTGTGCGGCATCCTGCTCTGCGGCGCGACGGCTCTTGCCCGTCCCGCGGGTGACCAGTGCAGGCTTGGCAAGCACGCATTCGACGGTGAAGGACTGATCGTGCGCCTCGCCTTCCGTGCTCACCAGCTGATACGTGGGCAAGGGCAGGCGTCGCGACTGCAGCAGTTCCTGCAGTTGGGTCTTGGCGTCCTTGCCCGAAGCGCGCGGATCGATCTGCGCGACCAGCGGATCGAACAGGCCGCGCACCACGCGCTGCGCCGCATCGAATCCTGCTTCGAGAAAAATGGCGCCGAACAGGGATTCCAGTGCGTCGGCAAGAATCGACGGGCGTCGAAAGCCACCGCTCTTCAGTTCGCCCTCGCCCATCCGCAGGTTGTCGCCGATTTTCAGGGCAGTCGCGATATCGGCGAGGGTCTCCTGACGCACCAGGTTGGCACGCAGGCGCGACAGGCTGCCTTCCGGCAGGTCCGGAAACGCGTCGTACAGCGCGCGCGCCACCGCGCAGTTGAGCACCGAGTCACCAAGAAATTCGAGGCGCTCGTTGTTGGCGGCCCCGGAACTGCGATGCGTCAACGCCTGGAGCAGCAGTTCGGGACGGCTGAACGTGTAGCCCAGCGCCTGCTGCAGGCGCTGGATCATGAGGGGATTACTCAATCTGGCGCGATGCGGCGTTCGGGTCGGAACTGGCACTGAAATCGACGACCAGGCTCACGTTGCCGATCAGTTTGGTGCGGAACTCATAATCGACCGAAACGACCGGGGTGCCGGAACTGCGGTCGATCATCAGGTCGTCGGCCTTCACTACCGAGACGTAGTCGGCGGAGGTCTTGCGGGAAAAGATGTTACGGATGTCGGCATTGCTCCTGCCGCGGAAATCCGCTTCCTGGCTCATCGAGACGAGAATTTTCTTCACCGAGAAAAACTCGATATAGGCCGGCACCAGCTTCATCGCCACCATGGCTGCCATCACCACCAGTGCGGCAACGAGCAGAAAGCCGATCATGGAAAGTCCGCGCTGCCGCCGGACGCTCGGGGTGGAAAAACGCTTCATGCTGTCTCCTTATCGTATGCGGGTGCCGATGCGGCCGAACTCGTCGAAGTTCATCCAGATGAAGAAGGCCTTGCCCACGATGTTCCGGTCCGGCACGAAGCCCCAGTAACGGCTGTCGTTGCTGGCGTCGCGGTTGTCTCCCATGACGAAATATTGCCCGGCCGGAACCGTGCACGCAAACCCCTCGCCGTCAGCATTGTAGGAGCAGTTCTCGCGGAAGGGGAAGTCCGTCACCTGGGGCGGAAACACCGCCGGCTTGCCCGGCTCGGTCATCATGGTGTGACCATGGCCGTTGAGCGATTCCTCGTACACCATCGCGGTGACATAGTTCAGCCCGTTGCCGACGTAACTGTAAGTGCCGGTATGCTGCGCCGCAACCGGCTTGCCGTTGATGCTCAGCTGCTTGTCGCGGTATTCGACGCGATCCCCCGGTACGCCGATCACGCGCTTGATGTAGTCGAGGCCGGGATCGGCCGGATAGCGGAACACCACGACATCGCCGCGCTGCGGATCGTTCAACTGCACAATCTTGCGGTTGATCACCGGCAGGCGGATACCGTAGGTGTACTTGTTGACGAGGATGAAATCACCGATCAGCAGCGTCGGCATCATCGATCCGGACGGAATCTTGAACGGCTCGACGAGGAAGGAGCGCAGGCCGAACACGATGAGGATGACCGGAAAGAAGCTGCGCGCGTACTCCACCAGCATCGGCTCGCGCGCATCCGCAGCGCGCTGGCGCTTGAACAGCAGTACGTCGAGCAGCCAGACGCCGCCGGTGGCCACCAGCGCGATGAACAGGATGAGGGCGAAGTTCATTTGTCGGAGACCTGGAGGATCGCAAGAAAAGCTTCCTGCGGGATTTCAACGTTGCCGACCTGCTTCATGCGGCGCTTGCCGGCCTTCTGTTTTTCCAGCAGCTTCTTCTTGCGCGTAATGTCGCCGCCGTAGCACTTGGCCAGCACGTTCTTGCGCATTGCCTTGACGTTCTCGCGCGCGATGATATTGGCGCCGATCGCCGCCTGCACCGCGACGTCGAACATCTGGCGCGGAATCAGCTCGCGCATCCTGGAAGCGAGTTCGCGTCCGCGATACACACTGGTGGCACGGTGCACGATCAAGGACAGCGCGTCGACCTTCTCGTTGTTGACGAGGATGTCGAGTTTCACCAGGTCGCCCGGGCGGTATTCCTTGAACTCGTAGTCGAGCGAGGCATAGCCACGGCTGGTCGACTTGAGTTTGTCGAAGAAGTCCATCACCACCTCGTTCATCGGCAGGTCGTAGCGCAGCATGACCTGCCTGCCGTGATACTGCATATCGATCTGCATGCCGCGCTTCTGGTTGCACAGGGTGATGACGTTGCCGACGAACTCCTCCGGCACGAAGATCGTCGCGGTGATGATGGGCTCGCGGATTTCTTCGATTTTCGACGGTTCCGGCAGCTTCGAGGGGTTCTCCACGTTGACGACGGCGCCATCCTTCAGCAGCACCTCGTACACCACCGTCGGCGCGGTGGTGATGAGATCCATGTCGTATTCGCGCTCGAGCCGCTCCTGCACGATATCCATGTGCAAAAGGCCGAGGAAACCGCAGCGGAAGCCGAAGCCCAGCGCCTGGCTGACCTCCGGTTCGAACTGTAGCGCCGCATCGTTCAGTTGCAGCTTGGTGAGGGCCTCGCGCAGCGCCTCGAAGTCGTGCGACTCGACCGGATAGAGGCCGGCGAAGACCTGCGACTGCACCTTCTTGAAGCCGGGCAGGGGTTCGGTGGCCGGGTTGTCGACCAGCGTCACGGTATCGCCGACCTGCGCCGACTTCAGCTCCTTGATGCCGGCGATGACGAAGCCGACCTCACCCGCCGACAACTGCTCACGGTCGACGGATTTCGGGGTGAACACGCCGACATGCTCGGTAAGGTGCTGTGCCCCGGTGGCCATGAAACGGATCCTGTCCTTCGGGCGCAGCACGCCGTCGACCACGCGCACCAGCATGACGACGCCAACGTAACTGTCGAACCAGGAATCGATGATCAGCGCCTTCAACGGCGCGTTCTCCCTGCCGCGTGGCGGTGGCACCTGCTTCACCACCACTTCGAGGATCTCCTGGATGCCAAGGCCCGTCTTGGCGGATGCGCGCACCGCCTCGCTGGCGTCCAGTCCGACGATGTCCGCGATCTCCTCCGCCACGCGGTCGGGGTCGGCCGCCGGCAGGTCGATCTTGTTCAATACGGGAATGACCTCGACGCCGAGATCGATCGCCGTGTAACAGTTCGCCACGGTCTGCGCCTCCACGCCCTGCGAGGCATCGACCACCAGCAGCGCGCCCTCGCAGGCCGACAACGAGCGGCTGACCTCGTAGGAAAAGTCGACGTGGCCCGGGGTGTCGATCAGGTTGAGGCGGTAGGTGTTGCCGTCCTGCGCCTTGTAGGTGAGCGCGGCGGTCTGCGCCTTGATGGTGATGCCGCGCTCTTTTTCCAGGTCCATGGAGTCGAGCACCTGCGCCTCCATCTCGCGCTCGGTCAGGCCGCCGCAATACTGGATCAGCCGGTCGGCGAGCGTCGACTTGCCGTGGTCGATATGAGCAATGATGGAAAAGTTGCGGATCAGGTTCTGCGACACAGCAAAACGGGCACGTTTCCGTGCCCGGCTAGGGAGGCGTTAACCTGAGAATTTTAGCGGATTTGACCCGGTCATGGTGGGTTCCTGCGCGTTGTCCCTGCCCGACTCCTCCGCCGGCGCGCACCGGGGTGGTGTCCGCCGGGGTTCACCCGCCACGGCGAAACGCCTACAATGCAGGGTCTTTGCCGGCCGGCGCCCTCCACGACGCACACGCTCCGGCCTCATCCAGGAACCCCGACCCGCGCCATGTTCACCGGAATCGTTCAAGCCATCGGCCGCATCCACGAGTACGACGCGCGCGGCGCCGACGCGCGCATGGTGATTCATGCCGACGGTCTGGACCTTGCCGACGTCGCCATCGGCGACAGCATTGCGGTCAACGGCGTATGCCTGACCGCGGTGGAATTGACGCCGGACAGCTTCACCGTCGACGTTTCGGCGGAAACGCTCAACTGCACCGAAGGCTTCGTGCCCGGCGCCGAGGTCAACCTCGAAAAGGCGCTGCGCCTGGCCGACCGCCTCGGCGGCCACATGGTGTCGGGTCACGTCGACGGCGTCGGCACGGTGCATCGCTTCGTTCCTGCCGGCGAATCGCACCTGCTGGAAATCGACGCGCCGCGCGAGCTGGCGCGCTACATCCTGCGCAAGGGTTCGATCACGGTGAACGGCGTATCGCTCACGGTCAACCGCGTCGAGGGTACGCGCTTCGCCTTGAACCTGATCCCGCACACCCTGCAGATGACGACGCTGAAAAACCTGCAAGCGGGCAGCCGCGTCAATCTGGAAGTGGACATGATCGCGCGCTACGTCGAGCGCATGCTGCAATTCACTCAACCCACGGCCCCGGGCTTGCTCGATGATTGACGCAGACGAACGCCGCGGACAAGCGTCCCTCTCCACCGCGCTCCCGCGGGCGAGAGGGGAACAACGGCCCGCTGCGCGGGCTTCATCTCAACCCTCAACCCATCCTGTGACCGATGAGCCTCGCCTCCACCCCTGAAATCATCGAAGAACTGCGTGCCGGCCGCATGGTCGTGCTGGTCGACGAGGAAGACCGCGAAAACGAGGGCGACCTGGTCATGGCCGCCGAGCACGTCACGCCCGACGCCATCAACTTCATGGCCAAGTACGGCCGCGGTCTCATCTGTCTGACCCTCACCGACGCGCGCTGCCGGCAGTTGGGTCTGAAGCAGATGGTAGCGGACAACCAGACGCCGCACGGCACCGCGTTCACCGTGTCGATCGAGGCCGCCGAGGGTGTGACCACCGGAATTTCCGCCGCCGACCGCGCGGTAACCGTCCAGGCCGCGGTGAAGCGGGATGCAAAACCCGCGGACATCATCCAGCCCGGCCACATCTTTCCGCTGCGCGCGCAACCCGGCGGCGTACTGGTGCGCGCCGGCCACACCGAGGCCGGCTGCGACCTCGCCGCCCTCGCCGGTCTCGAACCCGCGGCGGTGATCTGCGAGATCCTCAAGGACGACGGCAGCATGGCGCGCCTGCCCGACCTCGTGCCATTCGCGCAGGAACACGGCCTCAAGATCGGCGCTATCGCCGACCTCATCCACTACCGCAGCCAGACCGAAAGCCTGGTCGAACGCGCCGCCGACCGTCTGGTGCAGACCGTGTACGGCGCGTTCCGCCTCATCGCCTACCGCGACAAGTGCGCCGGCGAGACCCATCTCGCGCTGGTCAAGGGCGAGATTCATGCCGACCGCGAAACCCTGGTGCGTGTGCACGAACCGCTCTCGGTGATGGATTTCCTCGACGTCACCGGCAGCGGCCACTCCTGGCCGATCCTCGGCGCGATGGAGCGCATCGCGGAATCGCAGTCCGGCGTGCTGGTGCTGCTGCACCGTCCGGAGACCGCCGACGCGCTGCTCGCGCGCGTCAATCCGGCACCGGCCGCCAGCCACAAGTACGACCTGCGCGACTACGGCATCGGCGCGCAGATCCTGCGCGACCTTGGCGTCGGCAAGATGCGCCTGCTCGCCAGCCCACGCAAGATGCCGGCAATGGACGGCTTCGGTCTCGAAGTCGCCGGTTATTCCGAAAAAGCCTGATTGTTTGACGAAGGACGCACCATGGGAACCTCCAGCAATATCTCTGAACTCGACCCGGTCTACCAGGGCAAGGGCCTCAGGATCGGCATCGTCATGAGCCGCTTCAACAAGGACATCTGCGAAGGGCTGCTGTCGGCCTGCCAGATCGAACTCGGACGTCTCGGCGTCGCCAGCGAGGATATTCTGCTGGTCAACGTGCCCGGCGCACTCGAACACCCGCTCGCGCTGCAGAAAATGGCGCAGTCTGGAAAATTCGACGCACTCGTCGCCCTCGGCGCCGTGGTGCGCGGCGACACCTATCATTTCGAAGTGGTGTCCAACGAATCGGCGCGCGGCATTCTCGACGTACAACTGCAAACCGGCGTACCCATTGCCACCGCCATCCTCACCGTCGAAACCGAGGAGCAGGGCCACAAGCGCATGGCCGAAAAAGGCCGCGATGCCGCCCGCGTGGCCGTCGAGATGGCCAATCTGCTGAAGCAACTGTGACGATCATGGCGCGTAACGCCGGCCCCATGCGGGTGTCTCACCCGCTCCCCGCGCTCTCCCTGCGGGGGAAAAGGGGACATTGTCCGAGGGGCGGGTTCTAATGGCTGGTTCGCGCCGGAGTGCGCGTGAATTCGCCCTGCAGGGCCTGTACGCCTGGCTGGTCGGCGGCGCCGACGTCACCCTCATCGCCGCCAACCTCAAGGAAGACGAGCAATTCCGCCGTGCCGACGAGGACTACTTCCGCACCCTGCTGTACGGCGTACTGAAGGAAGAAGACCTGCTGAGCTCGCGTATCGCCCCCCTGCTCGACCGCCCCATCGCCGAACTCTCCCCCATCGAGCGCGGCATCCTGCTCCTCGGTGCTTACGAACTCGTCAACTGCCCGGATGTGCCCTGGCGCGTCGCCATCAACGAAGGCGTCGAACTGGCGAAGAAGTTCGGCGGCACCGACGGCCACAAGTATGTCAACGGCGTACTCGACAAACTGGCGCAGGCCGTGCGCGCGGTGGAGATTGCGCACGCGAAGAAGAAAGGCGTGAGCGGGGAGCGGTAAACGGTAAGCGGTAAGCGGTGAGTGGTTTTTCCGCCGACCGTTTACTGCTCCCCGCTTACCGCTCCCCGCTTACCGCTCCCCGCTTACCGCTCCCCGCTTACCCCCATGGAATTCTCCCTCATCGCCCGCCACTTCACCCGCCCGGCACCCGGCGCGGTACTCGGCGTGGGTGACGACTGCGCGCTGCTGGCGCCGACACCGGGCATGCAGCTCGCGGTGTCGACCGACATGCTGCTCGAAGGGCGCCATTTCATGCCGCAGGACGGACCGGCGGGAATCGGGCACAAGGCGCTCGCGGTGAATCTGTCCGACCTCGCGGCGATGGGGGCGACGCCGCGCTGGGCCACGCTGTCGATCGCGCTGCCGGCGGCGGACGACGCCTGGCTCACCGCGTTCGCACGCGGCTTTTTTCGCATGGCCGACCTGCATGGCATCGAACTGGTCGGCGGCGACACCACGCGCGGCGCGCTCACCATCGCCGTCACGGTGATGGGTGAAGTGCCGCCGGACGCGGCGCTGCGCCGCGACGGCGCGCGTCCCGGTGACGACGTCTGGGTATCAGGCGTGCTCGGCTCGGCCGCCGCCGCCCTGGCCTATCGCCAGGCGCGGCTCTCCATGGATCCGCTCGACGCCGCGCGCGTGCTGCCCGCCCTCTACCTGCCGACGCCGCGCGTCGAACTGGGCATTGCGCTGCGCGGCGTCGCCTCCGCCGCGATCGACGTTTCCGACGGCCTGCTCGCCGATCTCGGCCACGTTCTCGAACGCTCCGGCGTCGGCGCTACGCTCGAATTCGCCACGCTGCCCGTCCTGCCGGTGCTGCACAAATATTTGCACAAGGACGTGGCGCGCGAATGCGTGCTGGCCGGCGGCGACGACTACGAGCTCTGCTTCACCGCACCCGCCGCATGCCGCGACGCGGTGCTCGCCGCCGGGCAGCAGACGAACGTCACGGTGACGCGCATCGGCGCGATCACCGCCGAAGCCGGTCTCACTGTGCGCGACACCGACGGCAAGTCCATGCAATTCGCCAAGACCGGCTATGACCACTTCGATGAATGACCCCGCGCGCGGGAGCGGGGCGGGGGAGAGGGCGACGGTTCGCTTCCTGCTCGCCCACCCCGCGCACCTCGTCGCCTTCGGCTTCGGCAGTGGCCTCGCGCCCAAGGCCCCCGGCACCGTCGGCACGCTGCTCGGCCTGCCGCTTTTCTGGCTGATCGAAGTCGCCGCGCCGGACCGGGCGAACCAGATCACGCTGCTCGTCGCCGCCTTTCTCGTCGGCGTGTGGGCCTGCGCGCGCACCGGTCGCGCCCTCGGCGTCGCCGACTACGGCGGCATCGTCTGGGACGAGATCGTCGCCTTCGCTCTGGTGTTGGTGTTCACCCCGCCCGGCTGGCTGTGGATCGGGGTGGCCTTTGCACTGTTCCGTCTGTTCGATATCCTGAAACCTTGGCCGATCCGCAGTGCCGACGCGCGCTTGAAAAACGGTTTCGGCGTGATGTTCGACGATCTGCTCGCGGCACTCTACGCGATCGCCGCGCTGAAAGGACTGCAATGGCTCGTGTGAGCGACGAAGAACTGCGAGACCTCGCGAAGGAACTTGCCGCAAGGCTCTGCGCACGCGGCTGGATGCTCGCCACCGCCGAATCCTGCACCGGCGGCTGGGTCGGGCATCTGCTCACTGCGCTGCCGGGCAGCTCGCAATGGTACGAGCGCGGCTTCATCACCTATGCCAACGCCGCCAAGGTCGAGATGCTCGGCGTGCCGGAGGAACTCCTCGCTACACATGGCGCGGTATCCGAAGAGACCGCCATGGCGATGGCCGCCGGGGCCCTCAAGCACAGCCACGCCCAGGCGACGCTCGCCATTTCCGGCATTGCCGGTCCTGGCGGCGGCACCCCGCAAAAACCCGTCGGCCTGGTGTGCTACGGCTGGGCGCTCGCAGACGGCACCGTACTCTCCTCCACCTGCCGCCTCGACGGCGACCGCGAGGAAATCCGCTCGCGTGCGGTGGCGGCGGCGCTGCGGGGGTTGATCGAACTGCTCGGCTGAGCGTAGCGGCGCCCCCGCCGCGATTGGGGGGTGGACACATCACGGCAATCGGGCCGGGGGCGGCCCTCCTACAGGAACGCCCAACCCGCGAAGGGTTCTATCTCATCGCGGTTCAGCAGCATCAACTGGAAGGCATGCGGATTCCGGCTGTGATCCGGGGTGGTGTCGACCGCGAGGCGTTGCAGCATGTAGCCAAGCAGCGCGCGGCGCACGTTCACCTCGATGATTTCGCCGGTAGCGCCGTAGTCGAACAGCAGGTTTGCGCGCCGCGCGGGATCGAGGCCGCGGTGCGGCGCGAGCTTCAGGCCCACCCACTCGACCCAGTCGTCGTCGTACTGCGCACCGGATTCGGCCGGCGCATCGAGACATTCGGCCTCGACGATGCGCGACAGCACGAAATCGCGAAATTCACAGCGCTCTTCGCTGTAGGCGCGCACATGCCAGCGCAGTCCGGTGTCGACCAGGGTATGCGGTTCGAGGATGCGCGCGTCAAGGCTGTCGACGCGGCCGAGCGAGCGGTAGCGCACGCGCAGCTTGCGCCGCGCGCGCATGGCGCGGGTGAGCTGCGCCAGCGTGACGGCCGATGGCAGGCGTGCCGGCAGCGGCAGCGCGGCGGTGGGCAGGCCGTAAATCAGGGTGTCGCCGTAGGGGCCGTTGGCGACCGCCAGGTTGGCGGCAATCACCGGCAGCACGGCGGTGGGGGCGAGATCGGCGAACAGCGGGGTGAAATCCGCCGCCGGCTCGAAGCCGAACACCGCATGGTTGTAGACGAGGTTGCCGGGAGCGAGGTCGCCGTAGAGCTTGAGATCCTTGGTCGCTGCGGGATCGGACAGGCCGAAGGCGCGGGCGACGTCGCTGCGCGTCACGACGCCCGCGTAGTAAGCCATCACTTCAATGTATTGCAGTCGCTGACGGGTGGCCCACTTCAGGTCCCCGTGCAGTTTTTCCTTTGTATTCATCGCCCTCGCTCCGCTAGTGGGTGATTATAGGCGGCGCACATTCAAATACAATAGACAGCTACATATTTTTTATTGACGTGATATTTTTTATTGACATCAATAAAAGTATCGCCTACATTGACGTCATGCCGCCGCACGACGGCGTCCACCCCCACCTTTCAGGAGAGACCCCCATGGCAAGCCCCGCAATGACCGACGACAAATCCAAGGCGCTGGCCGCCGCACTGTCCCAGATCGAGAAGCAGTTCGGCAAGGGCTCGGTGATGCGCCTGGGCGACCACGACGTGGCGCGCGACATCCAGGCCGTCTCCACCGGCTCGCTCGGCCTGGACATCGCGCTCGGCATCGGCGGCCTGCCACGCGGCCGCATCATCGAAATCTACGGCCCGGAATCCTCCGGCAAGACCACGCTCACCCTGCAGGCGATCGCCGAAATGCAGAAGACCGGCGGCACCGCGGCCTTCATCGACGCCGAACACGCACTCGACCCGGCGTACGCCGCCAAGCTCGGCGTCGACGTCGACAACCTGCTGGTGTCGCAGCCCGACACCGGCGAGCAGGCGCTGGAAATCGCCGACATGCTGGTGCGCTCCGGCTCGGTCGATATCGTCGTCGTCGACTCGGTCGCCGCGCTCACGCCCAAGGCCGAGATCGAGGGCGAGATGGGCGACTCGCACATGGGCCTGCACGCAAGGCTGATGAGCCAGGCGCTGCGCAAGCTCACCGCCAACATCAAGCGCACCAACACCCTGGTCATCTTCATCAACCAGATCCGCATGAAGATCGGCGTGATGTTCGGCAACCCGGAGACCACCACCGGCGGCAACGCGCTGAAGTTCTACGCCTCGGTGCGCCTCGACATCCGTCGCACCGGCGCGATCAAGAAGGGCGACGAGGTGATCGGCAACGAAACCAAGGTGAAAGTGGTGAAGAACAAGGTCTCGCCGCCGTTCAAGGAGGCCTACTTCGACATCCTCTACGGCCAGGGCATCTCGCGCGAGGGTGAGATCATCGAACTGGGCGTTGCCCACAAGTTCATCGACAAGGCCGGCGCCTGGTACGCCTACAACGGCGAGAAGATCGGCCAGGGCAAGGACAATGCTCGCGAATTCCTGCGCGAGCATCCGGCAATCGCCCACGAGGTCGAAGCGAAAATCCGTGCCGCCGTCGGCGTCAACAACCCGGTGATGACGGAAGAGGATGAAGCCGAATTCGAGGAAGCCTGAGGCGGGCGACCTGCGTGAGCGCGCGCTGGCACTCCTGGCGCGGCGCGAGCACACCCGCGCCGAACTTGCGCGCAAGCTCGCGGCCGGCGGCTTCGCCGCCGAAGACGTGCGCCCGCTGCTCGACGAATTCGAGGCGCGCACCTGGCTGTCCGACCGTCGCTTCGCCGAAAGCTGGGTCGCCGATCACCGCGACCGCTCCGGCGCCATCAAGCTCGCGTTCGAGTTGCGCCAGCACGGCGTGCCCGAAGCGCTCATCGATGACGTATTGGCGGATCAGCGCGACAACGAAGCCGCGCGCGCCCGCAGCGTGTGGGAGAAGAAATTCGGCGTCCCTCCAGCGAACCCTGCCGACCGGGCAAAGCAGATGCGCTTCCTGCAGGGTCGGGGCTTCGCACTGGACGTGATCCAGCACATCCTCCGAGGCCGGGGCGAGGACTGACTCGGCCGCGCGCAGCCCGGTCTACTTCCCGCTCAGGTAGCGCGCCACCGCCTCGATTTCCAGTTCGGTGAGCTTGGAGGCGATGGACTGCATCACCGCGTTGTCGTTGGTGCGCTCGCGGGTATTGAAATCCTTCAGCTGGGTGACCAGATAGCGCGCGTGCTGGCCGGCGAGGCGCGGCAGCTTGTCCGTCCCGGCGGCCGCCGCGCCGTGGCATGACGCGCAACTCGCCACTCCCGACCACTTGTTGCCGTTCTCGTAAATGTACTGGCCCACCGCCGCAAGCTCGGGTTCGGACACGCGATGTGCCTTCGCCGGCTTGCTGCTGAAATAGGCGCCAAGTGCCGCCATATCGGCGTCGTCAAGCCCGGCCGCCATCGAGTTCATCGTGCCCTTGCGCAGCCCGCTCTTGAAATCCGCCAGTTGCTTGGTGATGTAGGCCGCATTCTGCCCCGCCAGGCGGGGATACACGGCGTTGGAGTTCTCGCCATCCTGGCCGTGGCAGAGGTGGCAGACCTGCGAGACGATGGCCTCGGCGCGGGCGAGATCGGCCGCCTGCGCGGCACCCGCCACCATAGTGATCGACGCGAGCACGACCAGGATGCGAATCATGTGAGTTCTCCGATGAACAAGGTTATGTAACTGAGAATAATAACTGAACCTGGAAAAGACCGTTGAACGACAGCGGCGAAGGGCGCGCAGCGCCTGCCTCCGTACTGCGGCAGACAGGAAGGAAGAACTTCTTCCTTCGTCAAGCGGCGCATGTGCCGCCGACAGGATTATTGATTCGGCCATCTGAAGTTTGAAGTGGCGGGGTAATCCGATTCGATATTGCAAGGTCGGGAAGGTGAATGGGCCGAAGCAATAATCAATTAAAACAGCGTTCTATTGAGGCGGCTCAACGAATCTGTCCACCCCTGAAGCCCTTGCAAACCAATACGGTTTCAAACTTCTTCGTGCCGGATCAATAGTCCTTTGCGCATAGACCATCTGCCGGATGCCCCGGTGGCGCGCCGGCGCTATCGTGAGTTTACCGACGCGCCGGAAAGAAGGGCCGCAGGCGCACCTTCCATCCGGTTTTTCCCTCCCCCCAACTGAACGGAGGCTCATCATGAAAACCCACGAATTCCACACGCTTCGCCTCGGCCTTCTCGGTGCCACGCTCGCCGCGGCGGTTTCCGGCGGTGCCTTCGCCATGGATCCGGACGAGGCCCAACTGATTCGCCACGGCTGGCAGCCGCAGGCCGAGGTCGCGTATACCGGCACGGATGGCGAGCTCGGCTTCGACGACCCGCGCCCTGGCAGCAGCAGCCACGCGGCGCCAGCCTACCAGGGCACGTCGATGCGGGCGGATGCCGAAAACGCAGACACACTCGGCTTCACCGATCCGCGTCCGGGCGACAGCAGTTACTGAGCTCTCGTCCCTGACCCGCACGCCCCTTCCCCGCCTGGGAGTCTGTCGGACTTGAGCGATCATAGCGAACCGAGTGGGAGAGCGAGGACGGATTTGTCCATTTTTGAGGCGCATAGCGGGCCTGTGTAACGAAAAAATGGGCAAATATGGACCGCTATCCCGCCAGCGCAATAGATCGTGCTCAAGCCCGACAGGCTCCTAGGTCGCAAGCTCGGCCACCAGGCGGGTGCGCTGCGCGGTTTCGGCCCCGGTGAGCGCGAAACCCTGCAAACGGCCCCCGGCGTCGACGTGCAGGGCACACACACCCTGCTCACCGCACGCCACCTGCCAGCCACCCGTGCTGCCCGGCTTCGGTGGCAGCACCGCCACCGGATGCACCGGAGTCTTCACCATCACCGGCATCGCCGGATAGACGACAGGCGTCGGTGTGCCGGTTAGCGTGGCGGCCAGCGCGCGCGCCTGCACCATCAGGGGCTGCACGTACGGCAGGTTCACGCCGTCCACTTCGGCGCAGTCGCCCAGCGCATAGACCTGCGGGGCGCTGGTCTGCAACAGGCTGTCGACCTGGATGCCGCGACCGGTGGCGATGCCGGCCGCCGCGGCGAGCGCGGTGCGCGGCCGCAGGCCGATCGCCGACAACACGACGTCGGTAGCGAGTGTGCCGCCGTTGTCGAGCGTGACGGTGAAGCCGGACGCGTGGCGCGTGACGCTGCGCCCGCTGCGGCCGAAATGCCAGCGCACCCCCAGGGTGGCGAGGCCGTCGGCCAGACGCTGTCCGGCCTCGGCGGGCAACAGGCGCTCCAGCGGCCAGTCACCCAGATGCACCACGTCGACGCGGTAGCCGGCCTGCGCGAGATCGTTGGCGAACTCGCAGCCGATGAGCCCGCCGCCCAGCACCACCACACTGCGCTTGCCCGCGATGGCGTCGCGGAATACGGCGTAGTCGGCAAGATCGTTCACCGTCAGCACCGCTTCGGCAGCGTCGCCATCGAGCCCGTGGGAGAAAGGATCGGCGCCGAGCGCGAGGATCAGACGGCCGTAGGCGAGTTCGCCACGCTCGGTGACGAGCTGCCGGCGTGCCGTGTCGATGGCCGTCACCCGGGTATGCGGAAGGATCGTGGCGCGCTGTTCGGTGGCCATCTTCTCCATTGCGGCACCGACCAGCGCCGCGGGCGCCTTGCCGGCAGCGAGCGCGTTCGACAGATTGGGTTTGGAATAGAAGCTGCCGTCGTCCGCGGTGACCAGCGTGACCGGCACGGCCGCGTCGCGCTTGCGGATTTCCTTCAGCAGGGTGTAGCCCGCCAGACCGGAGCCGACGATGACGATCGGGCCGTCGGCATTCGCCACGTCATGGGCAGGCGGTGTTGCAACGGGGGACGCAGACATGATGTTCTCCAGTGAAGCGGTCGGGGCGCAAAGGCTGCGCCCCGTGCCTGAGTCGTGTCAGGCGGCGGTGATCTCGATCATCTCGAAATCGCTCTTTGCGACGCCGCAATCCGGGCATTCCCAGGTCTCGGGCACGTCCTCCCAGCGGGTGCCGGGAGCGATGCCATGCTCGGGATCACCCTTGGCTTCGTCGTAGATGTAACCGCACACAATGCATTGCCAGGCTTTCATGATGTTTCCTTTCCAAAATTGAAGTGGTCAATCGGTATTTCGTCGCTCAGGCGCTGATCGCGTCCTTTTGCGCCTGATAGTGCTTCGCGTGCTTTTCCTCGACCTTGGCCAGCGCGGCGAAGCGCTTGGCGGCCTTTTCCAGCACGCTCTTGAACATTTCCGCGTGTTCCTTCGATTCGGCGATCTGCTCGTCGATCTCGGCGACCGCATCGGTACGGCCTTCGATCATCGCCTCGTGACGGAACTTCGGATACATCTCGGTGTATTCGTAGGTTTCACCCTCGATCGCATATTGCAGGCATTTTTCCGGCGTCATGGTCTCGGCGGCGAACAGCAGCTCGGCGTGGCCGAAGGCGTGCAGCATTTCCTGCGCGGCGGTCTCCTCGAACACGCGGGCGGTTTCCTCGTCGCCGGCCTTGCGGCACAGACGCGCGAACCACATGTACTTGATGTGGGCCATCGACTCGCCGGCGAACGCGGCCTCGAGGTTCTGGATGGTGGGGGACTTGATGTTCTGCATGATCGGCTCCTGTGGTTGATTTGTGATGTCAATCAAGACAGGTGCGATATTAGGCATTATCGATCATTCTATCCAACGGATAATATTCATCGGATCGATTGATGTTATCAATCAAACGTGGCGGCGCTCAGGTCGATCGCGAGCGCATGCGGCGCAGCGCCGCTTCCAGGCGCGCCATGCTGACGTAGAAGGTCGGTGTGATGTAGAGCGTCAACAACTGCGAGAACACCAGCCCGCCAACCACCGCGATACCGAGCGGCCGGCGTGCCTCGCCCCCCGCGCCAAAACCGATGGCGATGGGCAGCGTGGCGAAGATGGCGGCGAAGGTCGTCATCATGATCGGGCGCAGGCGCACCAGGCTCGCCTCGACAATGGCGTCCTCGGCGCTGAGGCCGGCGCGCTGCCGGGTGAGGGCGAAGTCGATCATCATGATGCCGTTCTTCTTCACCAGCCCGACCAGCAGGATGATGCCGACGAAGCTGAACACGTTGAGCTCCGCGTCGGCCAGGAGCAGCACGAGCAGCGCGCCGAACCCCGCCAGCGGCAGCGCAGTGAGGATGGTGAGCGGATGACCGAGGTGCTCGTAGAGCACCGCGAGCACCATGTAGATGACGATGACGGTGAACAACAGCAGCAAGGGCAGTTGCACCGTCGATTCCTGGAATTTCTGCGCGGCGCCGGTGAACTGCACGGCAACCTCGGGCGGCGCGACCTCGCGCGCCGCCGCGCGCGCCGCCGCGAGCGCGGTGTCGAGCGAGACGCCGGGTGCGAGCCCGAACGACAGAGTGACCGCCGGCTGTTGTCCGTAGTGGTACACCGCGACCGGCCCGACACCCGCCTCCACCCGCGCCAGCGCATCGAGGCGCACCACTTCGCCATTCGCGGTACGCAGCGGCAATTGTCCGATCACCGCCGGGTCGAGTTGCGCTTCGGGCAGCGCCTTGACGCGGATCACGTACTGGTCGGCGGCGGCGTAGATTTCGCCGATGCGGCGCCCGCCGAGCGCATCGTAGAGTGTCTGCTGCAACTGTTCGGTGGTGATTCCGAGGCGGGCGGCGGCCAGCGTATCCGGCACGACACGCAGTTCCGGATTGTTGAGTTCGAGATTGCTGTTGACGTCGACCAGCATCGGCAATTCTTCCAGCCGCTTTTCCACCGCGACCGCCGCTTCCTTGAGCACGTCGAAATCCCCGGCCGTCAGTGTGAGCTGATAGTCGCTGCTGGCGATCAGCGAGCCGACATTGATCGAAGCCGGATTGGTGAAGGTGATGCTGGCGCCGCCGAGGCCGCGCGTCGCCGTGCGCAGCTCATCGATGATGGCATCGGCACCTGCGCGCGCATCGCGCGGGGTGAGGCGAATGACCAGACGGCCGAGATTGCTGCCGGTGGTGCCGCCGCCGCCCTGCCCGGCCGACGACATCAGACCTTCGACCGCCGGATGCGCCTGTACGCGGGCGGCGAGTTCCTGCTGGCGCCGCGACAGTTCCTCGAAGGGAATGCCTTCGGGATACTGGACACTGGCGAAGACCATCCCGGAGTCGACGCGCGGAATGAAGCCCTGCTTGACCGTCCCGGTAAGCCACAGCATGGCACCGAACACCACGGCCGACACCAGCAGCATGAGGCCGCGATGACGCATCGACGCGCGCAGGGTCACCGCATAGGCCTCACGAAAGCGGGCAAACACCGCATCGAACGCACGCGCCACGGCGTTGTCCGGCACCCCGGAGACAAGGCCGCGCGCGCACAGCATGGGTGTCAACGTCAGCGCGACCACGCCGGAGAGCAGCACGGCGACGCCGATCGATACCGCGAACTCCTGGAACAGGCGCCCGATCATGTCGCCCATGAACAGAATGGGCAGGAACACCGCGGCGAGCGAGACCGTCATCGACACCACGGTAAACCCGATCTCCCGAGCGCCGTCGAGCGCCGCCTGCAGGCGCGGCTTGCCCATGTCGAGGTGCCGCGCGATGTTCTCGATCATCACCACCGCGTCGTCGACGACGAAGCCGATCGCCAGGGTGATCGCCATCAGCGACAGGTTGTTGAGGCTGTAGCCGGCCAGATGCATGAAGGCGAACGTGCCGAGCAGGGAACTCGGCAGCACCAATGCGGCGATGAGCGTGGCGCGCAGGTCGTGCAGGAAGGCATAGATCACCAGGATCACCAGCGCAAGGGCCAGCAGCAGGGTGAAATTCACTTCGTGCAGCGAGTCACGCACGAAACGCGAGCGATCGGAATGCACCTGCAGGCGCACGCCGTCGGGCAGTTCCGCCTCGATGTCCGGCAGCATGGCGCGGATGCGTTCGGCCACCTCGACGGTGTTCGCGCCGGGCTGGCGCTGCACCGCCAGCACGATGGCGCGCGTGCCGTTGTACCAGGTGCGCGCCTTGTCGTTCTCCACGCCGTCTTCGGCGCGACCGAGGTCGCGCACGCGCAGGGCGGCGCCGTCGCGGTAGGCGACGATGACGTCGCCGAAATCTTCGGCATTGGCGCGCGCGGCCGGCGCCTTCACCGTGTACGAGCGCGTCGCGCCGTCGAGGGTACCGGACGGCAGGTTGGGGTTGGCGGCCTGCACCGCGCGCACGACGTCGGCAAAGGTCAGCCCCCGCTGCTGCAGGCGTGCCGGATCGAGATACAGGTTGAGGGCGTATTTCTGGCCGCCGAACACCAGCACCTGCGCGACGCCCGGCAAACCGGTGAGGCGCTGCACCACGCGCGCGTCGGCGATGGCGTCGAGCTCGGTGAGCGGCAGCCGTTCCGCGGACAACGCGAGATAGAGAATCGGCGAGTCGGCCGGGTTGATCTTGCGCAGCTGCGGCGGGTCGATGCCTGGCGGCAGGCGGCCCATGGCCTGCGCCAGTGCGGTCTGCACATCCTGCGCGGCGGCGTCGATGTCGCGGTCGAGGGTGAATTGCAGCGTGATGCTGGTCGAGCCCTGGCTCGACTGCGAGCTCATCGACTCGATTCCCGCCACCGTGGCGAGTTGCCGTTCCAGCGGCCGCGCCACCGTCGCGGCCATGGTTTCCGGGTTGGCGCCGGGCAGCGACGCCGACACGCGCAGGGTGGGAAAATCGACCTGTGGCAGGTCGTTGACCGGCAGCAGCCGGTAGGCGAGCGCACCCAGCAGCGCCATCGCCAACACCAGCATCAGGGTGGCGACGGGGCGTTCGATGAAGGGACGCGAGAGATTCATGGGTGGCGGTTTCTTTGTCCGCGAAGCACGCGAAGGGGCGCGAAGCCGAAGCGGCACGCGCGATGCGCATCGGGCTGACGCCGCGTTCCCCGGCCGCCATGCGGGGCGCTGCACGCGTTTGACCTGGCACCGGTCATTGGCGTGTTTCCTGTTTCACCTTGCTGCCCGCTTTCAGGCGCTTGGGGATTTCCGTCAGCACCGGCTCGTGCTCGCGCAGTTCACCGGCGAGCGCAGCTTCGCCATCGAGGCGGCGCAGCAGGCGCACCGGCTGCACCGCCGCCTTGCCACTGCGCACCACGTACACATAATCCCCCTGCTGCCCATGTTGCAACGCCGCCTCGGGCACCACCCGCGCGCCGGGCTCGGCGCCGACGAAGAGGCGCACGCGCACACCCTGGCCGGAGAGCAGCGCACCCGGTTCCGCGAGCCGCAGCTTCACCGGCACGGTGCCGGTCACGGCGTCGAGCTGCGCATCGGTGAAGACCAGTTCGGCACGCTGCGGCACCGCCTGCGCCGTGTCGTCGAACACCTCGGCCTCGACCCGGCCGCGTGCGCGCGCCGTAGCGAGCGCAGGCCAGTTCTGCGCAGCGACGGCGGCACGCACGTCGAGCGTGCCCGGTGCGAGAATCGTCGTCAGGACGTCGCCCCCCGCCTGCACTAGGCTGCCCTCATGCACCGCAATGCGGCCGACGCGCCCGGCGATCGGCGCACGCAACTGCGCATACTGGACGTCGAGCTGGGCACCCCGCATCTCGGCCGTGGCGGTGCCCGCACGTGCCCGCGCAGCTTCCAGCGCGAGCACCGCATCGTCGTATTCCTGGCGGCTGATGTAGCCGGATGCCTGCAAGGGCGCCAGGCGCGCGAGTTTCTTTTCCGCCTCGGCCATTTCGGCGCGCGCGCCCACGAGGGCGGCCTGCGCCTGCTCGATGCGTGCCTGCGCCGGGCGCGCATCCAGCGTGAAGAGCAACTGTCCCGCACGCACGCTGTCGCCCTCCACGACGTGGCGGCGCAGCACCGTGCCGCCCACCTGTGCGACGAGCGAGACCTGCTGCGCCGCCTCGACCGTGCCGGGAAGCTCGATCACGATGGGGAAATCGCGTACCGCCACCGGCACGGTACGCACCGCGATCGCGCGATCACCCCCGCTCGCGCGTTCCTGCGGGCCACTCTGCTGCTGCAGGCGCCACACCACCCCGGCGGCGAGCGCAAGCACGAGCAGGGCGACGAGAATGCGAGTCTTCATGGATGTCCTTCCTGCGCGACGCCGGGCAACCGGCCCAGCGCGTGGTTCAGGCGCGAAAATGCCGCCAGCCAGTCGGTGTCCGCCTGCGCGCGCGCCTGGCGGGCGCGTGCCAGATCGGCCTGCGCGGTGAGGAGTTCGAGCAGGCTGCCCACCCCGGCCGCGTAACGTGACGCCGCGGCGCGCGCCGATTCGCTCGCGCTGTCGAACTGCACGGCAACGAATCCGCGCGCGGCCTGTGCGTCGCGCGTGTCGAAATAGGCGTCCGCCACCGCGCGCGCGGCGTCGGCGCGACCGGCATCGAATTCGGCGTCGAGCCGCTCCGCCTCGCGCTCGGCGGCGCGCGCCGCGGCGCGCAGGCGCCCACCGTCGGCCAGCGGCACAACCACGTTGACGCCGATGTTGTAGGTGCTCGACGGTGTACGCTCGTCTTCGAGAAAGAAGGTGCGTCCGGTGTTGGCGCTCAGCGACAGGCTGGGCCAGCGCGCCGCGCGCGCCTGCGCCGCATCCTGCCGCGCCGCCGCGGCGGCCGCGCGCAACGCACCCAGATCGGGACGCTGCCGCTCGGCCTCGGCGAGCAGATCGGCGAGCAGCACATCGGCTTGCTGCGGCGGCGCCGTGTCCCAATCGAGCACCAGCGTCTGGGTCTGCGCGAGGCCGGCGGCCTGTTTCAGCGCCGCGTCCGCCTTGGCGCGGTCGCGTTCGGCCAGTTGCCGTGCGCGTTGCGCCTCGGCGAGCGCGGCACGGGCGCGCAGTTCGTCGGCGCGCGAAGCGAGCCCGCCGCGCAGACGGATCGCCACGGCGTCGACACTGGCGCGCAGCGCGGCCTCCTGTTCCGTTTCCGCGTCGACGCGCGCACGTGCCGCCAGGAGCGCGAACGCGGCCGCTTCGACCTCGGCGATCACATCCTGCAGCACGCGGTCGTTCTGCAGCAGCCGCGCGATCAACTGGTAGCGCTGTGCCTCGATGCCGGCGCTGCGTGCGCCAAAGTCGTGGATTAGGTAATTCAGGGTGAGGCTGGGACCATAGCGATGTAACGTCGGCACGGCGGCGCCCGAACTCGACAGCGCACGACTCTGGGTGAACGCGAACTGCGCGCTCAGCGTCGGCCAGCGCGCCGCTTCGGCTTCGTCCAGCCGTGCCGCTTCCGCCTGGATGGCGAGCCATGCGGCGCGCGAGGCGGCACGTGTGCGCAGCGCATGTTCGGTGAGCGCCACGAGACTGGTGAAGCGCACGGTATCGGACGCGGTGGCCGGCACCGGCAGCGCATCGCGCCGCAGCCAGAACTCACCTGGATGCGCGGGCAGATCCAGTGCCGCGGCGCCCGACCCGACGAGGCAGAGAGGGATTAGTAGCAGATATCTCAAGATGTACCGATTCTAAATGAGTCCGCGGCCAACCTCCGGACCATGCAACCGCACCCTCTGTCCGGCGGCAGGCGCCAGGACGCCGCGACCGGCCATCTGCCAGCGGCGCGTGCGCATCACGCGCGAGGCGAGGCGGATACTTGCCTTCTGGCCGGGCAGCGGTCAGCGTCCGGGTGAAGCGGATCGCTGTGGTGCGGCCGGAAGATATGCCAGGGATCCCGGATCCCTACAACTCGTAAAACAGATACGCCAGCAGCGCGCAACCCAGGACCAGCACCAACACGTTCATGGCGATCGCCGGCCAGGTGTGATAGCCCTGCGGAATCTCGGCGGGCCCAAAGCTTGCGAGCACGCGCCGGAACTGCACGACGGCAAGGGTGATGACGGCGAGCGCAAGGACGATGAAGCCGACCCCGATCCAGAAGGACAGGTCGCGCCCCACATGCCCGAGACTTGGTCGCAATGTGTGCAGCAGCAAGCCGAAACGCTCCAGCATGAAGCCGAACGCCATCAGCGCCAGGCCGGTGCGATTCCATGCCATCAGCGTACGCTCGGCGGCGAAGAAGACGCGCGGGTCGTCGAGGGCGGACATCACGCCACCTCCACACCTTCGGGCAGGCTCGCCTTGAGCGTCGCCGCCAGCCGTTCAAACGTTTCGGGAAACGGCGCCCGTTTGCGCCAGGCCAGCGCGATGGTCCGCCCCGGCGCCGGTACCCGGAACGGCCGGATTTCGACCGATTTTCTGCTCACGCGCGGCCCGGCGTCGACCGCCAGCGCGGGCAGCAGTGTGAGCCCCAGCCCCATGCCGACCATCTGCCGCAACGTCTCCAGGCTGGTCGCGCGCACTTCCTCGCGGCGATTCTGGCGTGCGCCGCACACATCGAGTGCCTGGTCGCGCAGGCAATGTCCTTCGTCGAGCAGGAGCAGTTTCTCGTTCATGATGTCGGCCACCTTCAGCGTGCTGCGTTTCGCCAGTTCGTGCCCCGCGGGCAAGGCCGCATGGAACGGCTCGTGGAACAGTGGTTCGACATGCAGCGCGTCATCGTTCACCGGCAGGGCGAGCAGGCCCGCATCGAGCTTGCCATCGGCAAGATGCGCGAGGATCTGCGGCGTCATTTCCTCGCGCAACAGCAGACGCAGACCCGGATGCTTCCTGTGCGCCAGGGTCAACGCGTGCGGCAGGTAGTAGGGGCCGAGCGTGGGAATGACACCGAGATGGACCGTGCGCGTCATCGGGTCCTGCGCGTGTCTGGCCAGTTCGCGGATGCGCTCGGCCTCCTCGACGATGTTGCGCGCTGCGGCAAGGATTTCCCTGCCGATCGGCGTCGGCGTGACACGTTTCAGGCTGCGGTCGAACAGCGTGACCCCGAGGAACGCCTCCAGTTTCTTGATCTGGGTGGACAAGGTCGACTGCGTGATGAAGCAGGCCTCCGCCGCGCGCCCGAAGTGACCGTGGTCCGCCAGTGCCACCAGGTATTTCAGTTCCTGCAGGGTCATGGGAAGCGTTCGATTCCATCAATGGATCAATTCTAGACCATTCACGCGACAAGTGTCGCCGGCTGGTCTTGAATCCAAAAAATCCATTGGAACAGCCGTGCATGACAAATCAACGGGTTGTAGGTCGGGTTTCAACCCGACGCAACGGTCGGTTGAGGTCCAGTCGGGCTGAAGCCCGATCTACGGGGCCACGCAGACAGCCCGGTCGGGTTTCGACCCGGCATGTCGGACTGAAGCCCGACGGCCTATTGGATAATCCGGGTTCAGCCGTCGTGCGGCATATCGGCCCCATTGCAGGGCACACCGCGCCAGAAGGAGGCCAAGCACGCATGAACGCCACCACCCGCACCATGCACAACTATCTCAGCGACCCACGCCATGCCCGCGCTGCGCGCCGGGGCGCCTGGGCGCTCGGGGCACTCCTGTTGGCGGGCCTCGCATGGATCGCCATCGCGCAGGGTGGCACACGACTGCACACGCCGATGGGGCAGGCGCTCGCCGGTTCCGCGGCGGCGGCGCTCGCCACCGCGCTGGGGGCGCTGCCCGCGCTGTTCGTGCGCGAGATTTCGCCGCGCTGGCAGGACATCATGCTCGGCTTCGGTGCCGGCGTCATGGCGGCGGCGGCAAGTTTCTCTCTCATCCTGCCGGGTGTGGCTGCGGGCGCCGACCTCCTCGGCAGTCGGCCGGCCGGCTCCGCGCTGGTCGCGGGTGGCCTGCTGCTGGGCGCGTTGCTACTGCTGCTGGCGGACAAGATGGTGCCGCATGAACATGCCCAGGCAGGCCATCACGGCCCCGAGTCGCCGCACCTGCGGCAGGTATGGCTGATGGTGTTCGCGATCGCCCTGCACAACGTCCCGGAAGGCATGGCGATCGGTGTCGGTTTTGCCGGTGCCGATCTCGCAGTCGGCGTGCCGCTCGCGACGGCGATTGCCATCCAGGACATTCCGGAGGGCCTGGTGGTCGCCGTGGCGCTGCGCACCGTCGCCTACGCGCCGTGGCAGGCGGCGCTGGCCGCGGCGCTCACCGGGCTCGCCGAACCGGCAGGGGCCATCGTCGGCGTCGCGCTGACCTCGGGATTCGCGCCGCTGTATCCCGCGGGCCTCGGCTTTGCGGCCGGCGCGATGATCTGGGTGGTGTCGCACGAAATCATCCCGGAAACCCACCGCAAGGGCCACCAGCAGGCCGCCACCCTCGGCCTCATCGGCGGTTTCGTGGTGATGCTGCTGCTGGACACGGCCCTGGGCTGACGCCGGCAGGCGGCGCCACGCGCGTCAGGCGCTGGCCGCCACCACCTGTCCCAGCGGCACAGGCGGATTCTCGTGATGCGCGTGCATCGCCAGGGTATAGATCTGTTGCAGGTCCTCTTCGCTGACGTCGACGAACGTATCGATTTGCGACAGCGCGTACACCAGGCTGCTGTGAGGAATCATGCACATTTCCTTGGCGCCGGTGACCGGATCATGGCAGCGCGCATGCCACACCTGCGGGTAGCGCCGCCAGACGAGCGGATAGTTGAACGCGACCGCCACGACCAGCAGCACCAGCACGTTCAGCAGCACCGGACTGAACACATACGTATAGCCGAGGGCATGCACGGCCGGCCCGCCGAGCACCGCATACAGCGCCGTGGCACCGCCGGGCGGATGCAGGCAGCGCATGCCGTACATCGCCGCGATCGACAACGACACAGCGAGCGAAGCGGCGATCATGGGATCTTGTCCGAACCAGCGTGCGCAGGCGACGCCGATGAAGGCCGACACCAGGTGTCCGCCCACCACGGGCCAGGGCTGCGACATGGCGCCATGCGGGGCAGCGAACAGCAGCACCGCGCTGGCGCCCATGGACGCGACCGCGAGCAGGCCGCCGTGCCCCGACAGCCAGAACTGGCTCACCCACAGTGCAGCCAGGGTACCGAAAAGTCCGCCCGCCGCGGAAATCCAGTGTTCGCGTTCCGAAACCGAATAGGCAAGTTTGCGCATGCGTCACCCCTCAGCCCAGGTTCAAGGCGTGGGACGGCCGCACGCGAGCGGCACGCCGTGTCTGTTCTACGCCGACGCGACGGAAAAGCGCCGAAAATCGAATGCGGACCGCGCCGCCGAGGAAGAGGGCAAGTTGTCGGACGACGCAGCGGGCGTCGGCGACCAGTGTCTGCGGCAGGGTTTCACCCGGCTGGTTGGGTGCGGACACCCAATTCGTCTGATGGGCGGGCTGATTCATGGCGAACTCCTCAAGAACGTTATGAACGAAGCCTTGTCCGGCCCCCTCGCCCGCCCGCGGAGCGGAGGGAGGCCGACGGTGTGGGTAACCGGTTGTTTCATGATCCGGACTACCCTCCGCCGTGACCATCGGGTCTAACAGGCTGGACGGAGTCTAAAACACTAAAAAGTATTCATCCAGCGAGAAATTTTGATGTTTAATATCGAATATCCAAATATCACTATATTGGTATGGACACCGAACTCGCCCGCACTTTTCTCGCCGTCGCCACCAGCGGCAACTTCGTTGCCGCGGCAAGCCGGCTGCACGTCACCCAGTCGACAGTGAGCACACGCATCCAGACTCTGGAGACGACGCTGGGCAGGCGCCTGTTCCAGCGCGGCCGCGGCGGCGCGACGCTCACCCCCGCAGGCAAGCGTTTCCTGCGCCACGCCAACAACCTGGTACGTACGATGGAGCAGGCGCGCCACGACATCGGCTTGCCGGAGGGCTATCACGATGTCATCGCACTGTCGGCGCGCATCGCACTGTGGGAGGGTTTTCTGCCGCACTGGGTGGCGTGGATGCGTGCGCAGGCACCCGACGTCTCGCTGCGTCTGGAAATCGGCTTCGAGGCAGACATCATGCAGAACCTCATCGAGGGCGCGATCGACATCGGCGTGATCTACACCTCGAGTGCGCGCCCGGGCCTCGCCGCCGATCTGCTGTTCGAGGAGGATCTGGTCCTGGTGACGAGCGATCTGGCGCGCGGCTGGCCAGACCCCGGCTATATCCATATCGACTGGGAAGCGGAATTCCACGAGCAGTTCGCCGAGCATTTTCCCCACGTGCCGACACCGACGCTGGTCGCCAACATCGGCTGGCTGGGGGTGCAGCAACTGCTCGCCTTCGGCGGCAGCGGCTATTTCCCGCGCCGCCTGGTGCAACACCACATCGCGTCGGGCCAGTTGTGGCAGGTGCCCGACAGCCCGCGCTTCAGGGTACCGGTGTGGATGGTCTATCCGCGCCGCCACGACAGCGACTCGCTGGCGCAGGCGCTCGGCGGCCTGCGCGCACTGGCGCGTGACGAGCGCCTGCGCAACGCGCGCTGATTATTGATTCGGCCATCTGAAGTTTGAAGTGGCAGGGTAATCCGATTCGATATTGCAAGGTCGGGAAGGTGAATGGGCCGAAGCAATAATCAATTAAGACAGCGTTCTATTGAGGCGGCTCAACGAATCTGTCCACCCTTGAAGCCCTTGCAAACCAATACGGTTTCAAACTTCTTCGTGCCGCCTCAATAGGCGGGTTTGCGCGCGACGAAGTCGATCAGCGCCGACTGCCCGTGGTGGTGCGTGCCTTCGCTGATGAAGGATTCGTGCTCGGCGAGATGCAGGATCTCCCAGTCGCCGAACCATTGCCGCAAGAGGTCGGCGGTGTACATGTGCGCGGGATCGGGCGGCCCGCCGGTCCCGAACTCGATCTGCTTCGGCGTATAGCCCTGCAGGATGAGCAGACCGCCGGGCGCGAGGGTGCGGCGGATGCCGGCGACGATGCGCTCGCGCGCAGGGGGCGGCGCGAACTGGATGAAGATCGCCACGACCACATCGTAGGCCGCCGCGGGCCAGTGCCAGTCGAGTGCGTCAGCCTGTTCGGTGTCGATGGCGACGCCACGCGCAACGGCGAGTTTCTGCGCCTTGTCCAGCGCGAAGGGCGAAATGTCGATGGCATGCACCCGCGCGCCCTGCTCTGCGAGCCACACGCCGTTGCGACCTTCGCCGTCGGCGATCGACAGCGCGCGCATGCCGGGCCGGATGCGCGCCGCCTGGCTCGCGAGGAACACGTTCGGCGCCGTACCGAAGATATACGCCTCGGTGGCGTAACGCGTATCCCAGAATTCGCGGCTCACTTGGCGTTCGCGGCAAGCAGGCGTTCCAGTTGCGCCGCCGGCACCATGCCCGGCACGCGCACGCCGTTGGCGAATACCAGGGTCGGCGTACCCCCCACCTTCAGCTTGTTACCCAGCGCGATGGTCGCGTCGACCGGATTGGCGCACTTGCCGTCGTTGTTTGGCACGCTGCCGCGCGTGATGTAGTCGTCCCACGCCTTGTTGCGGTCCGGTGCGCACCAGATCTGCTTCGAAGTCTGCACCGCCTTGGGATGCAGGCCCTCGATCGGATAGAGGAAAGTGTAGACGGTGATGTTGTCCACCTGCGCGAGCTCGGCCTCGAACTTGCGGCAGAACGGGCAGTCGACGTCGGAGAACACCACCAGCTTGCGTTCGCCCTTGCCCTTCACCGTTTTCAGCGCGTTCGCGAGCGGCAGCGTGTCCCACTTCACCGCCTGCAGGCGGTTGAGGCGTTGCTGCGTGAGGTTGGTGCGATTCTTCAGATCGATGATGTCGCCAGCGAAGATGTACTCCCCCTTGGCGTCCACATACACGATCTGGCCGTCGAGATAGACCTCGAACAGGCCGCTGTACGGGGTCTTCTGCACCGCTTCGATGCGTGCCTGCGGGAACTGGGTGGCGATCGCCTTGCGGATCACCGACTCGTTGGCCTGCGCCGTCGCGGTCGCCATGAGGGTTGCGGCCAGCGCCAGGAAAATGAATTTCATCGGGAACTCCAGAGTGGACAAGAAAATCAGGACATCGCTTCGCGCACCAGCGCCGCCTTCAGGGGCGGCACCTGGTCGACCAGCGCCATCCCGGCGTTGCGCAGCCAGGCCGCGCGCGGCTCGGCAAACAGATGATGCAGGCCGTGCGTCACTGTCTGCATGCGTGCAACCGGCGCGGCGCGCCGCCGCGCGTAGCCCTGCAATACGCGCGAATCACCCGGCGTGCGGCGATGCTGCGCCAGCACCTCGGCGAGCGCCTCGGCGTCACCAAAACCGAGATTGACACCCTGGCCGGCAAGCGGATGCACGCCGTGCGCGGCGTCACCGACCAGCGCGACACCGGGCGCGACGGGCGTTGCCACGCGAATCAGGCGCAGCGGAAACGCCGCCGCCGGGGTGAGCGCCTGCAAGGCGCCGAGCCGGTCATGACCCGCATTGCGTACCCGCTCGGCAAGCGCCGCCGCATCCAGTGCGAGCAAACCTTCTGCTTGCGCCGTAACAGTGGACCATACCATCGATACCCGGTTCCCGGGCAAGGGCAGCCAGGCGAGGATGTCGCCATCGAAGAACCACTGGAATGCCGTACCGCGATGCGGCCGGGCGCAGGAGAAGTTCGCCACCACGCCGCTCTGTCCATAAGGCGTCGTCACGGCGTCAAGACGGGCCCAGTCGCGTATGCGCGAATCGGCGCCATCGGCACCGACCACGAGACCGGCCTCCAGCAGCGTGCCGTCGTCGAGCGTCAGCCGCGTGTGATCGCCCGCGCGCGCCAGTGTGGCGATCACCGCCGGGCAAAACAGGGCCACGCTGCCGTCCTCCACGATCGCCTGCCACAGCGCGTGCTGCAGGCGCCCGCTTTCCACGATGGTCGCCAGATGCGACACGCCCGCGGCATAGGCGTCGAGCCGCACGCTACCCTCGCCGTCGCCGGCGACGTCCATGCGATAGACCGGCTGGATGCGCGCGCGATCGAGCCGGCTCCAGGCACCGAGGTTTTCGAGAAATTGCCGACTGGCCGGGCTGATGGCGTAGATGCGCGTATCCCAGGCCGCCGCCGGCTGCGGCGGCGGCCGGCGTTCGATCAGGGCCACCCGCAGCCCCTGACGCGCGAGCGCCAGCGCGGTGGCGGCGCCGACCAGCCCGGCGCCGACGACGACCGCGTGGAAGCGCTCCGGATTCATGTTGCCCTCCCCCCAACCCTCTCCCGCAGGCGGGAGAGGGGGCGAACGTGATGCCCAAACCGATTCAACCGCGGGCTCCGAACATCATGCGGCGCGCGACGAAGGTCTTGAGCGGCGGCAGCGCTTCGAGTGCCATCAGCCCGAGACCGCGCGCATGGCGCAGCGGCGCGACATCGTTGGAAAACACCCGCACCAGAAAATCCGTGAACCCCACGCCACCCAGGACATCGAACCGCCGTCCGCGCGCATAGGCGGCAAGCATCGCGGCATCGCCCAACCGCGCCGGCGCAGTGTCGGCGCACAGGGCAGCGAGTTCCCAGGCATCGCGCAGGCCGATATTGAACCCCTGGCCCGCCACCGGATGCAGGGTCTGCGCGGCATTGCCGATACGCACCACATGGTCCGCGGCGGCGCTGCCGGTGTAGGTGAGCCGCAGCGGAAAAGTGCGGCGCACACCGGCTTCGAGAAAGTGTCCCTGGCGGCCGCCGAAGTGCGCGTACAGCGCAGCAAGAAAATCCGCGTCGGACAATGCGGCAATGCGCTCGGCCTCGGCACGCGGTGCGGTCCACACCAGCGCGTAACGCTCGCCCTTGGGCAACAGCGCGACCGGCCCCATCGGCGTGAAGCGCTCGTAGGCCTGGTTGGCGTGCGGCCGCTCGCTGGCGACGTCACACACCACCGCCACCTGCTCATAGTCGGCTTCGAACCACGGTGGCGGCGCCCCCTCGCCGCGGCCGCCATCGGCGACCACCACGAGCGGCGACGCGAGCGTGCGCCCATCACGCGTAGCGAGTGTCGCGGCCTCCCGCCCCGCGTCGATGCGGTCGACCGCGACACCGTATTCAACGGGAACCTCCGCCTCGCGCAAGGCGTCCTTCAGCGCCGCGGCGAGCTGCGCATAGGGCAGTACATAACCGAGCGCCGGCACGCCCAGTTCGTCGGCGGCCAGCCGCGCCACCCCCAGCGCGCCACACTGCGAGATGTGGATGCGTGTGATCGGCGTGACCTCGCTGAGCCGTTCCCACACGCCGAGACGTTCGAGAATGAGCCGCGCGCCGTGCGCCAGGGCGAGCGTGCGCACATCGCCGCGCGCGTCGGCGGGTTGCGCTTCCAGCACCCGCACGGCGACGCCCTGCTGTGCGAGCGCCAGCGCGCACACTGCGCCGACCGGACCCGCGCCGACCACCAGAATTTCACTCATCCGCGCATCCATGCTTCGATTTCCGCCACCGTCCTGGGTGGCGTGGTCAGCACCTCACAGCCGTCCGCGGTCACCACGACGTCGTCCTCGATACGGATGCCGATATTGTGGAAGGCGGCCGGAACGTCGTCGGCGGCACGAATGTACAGCCCCGGCTCGACGGTGAGCGTCATGCCCGGCACGAACGGCCGCCATGCGCCGTGCACCTTGTAGTCGCCGGCATCGTGTACGTCCATGCCGAGCCAGTGACCGGTACGGTGCATGTAGAAGCGCTGGTACGCGCCCGACTCGATCAGATCGTCGACCGCGCCGTGCAACAGGCCGAGGTCGACCATGCCCGCGGTCAGCACGCGTACCGCCGCTTCGTGCGGATCGTTCCACAGCGCGCCGGGGCGCACCGTCGCGATCGCCGCCGTTTGCGCCGCCAGCACGAGCTCGTAGACATCCCTCTGCGCCGCGGAAAACCGGCCATTGACCGGAAAGGTGCGCGTGATGTCGGCGGCGTAGCTGCCGAACTCCGCAGCGGCGTCGATCAGCAGCAGGTCGCCATCGGCAAGCGGGCGGTCGTTGAACACGTAGTGCAGCACACAGGCGTTGGCGCCGCTGGCAACGATCGAGGTGTAGGCGGGCGCCGCCGCGCCGCCGCTACGGAAGGCACACAGCATCTCGGCCTCGATCTCGTATTCGTGGCGCCCGGGGCGCGTCGCGCGCATCGCGATGCCGTGCGCACGCGTCGAAATCTCCGCGGCGCGGCGCATCAAGGCAAGTTCGTGGTCGTCCTTGACGAGCCGCATCTCGTCCAGCCAGACGCGCGCATCGACCAGGCGCACCGGTGCCTGCACGCCGCTGCGCGCCTTCGCGCGCACGGCGTTGAGCCAGCCCATCACCTGCGTATCCCACGCCATGTCGCGACCGATGATGTAGGCAAGCTGCGGCTGGTTCTCCAGATATTTCGGCAGTTCCGCATCGAGTGCATCGAACGCGAAAGTCTCGTCGAAGGCGAACGCCTCGCGTGCCGCCGCCGGGCCGTAGCGGAAGCCGTCCCAGATCTCGCGTTCCTCGTTGCGTTCGCGACAGAACAGGATGTGGCGCGGCGCGCTGCCCGCCACCAGCACCACCACCGCTTCCGGCTCGGTGAAGCCGGTCAGCCAGTAGAAATAGCTGTCGTGGCGATAGGGGTAGTGGGTGTCGCGGTTGCGCGGGACTTCGGATGCGGTGGCGATGACCATCACCCCCTCGCCCATCTCGGCAATGACCCGCTCGCGGCGGGCGCGGTAGATCGCGGCGTCAGGCTGCATGCGTTTGTCTCAGTTGCTGGTCGAGCGCGGCCAGACGCGCCGGCGTGCCGACGTCGACCCAGCGCCCCGTGTAGTGTTCGCCGGATACGCGTCCGGCGTCGATCGCCAGCCGCAAGAGCGGCGCCAGCGGCGCTTTTTCACCTGCCGGGGTCTGGTCGAACAGCGCGCGATGGTAGACGCCGATACCCGAAAACGTGAGGCGCGCGGGATGCGGCGTGAGCGGGCGGTCGGCATTGACGACGCGCCCGCCGGCAAGAACGAAATCACCCTCCGGATGATGGGACGGATTGTCGACCAGCACCAGATGCGCACGGTCATGGCCCTGCGCGAGGCGCGCGAGCGGCTCCGCCAGCCGCGTGAAATCGTAGTCGCAATGAATGTCGGCGTTCACCACGGGAAACACCTCCTCCCCGATCAAGGGCAGCGCGGTCGCGATGCCGCCCGCCGTCTCCAGCGCGCTGACTTCGCGCGAATACTCGATCGACACGCCGAACGCCGCACCGTTCCCCAGCGCGTCTTCGATGCGCTGGCCGAGATGCGCATGATTGATGACGATGTGGCGGAAACCCGCGTCGCGCAGCCGCTCGATGTGCCACACGATCAGCGGCTTACCGCCGACCGCGAGCAGCGGCTTCGGCGTGTGGTCGGTGAGCGGGCGCATGCGTTCGCCGCGGCCGGCGGCGAGGAGCATGGCGCTGCGGGTCGTGGCGCTGCGCATGCGGGCTGCCCTAGAAGGTGTAGCCCACCTGCACCTCGCGCTGCTCCAGCACGTCGAGCAGGGACAGCAGTGGCTTCAGTTCGTCGTAGCGCGCGCACACCTTGCGCAGATAACGCATCACCCGCGGCATGTCCTGCAGATAGCCGTCCTTGCCGTCGCGGTGGTACAGGCGCGCGAAGATGCCGAGCACCTTGATGTGGCGCTGCGCCCCCATCCACTCGAAATCGCGCCAGAACTCGCCGAAGTCCTCGCGCACGGGCAGGCGGGCGGCGCGCGCCTTCTCCCAGTAACGGATTACCCAGTCGAGTTGCTGCTCCTCGTCCCATTCGATGTACGCGTCGCGGTAGATCGACGCGAGATCGTAGGTGATGGGGCCGTAAACCGCGTCCTGGAAATCGAGAATCCCGGGATTGGGGTCGGACACCATGAGGTTGCGCGAATGCCAGTCACGGTGCACCCAGACCTGCGGCTGGGCGAGGTTGTTGGCGAGGATGCGTTCGAAGACGGCGTCGAGGATGGCTTGCTGCTGTTCGTTCATGGCGACGCCGAGATGCTTCGCGACATACCATTCGGGAAAAAGCATCAGTTCGCGGGTCAGCAGCGCCCGGTCGTATTCCGGCAGCACGCCGGGGCGGCTCACTTGCTGGATGCGAATCAGCGCGTCGTTCGACGCCAGATAAAGCTCCCGCGCGACCGCGGGATCGCGGTCGGCTGCGTTGAGCGCCGACAGGTAGGTGGTATGTCCGAGATCGCTCAGCAGCAGGAAGCCCTGGTCGAGATCCTGGGCCAGCACTTCCGGTACGTGCACCCCGGCCTCGCCGAACAGGCGCGCCACGGCGATGAAGGGCCGGCAATCCTCGTGCGCCGGGGGCGCATCCATCACGATATAATCGCGACCTTTGGCAGTGACGCGGAAATAGCGGCGGAAGCTGGCGTCAGCCGACGCCGGCGCGATATCCAGCCCATCGCCGCCCAACTGGCGGGCCGCCCATTCCTGTAATGCCTGCAAACGTTCCACGGTCCTGCCGCTCCGAATAACCCAACGCGGATTCTACATCGCTTGTCCACTCTGCCCGGCCTTGCCTTCATCGCGCTGCTGCTGGCCGCCGGCTCCGCCGCGGCGGAGGGGCTCGCCCTGAAGAAGGACGTCGAGCTGCGCGGGTCCGCGGCCGTGGGTACGGGCGCGCCGATGTTCCTCTCCGCCGACCGCATCGAGTCGACCGCGCCGAACATCGTCGAAGCGCAGGGCAACGTCGAAGCACGGCAGGCCGGGCAGGTATTCTCGGCGAACTGGCTGCGCTACGACACCACGCTCAATGCAATCGACGCGCGCGGCGCGGTCCGGCTGGAACAGGAGCGCCTGCTCGTGCACGGCGACACGCTCAAGCTCGACCTCGATGATTACAGCGGTGCGATGACGTCTCCGGTCTATCAGTTCACAGCGCAGCCCGGGCGCGGCAACGCCCAGCACATCGACTTCATCGACAAGGAGCGTTTCGCGCTGCAGAACGCCACCTACACGACGTGTCCGGTCGACAACGACGACTGGTTCCTCAAGGTTGGCGAGCTGGACATCGACAAGACGCGCAACATCGGCACCGCGCGCCACGCCTCGCTGCATTTCCTGGGAACGCCCGTCCTCTACACGCCATGGATGGATTTCGCCCTCAACGAGGAACGCAAGACCGGTATCCTCGCGCCGACCTTCGGCACCACCGAACGCAGCGGCCTCGACGTGCTGGTGCCCTACTACCTCAACCTCGCGCCCAATTACGACGCAACGCTGTATCCGCGCCTGCTGTCGAAGCGTGGCGTGCAACTGGGGGGCGAGCTCCGCTACCTGTTCGGCGATGCGCGCGGCGAGAACCGTCTCGAATACCTGCCGAACGACAACGAGGCAGGCCGCTCGCGCTGGAGCGTGGCCCTGCACAATGAATACCAGATCGACACGAATACCCGCGCAGGAATGCTGTTCGGCCGCGTTTCCGACAACGACTATTTCCGCGACCTGTCGAACCTGATCGCCGTCACCTCGCAGACCCACATCAACCGCGAGGCATGGATCACCACCCGGCGCGCCAACTGGAACGCCGAACTGCGCGCACAAAGTTTCCAGACCCTGCAGGATTCGACCGCCGCCACGCCCATCGCCGATCTCTATGCGCGCCTGCCGCAGGCGCGCTTCGGTACGGCGCAAACCTTCGCCAATGGTCTTGAGTTCCGCTTCGACAGCGAAGTGACCCACTTCGCCCATCCCGACGCCAGCCAGCCGGAAGGCACGCGCGCCCTCGCCTATCCGACGCTGCGCCTGCCGCTTGCCACCTCATTCGGCTTTGTCACGCCGCAGCTCGGCTGGCACAGCAGCTACTATGTGCTCGACGACGACGCGGCGAAATCGCGCGTTTCACGTAACGTGCCGATCCTCAGTCTGGATAGCGGCGTGGTGTTCGAGCGCCCGCTGGAATTCGCCGGGCGCCGTTTCGAGCAGACCCTGGAACCGCGTGCCTACTATGTCTATGCACCCTACCGCGACCAGGACGCCATTCCCAATTTCGACACCGCACTACTCGATTTCAGCTATGCGCAGATGTTTACCGAAAACCAGTTCGTCGGCGGCGATCGTGTCAACGACGCCAACCAGCTCACCCTGGCACTGACCAGCCGCTTCACCGATGCGGACAGCGGACTGGAGCGCCTGCAGGTCACCGTCGGCCAGCGCTACTACTTCAGCGACCAGCAGGTCACGCTGAATCCGGGCGATCCGGTGCGCAACAGCAACGCCACCGACCTGCTGGCGGCGGCGAGCGGACAGATCACCCGCGACTGGCGCATCGACGCCGCCTGGCAGGTCAACACCCAGAACGGCGTCACCATCCGCCGCAATCTCGGTGCCGCCTACCGCCCCACGCCGGGACGTACATTGAACTTTGGCTACCGTTACATTGACCAAACCACCGAGCAGGTCGACGTCTCCGCACAATGGCCGCTGGCGCCGCGCTGGTATGGCATGTTCCGCTACAACTACTCCTTCCAGGACGACAAGCTGGTCGAGGGTCTGGCCGGTCTTGAATACAATGGCGGCTGCTGGATCGTGCGCGGCGTGTTCCAGCGCCTGGCCACCAAGGAGAACCAGTCCACCGACGCGTTCTTCCTCCAGCTCGAACTGAGCGGCATGGGGCGCATCGGCGCCAACCCGCTCGACGTGTTGAAACAGAGTGTCCCCGGATACAGGACCAGCAATGATCTTCTCAAAACGCCCTGAACATCGCACCGCGCAGTGGGTCGCGGCATTGTCGCTCGCGGCTTCGCTGCTGCTCCCGGCGCATGCCGCGGTGACGCCGCTCGACCACATCGTCGCGGTGGTCAACGACGAGGTCATCACGCGCCAGGAGCTCACGCGCCGCTACCGCGAAGTGGAGCGTAGCCTGGCACGCCAGAACACACCGCTGCCGCCCCGCGCGACACTGGAAAAGCAGCTGCTCGAACGCATGGTCACCGAGCTGGCGCTGCAGCAGCACGCGCGCAGCACCGGCGTGCGGATCGACGCCGCACAGGTGGAGCGGGCGCTGCAGCGCATCGCTGCGCAGAATCAGCTCGACCTCGCCGGCCTTGCCGCCGCACTGGAAAAGGAGGGCCAGACCCTGGACGGCATGCGCGCCACGATACGTGACGAAATGCTGATCGCACGTGCACGTGAACGCGACGTGGACAACCGCGTCGCCGTCAGCGACGCGGAAATCGAAGGCTACCTGCAGACCCAGGCGCAGCAGGGCGCAGAGACGGAGTACAACTTCGCGCACATTCTCGTCACCGTGCCGGAGAACGCCTCGCCGGAGCAGATCCAGGCGCGCCGCGCGCGCGCGCAGGACATCCTCGACCAGCTGGCCAAGGGCGCCGATTTCGCCCAGCTGTCCGCGAGCTACTCCGACGCCTCCAATGCCCTGCAGGGCGGCGCCTTCGGCTGGCGCGCGGGCGGCAAGATTCCCGCTCTCTTCTACGAGGCACTCAAGCCCTTGAAGCCGGGCGAGGTCGCACCGCTGCTGAAGAGCGGCAACGGTTTTCACATCCTCAAGCTCTACGACAAGCGCGGCCTGGACGCCACGCTCAGTGTCACGCAGACCCACGCACGCCACATCCTCATCAAGACCAACGAACTCGTCTCGGAAAACGATGCCCGTACCCGTCTGCAGCAGTTGAAGGAGCGCATCGACCACGGCGTGAAATTCGACGAGCTGGCACGGCTGCACTCCGAGGACGCCAGCGCCTCGAAAGGCGGCGATCTCGGCTGGATCAACCCCGGCGACACCGTGCCGGACTTCGAAAAGGCGATGAACGCGTTGAAGCCGGGCGAGGTCAGCGCACCGATCCAGTCACCCTTTGGCTGGCACCTGATCCAGGTGCTGGAGCGTCGCGACCAGGACGTGACGCAGGAGCGCCAGAAGCTGCTGGCGCGCCAGGCGATCCGCGAACGCAAGGCCGAGGAGTCCTTCCAGGACTGGGTGCGGCAGATCCGCGACTCGGCATATGTCGAACTGCGCCCGCTCGATTGAGCACGCACCAGGGTTTTCGTTGATTTCCTCGCCGCTGCCTCCGGTCATCGCGCTCACCGCCGGCGAACCCGCCGGCATCGGTCCCGATCTGTGCGTCGCGCTGGCGGCGCGGGAACTGCCGTGTCGGCTGGTCGTGCTCGGTGACGCCGAAGTGCTGCGCACACGCGCGCGCATGCTCGGCGTCAAGCTCGAGATCACCGGGGGCGCGGACATCCCGGCGCACCGTGCGGGCCGCTTGCACGTGCGCCACCTGCCGGTCGCCGCGCCGGTCGTGCCCGGCGTGCCCGACCCCACCAACAGCGCGCACGTCCTGGCGCTGCTCGACGCCGCGCTCGCCGGCTGCCTGGACGGCAGCTACGACGCGCTCGTCACCGCGCCGGTGCACAAGGGCATCATCAACGACGCCGGCTTCGTCTTCACCGGCCACACCGAATATCTTGCCGAACACAGCGCCACGCCACGCGTGGTGATGATGCTCACCGGCGGCGGCCTGCGCGTCGCGCTCGCCACCACCCATCTGCCGTTGCGCGCCGTCGCCGATGCCATCACGCCGCAGCTTCTCACCGACGTGATCCGCATCCTCGATACCGACCTGCGCACGAAATTCGGCATCGCGCGCCCGCGCATCGCCGTCGCCGGCCTCAATCCGCATGCCGGCGAATCCGGCCACCTGGGGCGCGAGGAAATCGACATCATCGAGCCCGTCCTGCTGCGTTTGCGCGACGAGGGCCTCGATCTCGTCGGCCCGCTGCCCGCCGACACCCTGTTCTCGCGCATCCGCCACGAACCGTGCGACGCCGTGCTTGCCATGTACCACGACCAGGGCCTGCCCGTGTTGAAGTACGCAAGCTTCGGCGCCGGCGTCAACGTCACCCTCGGCCTCCCCTTCATCCGCACGTCCGTCGACCACGGCACCGCGCTCGACCTCGCCGGCAGCGGCCGCGCCGAACTCGGCAGCCTGCTGGCGGCGATCGGGATGGCTTGTCAGGGACCAGGAATCAGGAATCAGGGATCAGGGGGGCGTGCGGCTGCGCCGCGTACTTGATGAATTCATGAGCTGCGCCAGGCTTTTTTCATATCCATCGCCCCTTGCCCCTTGCCCCTTGCCCACTGATCCCTGATCCCTCACCCCAACCCTCTCCCCCAAGGGGAGAGGGAGCAAACGTGATGCCCAAACTGATTAACCACACCCCTCGCAAACGCTTCGGCCAGAACTTCCTCGTCGATGACGGCGTGATCCACGCCATCGTCAACGCCATTCGGCCCCAGCCCGGAGAAACGGTAGTGGAGATCGGTCCTGGGCTGGGGGCGCTGACGCGGCCGCTGCTGGAACGGCTGCCGCATTTGCACGTCGTGGAACTCGACCGCGACCTCGTCGCGCGGCTGCGCCGCAGCTGGCCGCCGCAGCGGCTGACCATCCACGAGGGCGACGCACTGAAATTCGACTTCGCCAGGGTCGGCGACGACCTGCGCATCGTCGGCAACCTGCCCTACAACATCTCCAGCCCGCTGCTGTTCCATCTGCTGGATTTCGCGCCGCACATCCGCGACATGCATTTCATGCTGCAGAAGGAAGTAGTCGCGCGCATGGTCGCCGCACCTTCGACCCCGGACTATGGCCGTCTGTCCATCATGCTGCAACGCCGCTGCCACATGGACTGGCTGCTCGACGTGCCGCCGACCGCGTTCAATCCGCCGCCCAAGGTCGATTCGGCGGTGGTGCGCCTGATTCCGAAAGCGTCCGCCGAGATCGCGCCGGTTGACGAGAAAATGTTCGCGCGCGTCGTCGCCGCGGCGTTCGCGCAACGCCGCAAGACGCTGAGAAACACACTCGGCAGTTTGTTCACACCCGCGGATTTCGCCGCGCTCGGCATCGACCCCGGGTTGCGCGCGGAGGCGCTCGCCATCGCCGATTACGAGGTGCTGGCGCGCCGCCTCGCGGCTCAGTCCGCGAGCGCGGGATAATCGGTGTACCCCTTTGCCTCGCCGGTGTAGAAGGTTTCGTAATCGGGTGTGTTGAGCGGTGCCCCGCGATGGAACCGTTCGACCAGATCGGGATTGGCGAGCAGCAGGCGACCGAACGCGATGGCATCGGCCTCGCCGGCCTGCAACGCCGCCTGCGCGCCAGCAAAATCGAAGGCGTTGTTGAGGATGAGGTTGCCGCGGTACAGCGCGCGCAGGCGCGCATAGTCGAACGGCACCCACGCCTCCTGCGGGGCACCACCGGTGCCGCGCAGGATATCGAGGAAAGCGAGGCCGAGCGGGTTCAACTGCGCCACCACGTACTCGAACAGGCCCTGCGGATCGTCGTCCGACAGGCCGTTGGCACGCGTCACCGGCGACAGGCGCACCCCGACGCGTGCGCTGCCGACGGCTTCGCACACCGCCTGCATCACTTCCAGCAGCAGGCGTGCGCGGTTCGCCTGGCTGCCGCCGTAGGCGTCGGTGCGCTGGTTGCTGGACGAACGCAGGAACTGGTCGAGCAGATAGCCATTGCCGGCGTGTACCTCGACCGCGTCGAAACCCGCAGCCATGGCGTTGCGCGCCGCTTCGGCATAGTTCGCGACGAGACCCGGCAATTCGTCCGTGTCCAGCGCACGGGGCGTGACATAGTCCTGCATGTCGCTGCCGGTGAACACCCGTCCCGCCGGACGAATCGCCGAGGGGGCCACCGGCAGCGCTCCGCCGGGCTGCAAGGCGGGATGCGAAATGCGCCCGACGTGCCACAGTTGCAGCGCGATGCGCCCGCCGGCACCGTGTACCGCCGCGGTCACGTGTTTCCAGCCGGCGATCTGCTCCGGCGTGTGAATGCCCGGCGTGCGCGGATAGCCGTGCCCTGCGGCACAGATCGGCGAGGCTTCGCTGAGGATGAGGCCGACGCCGGCACGCTGGCGGTAATATTCGACCATCAACGGTGTCGGCACGTTGCCGGCGCCGGCGCGGCAGCGCGTCAGCGACGACATGACGATGCGGTTGGGCAGTTCGAGATCGCCAAAGCGCGCGGGAGTGAAGAGGTCGGTCACGAATTTGCCCTTTCGGAAAATCTGCGGAACAGTAGTTATGGCGCGCTGCGGAAAAAATGCAAGCCCCCGCCATGCGGGAACCTCGGTAGCCCATATTGTCCTATTCACGGTCCGCGGGCCGGCATGCCGTCAAACGGCCACGCACACGGCACCTCCCGCCAGCACAGACGAATTTCACCGATTTTTTCAACAAGGAACCGACAATGCAAAAGCTTTCCCTTACCGCCCCGCTCCTCGCGAGCCTGCTCGCCGCTGGCTGTGCCACCAACGACCTAGGAGACCGGCGCGAGCTCAGCAAGACCGAAAAGGGTGCGATCATCGGCACCGCCAGCGGTGCCGCACTGGGCGCAATCATCAACCACAGGAATCGTGGCAAGGGGGCGCTGATCGGCGCGGTCGGCGGCGGCCTCACCGGTGCCGGAGTCGGCTATTACATGGATCAGCAGGCGAAAGACCTGCAAAAGCAGCTGCAGCCGCAAATCCAGCGCGGTGAAATCACCGTGGAAAAACGCGCCAGCGACAACGCGCTACTCGTCAGCATGACCGCCAGCACCGGTTTCGACTCGGGCCTCGCCGTGCTGAAACCCGGCTACCTGCCGACACTGGACAAGATCGCACAGGTGCTGAATCAGTACGGCAAGACCACGGTGACCGTGATCGGCCACACCGACAACATCGGCAGCCACGAATACAATCAGGCCCTGTCTGAACGCCGCGCGCAGGCGGTGATGGATCATTTCGCCGCACGTAACGTCAACCCGCTGCGGCTGGAATCCTACGGCAAGGGCAAGACCGAACCGCGTGCCGACAACGCCACCGAAGCCGGTCGTGCGCTCAACCGCCGCGTCGAGTTGTGGATCGTGCCGGTGGTCGCCAGTTGACGAATTCAAGCTATCCATCGCTGACGTCGGCAGATACTCGATGGGTTGCAGGCCGGTGGCAGTGGCCAACCCGAGAGCCGGATTTGTGAGAGAGTGAACCAATCGACGAGGACGCCGCATGCAATTCAAGGACTATTACCAGACGCTGGGCGTGGCGCGCGATGCCAGCGCGGACGAGGTGAAGAAAGCCTTCCGCAAGCTCGCGCGCAAGTATCACCCGGACGTTTCCAAGGAGGCGGATGCCGAGGCCCGCATGCAGGAGGTCAACGAGGCCTACGCGGTGCTGTCCGACCCGGAGAAGCGTGCCGCCTACGACCAGGTCGGGCGCGGCTATCAACCGGGGCAGGACTTTCGCCCGCCACCCGACTGGGACGCCGGATTCGAGTTCTCCGGGCACGGCTTTTCGCCTCACGAGGCGGCCGGCTTCAGCGATTTCTTCGCCGAGCTGTTCGGCCACATGGGGGCGACGCCACGTGGCACACGCAGTGCGGGCTTCCGTGCACAGGGCGAGGATCATCACGCCAAGGTGCTGCTCGATCTGGAAGACGCCTTCACGGGCGCCACACGCCAGATCAACCTGCGCGTACCGCAACTCGATGCGCAGGGACGCGTGCATCTTGCCACCCGCACGCTCAACGTGAAGATTCCACGCGGTGTACGCGCGGGCCAGGTGATCCGCCTCGCCGGCCAGGGGGCACCTGGAGTGGGTGGCGGCCCCACCGGCGACCTGCTGCTGGAAGTACAGTTCCGCCCGCATCCGCGCCTGCGCGCCGAGGGTCGCGACGTGCACCTGACGCTCGCACTGGCACCGTGGGAAGCGGCACTCGGCGCCGTTGTCAGCGTCGACCTGCCGGGCGGTGCCGTCAAGGTACGCGTTCCCGCAGGCGCACAGAGCGGGCGACAACTGCGCGTGCGGGGTCACGGCCTGCCGGGCGAACCGCCGGGCGACCTGCTGCTCGACCTGCAGGTGGTGCTGCCGCCGGCCGATTCGCCGAAAGCGCGGGAATTCTATGAAACCATGGCGCGCGAACTGGCGTTCGAACCGCGCCGGTCCGGGAGGACGTGAACCATGCACGACGACGACATCTTCACCGGCAGTCTCATGGAGGCCTCCTGGCTCACCCTGGAGCAGGTCGCCGCAGCCTGCAGCGTCGAATCCGACTGGCTCGTGCGCCATATCGGCGAAGGCCTGTTTCCGCATGTGGAAAGCATCGCCGGCACGTGGCGCTTTTCCGGCGCGAGCCTCGTGCGCGCGCGGCGCATGCGCGAACTCGAACGCGACTTCGACGCCGTGCCCGAGCTCGCGGCACTGGTCGCCGACCTGCTGGAGGAACTCGACGCACTGCGCCAGCGGCGTTGACGTGACACTCGCACAGCGAGACCCCGCCCTGTGACGTGCCTCAGATCCGGAACAGTGCGGCGCTCATCCCGCGCAGTGCGGCGCGCCGTGCCAGCGCATCGGGACACAGGACCGCGACCTGCTCCCAGAAACGTGGCGAATGGTCGAGGTGGACGAGATGGGCAATCTCGTGCGCGGCGACGTAGTCCACCAAGGCCAGTGGCGCCTGCACCAGCCGCCAGTTGAGGCGGACATGGCCACGCCGCGTGCAACTGCCCCACTGCGTCTGGGCGTCGGACAGCGCGAAGCACGCCGGCGCACGGCCGAGTCGGCGCGCCATCCGGGCGATTCGCCACGCCAGCAGGCGCGCGGCGCGCGCGACCAGCCATTCGCGCACCAGCGCCGCGACATCCGCCGATAACGGCGCATGGACATGCAGCCGGTCGCCGCGGCGACGCACGTCACAGAACAGCGACGGACGCACCTCGATGATGAGTGCGCGTCCGAGGTAGCGCACCTCGCTGGAGGCTTCGGCCGGCGGCACCCGTGCCTGCATGCGCGACCACGCACGGCGCAGCCAGTCGCGCTGGTGCAGGACATAGCCCTCGATTTCCTCGCGTGGCGTCCACACCGGCGCATGGATGCGCACCTCGTGCGCGGTGACGGTCAAGCCAAGGGTACGGCGGCGGCGCGAGCGGCTCAGCCGGTAGGGAACCGTGGCGTCGCCGAGTTGCAGGACGCCGTTATTGGCGCGCGGCAGCAGGGGGCAACCTCGCCATTTCGGCTTCGATCCACGCCTCGGTGGCGCGGGTGAGTTCGGCCGCAGACCTGCCGGCCGGTTCGATCGCCGGGCCGATGCTGACGGTGACCGTGCCAGGACGCTTGACGAACGCGTTTTTCGGCCACACTTCACCGGCGTTGTGCGCCACCGGCACGATGGGCGCGCCGGTTTCCGCGGCCAGCCATGCGCCGCCGATGCCATAGCGTCCCTTCTCGCCGGGCGCGACGCGCGTGCCCTCGGGAAACACCAGTACCCAGAAATTCTGTGCCAGCTTGGCGCTGCCCTGGCTGACGATCTGCTTCAGCGCCTCGCGCCCGGCGCTGCGGTCGATGGCGATCGGCGAAAGCATGCGATAGGCCCAGCCGAAGAACGGCACCCTGAGCAGTTCCTGCTTGATCACCGCCGACACCGGTGGAAACAGGAACAGGAAGGCCACCGTCTCCCACGCCGACTGGTGCTTGGCGAGCACCACCGCCGGTCGGTCGGGCAGGTGTTCGTGGCCACGCACCACGTAGCGGATGCCGAGCACCCAGCGTGCGAGCCAAATCACGATATGGTTGTAGCCGGTGATCATGCGGTAGCGCGCATGCGGTGGAAACGGGAAGCTCAGCAACGCAACCACGCTGAACAGCACCGTGAGCAATGCCTGCATCACGGCGAAAAGCGCCGAGCGCAAAAAATTCACGCGGCGATCCTCAACAGATGCTCGACCACCTCGCCAAGATCGGCGAACACCGGCGTATCCCCCGGCAGGCCGCCGGCTGCCAGCGTCTTCTCGCCCTTGCCGGTACGCACCAGCACCGGCCGCGCGCCGACCGCTGCGGCGGCGAGCAGGTCGCGCAGCGAATCGCCCACCGCCGGCACGCCTGCCAGATCGCGCCCGTAACGCGTGGCGATCTCGTTGAACAGCCCGGGTTTCGGTTTACGGCAGTCGCACTCGCTCTCGGCGGCATGCGGGCAGTAAAACACCGCCTCGATACGCCCGCCGGCCTGTGCCACCGCCTTGTGCATCTTGGCGTGGATGGCGTTCAAGGTCGCCATCTCGAACAGGCCGCGCGCGAGGCCGGACTGGTTGGTCGCCACCACCACGCGCCAGCCCTCGCGTGTCAGCCGCGCGATCGCCTCCAGGCTGCCTGGAATCGGCCGCCATTCATCCGGCGACTTGATGTACTGATCGGAGCCGAAATTGATCACGCCATCGCGATCGAGAATGATGAGCTTCATGGCGACACTCCTGTACTGCGGGAGACCATCTTACGCTGCCAGGCGCGACAGGTCCGCCACGCGGTTCATGGTGCGGTGCAACTGGTTGAGCAAGGCAAGGCGGTTGGCCTTCAGTGCCGCATCCTCAGCGTTGACCATGACCTTGTCGAAGAAGGCGTCGACCGGTGCCTTGAGTGCGGCGAGCACCTGCAACGAAGCCGTATAGTCGCCCGCCAGGAACGCCGCGTCGGCACGTGGTGCGATGTCCGTCAGTGCGGCGAACAGGGCCTTTTCCTCCGCCTCGACGAAGCGCGCCACATCGGCCGCCGCACCCACTTCGCCTTCGGCCTTTTTCAGGATATTGCCAACGCGCTTGTTGGCGGCGGCCAGGCTTTCCGCTTCCGGCAACGCCGCGAAGGCGCGCACCGCTTCGAGCCGCCGGGGAATATCGGCGAGCACCGGCGGGCGCAGGCTCAGCACGGCGTCGACTTCGTTGGCGCTGAAGCCCCGCTCGCGCTCCATGCCGCTGATGCGATCATAGACGAAGTTCTCCAGCTCCGCGCCCACGTCACCCAGCAACCCGGCCGGAAATGCGGCGAGCGCATCCTTCAGCAGCGCATCGAGATGCAACCCCGGCTTCTCGGTCAGCATGCGGATCACACCCAGTGCATGCCGGCGCAACGCGAACGGGTCCTTGTCGCCGGAAGGCTTCTCGCCGATACCGAACAGGCCCGCGAGCGTTTCCAGCTTGTCCGCCAGCGCCACGCACACCCCCACCTCGTTGCGTGGCAGGGTGTCGCCGGCGAAGCGCGGCTTGTAGTGATCCTCGATGGCGAAGGCGATATCGTCAGCAATGCCATCGTGCTGCGCATAGTAGCGCCCCATGATGCCCTGCAGTTCGGGAAACTCGCCGACCATGTCGGTAAGCAGGTCCGCCTTGGCCAGCAGCGCCGCCTGGTCGGCCTTCAGCGCCAGCGTCGCGCCGCCGAGCTTCTCGCCGATCGCGCGGGCGATCGCCTGCACCCGCGTCACCCGCTCGCCCTGAGTACCCAGCTTGTTGTGGTACACGACTTTCGCCAGCCCGAGTACACGCGAGTCCAGTGTCCTCCTGCGGTCCTGGTCGAAGAAGAAGCGGGCATCGGCCAGACGCGGGCGCACCACGCGCTCGTTGCCTCCCACCACCGCCGACGCATCGGCCGGTGAAATGTTGGAGACGATGAGAAAGCGGTTGGTGAGCCGGCCGGCCGCGTCCAGCAGCGGGAAATACTTCTGGTTTGCCTTCATGGTCAGGATCAGGCACTCCTGCGGCACTTCCAGGAAGGCCTCGTCGAACCTGCCGAGCAGCACGTTGGGGCGCTCGACCAGCGCGGTCACCTCGTCGAGCAAAGCATCGTCCTCGATCGGCGCAAGCCCCAGCGGTGCCGCTGACGCCGCGAGCTGGCGCGCGATCTCGGCGCGCCGCTCGGTGAAGCTCGCGATCACCGCACCTTCGTCGCGCATCTGTTCCGCATAGGCGTCGGCGGAACGCAGCGCCACCGGATTCGTCTTCGCCTCGAAACGATGCCCCTGCGTCGTGCGCCCGGCGGCAAGACCGAGCACCGACAGCGGCACCACTTCCGTCCCGTGCAGCGCCACCAGACCATGCACCGGCCGCACGAAGTTCACCGTGCTCCAGCCATCGGCGAGCTGGTAGCTCATGATCTTCGGGATCGGCAGCTTCGCCATCGCGGCTTCCAGCGCGTGCTGCAGGCCGTCGGCCAGACTCACGCCCGGCGCGATGCTGTCGAAGAACAGCGCCGCCTGCTTGCCCTCGCCTTCGCGGCGCAGACTGCCTGCCGCGGACGCATCCGCGCCCAGCGCGGCCAGACGCTTCAGCAGCGCCGCGGTCGGCGCGCCGTTGGCGTCGAAGCCCACCGCGACCGGCATCAGTTTTGTCGCCACCGGACGGTCGGCGGCGCGCGCCAGCACGCCGGCCACATGCGCACCCAACCGGCGCGGCGAGGCGAAGCTCGCCACCGTGGCGCTCGCCTCCGCCAATCCCTGCGCCACCAGAGCCTCGGCCAGCACAGCGGCAAAGGCATCGCCCAGTTTTTTCAGTGCCTTCGGTGGCAATTCCTCGACGAACAGTTCGACCAGCAGGTTCTGCGCGCTCATGCGGCTGCCTTCCGTTCCAGTTGCGCGATCACCTCATCCGCCCACGCGCGCGGCGCCAGCGGAAAACCCAGACGCGCGCGGCTGTCGACGTAGCTCTTCGCCACGCTGCGCGCAAGATTGCGGATGCGGCCGATGTAGGCGGCGCGCTCGGTCACCGAAATGGCCCCGCGCGCATCAAGCAGGTTGAAGGTGTGCGCGGCTTTCAGCACCTGTTCATACGCCGGCAGCGCGAGCTGCGCCGCCACCAGTTCCTGCGCCTTCTTCTCGTGCGCGGAAAATGCACCGAGCAGAAAGTCGACGTCGCTATGCTCGAAGTTGTAGGCGCTCTGTTCCACCTCGTTCTGGTGATACACGTCGCGGTAGCTGAGCCCCTCCGTCCAGGTGAGATCGAACACGCTCTCCACGCCCTGCAGATACATCGCCAGGCGTTCCAGCCCGTAGGTGATCTCGCCGGTGATCGGCTTGCAGTCGATGCCGCCGACCTGCTGGAAATAGGTGAACTGGGTCACCTCCATGCCGTTGAGCCACACCTCCCAGCCCAGGCCCCACGCGCCGAGCGTGGGATTCTCCCAGTCGTCCTCGACGAAGCGCACGTCGTTCTTCGTGAGATCGAAACCGAGTGCCTCCAGCGAACCGAGATACAGTTCGAGGATGTTCGCCGGCGCCGGCTTCAGCACCACCTGGAACTGGTAGTAGTGCTGCAGCCGGTTGGGGTTGTCACCGTAACGGCCATCCTTCGGGCGCCGCGAGGGCTGCACGTAGGCCGCTTTCCACGGCTCGGGGCCGAGTGCGCGCAGGAAGGTCGCGGTGTGCGAGGTACCGGCGCCGACTTCCATGTCGTAAGGCTGCAAGAGCGCACAGCCGCGCTCGCCCCAGTAGCGTTGCAGGGTGAGGATGATGTCCTGAAAGGTGGGGTTCACGGCGGATCTGCGGCTTTTCGGGAAAGCGGCATTTTAACGTGGTTGGGGTGGGTTTCGTTGCTGGCCGTGGTCGGGGATGGTGCTGGGCTACCCCCGGCCAACGGGCCTTAAACCTGCACTGCCCTGAGCAACACAAAAATCAGTTCCCAGCCAGCCGCCCAGCCGTAGCGTCATCCAGCAACCGCCTGCCATGCACCACCGCAGTCACCAATACCCGCTCCGGCTCAACCCGGTAAATCAAGCGATAGCTGTAAACAAAACGCTCACGAATATTCGATTGATTCAGTTCCGGGGCGACGCGGCCGGACTCGGGAAACCGATTCAACCCAATGGCCGTTGCGAGCACTTTCTCAACAACCGCCGCCGCATAAAAAGCCGAATCACGTGCGATATAAGCTTCTGATATAAGCTGCAATATCGTTTACATCTTCCAGCGCCTCGGGCGACCAGACTACGATTTACTGAGCCATTTTCCGGGATCCGCCGCTACCTGCGCTTGTGTGAGCGCGCCTTCGGATTCCGCCCGCTCCAAGCCGCGGCGTATCTTTTCGATGACATAGAGGTGATATTGCACATCTTCGAGTGAGCTGCCTTCGGGCAGCCGCTCAAGCAGAGACGCAACTTCCTGTTTGGCGGTTTGCATGACGATTTCCTGTGAATGGATGTCTTGGCAGTTTAGCACCCGGTGCTTACGTTCCCCGGCAAAGCAACAAGCGTCAGGCGCCCGCGCCTTCCAGTTCCTCGATCTGCCCTGACAGTTCCAGCCACTCCCCCTCTTCAATGGTCAACTCGTCAATGACATGCTGAAGCTGCTTGCCGGTTTCAGTAATCTCCTCGACTGAAAGCGCTTCGCCCAGACGGGCTTCGAACGCCGCCTTTTCCGCCTGTAGCGCAGCCATGCTTTTGTCGAGCTTCTCCAGTTTCTGCTTCAACGACTTGATCCTGCCCGACGACACCAGCTTCTTCGCCGCAACCGGCGCAGGTTCCGCCCTGACCACTGGGGTTTCTGCCACCTTGCCGGCCTCCTTCAGGCTTTCGCGCACGCGCTTGCCCTCCTCCAGCAGATAGCGCTGGTAATCGTCGAGATCGCCGTCGAATGGCTCGACGCCGCCACGCGACACCAGCCAGAACTCGTCGCACACCGAGCGCAGCAGCGCGCGGTCGTGGCTCACCAGCATCAACGTGCCCTCGAATTCGTTCAGCGCCACCGCCAGGGCTTCGCGGGTGGCGAGGTCAAGGTGGTTGGTCGGCTCGTCCAGCAGCAGCAGGTTCGGTCGCTGCCACACCAGCATGGCGAGCACCAGCCGCGCCTTCTCGCCGCCGCTCATGGTGCCCACCGCCTGCTTGACCATGTCGCCGCTGAAGTTGAAGGTGCCAAGAAAATTGCGCAGATCCTGCTCGCGGCTGCTGAACTGGCCGGCACCGCCGTTCGCGATCGTGTCGCGTGCCAAGCGAATCATGTGCTGCAGCGGCGTGTCGCCGGGGCGCAGCACGTCGAGTTCCTGCTGCGCGAAGTAGCCGATGTTGAGGCCGCGACCTTCGATGACCTCACCGGCGACCACCTTGAGCTCGCGCGCGATGGTCTTCACCAGGGTGGACTTGCCCTGGCCGTTGGCGCCGAGGATACCGATACGCTGCCCGGCGAAGACGGACTTGCTGACGTGCCGCACGATCACGGTCGGCGGGGTGCCGGGCGGCGCATCGGCGGGCGGCGGGTAGCCGAAGCTGGCGTCGTCGATGGTCAGCATGGGATTGGGCAGGTTCTGCGGTTCCTTGAACTCGAAGGCGAACTCCGCGCTTGCCAGCATCGGCGCCAGTTTTTCCATGCGGTCCAGCGCCTTGACCCGGCTTTGCGCCTGCTTGGCCTTGCTGGCCTTGGCCTTGAAGCGATTGATGAACGCCTGCAGGTGGGCGATCTTGTCCTGCTGTTTGGCAAACGCCGCCTGCTGCAGCGCCATCTGCTCGGCACGCATGTCCTCGAAGGTGCTGTAGTTGCCGCCGTAGCGCGTCAACTGGCCGTTCTCGATGTGCAGGGTGACGTTGGTCACGGCATCGAGAAATTCACGGTCGTGGCTGATCACCAGCATGGTGCCGGAGTATTTTTTCAGCCAGGCTTCCAGCCATACCAGCGCGTCCAGATCGAGGTGGTTGGTCGGTTCGTCGAGCAGCAACAGGTCGGACGGGCACATCAGCGCGCGTGCCAGTTGTAATCGCATACGCCAACCGCCGGAGAAGCTGTTCACAGATTGATTCAGCTCGCGCACCTGGAAGCCCAGGCCGAGGATCAGCGCCTGCGCGCGCGACTGCGCGTCGTGGGCGCCGGCGTCGTGCAGCGCCATGTAGGCGTGCGCCATGCGCTCGCCGTCGTCGCTGGCCTCGGCGGCTTCCACCTCACGCTGCGCCTCGGCAAGCTGGGTGTCACCGGCGATGACGAAGTCGGTCGCGGATTCGCTGGTCTCCGGCATGTCCTGCGCCACCTGCGCGAGGCGCCAGTGCGCTGGAAACGAGAAATCGCCCGCGTCCTCGTGCAGCATGCCGTTCAGCAGCGCAAACAGGCTCGATTTGCCAGCGCCGTTGCGGCCCACCAGGCCAATTTTCTCGCCCGGATTGAGCGACACCGACGCGCTGTCGAGCAGCACCTTCGCGCCGCGGCGCAACGTGAGATTCTTCAGGATGATCATGCAGGCAAGCGGGGGGCGCGAAAGTCGCGCAAAACGAAAGCCGGATTCTACCGCGCCGGCCGTGTTTCCCCGTCCGATTGGGCGGATGTTCACCGCTTCGACACGACGTGACGGTTTTCCGTCAGGATGTGCCAAAACCCGTGGCACCGCAGCCACGCACGAATCACCAACCGATTGTTTCGTCGGCGATTTTTTGTACCAGACCGACAGCCGTCCGTGTGGCACAGGCATTGCAGGTATTCAGGCAAACCCCTCGCCAAGGAGACCATCATGAAACTGCAATTCGGCAAGAACCAACTGGTCCTCGAACTCAGCGCCACCCCGTTCGCCTGGTTCCACGGCCAGACCGAACGCATGAGCCTCACCAGTCTGTCACTGATGTTCGTGCAATTCTCGCTGTTCGCCCGCCAGCCCGCCGTCTGATGCAACTGGGCAAGGGCACGCGCGTGAGCCTCAGCCTGTCTGCTTCGCCGCTCGGTTTCTTCAGCGGCAGCACCGGCCGCATGAGCATGTTCAGCATCACGCTGCTGTTTGTCGAACTGCGGGTGCTGCGACGCAACGCAGCACCCTGCCTGTGACGCGCGCAGCGGACGCCGCCACAGCCGTGTCCGAAACGCACCAATGGAAACGGCCCGCTGTCGCAGGCCGTCTGGATTCTGGTGGGTCGGGCGAGATTCGAACTCGCGACCAACGGATTAAAAGTCCGCTGCTCTACCGGCTGAGCTACCGACCCGAGGATGCCGGAGGGCATCCGCGAAAGCCCGCAATTATAGATGAATTGATGATTTCCGGTAAAGCCCCGAAGCACGGAATTTTGTGCGGCAAGGAAGCCCGTGCAACAAAAAAGGCGGGTTGCCCGCCTCTTTCGCCGAACCCCATCCGGGGGGCCGTTACTTCTTCTTCGTTACATCGTTACTTTTTTTTTCGCCGGACTGGTGGCCGGCGCCGGGTGGCTGGCCTTGCGCACCACGGGTTCCGGCTCCACCGCCTTGGCGGCCGCGGGGGGCGGCGCGCTCTGCACGAACGCGGTGGGGTTGGTCTGCCGGTACTGGTCGGTGAAGGCGAGGATTTTCTGTTTGCTGATGATGCCAGGCACGAACATGACGATTTCGCCATCCGGAGCGTACAGATACGAGGTGGGGTAGTAATCGACGGGGCCGACCTGCTGCGCGGGGCTGTCGGGGTCGCGGCGGTTGGTGCCAATCACCTGCGGGAAGCGCAGGTTGAAGCGCTCGATGGTGCTTTGGACGGAGGCGACGTCGATGCCGTAATCCATGGCAACGCCGATGACAACGAAGTCGCTGCGGGCGTCGAGGTCATTGAGTTCACCGAACTCCATCTTGCAGCGTGGGCACCACGGCGCCCAGAAATTCACCAGGACCCATTTGCCGCGGTAGTCGGACAACTGAATCGTCTTGCCCTTGCTGTCGGTGAAGCTGAAGTTGATGGCCTTGCTGGCATGGGCCTGCGAGGCGAGGCCGGCGAGGAGGGCGAAACACAGGGCGCGGAACCACGTTTTCAAAATCGATCCTTCAGGCCACAAAAGCCATTTGGTTAACCGTAACAACCCGTCACCACGGGGTCAAGGTCCATTTGGACCATGCCCTGCGGATCCTGCCGACGCGCCCGATGTCAGGCCTGGCGCATCATCATGACGTATTGCACCTTCATGGTGATGGCTGCTCCAGTGATGATGGAAGCCAGCACGATGAACGAGGACACCGCGAGCGTGGACACGCCGGTGACGCCCTGGCCGATGGTGCAGCCGATGGCGGTGACGCCGCCAAAGCCCATCAGCACGGCGCCGACGATGTGGCGGAACATGTCCTGCGGCGAGTTGAAGGACTCCCAGCGGAAGCTTCTGTGCGCCACGGCGTAGACGAACGAGCCGATGACGACGCCGAACACGCTTGCCACACCGAAGGTGACGATGGTTGCGCTGTCGGTCCAGTAGGCCCATAGATTCATGGTGTAGCCCAGCGGCGCAACGAACGTCATCGATTCGGCGAGATGCGAGTTGGTGCCAAGATAGACCATTTCGAGCGTATCGGGGTCTTCACCGAAACCGAATGTGCCTGTCACGTACCAGCCCGCCACCACGATCAATCCGATCACGATGCCTGCAAGGATGTTATCGGAGTTGGCACGGAATTCTTTATTGGCAAAAATGTACACCAGCAGCGCGACGCCGATCGCCAGCCCCGCACCGAGGGCGGCACCGGGCGAACCGAGCCCGAGCACTTCGGGAATGGTCTGCATGCCCTGCAGATAGACGGTGACCGGTTCGGCCTGCAACACGCTGACGCGGAAGGCACCGAAGATGCCGGACAATGTGACGAGCGCGGCATAGCCCATGAAGAGAAACACGACGACGGACTTGAGGTTGCCGCCGCCGAGCCGCACCAGGGTGCGCTGGCCGCAGCCACCAGCGAGCGTCATGCCGATGCCGAAGGTGACGCCGCCGACGATTGCGGCGAGCCAGTAGAAATTCGATCCGGTATAGATCGTCTTGGTGAGATCGAGATGGCCGTTGTACACGAGCAGGCTGGTACCGATGATGGCGACGGCGATGGCCAGGAGCCAGGCGCGCATGCGATCCCAATGGCTCATGTTGACGATGTCGGATACCGCGCCCATGGTGCAGAAGTGCGTCTTGTTGCCGACGTAGCCAAAGATGAAGGCGAGCACGAAGCCGAGCCAGGCGACCGTGCGGGCCTTGATATCGGCATTAGCCGGGTCCCAGCCGAGCGCGGCGAGCACCTGGCTGATGAGATCGATTCCTTCCATGCTGGCATGTCTCCCGAATAGTGTTATCAATGGTTGCGCGCAGACACGCGCGCGTCGATTATTCTCCAGCAGCAGAGCCGAATCAAATAGGTCAAAACTACGTGTGGCTTTTTCTGTACACGGTGGGGTCGGCGATGCCCGCCTGCGCGAACCCTTGTCGACGCAGGCGGCAGGCATCGCACACGCCGCAGGCGTGGCCCGCTTCGTCGGCCTGATAGCAGCTCACCGTCTGCCCATAGTCGACGCCAAGCGCCGTGCCGCGACGGATGATCCCGGCTTTCGACAGATGCTGTAGCGGCGCATGAATGACGAGGCGCGTGCCCTCGACGCCCGCACGGGTGGCGAGGTTGGCCATGCGCTCGAACGCCTCGATGAATTCCGGGCGGCAGTCGGGATAACCGGAATAATCGACAGCGTTCACGCCGATGAAGATGTCGCGCGCACCGAGGACTTCGGCCCAGGCGAGCGCGAGTGCGAGCATGACGGTGTTGCGCGCGGGCACGTAGGTAACGGGAATGCCTTCGGTGGGCGCCTCGGGCACGGCGATGGATGCATCGGTCAACGCGGAGCCGCCGAAGTCGCCGAGGCCGAGACGGATCACGCGGTGCTCGACGGCGCCGAGACTCGCTGCGAGCCGCGCGGCGGCTGCGAGTTCGGCGGCATGACGCTGACCGTAGTCGATGCTCAGGGCGTGGCATGCATAGCCGGCGTCGCGCGCGATCGCCAGCACGGTAGCGGAGTCGAGCCCGCCGGAGAGGAGCACGACGGCAGGTGATTTCATCGTCCCGGCGCGTTGCCCCACAGGATTTTGTGCAGCTGCACCTGCATGCGTACTGGCAGGCGGTCCTGCAGGATCCATGCAGCCAGCTGCTCCGGCGCAAGCTCGCCTTGCACCGGCGCGAACAGCACAGGGCAGCGGCGATCGAGCGCTTCCTCGCGCAGCACGTCGCGCGCCCATTCGTAGTCGGCGCGTCCGGCAAGGACGAACTTGATCTCGTCGTGCGGCGTCAGCAATGCGAGATTCTCCCAGCGGTTGCGATCGACCTCACCCGACCCAGGCGGCTTGATGTCGACGATACGCGACACGCGCGGATCGACACCGGCGATGTCGAGCGCCCCGCTGGTTTCCAGCGACACCGAATAGCCGGCGTCCGCGAGCGCGGTGAGCAGCGCGAGGCTGTGCTTCTGCGCGAGCGGCTCGCCGCCGGTGACACACACGGTGGACACGCCGTAGTCCGCAATGCGCGCGAGCAGCGCAGGCAGTGTCGCGCTCTCGCCACCCTGAAAGCTGTATGGCGTGTCGCACCAGCGACAGCGCAGGGGGCAACCGGTGAGGCGCACGAACACCGTGGGCAGGCCGGCGCGGCTGGTCTCGCCCTGCAACGACAGGAACACCTCCGTCACGCGGAGCATCGCTGTGGCGCTCACGGCTTACTTCAACGCACTCAGGCGGCGGCTGGCGAGCGTGGCCGCCTGGGTGCCGGGATGTTTGGCCACCAGTTCCTGCAGGGTCTTCTTTGCGGCATCGAGATTGTCGAGCGCGATCTGGTTGGTGGCGATGTTGAGCATCGCGTCAGGCACCTTGGCACTGGCCGGATATGCGGCGAGCAGTTTCTGCTGGTGGGCGAGCGCGGACTTGTAGTCTTTCAACGCGTAATACGAGTAGCCGATCCAGTACTGTGCGTTCGGCGCGAGCGTGCTCTCGGGATAGGCCTTGAGAAAGCCGCGAAAGCCGGCGATGGCATTGACATAGTTGCCTTCGCGGAAATGGGCGAGTGCGGTTTCGTAGCTGCGCGATTCGACCAGCGGGTCGAGCTGGGGCGTGGCAGCTGCGGAAGACGCCGCGGCAGGCGTCGCGGCCGGTGCCGCGGCGGCGGGCCCCGCTGGCGCAGCGGCGGACGCCGGTTGTGCGGCGGGCGCGGGTTGCGCGGCGGCCGGGGCAGGAGACGCGGCCGGTGCGGGCGTGGCCACCGTCGCCGCTTCGGGTGGCCGCGCGGCCTTGGCAAGCTCGCCCAGGCGCTGGTCGAGATCGACGTAGAGATCGTTCTGCCGCTTGCCCAGCGTATCGAGCTGGTGGGCGTGCACCTCGGCCTGGCCGCGCAGACGCGCGAGCTCGGCCTTGAGCGTTTCGACTTCCTTGAGAAGGCCGAGCAGTTCCTGGTTCTGCAGCGCACTTTCGAGACGCGTCAGACGCGCATCGAAGGCCTGCATCTGGCGCGCAGAATCACTCTCGGCCCATGCCGGCGTCGTGCCGGCGAGTGCCACGATCAGCAGCGCAACCAGGCGGCGCGGCATCGGCATGGCCGGCTCATTCGTCCGTGTAGACGATATCGGTGCGGCGGTTCTCGGCATGCGCCGCTTCGGTGTCGCCCTCGTTGCGCAGTTTCTCCTCGCCCAGGCTCACCGCTTCCATCTGCGCATCGGGCACGCCGAGCACACCGAGCGCACGGCGCACGGCTTCGGCGCGTTTCTGCCCGAGCGCGAGGTTGTATTCGCGGCTGCCGCGCTCGTCGGTATTGCCCTGCAGAATCACGCGTGCATCGCGACGTGCGCGCAGGTAGCCGGCGTGAGCCTCGAGCACGCTGCGGTATTCGTCCTTCACCACGAAGCTGTCGAAGTCGAAGAAGATGCTGCGCGAGGAAAGCGGGCTCGCGGGGTTCTTGCGTGGATCGCCGCTGGCGTCGATCTGGCGGCCGTCGAGCGCGCTGCCGGCAACGCCCTGTCCGCCCAGTGGCGTGGTCTCCGCGCCACCGGGCGTGGTAACGCTTGCAGTCCCCGCGGCCGTGGTCGTGGCCGCACCCGTGGTGCCGCCGGTGCGATCCTCGACAGTGGCCTGGGTGCCGCCGGTCGTACCGCAGGCGGAAAGTGCCAGCGCCAGCAGAAACGGCCATACGAGTCTGTTCATTGTGTTTCCTCCATTGGATGATTGGTAGGCGTGGCGCATGCGTTTCGCATTCAGCGTCCCCACGCCGGTTCGCGCGCGTCGATGCCCTGCTCCGACAGGCGCGCGCGCGTCCTGCCGTCGAGGCTCGCAGTACCGAGGATACCGCGCCCACCCAGCACCGTCGCATAGAGCACGGCCTGACCGTTGGGGGCGAAACTGGGCGATTCGTCGCGTGCCGAATCGGTGAGCACGCGCGTCTGTCCCGACGCGAGTTCATGCAGCGTCACCTGGAAGCGCCCCCCTTCCCGGCTGATGTACGCAAGCTGACGGCCGTCCGGACTGACCGTGGGCGAGACGTTGTACGTGCCGCTGAAGGTGACGCGGCGCGGCTCACCGCCGGCAACGGGAACGCGGTAGATCTGCGCGCTGCCGCCGCGGTCGGAGGCGAAGTAGAGGGTCTGGCCATCGGGCGAGAACGCCGGTTCGGTATCGAGGTTGCCGCCGTGCGTGAGGCGGGTGAGGCCGCCGCCGTCGGCATCGATGAGATAGATCTGCGATGCGTCGTCGCGCGTCAGCACCACCGCCAGGCGTTTGCCGTCGGGCGCCCATGCCGGTGCCGAGTTGGAACCCTTGAACGCCGCGAGCTTGCGTCGCGTGCCATCGGCGAGCGACTGCACGTAGACCACCGGCTTCTTGTCCTCGAAGGACACGTAAGCGAGCCGCGCGCCGTCCGGCGAGAAGCGCGGCGAGATGATGGATTCGCCGGAACGCACCACGGTGCGCGGATTCTGTCCGTCGGCGTCGGCCACCTTGAGCTCGTAGCGCTTGCCCTGCTTCTGCACGTACGCGATGCGGCTGCTGAATGCACCCTTCACCCCGGTGAGCGCCTCGTAGACGATATCCGCGATCTGGTGCGCGGTGGCGCGCCACTGTCCCGCCGAGACGTTGTAGCTGTAACCGGCCAGTTGGGTCTGGCGCACGACGTCGAGCAGACGGAAGCGCACCTCGAAGCGTCCGCCAGGTAGCGCGACGATCTGGCCGATCACCATCGCCTCGGCACCCTTGCCGCGCCACACGCCGTAATCGACCTGCGCAGGCTCGACCGGCTGCTGCGCACCGCTGGCGTCGACCAGACGGAACTGGCCGCTGCGGTTGAGATCGTCGCCGACAATCTGGGTCAATGCGGGGGCGGGCTGACCGGGGGCGGTCTGGAAAGGTACCAGCGCCACGCCGATCTTGCTGGCAGCGCCGCCGATGACCTGGATTTCCATCGCGGCGCGCGCGGAAAACGGCGCCAGCAGGCCAGTCAGAAGAAGCAGGAACAGAAGCGGGACGGCACGCAGCATGGGCAGGAACATCACGGTGACGGAACGCGTGGGAAGCGTCCCGATATTAACATGGCCGCGGCCGCGGCCGGATTCACTCTTTGGGGCGATGCACGAAGGAAAGTTCCGGCACGAAAGCGATGCGGGCGTCGCGGTCCGCCGGCAGCGGCAACGGCGAGGACTTCTGGATCGCGCGCACCACGGCGTCGTCATACGCCGGGTTGCCGCTCGAGCGCGTCACCTTCACGCTCTGCACCTCGCCGGTCGGCAGCAGCCGGACCAGGCAGCGCACTTCGGGATTGCCCTGGAGATTTTCCGGCAGGCGCGTATTGCCGCGTACCTTGGCGCTGATCTGGTTGCGGTATTCGCCGACCACGCCCGCGAGTTCAGCCTGCCGGCGGCTGGCGGCAGCGCGCGCCTCGGTGGCTTTCGCCACGCGCACCTCGCGCGCAGCGTCCTCGTCGACCATGCGCTGCATCAATTCCTCTTCCTCCATCTGGCGCAGCAGGTCGCGCTTCTTTTGCTCCGCAAGCTCCTTTTCGCGCACCTTCTTCATTGCCTCCGCCTCGGCACGCGCGGCGTCGGCGAGTGCTTTTTCCTCGGCGGCCTGCATCGCCCTGAGCTGCTTCAGCTTCTCGGCTTCGGCCTTTTTCTTCTCCAGCGCGATGTCGGGGGGTTTGGGAGGCGCCGCCTCCTTCATCGCGGGCTTCGGTGGTGGTTCAATCCTGGCGGGTTGTGGCGGCTTCACCGCTTCCGGCTGCGGCGGGGGCGGCTCCGCCGCCGGCGCAGGCTGCGGCTTTTGCAGTTGCGGCAGGCTCTCCCACACGTCGACCATCACCGGAGCGGGATGTTGCGTCTGCCAGGACACGCCGATCACCAGCAGTAACAGGAACAGGGCATGCACGGCCACCGCGAGCGCCCCCGCGGCGAAGCTGGTCGCGGGGCGGGAAACGAAGGGCGCGTCGGCCGGCAGGTTCATGGCGCCGGGCGCGCAAGCAGTCCAATGCGGCTGATCTGCGCATTCTGCAGCAGGGTCATGGCGTGCATGACCTCCTCGTAGCGAACCCCCTTGTCCGCCGCGATGACCACCGGCTGATCGGGGCGCGCTCGATGCAAGGTGGCAATCTCACCCGCCAGCGCCGCCTTGCTCACCACGCGCTCCTGGCTGTCGCCGGCACGATCGCGCAACAGGTATTCGCCCGATTCACGGATGATGATTTCGAGCGGCAGCGAAGGTGTCTGCGCGGTCTTGCCAACGCTCGGCAGATCGACCTGGCCAGGATTGATGAAGGGCGCGGTGACCATGAAGATAACCAGCAGCACCAGCATGACGTCGATCATCGGCACGACGTTGATCTGGGCCATCTGCTTGCGGGAGCGTGCCATGCCGGAGCCTATTTGGTCGTGCTCTGGCGCTGCAGGATGTTGGAGAACTCTTCCATGAAGCTCTCCATGCGGTTGGCGAGGCGGTCGATGTCATGGGTGTAGCGGTTGTAGCCGACCACCGCGGGAATGGCGGCGAACAGGCCCATGGCTGTGGCGATCAAGGCCTCGGCGATGCCCGGCGCGACCTGTGCGAGCGTGGCTTGCGCGACACTCGACAGGCCCATGAAGGCGATCATGATGCCCCACACCGTGCCGAACAGGCCGACATAGGGCGACACCGAGCCGACGGTGGCGAGAAACGACAGATGCGCCTCGAGGCCGTCGAGTTCGCGCTGGAAGGTGGCGCGCATGGCGCGGCGGGTGCCGTCCATGATGACGTTGACGTTCTGTCCGGCCTGGCGCCGCAGCTTCATGAATTCACGGAAGCCGGCCTCGAAGATGCGCGCCATCTCCCCGGCGCCGTCGCGCTCCGCGGCGACGCGCTGGTACATCGCATTGATGTCGCCGCCGCCCCAGAATTCGCGCTCGAAGCTGTCGGTGAGGCGTTGCGCGCGTTTCAGCGCAAACAGCTTGATGAAGATGAACCACCACGACATCAGCGAGGCCACCAGCAACAGCGCCATGACGAGTTGCACCGGCACCGATGCGTGCAGGATGAGATGGAGTAGGGAGAGATCCTGATCGAGTACGGGGTTCACGTCGCGCGGGCCAGAGCCTGGAGAATGGGCTCGGGTATTCTAGCGGGTTTGAAGCGCGTGGCATCGACGCAGGCGAGCTTCACCAGCGCCGAAGCCAACCGGGCTGGTCCCCTCGAAACGGCTTGCGTGACAAGGAGACTGGCCCTTTCGACCCTGATCGGCTCAACCGCAATTTCGAGCTGGTCGTTGAAACGTGCCGGGGCAAGATAGTCAATTTCTACCCGCCGCACCACGAACACCACGCCCGCGCGATCGCGCAGCGCATCCTGCTCGAAGTCATGCGCGCGCAGCCATTCGCTGCGTGCGCGCTCCATGAACTTCAGATAGTTGGCGTAATACACCACGCCACCGGCATCGGTGTCCTCCCAGTACACGCGCACCGGCCAGACGAAGGCCATCAGAAGAGGTCCGCGTTGGGCGTGGCCGACGGCGGCACCACACCAAGGTGGCGATAGGCGAGCGGCGTGGCGATGCGCCCGCGCGGCGTGCGCTGCAGATAGCCCTGCTGGATGAGATAGGGTTCCAGCACGTCCTCGATGGTGTCGCGCTCCTCGCCGATGGCGGCCGCGAGGTTGTCCAGTCCGACCGGTCCGCCCATGAACTTCTCGACCACCGCCGACAGGAGTTTTCTGTCCATCACGTCGAGGCCGGCTCGATCGACGTCGAGCATCAGCAATGCGGCGTCCGCCACCGCGCCCGTCGCGTGGCCGCTCGCCTTGACTTCGGCGTAGTCGCGTACCCGGCGCAGCAGGCGGTTGGCGATGCGCGGGGTGCCGCGCGAGCGGCGCGCGATTTCCAGTGCGCCGGCCGCGTCGAGGTTCATCTGCAGAAGCCCCGCCGAGCGGTGCACGATGGTACCGAGCTCCTCCGCCGTATAAAACTCCAGCCGGGCGACGATGCCGAAGCGGTCGCGCAGCGGGTTGGTGAGCATGCCCGCGCGTGTGGTGGCGCCGACCAGGGTAAACGGCGGCAGGTCGAGTTTGACCGAGCGTGCGGCCGGGCCTTCGCCGATCATGATGTCGATCTGGAAATCCTCCAGTGCCGGATACAGCACTTCCTCGACCACCGGCGAGAGACGATGGATCTCGTCGATGAACAACACGTCGTGCGGTTCGAGATTGGTGAGCAGCGCGGCCAGGTCGCCGGCGCGCTCCAGCACCGGGCCGGAAGTCTGGCGCAGGTTGACACCCATCTCGCGCGCGATGATGTGCGCGAGCGTGGTCTTGCCCAGGCCGGGCGGGCCGAACAGCAGCACGTGGTCGAGCGCCTCGCTGCGTTTTTTCGCGGCGTGGATGAAAATTTCCAGCTGCTCGCGCGCCTTCGCCTGGCCGATATACTCGGCGAGCGTGCGCGGCCGCAGCGCGCGTTCGATCTGCTCTTCCTGCGGGCTGGCGGGGGCGGGGGCGATGAGGCGGTCGGTTTCGATCATGGCATTCGTGGGTAAGGATTCTACTCCGCGACCGCCAGGGTTTCCTGCACCAGCCGCCCGCGTCCGCGCGCCTTCGCGTCATACAGGGCGCGATCGGCCCGTGCCAGCGCCTGGCTGAGGGAGTCCTCGGCGGCCCGGCCGAGCCAGGTCTGTCCCGCACTGAGCCCGGTGCGTAGATCGAGCTCAAGCACGTTGAGCTCGGCCTGAAAGTATTCGGCAAGGCGGTGGTACCAGCCGGCCACCCCTGCGGCGTCGACATCGGTCAGCAGCACGGCGAACTCGTCGCCAGCGATTCGCGCGGCAAGATCCGCCTGCCGCGTCAGGGCGCGCAGCGACTCCGCCAGCGCCACCAGCACCTGGTCGCCCGCAGCATGCCCGAAGCGGTCGTTGACGGCCTTGAAATGATCGACGTCGAGCATCACCAGGGCGATGGCGTGACCGCGATCGGCAAGACCGATCACCTGCGGGAAATGGGCCTCGAACGCGCGGCGGTTGGGCAGGCCGGTCAGCGGATCGGTGAGGCTGAGATGCGCGAGCTGGGCGCGCCGTTCCTGCAGTTGCAGCGCGATGCGATGGATATCGGCGGCCGCGGGATCGAACTCGGCATAGTACGGCGTGATGGCCCGCACCGGCTCGCCGCGCACGAGCGCCGCCAGCGCATCGCGGATTCCGTCGACGTCGCGCAAAGTGGCGTGACGCAGGCGCAGCAAGCTCACGCTCAGCAGGACCAGCACGGCGCCCAGTGTCAGAAGGCCGGTCAGCACCTGCATGCCGCCGCCGTGCTGGAAAGGGCGCGCGGGTGCCGCCTGGACGACGAGAATCCAGCCCGTGCTCGGGATCGCGGTGCGAATCTCCTGGGTCGCGCCGTCGATGTGCCCACGCCGCGCGATGATGCCACCCTCCGCGTCGAGCAGCGTGATGGCGTGTTCGGGGTGGATGGCGTCGTCGATCACCTGCTGCAGGCGCCCCAGCCGAAGGCTGACGAAGACGCCGCCAAGCACGGCGCCATCGGGCTCGCGCATTTCCGCAACCAGGTCGAAGTGCTCGGCGCCGGCGATTTCGCGATGCAGCAGCGGACGCAGTTCTGCAAGCGTGCCGACACGCTGCATGTCGCGCTCGCACGACGGCCCGACGCGCAGCGAGCGCGCATCGCCGAGCACCTCACCGCGTGCCGTGACCAGGGCCAAGCCCAGCACGTCGGGCAGCAGGCCCTGCTGGTTGGCGGCCCAGGCCCCTTGCTCTTCCAGGGTGCCCACGCGCATCAGGTCGACGAGTTGCGGCGCGCGCGCCAGTTGCGCCACAAGCTGCTGGTAATAGTCGAGCACCCGCCGGACACCGATCTCAGTTTGCCGCGCTTCCAGTTCAAGCAGTTGCAGCCGCGCCTCGCGGTCGGCCCGTACGCTGAAGACGATGCTGAGCGTGATGCCCGCAGCAAACAGTCCCGCCACCGCGAGCAGCAGCCAGCCGACGCTGCGGCGCAGCGATACCGGCGAGCGCACGCGCGCGTTCACCTCAGCCCTTCGACAGCCCGCGCAGCGCCTGGCGGATCGCCTCACCCACCGGCAGGTCGGGCGGCAGCTGACGCAGCGCCTCGGCGGTTTCGCGCTCGTTGTAGCCCAGTGCCAGCAGCGCCTGGCGCACGTCATCGGACATGCCGACCGGCGCTGCACCGGCGATCGCCCCGGCGAACACCGGCTTGCCTTTCAGTTCCAGCAGCAGGCGTTCGGCGGTCTTCTTGCCGATGCCGGGAATCTTGACGAGGCGGCCAGTTTCCTGCGCCGCGATTGCCGCGGAAAGATCGTTCACCGACAGGCCGGAGAGCACCGCCAGCGCCGTCTTGGCGCCGATGCCGGAGACCTTCAGGAGTTCGCGGAACGCCACCCGCTCGATCTCGCTGCCGAAGCCATACAGCAGGTGCGCATCCTCGCGTACCGCCAGATGCGTGAGCAGGCTGACCTTCTCACCGACGCCCGGCAGGTTGTAGAACGTGCTCATCGGCACGTCGATCTCGTAGCCGACGCCGTTCACGTCCACCAGGACCTGCGGCGGCTGCTTGGCCGCGAGTATGCCGGCCACTCTGCCTATCATCTCGAATCCTTTCTCATACCAGGCGCCCGCCCCTGATGCGGTAGCCCGCGGTGGAGTGCGCGCCGAGTCGGCTGCCGTGCGCGTGGGCGATCGCACAGGCGAGCGCGTCGGCGGCGTCGGCCTGCGGCGCGACCGGCAGCACGAGCAGGCGCTTGACCATCTCCTGCACCTGTTCCTTGGCCGCCTTGCCGTGACCCACCACCGCCTGCTTGATCTGCAGCGCGGTATATTCGGCGACCATGAGTTCGTTCGCCACGGCCGCGCAAATCGCCGCGCCGCGCGCCTGCCCGAGCAGCAGCGTCGACTGCGGGTTGACGTTGACGAACACGATTTCCACCGCGCACGTGTCGGGCCGGTAGCTGGCGATGACCTCGTTCAGGCCGGCAAACAGGACACCGAGCCGGGTGGGCAGTTCGCCCTCCCCGCTCCTGATCACACCGCTGGCCACGTAGGTGAGCTTCTGCCCGGTCTGTTCGATGACGCCGAAACCGGTCAAGCGCAGGCCGGGGTCGATGCCCAGGATACGGTGGCCACTCACGCCTTCAACGCCTTCAGGTGTCCTTGCGCCGCACAGGCAAGAATCTTCCCGTCTGCAGTGACGAAAGTCAGGTTGTGTACCCGTGCGCTCGCGATCAGCATCCGGTCGATTGGATCGCCATGCGGCGCGTCGGGCAGGCGCGTGGATTCCAACGCGATTTCCGGGATCAGGCCCAGCATCTGCATCCCCGGCGTGACCGAGGCCTGGCGCACCCATTCGTCCACCGGCATTGCCAGACGAATACGGTCCTTTGCGACCAGCATACCGATTTCCCACACCGACAGCACCGATACCCACAGTCTGCCCGCACGCGCGGCCGTCTCCATGCGCGCACGCGCGGGCTCGCCAAGACGTTCGGGGTCCGCCTCCAGCCAGAGCCAGACGTGGGTGTCGATGAGAAGCCCGGAATCAGGCATCGGCCGCCCAGGTCTCATCGATCGGTGCGACGATATCGCCACGGACCTGCACGGTACCGGCGAGTCGCCCGAACAGCACGGGTTCGCTTTCTTCCACCGGCACCAGCCGCGCCACCGGACGGCCGTGCTTGGTCAGGGTAATCGGCGCATGCGTCTGTGCCACCTGGTCGAGGTAGGCGAGGCACTTGGCCTTGAATTCGGTTGCCGGCAGTTCCATGTTCGCCTCGTATGGTCATTTAATTGTGACCACTTTATCAGGCGTGACTCACTCCGGCAACACCGCGTTCGTATAGACCTCCTGCACATCGTCCAGGCTGTCCAGTGCGTCGAGGATCTTCTGCATCTTCACCGCGTCGTCACCGGCGAGTTCGGTCTCGGCTTCGGGACGCATGGTGATCTCGGCCATCGCCGGCTTGAAGCCGGCCTTTTCCAGTGCCTCCTTCACCGTCTCGAAGGCCCTGGGGTCGGGCGAGGTCAGCACCTCGATCGAGCCGTCCTCGTTGGGAATGACGTCGTCGGCGCCAGCCTCGAGCGCGGCGTCCATCACCGCTTCCTCACCGGCGCCCGGCTCCAGCACGATCTGGCCGCAGTGCTTGAACTGGAACGCCACGCAGCCATCGGTGCCCATGTTGCCGCCGTGCTTGGTGAAAGCGTGACGCACGTCGGCGACGGTACGCGTCTTGTTGTCGGTGAGGCAATCGACCATCACCGCGACGCCGCCGATGCCATAGCCCTCGTAGCGTACCTCCTCATAGTTCACGCCTTCGAGTTGGCCGGTGCCGCGCTTGATCGCGTTCTCGATGTTGTCCTTGGGCAGCGATTCAGCCTTGCCTTTCTCGATCGCCAGCCGCAGCCGCGGGTTCATCGCGGGGTCGCCGCCGCCCATCTTGGCGGCCACGGTGATTTCCTTGATAAGCTTGGTAAATATCTTGCCGCGCTTGGCATCCTGGCGACCCTTGCGGTGCTGGATGTTGGCCCATTTCGAATGTCCTGCCATGTCGGTTCCAACGCAAAAAACGTAATGCGCGATTTTAGCACCGCAGCCCCACCCTTCCGCCTCGGCGTCGACCTCGGTGGCAGCAAGATCGAGCTCATTGCGCTCGACGCTTCCGGCCAGGAAATCCTGCGCCGCCGTGTACCGACGCCGCAGAACGATTACCCCGCCACGGTGACCGCGATCGCCGCACTGATCCACGCCGCCGAAGTCGAGCTCGGCCACCAGGGTACGATCGGCATCGGCACCCCCGGGGCAATCTCGCCGGCCTCCGGCCTGATGAAGAACTGCAACTCGACCTGCCTCAACGGCAGACCCTTGCAGGAAGATCTCGAACGCGTGCTGAATCGCAGCATCCGGCTCGCCAACGACGCCGACTGCTTTGCCCTGTCGGAAGCCACCGACGGCGCCGCAGCGGGTGCCGGCACGGTGTTCGGTGTCATCCTCGGCACCGGCGTCGGCGGCGGCGTGGTGGTGCGCGGGCATCTCCTGCGCGGTGCCAACGCCATCGCCGGCGAATGGGGCCATTCGCCGCTGCCCTACTTCCAGTTCGCGCACACTCAGGCCGACCGCGCTGGCACCGGCCAGCATCCCGCCACCGGTGAGGCCATCCTGCATCCGTGGCCGAACCCGCGCGAAGTCGGGGCAGCGCCCGCGTGCTATTGCGGCAAGAAGGGCTGCATCGAAACCTGGCTGTCCGGCCCCGCCTTCGCCGCCGACCATGTGCGCTACGGTGGCGAGGATCTGCCTGCCCACGAGATCGCGCAGCTTGCCGCGGCCGGTTACGGCCCATGCAGCGCGACGCTGGCACGCTACGAAGAGAGACTGGCGCGCGCGCTCGCCAGCGTGATCAACCTGATCGACCCGGATGTCATCGTATTGGGTGGCGGCCTGTCCAACATCGAACGCCTGTATGACACCGTGCCGCGACTGTGGATGCGCTACGTGTTTTCCGACCGCGTCGACACCAGGCTGGTGCCGCCGAAATACGGCGACTCCAGCGGCGTGCGTGGAGCGGCGTGGCTGGGGAATGGACTCTGACGAAGATCGGGTTGCTTATTCACATCCAATGGATATACTTAAAGTATATACACTTCTCGGAGTACACCATGGCGTTGGCAAAAGTTTTCAAGAGCGGAAATTCGCAGGCGGTGCGCATTCCGCGCGAATTCCAGTTCAGTACCGATGAAGTCGAAATCGAGCGGCGCGGTGACGAGATCGTGCTTCGGCAGCGAGCCCGCACCCTCAAACAAGCGTTCGACGCCCTGACCACGCTGCCCGAGGACTTTTTTGCCGAAGGCCGTCAGGACGCGCCGCCGCAATCGCGCGAAGGCCTGTAATGGCGATTGCGCGGCTGCTCGACACCAACATCTGCATCTACATCGCGCGCAAGCATCCCGCGACGGTAGGCAGGCGGTTTGCGCGCGCCGCCGTCGGTTCGCTGGGCATCTCGGTCATCACCTGGGGCGAACTGTGCTTCGGCGCGGACAAGAGCAGCGACCCCGCCCGCGCGCACGAATTGTTGCTGCAATTCTCCCGTTCGATCGAGGTGTTACCCCTGCCTGCGGAAGCGGGGCGGCGCTACGGCGAGATTCGTGCCACCTTGCAGAAGGCGGGGACACCCATCGGCAACAACGACCTGTGGATTGCCGCGCATGCGCAGGCGCTGGGCGTCCCGCTGGTCAGCAACAACCTGCGCGAATTCGAACGGGTGCCCGGCCTGAAACTGGAAAACTGGGTTTAAGCCGCCGCAGGCGGCCGGTCATGTACTCTGTACCGGGCCGATAGTTGTAGGACTGAAAATTGATGAAAGGACCGACGTTGTCCAAAGTGCTGCAGGGGTTCGCGCCCCCTGAATAAATACCACTCGACGCCCCCGTTGACGTGTAGGAGATCAGATTCCCGAACTCGACAAAGCACACATGCGCCCATCTCGCTGCTGTTGGGGTTGACGTTGTAGCCGCAATCGGTGCCGCTGTAGGCATTGTTGCAGTCGGGCGTGCCGGTGGCGGCGCTGGTGGGCGCACGGCTGTTCGCACATATCCGCCGGATGCAGGCGCGCTTCGACGCGCTGTGCCAGCGCATCGAGGCGGGCTACGCCGAAACAGCCGAGGCCGGTGGGCTAACGGCGATCGACGATGCGCGCGGTGTTGGACACGGACGCCCTGCTGTCCGGCATCGCCTATCCGAGGACCGTGGTAGGAAAAATACTCAGTGCGCACCGGCACGGCCTGTCGGCAACCGAAATCAAGGACCTGGTGGATATCCTGTCGATTCAGGCCGAGGTGATCGAACCCGCGCCCGGCGGCGATCCCGCGCTGGCCGACCTGAATGATCAGCCGGTGTTGGGGACGCTGATTGCGGCGCTGCAACAGTCGCACGCCGACGCGCTCACCACGGGCGGCAAGGCTCTCTTAGCGCTGGCCGACCGCTATCCGATCCGTACCTCGGCCGAATTCTGGACGGCCTACAGCGGGCTTTGACTTCCTTCGCTACGCCGCCCATGGAAGCGAACGCGTCCACGCGAAACTTGGCCAGTGCTCACCCCAAGTCGCTAGAATCCATGCATTGCCGTTTCAGGACACCGCCATGACCGAACCGCTGCTGATCGCCAAAAACGCCACCGCCGAACTCTTCCTGCTGCCGCAGATGGCCAACCGCCACGGCCTCGTCACCGGCGCCACCGGTACCGGCAAGACCGTCACGCTGCAGACGCTGGCCGAGCACTTCTCCAGCATCGGCGTGCCGTGCTTCATGTCGGACGTGAAGGGTGATCTCTCCGGCATCTCGCAACCCGGCGGCGGCAACGCCAAGGTGGCCGAGCGCGTCGAAGCACTGAAGCTCGAAGGCTTCGCGCACCGGGGCTATCCGGTGACACTGTGGGATCCATTCGGAGAGGCCGGACATCCGGTGCGCGCCACGGTGTCGGACATGGGTCCGCTGCTGCTGTCACGCATGCTCGATCTGAACGAAACACAGAGCGGCGTACTGAACCTGGTGTTCAAGGTCGCCGACGACAACGGCCTTTTGCTGCTCGACCTCAAGGATTTGCGTTCGATGCTGGCGTTTGTCGGTGACAACGCGAAGCAGTTCACCACCGAATACGGCAACGTCTCGGCGGCCTCGATCGGCGCGATCCAGCGCGGCCTGCTGGCGCTGGAGTCGCAGGGCGGCGAGCGGATCTTCGGCGAACCGATGCTCGACATCGCCGACCTGATCCAGACCGACGGCGGGCGCGGCGTCATCAACATCCTGTCGGCCGACCGCCTGATGCAGTCGCCCAAGATGTACGCGACGCTGCTGCTGTGGCTACTGGCCGAGCTGTTCGAGAACCTGCCGGAAGCGGGCGATCTCGACAAGCCCAAGCTGGTGTTCTTCTTTGACGAGGCGCACCTGCTGTTCACCGACGCGCCCGCCGCGCTGGTGGAGAAGATCGAGCAGGTGGTGCGGCTGATCCGCTCCAAGGGCGTCGGCGTCTACTTCGTCACGCAAAATCCCGCCGATGTGCCCGACAAGGTATTGGCCCAACTCGGCAACCGCGTGCAACACGCACTGCGCGCCTTCTCACCGCGCGACCAGAAGGCGGTGAAGGCCGCCGCGGAAACGATGCGCGACAATCCCGAACTCGACGAGGCGACGGCGATCACCGAACTTGGCGTCGGCGAGGCACTGGTGTCCTTTCTCGACGCCAAGGGCCGCCCCGGCGTGGTCGAGCGCGCCTTCATCGTGCCGCCGCAAGGACAGATCGGCCCGATCAGCGACGCACAGCGCCGCCGCCTGATCCAGACTTCGCTGGTGGCCGGCGTGTACGATAAGGTCGTCGACCGCGAATCGGCCTATGAAATTCTCAAGGCGCGGGCGGAGCAAGCGGCGCAGGCGGCGGCCGCAGCCGAGCAGGCGAAGCAGCAGGCCAAGGCGGCAGCCGCGCAACCGGCAGCAACGGGCGGCATTCTGGGTGACCTCCTCGGCGGGCGCGGAGGGCGCCGGGAGGGGGCGGTCGAGGCGATGGCGAAGTCGGCCGCGCGTTCGATCGGCAGTCAGATCGGCCGCGCCATTACGCGCGGCGTGCTGGGAAGCATTTTTGGTGGCAAGCGTTGACGTAGCGGCCGCCGCTCCTGTGGCGGGCTTGCGGAGGCCCGCGTGTGGACCGATGGCGTAATGGTTGCGACCGCCCGACAATCGCGGCGAGGGCGCCGCTCCTACAGGTAGGAGGCCCGCCCTCGGGCCGATTGGGCCTTCGTGAACCAACATCGCGGCGAGCACCCAGAGGGCATAAAGGCGCCGGTGCGCGGTTGTTGCCGCTTCAGCGGCCATACAACCGCGGCCTGCCCCTTGCGTGTGCTCCTACAATGCGAACAGCCGGGCGAGCTCGGCGCCTGGATCGGCAGCGCGCATGAAGGCCTCGCCGACGAGGAAGGCGTTGACCTGGTGCTCCCGCATCCTCGCGACGTCGACCGGGGCGAGGATGCCGGACTCGGTGACGACGATGCGCTCGCTGCCGATCTTCGGCAGCAGGTCGAGCGTGGTGTCGAGGGTGACTTCGAAGGTGCGCAGATTGCGGTTGTTGATGCCCATCAACGGCGTCTTCAGCGTGAGTGCTGCTTCAAGTTCCGCCGCATCGTGTGACTCCACCAGCACCGCCATGCCGAGTTCCATCGCCAGCGCTTCCAGATCCTGCATCGCCGGCAGTTCAAGTGCGGCGACGATGAGCAGGATAGCGTCCGCACCCATCGCCCGCGCCTCGTAGACCTGCCAGGGATCGATGATGAAGTCCTTGCGCAGCACCGGCAGACCGCAGGCAGCACGCGCCTCACGGAGGTACTCGGTGCTGCCCTGGAAATACTGCGCGTCGGTCAGCACCGACAGGCAGGCGGCGCCGCCCTGCGCGTAGCTCGCCGCGATCGCGCCGGGACGAAAATCGGCGCGAATCACACCTTTCGACGGACTGGCTTTCTTGATTTCGGCGATCACCGCGGGCCGGCCGGCATCGACCTGTGCACGCAAGGCGCCGACGAAGTCGCGTGGCGCGGGCGCCGCTGCGGCCTGCGCACGCATCTCGGCGAGCGGCATGCGGGCCTGCCCGGCGGCAATTTCCTCACGCTTGGTGGCAAGGATTTTTTCGAGGATGTCGCTCATCGCCGTCTCACGAGAAGCTGCGGGTGCAGGCGACGAAAGCATCGAGCCGGGCGCGCGCCGCCCCCGATGCCAGCACCTCGCGCGCCCGTGCGATGCCCTCGCCAATGTCGGATGCGAGATTCGCGGTATAGAGCGCGACCCCGGCGTTCAGCGCCACGATTTCGCGCGCCGGGCCCGGGTGGTTGTCGAGCGCGTTGAGCAGCATGGCCTTCGATTCCTCGGCATTGTCCACGCGCAGGTGGCGGCTGGACATCATGGCCAGGCCGAAATCCTCGGGATGGATCGTGTATTCGCGTATTTCGCCGTCCCTGAGTTCGCCGACCAGGGTGGCGGCGCCGAGCGAGACCTCGTCCATGCCGTCCTGTCCGTGCACCACCAGCACGTGACGCGCGCCCAGACGCTGCATCACGCGCACCTGGATGCCCACGAGATCGGGATGGAACACGCCCATCAGGGTGTTCGGCGCGCTGGCCGGATTGGTCAGCGGACCAAGGATGTTAAAGATCGTGCGCACGCCCAGTTCCTTGCGCACCGGCGCCACGTTCTTCATCGCCGTGTGATGGTTGGGCGCGAACATGAAGCCGATGCCCGTGGTCTCGATGCATTCGGCCACTTGCTCCGGGTTGAGCGCGATGTTCGCGCCCAGTGCCTCCAGCACGTCGGCACTACCCGACGAGGACGACACGCTGCGTCCGCCATGCTTGGCGACACGCGCACCCGCCGCCGCGGCGACGAAAAGCGTGGCGGTGGAAATGTTGAAGGTCTGCGCGCCGTCGCCGCCGGTGCCGACGACGTCGAGGAAATTGTCGTTGGGCGGCGGCACCCTGACGGGAATCGCGAGCTCGCGCATCACCGTCGCGGCGGCCGCGATTTCGCCGACGGTTTCCTTCTTGGTGCGCAGGCCGGTGAGGATCGCGGCGGTCATCACGGGCGAGATTTCGCCCGCCATGATCTGGCGCATCAGCGCGACCATTTCGTCGAAGAAAATCTCGCGATGCTCGATGGTGCGCTTCAGCGCTTCCTGCGGTGTGATGGACATGACAGAGCCTGATCGGACGACAACAACCCAGCCGCCGACCACTGAGAAATCGAAGCCGCGATTATCGCATGAACCGCGGCACGACCGCCCGCTCAGGCCGCGACGGTCTGCGCGAGAAAATTGCGCAGCAAGGCATGGCCGTGCTCGCTGAGAATGGACTCGGGGTGGAACTGCACGCCCTCGACTGCCAGCGTCCGGTGACGTACACCCATGATTTCGCCGTCATCGGTCCAGGCGGTGATTTCCAGACAGTCGGGCAGCGACGCGCGCTCGATCACCAGCGAATGGTAGCGGGTGGCGCGAAAGGGGTTCGGCAGCCCCTTGAACACCCCGACACCGAGGTGGTGGATCATCGACGTCTTGCCGTGCATCAGCTCCTTCGCGCGGATGATTTTTCCACCGAAGGCCTGGCCGATGCTCTGGTGGCCCAGGCATACGCCAAGAATAGGAATCCGGCCGGCGAATTCCTTGATCAGCGGTACGGACACGCCGGCCTCGCTGGGCGTGCACGGCCCCGGTGAAACGACGATGTGATCGGGTTTCAAGGCGGCGATGCCGGCGAGGTCGATCTCGTCGTTGCGCACCACCTCGACCTCCTCCCCGAGCTCACCGAAATACTGCACCAGGTTGTAGGTGAAGCTGTCGTAATTGTCGATCATTAGCAGCATATAGCTTGCATCCTATTGATTTACATGGATTGCTGCCAGTCTATTGCTTGCAGATACCCCCATGAGTACCCCCTTTTTCGGTTGATACCCTATCTAGGCGGCTCGAAACCGAATGCGGGAAAAGCGGTTATTGTCCCCTATATCGGCCACGCCTCAAACCGTCGCCCACCAAGCGCCACAGCTTGAAGAGGCAACCGAAAGCAGCCGCCAGGAAGTCACACAACAAACATAAGGAAGGGGAGAGAAATGGAAAGCGACTGCAGCGCTGGATGGATTGCCGCAGGAATCATTTTTGCCGTTGCCTATTGGGGTTCATTCTTTGACGACAACAAGGCGACCGTGTACGGCGAAGAGTTTGGCCTGCCGGTGAATTGCAGGGCCTACATTCAGGAATCAGTAGACGGCTTTAGAGCAGGAAGATACAGCGCCACCGAAGCCATGAATGGACTAGAGCGAAATTGCGGGGCCAACGGTGCCTCATGGAAAAACAACCGTTGACCGTCTGCTCGCGGTGCCGGCGATCTTCACGTTCGCCAAAGCAGACTGTCAATAATCATCCACATCGTCATCTGCGTTCCCCAGCCAGCGGCCTGCCGGGTCACCCTTATCGTCGATTATGCACTCCACACAAACTTGCCCTAGCCCATGGGTAGTTCGCCCGCAGTAAGGACAAAGAGGGAGTCCACCATGGATCTCATAATCTGAAAGGTATTCAATATGTTCATATCCTTCATCAAATTCGGGTATCAATGGCTTTGCGGGTAAAAGGGTAGGCGGGGCAAGCACAGTCCAACCGGTAGAGGAGCGACCAACTCCTGTACATATAGAAAGTTTTCCCGCTAGTTTCTTGGCTCTGAATGAAGCGGTTTCGTAGTCTGGATGCTCTTCGATAACGACAAGCTTTTCCACTCCCCCCCCTTTTTTTATGATTTTTGCCTAGCGCATCTAGCCCCATGCTAAACGCTATTTGCGAAGCCGCAAACCTTTAACCGATTCGCTTCAATGCCTCGGCTTGCTCCCGCAACAGCCGCGCTACTTCGCGCAGCAGTTCGCGGGTTCCACCTTTAAAGCCGCGCATGGCGGATCGCCGCTTACCCTCTTCGGACTTCGGCCCGGTCGATTTCTCCCAGGGCTTCCATTGCCTGATTCGTTCGGCTTGCTTCGCCCGATGCTCTGGTGTCCGGTAGTAGCTCATCGCTTCCTCCTGTTAGTTGGGTTTGCTCGGTTTCGATTTCTCTCGCCCGCGATGGCGCGCCATTTTTTTCAGTTATAAAACTGGCCGTGCCGTTGTTGATTTGTTGCGGCCCGGTTGTCACGTTCGCCTGCCGCGCATAGACAATCGGCGGATTCTTGATCGCCGCCAGCGTTTCGAGCGTTGCCCGGCATTGTGATTGCGCCCGCAGCGCCATCCGCATGAAGCCCTCAAGGTTCGGCATATGGGCTTGCTCCATTGCCCGCTCGGAAAGGCGCACAAACACGGCTTGCAGCGCCGATGCCTGATTTATCAGCATCGCCTCGGCATGGGCCAGGTCGCCCCCTTGCACCGCTGCCGCTTGATCGCGCAGGGTCGCCAGCATTGTCGGGGTGTCGATTCCATCCGCTAGAACCTTCGGCTGCATCATCCCGACGATACGGTGAGCGGCAAGCTCGGGCGAGTTAATCAGGCTCGCATAGGCCCGCCCTTTTTCATCATCGGAAGGCCCGGATTCGCAGGCTATCGCCTTCCTCGGGAATTTCTCTGCTTGGGTTGCTGCCGGTTTCTTCGATTTGGTCGCCATCACTCGCCCCTTTCCTGATTCAGTTCCGGCCAGCGCTCCCGGCCTGGTCTAGTGTCCGGATCATCCGCGCCGGGTGCATAGCCTTCGCAGCGCCGGGGAATGTCACGGACTGGCACATAGTCCCGGCTTGCAAGAATTTCGCCCCGCCATGCAGCAAGACAACGACGCCCGGACAGGTTCGCGCATTGGCTACAGGTGCGCCGGTCATCGTCGTGAGCGGGTTCTACGTCCGGCCACTCAACCTCATAGGCTGGCGCGGTTCGCTCCGGGATCGGCTCCGCTGCCAGTGCGTCGGGGTAGCGTTCCAGAATCGCCGCATGGGTCGCGTCCGGGTTGCAATAGACTTCCAGCGGTTCGCGGTCGGCGAAGTGCAACAGCCACCCCCACGAAGTCACAGCATCAGCCGTTTTTGCATCCGTGGGGTTTGCTAATGCTAAAGGTGCTAATTTTGCTAATGGTTCGCCTTCCCCCTGCCCATCATTAGCAGCTTTAGCAGGATTAGCATTAGCAGGCGTCAAGGTTTCACGTTTTCGGATCAGTGCGGCAAGGGTCACGATGCACCTCCCAACAGCGCAGGATTAACGGCAATCATCTTCCGCTTGCCCTCCCGCTCTGGCCGTGCGCGGCCCGCCTCTTCCAGTTCGCGCAATGCGGTTTCAATCGTTGCCTTGCTTCGTAGTCCGCCCGGCCCGAATTGTTGCAGCTTGGCAATCGGGACAAGGTGTATTCGCTCCCGTCGGCAGTAATCGACAAGCCAGGAATCCAGCCGCGCCGCATCCGCCAGTTCCGCAGGTAGCGCAAGCTCGCCGAAGAATCGCCGCGATTCGCTCAGGTGCCACGCAGCAATCCGGCTCGCCGACTCGAAGCAATCCAGCCCGATAGCGCCGCCCATGCCATGCTCGAATATCTGGAACAGTGCCGCCAGCCGTGCCGCGTTGTCGGCGGACTTGCTCGCCACGTCCCGCACGTCGTAAAGCTCGCCACCGGTTTTCAGTTCGGCCTCGATTGCATCGTGAAATGCCACCCACGCCGCCTTCGCTTCCGGTGCCAGCATCATCAATGCCGGGGATAGCGCTCCCTCTTCGTCAATCGGTGCCGGGTTTGCCAGAATCGCCCCAATGCGTTGATGGAATGCGGCCAGGTGCGGCCAGTTCGGCGGGGCTTCGGTGAAGGGTCGAAAGCCTTGTGTCGATTCAGGCCACGCCACCAGAAACCGGGCGAGGAATCCGGTGCCACGCGCCAGCCCGCCGGACTTGTCGAAAAAGCTCCGCAGCGTCATTTCCTGAATCTGCAAAGCCACGGTCAGCCGCGCACCTTTGACGGTGAAGGATTCCGAAGTCCGCCGCCCCACGGAATGCGTGCCGCCATCCCATAGGACATTCAGCAAGGCAAGATTCCGCATTACTGAATCGCCGCTCATGCCATGCGCCCCAAAAACAGTCCCGGCCTCGGCAGAAACCACGCCCGCCGACGGCCAATGTTTTGCGAGTCCCCACGCCAGGTTTTCCGGCGTTTCATCGCCAAGCAATAGCCTCGGCACTCTCGGCGCTTCGGGTTTGTCGCGTTGCAGCTCGGCAAGATCGTCCCGCAGCTTGTCCGTCGGCTTGCCCTTTTTGCCCGCATCCTTGATCGCGGAAATGATGCCGTCGCGCTCAGCCTCCCATGCCGCAATATCGGCCTGGTGTTGCTTGATCGCCGGTTTCATCGCCTCGGCTTGCTCTTCCTGGTACTGGCGGATCGCCGACGTAAAGAAGCCGTCGCAGGTTGATTTGCGCTCGCCACTGTCCGCGATGGTCAGCAGGAACAGCCCGGTTGGCCCGTGCAGCCGTTCCGCCCGCTTCACGTCGATATGCGCTTGGGTCGCCAGCGATAGCGCCGCCAGTGCCGACGATGCCACCATCGGCAACGGTGCTTTGACAAAACCCGCCACCTCTTCCACCGCCGCCCGGATGGTTTCAGGCAGCGCGTCGATTGGATAAGGCTCTGGTGTCACCTTCGCGGTCAACAGTTGCGGCTCCGGCCAAACTTGCCCCTCCAGAATTGGCGCTGTTGCGTTTTCTTGCTCGGGTTGATGCGATGCCCCATCCGGCTCGCTTGCGTTTGCTATGGCGCGTTTTACGGCGTCCCTGCCGAGTAGCGCCGCCATGTCGTTGAAGTCGGTCGCGCCGTCCGGTCGGTCGGTGCCAAAGTCCGGGATTGCAAGCTTGCCGCCAACGGATTGCGCCGCCTCGACTGCATGGGGATCGGGTGCGCCGGTTGCCTTCACCAGATCGGAAAGAATGACCAGCGCCGCAGCCGGGTTGCGTTCGCGCATCGCCTTCGCCACCGTCGACAGATTGCCAGCCGACAGCGCCGCGATTGCCAGGTGTCCGCTTGATTCCTTCGCCGTTAGCACGGTCGCAACACCTTCGCCGATTAGCAGGGTCAGCCCGTCGCCATCGGGTAGCTGTTGCGCTGCCCAATACCCGCCAGCCTTCGCGCCGCCATAAACAGCAGACTTGCGCCCCTCTTCGTCGATCAGTTCCAGCGTCGAAAGTCCGTCGCCGACTTTGACGGGGGCCACCAGCAAGCGCCCGGCCAGGTGTTCGCCGCCCGACTTCGGCGCATAGCCCAGAATCGCAGCCGCAGCGCCCGCGTCGATCTCGCGCAGGGTTGCCACTGGCGAAACCCGTTTGCGGACAAGGTAGGGATGATCGGGCTTCGCTTCGCTTGCCGCCTTCCAGACAGCCGCCGATTTCTTCGCGGCCTCGGCGCGTTCCGAAGCGATGCGGGCTTCCTCTTGCGCCGCACGTTCCGCCGCGATGCGCTGGCGCTCCGCAATCTCTTCGGGCGTCGGCTTCTGGTGCGTTCCATCGTCGCGCCAGCCGTTCGCTTTGGCCTCATGGAATAGCGTCCCCGCAGTCACCTTGCCATTGACGCGGATGCTCTTCCAAACGTCCCGCGCATCTTTGGCATTGAAGGTGTCGGCTTGCTGGCTCCAGCCTTCCCACAGATCGAAGCCGGAATCCCCAAGCTCGGACTTAACCGCCATGCCCATCTTCACCCAGGTATCGCGGTCACTGGCCGGAATGAATTGCAGCGCTTCACGGATGCGGTCGCTCATGCCAGCCTCCCAAGCCGCAGAAACGCCAACGCGATGCACGCCCCGGCCTCTTTCCAGAAATTGCCATTGGCAGCATGAAGCTGGCGGGCCTCTTCAAGCGAGTACGCCAGCCTCCAGGCGGTTGTGCTGATAGAATTCAGGGTGTTGTGTAGTCTTGAAGCCGCATGGGCATTGCCGCTCGTTGCGGCTTTTTTGTTTGTATTCATCGCCGCCCCTTACTTCAAAGACTCGACCAGGGCGCGAATGGACTCGACAGGCCAGGCCGTCACACGCGGCCCGAGTTTTACCGGCTTGGGGAAGCGCCCGGATTTGACGCCATCCCACCAGCAGGACTTTTTAACGGGAATGATTGGGGGGATAGGCGGTTCCGCTCTGGGGTCGCCGATGATTTGCGACAGGCGAAGAAAGCCGGTTTCGGGAAGTTTGCTCATTCGGGATGCTCCATAAATGGCCGTTGCTGGCCGGTAGGTGCATCCTCGTTTTTTCAGCAAAACAACTCGAAGAAACTCAAAAGGTTTTTGGGGGCCGAGTTTTCCGCCAGTCTGGAAAAGTCACCCGCCATTTTCCGCCCGATTTTTCCAGCCGCTACCCGCCTAGCTTTGCAAGGGCTTTCCGCACGTCGTCATAGGTCACATCTACGTCGGGCAGGTTGATAGCGACATTCGCCACGATTGCCATTGCCTTCATGATTGGCGTTGTTAGCGCGAAGCCATAAGCATCAATCAGCAGAGTCCCGAAGGCTCGCAGGTATTCCGTTTTCGGGCTTCGTTGCCGGGACTCAATCGCCGCACCGATCATGCCTGATTCGCTCGGCTCGAATCCACGCGCCGCTTTTGCAACGCTATGCAGCAATGCAGGCAAATCGGGTGCCGTCCCCCATGCGTAGCGCAGGGTATTTCGTGCCTCTTCTACCGGGTCAATCTCGGCTCCCTCTCCGGCTGGCACGATGACAATCTCAAGCGGGGGCATTGCTTCGCGGGGTTCGATCTTTGGCTCCATTTCTGGAACATCATCCCTCGGCAGGTCGCCTAGAACGTAGCGCCGCATGGATCGCCACATATGCAGGTTATGCCCCTGCAGTTCGTGATTGTCGGTTTGCCGGAGTAGCTCGGGGATTGAATAAAACTCGCTCGGCCCGTTGACTCCGGTTTCCGCGAATTGCCGGATCAGTTCCGCCAACGTTTCCGCCGCCTCGGCTATCTCGCCTTTCAGTTCCGTCGCTCGCTTCAACCGGTCGCGGAATTTCGCAAAATCTATCCGCGCCGCCCACGCGGCATAGATGAAGTTCCGCCATTGCCTATCGTCGGTAAATTCGCGGGTCAGTAGTGCGAAGGCATCGCGCATCCGCGCATCGTGCGCCAGGCGTCGCAAGCAATCCACATCGCCCGCCAGCGTATCCCGATGCTCTGCCGCTTCAAGCCTTTCTCTTCTAAGGCCGGGCAGGTAATCATCCTTCCCCCATCGGATGCAGCTCTCGATTTGCCCGTCGATTTCAGCTAACTGGCGCTCGGCGCTGTCTAGGGATTTTTGCCACCCCATCGGCTCCCAAGAATCGCCCTCGATCAGTGTCGTTATGTGCGCCCGGACTGCCGCCGGGACGTATGCCGGAAAATCCATCGTCGCGCCCTTTCGCGCTCCCTTGATTGGGTGCCACGCCAGCCGGGTAAGGGTGTCCCGGTTTTCGCCCCGTCGGGCTAGGCGCAGCAAACCTTTATGCCGCTGCCTGCTTAATCGGTGTCACGTTGCTGCGGGCCTTCGCCATTTCGTCGGTCATGTCCGCCCATTGCTGCATCATGGCCCGCCGCTCTTCCATATATTCGCCCTGGTTGTAGCTGGCCCGCACCTTGTTGCGTTCGGCATGGGCTAGCTGGCGTTCGATCACTTCGGAGCGAAAGCCCAATTCGTTCAGCATGGTTGAAGCCGTGGCCCGGAATCCGTGCGCCGAAAAGCCGATGCTGTCCTTACCGTTGAAGCCCATGCGTTCCAGCGCCCGATTCAGCGTCGTTGCCGTCATGCAGGTTTGCGGGTTGCGGTAGTTGGGGAACAGGAAACTACGCCCGCCGGTATGGGTTTGCAGTTCCGTCAGCAGCGCCACGGCTTGCCGGGACAAGGGGACGATATGAGGCTCCCGCATCTTCATCCGCTCGGCGGGGATGCGCCATTCCGCCCGGTCTAGGTCAATCTCCGTCCAGTGCGCCGCCCGCAGTTCCACGGTTCGAACGAATGTCAGCAGCATCAGGCGCAAGGCGATTACCGTAGTCCGATACCCGCCATAGGAATCAAGCGCCTTCACGAAGTCGCCCACTTGGTCGCGGGACAGGGGTTTGTGATGCTCGATCTTTGGCCGGTGAATCGCGCCCTTCAATGCCGACGCTGGATCGGTGTCCGCCCGCAGGGTCGCCACGGCATAGCGGAAGATCGCGGAAGCCCATTGCCGCACCAGCAGGGCCACGGTTTCAGCGCCGCGCCCCTCGACACGCCCCAAGATTTCCAGCAGGTGCGCCGCCGTCACGTTGCGAATCGGCAGACTGCCGATGTAGGGAAAAACGTCAGCCTCCAGGCCGCGCTCGACTTGGCGCAGGTAGTAGGCCGTCCATCCGGGCGTTTTCTTGGCTATCCATTCCCGCGCAACAGCCTCGAAGGTGTTTGCGTTTTCGGCGGATCGCTTCGCCGCGTCGGCCTTCCGGTTATGCGCCGGGTGTATGCCGTGCTTGATTAGCCCTTTACAGCGCTCGCGTTCCTGCCGGGCTTCGGCCAGGGTGTAGCGCCCGGATGCCTTTCGGTTAGCAGCGTCGGCGGCTGTCTCAGCCCTCGGGGCTTCGCAATACTCGCCGATGGCAAAAACGTTTTCCTTGCCGTCTATGCGGTACTTCAAGCGCCACAGCTTCGCGCCGCTCGGCTTTACCAGCAGATAAAGCCCGCCAGCATCGGAAACCTTGTATTGCTTCTCGGCGGGTTTCTTGTTGCGGATGCTCGCGTCGGTCAGTGCCATGATGGGGGTACCGGGCTATCGATACCCCCAACAATACCCCCAATTTTTCCGGATGGCAACGGATGATGCCGGTTGTTTACGGCCTTCTAACCCTCGTAAATACTAGGTTTTATATGGGGTACCGGATCAGAAAGGACGTTGCCGGATTTGCATCATGCTTTTCGATCATCAGCAGCATGGCAATCCCTTCGGCGCGCCGGCGCGCTGGAAGCTTCTGGCGCTGCGCCACAAAAAAAAGGATTATAGCCGGGGGCGCAAGGCTAAAAAAAAGCGCCCGCAGGCGCTTGAAGGCAGGAGCCTCAAGGAGGAATCATTTGAGCTTGTGAACACCCATCAGCTTCAGCACGTATTTTTCGTAAAGCGGTTCGGTGGTGCCGGCCTTCATCTTGCGCATGAAGTATTTCTCGAAGGCGACCTTGGCCAGATGCACCCACTTGCCTTCCTTGAACCAGTTGACGTTGCGCGGCGGGATCTGTGGCAGGGCGACAAAGGCAGCGCCGGAGTCACCGAAGTCGGCGAGGCAGATGGCGTTCCAGGTGGCCTTTTCGTCCGGCTCGCGGCCGTCGATGAGGGCGCGGATGTTGTGCGCGCTGGCGGTGACCATGGATTCGATCATGTAGCCGGTCTTCGGCGTGCCGGTGGGCACCGGGGTCGCCTCGACGGGCGGGATGGCGACGCATACGCCGACGGCGAACACGTTCGGGTACTTGGGATTGCGCTGGTGGGCATCGATGGCGATGAAGCCGCGCGGGTTGGTGAGGCCCTCGATGCCAAAGACGGCGTCGATGCCCTTGAAGGCGGGCAGCATCATGGAATAGGCGAACGGCAGTTCATGTTCCTTGATGACCTCGCCTTTATCGTTGTGCTCGGCGACGAACATCTTGCCTTCCTCGACCTTGGTGACCTTGGCGTTGCAGATCCACTTGATGTGGCGCTGGCGCATGGCCGATTCGAGCATGCCCTTGGAGTCGCCCACGCCGCCGAGGCCGAGATGGCCGATGTAGGGCTCGGAGGTGACGAAGGTCATCGGCACCTGGTTGCGCAGCTTGCGGCGGCGCAGGTCGGTATCCATGATCATGGCGAACTCGTACGCGGGACCGAAGCAGGATGCACCCTGCACCGCGCCGACGACGATGGGACCGGGTTTCTTGACGAAGTCATCCCACGCCTTGCCTGCCGCGATGGCATGGTCGACGTGGCAGATCGACTGCGTATGCGCGGCCGGGCCAAGGCCCGGGATTTCGTCGAAGGCGAGCTTCGGTCCGGTGGCGATGACGAGATAGTCATAGTCGAGGGTGCGGCCGTCGGTCAGCTCGATCTGGTTCTTTTCCGGATGCACGCGCGCCGCGCCCACCGGAATGAAGTCGATGTTCTTCTTCTTGAGATAAGGCCCGGCTTCGATCGTGATGTCGTCGCGTTTGCGCCAGTTCACCGCGACCCAGGGATTCGACGGCGTGAACTGGAAATACGAGAAGTTGGAAATGACGGTGACCTTGTCTTCCGCCCGCGCCGATTCGCGCATTTCGTAGGCCATGGTCATACCGCCCACGCCCGCTCCGAGAATCACGATGTGTGCCATTGTTTGTCCTTGGTTGAGTGAATGACAACTGGAGCCATGCAACAGGCGTGCCAGCCCCGCCAACCCGCGTCGTCCCGGGCTCTTTCACTTGCGCTTCCGTTTGACATGACCGATATGTCATGACAAGGTTCCACCCTGTCATGACATGCTGCGCACGCTCTTATGGATATAGCACTTCAAAGCCTGATCGACACCCACAGGCAGCCGTTCGTGGTGATCGACCGCAACTACCGCATCGTCGCGGCGAACCGGCGCTACTGCAGCGCGCATGGCCTGACGCCGGCCGACATCGTCGGCAAGACCTGTCACGCCGTGTCCCACCATTCGGACCGGCCCTGCCACGAAAACGGCGAGGACTGTCCGCACCAGGCACTGTTCAGCCACGGCGAGGCAGTCGAGGTCGTGCACACCCATTTCCACGACGACAAGCCGGAGCGCACCCGCATCTGCGGTCATCGCCTGGTGGGCGCATCCGGCGAAATTTACCTCGGTGAACAACTGTTTCCGCTGGAAGCGGAGGCGTGCAGCGACTGCGACACGTTGCAGATGGTGGGCCGTTCGCCCGCCTTTCTCGCCTGTGTCGACCATCTCGCGCGTGTGGCGGAAAGCGAGGCGCCAGTGCTGCTGTACGGGGAGAGCGGCGTCGGCAAGGAACTCGCGGCGCGCTTCATCCACGCGCGTTCGAACCGTTCCGGCGCGTCGTTCATCGTCATCAACTGCGCAGCGGTGCCGGAAAGCCTGTTCGAAAGCGAGCTGTTCGGCCACGAACGCGGCGCGTTTTCCGGCAGCAGCGGGTTGAAGAAGGGCCTGTTCGAACTCGCCGACGGCGGTACCCTGTTCCTTGACGAAGTGGGCGAGATCCCGCTCGGCCTGCAGGCCAAACTGCTGCGCGTGCTCGAAACCGGGGAATTCCGCCGCGTCGGCGGCACGCAGACGCTGAGCGCCGACGTGCGCGTAGTCTCCGCCACCAACCGCAAACTGCTCGACGAGATCGACGCGCGGCGTTTTCGCCTCGACCTGTATTACCGCCTGGCGGGTATCGTGGTCACCCTGCCGCCGCTGCGCGACCGGCGCGCCGACCTGCCCGAACTGACCGCTTTCCTGCTGCGCCGCCTGAGCGGCGGCGACGCCGTCCACCAACTCGATCCCGGTGCGCTCGCTGCACTCGCGGGCTACGATTTTCCGGGCAACGTGCGCGAACTGCGCAACCTGCTGCAGCAGGCGATGCTCAATTGCCGCGACGGCATCATTCGTGCCGGGGATCTCAGACTGCCCACGCCTGCGGGCCAGCCGGTGTTTGTGTCCCCGGCGACGAATGTGGCCCGGCCGCTGTACGAAGTGGAACGCGCGCACATCCAGTCCCTCCTCACGCACCACCAGGGCCATCGCGCACGCGTCGCCACGGCGCTCGGCATTACCGAGCGCACGCTATATCGCAAGCTGAAGCGGCATGGCCTGGGCTGATTCGTGAAGGCCGCGTGCGAAACGGCCGCTTCGTTCGCCGCGCGCGTCGTGCGCTGGCAGCGGCGGCACGGGCGGCACGACCTGCCCTGGCAGGCCGGCGGCGACGCGTACCGGGTGTGGCTGTCGGAAATCATGCTGCAGCAGACGCAGGTGGCGACGGTGGTCCCGTATTTCGCCCGGTTCGTCACGCACTTCCCCGATGTGCGCGCCCTGGCGGCCGCCAGCGAGGACGCGGTGCTGGCGCTGTGGAGCGGGCTCGGGTATTACAGCCGGGCGCACAATCTGCACGCCGCGGCGCGTGCGATCGTGACGGAGCACGGCGGCCGCTTTCCCGACACGCAGCAGGAACTGGCCGCCTTGCCGGGCATCGGGCGCTCGACCGCCGCGGCGATCGCGGCGCTGGCGTTCGGCCGTCGCTGTGCGATTCTGGACGGCAACGTCAAACGCGTGCTGGCGCGGCACGCCGGCATCGAGGGCTGGCCGGGTGCGCGCGCGGTCGAGACGGCGTTGTGGCAACTCGCCGAGGCACGCGTGCCGTCGCGCGACATCCGTGCTTATACCCAGGGATTGATGGATCTAGGCGCGCTGGTGTGTACGCGCCAGCGGCCCGCCTGCGACACCTGCCCGCTACGGGCCGATTGCGTGGCGCGCGAGACGGGCCGAAGCGCCGAAATCCCGGCGCCGCGCCCACGCCGGGTGCTGCCGGAAAAATCGGTGGCCATGCTGCTGTTGCGCGATCGCGGCGAACTGATGCTGGAAAAACGCCCCCCGCGCGGCGTGTGGGGCGGCCTGTGGAGCCTGCCCGAGCTCGACCCGGACGCCGACGCGCACGCGCACTGCCACACGCGCTACGGCTTCGAAGTCCGTGCGCTGCATGCACTGCCCGCGCTCAGTCACAGTTTCACCCACTTCAGGCTGAACATCCGGCCACTGGAAGTCCACCTCGCCCCCCGCGGTGCGACGCCACCGGGGCAGATCTGGCTGGCGCCGAAGGACGCACTCGATGCCGCGCTGCCGGCACCCGTACGCACCCTGCTCATGCGCCTCGGCGACACCTGAACGCGACACTGGCCGATTCGCGACGAAGTGCTATACAAAAGCAGTCATCCCATCGCAGGGGAATCGCCATGAACGCATCCCTCACCATGCCCGGCCCGGCCGTCTTCGATCCGGATGGCTTTCTGCTCGATCCCGCGATGTGGAGCGAGAGCCTCGCGGACCGCATCGCACAGAACGACGGCATCGGCGAACTGAGCGAATTGCAGATGGGCCTGCTGCACGCGCTGCGCCGCGAATACCTGCGGCATGGCAGCGTCACCGCACTCAGCCACGTGTGCCACCTCACCGGCCAGAGCGCGGACTGCATGCAACGCCTGTTTCCCGGCCCGCGCGAGGCCTGGCGCGTGGCCGGCCTGCCGAACCCGGGGGAGGAAGCGCGCGCCTATCTGTACTGAGCGCGCCCCCGCGCGCAGCAGTCAGCGACGCATGCGGGATTGTCTCGCCACTGTCATCCGCGGGTGCGACAATCGCGGCATGGATACCTCCACGAATGAACCCGCCGTCTGCGTCCTGCACGAACCCATCGTCGGCGCCGTCGGGCTGCCGGCCGACCGTCCCTTCGTCAGCATCAAGGGCGACCCCAGCCTGCGCGAGACCGTACCGCTGCGCCCGCGTCACCCGTCGCGTCTCGACCAAATCGCCGGCACGGTGCTGGAAACCTGCGCCGCGCTGCTGCGCGACACCGGCGTATTCGCGATCTACGTCGGCTTCAACAGTTCGGAAGTGCGTACCGAATCGATCTTCAATCCCTTCGCCTACGAGGTGCACGACGCCGAGGACCTGGTGAAGCCGGGCTACACAGCGCGCCATTTCGTCAGCGTGCCCTACGAAGAGAAGATGCGCACCATCGCCTGGGTGCGCGCGATGATCCAGACCGGTCCGCTGCGCGCGTACCTGCCCGCCCACTGGCAGAAGCTCATGGACGGCGAACGCAACGCGTGGCAGCCGCTCGCGCTGGAACGCATCGACGAGATCGTGCAGGGCTTCGACGTGCTGCGCGGCATCGAGGGCTATTACCTGCGCAATGCCGCGATCTCGCTGTCCGAGGGCATCGTGCGCGCCTCGTACAACTGCGACGGCACCTATATCGTGCGCGCGGACTACTTTGCGGAATTCGTGCGCATCAACACGCCCTGAAGCCTTACAAACCGGCCGCCTCCGCGCGTGCGGCGTCGGCATCGGCACGCGCACCCGCGGTTTCGTAGTTCTGCGCGGCCTGCGCGAACCAGCGTGCGGCGTCGGCGCGCTCGCCGCGATCGCGTGCCAGCCAGCCGCGATAGCGGGCCGCGACGGCGATCCAGTAGCGGTCCCCCGCGCGCTCGACCAGGCCGGCGCCTTCGTCGAGGAGCGCCTGCGCGCCGGCCCAGTCACCCGCCTCGCGCCGCAGATTGCCCAGATTCATCAGATGCTTGCTGAGGTGGTGAAAATGATTCTGTGCGCGATTGAGCGCGATAGCGGCTTCGATCCATTGCGCCGCACCCGCGCGATCGCCCTGCGCCTGCAGGATCAGGCCGACGTTGTTGAGGCTGGCGGAGCGTTCGGACAGGTCCGGGTTGAGCGGGATCGCTTCCCGGTACAGCGCGAGTGCGCCGGCCACGTCGCCGCGCGTGTACAACAGCCCCGCAAGATTGTGCAAGGCGGTCGCCAGATTCTGCCGGCTGCCTTCCATGCGCGCCGCCGCCAGCGCCGCCCGGCCGTAGGCGAACGCTTCGTCCTCGCGCCCCAGCCGGCGCAGGGTGACGGTGAGCCAGTTCCATGCGTAGGTACGTAGTTCGGCCAGCGGCGCACCGGCCTCGACCGTGCGCAGACGGCGCAGCGCACTTTCGAAATCGCCGGTTTCGTAGGCGGCCCGTGCCGCGCACAGCCCCGCCATCGTATCGGCCGGCGTCCCCGCCAGCGCCGTCTGCGCAAACTCGGCCGCACGCGCGTAATCGAAGCGCATCAGTGCGTCGTGGCAGGCGTCGGCCTGTGCCCAGGGCACCCAGACGGCGAGCAGGGCATATTCAATCCAGCGGCGAATCGACATAGGCGCGTCCCCTGAACGTGGCATCCAACCGCGCGCGGCATTGGGCGTCATTGCGCTTCTGCTGTGGATCGTCCTCGCAGAACGCGGGCGCGATGGCAAGTGCGAGCACGTAATGGTCGAAGTGGGCCGGTTCCGCGGCACCCGCGAACGGTGTGGCCAGCAACGCGAGGACAAGCCAGATTACGCTCATCGACATACCGGCCATTCAACCCCCGAAGCGATTGCGGAAAGCCGCGTCGAGATTGATCTCGTGCGCGGTCTGTGCGCCGATCACGCACCGTTCGAGGCTGTCCGGCATCACGGCCTCACCGTTGGCGGCGACGAAGCGGCCGGCCATGATCTCCGCCACACGACGCGGGCCCTGCGGCAGCTCGGGCTCGGCGTAGCCTTGCGGGTAGAGCGGAAGCCCATCGGGAGCATATTTGTCACTCGCACCAAGCGTGTGCAGCAGTTCGTGCGCGACGACGATGCGGTTCTGCCGCGCCTGCCGGGGGTCGGAAAACAGGTGCACCACACCGATCAGGCCCTTCTGCAGCCCGAGCGAATGCGGCAGCGCAACACCTTCTTCCCTGGGCGTGTGATACAGGAGAAAAAGCCTGATCGTGCCCAGTTGCGGCAACCCGCCGCCAGACTGGCGATAGACCCACCATCGCAGCTTCAGGCTCCACAGCATGACCTGCAACACATTGCCTCCTTGCGGGGGCGCCGGCGGCAGCGTGTGCAGCGCGGGCTTGACGGCGAAGCTCGCGGCAGGTGACACCCGCACGCCATAGCCGGCGATTTCGCGCTCGAGAAATGCGTTGACCTCTTCGAAGTCGCGCGCGTCGAGCGCGGCGATGGCCGCCGCGGCCTCGGCCGAGCCATCGAAATTGATGGGGACCACCTGCACATCCAGCGGCCCCTGCCAGGCACGCACCATCCATTGTTCGAGCCAGTTCAGACTCAGTGCTGCGGCGAACACACCGAGCAGCAGCAGGATTCGAATTCGGCGAAAAGTCATGGCACTCCCTGGGGAAGCGGTTTTTGCGGGACGGCAGGCGCGGGCGCGCCGCGCCCTGCCACGCCCAGCTCGAGCTTGCTCGGCACCAGCCGATCCTTGGGTTCTTGCTCGACCGGCGCGGCGACCGTGACACGCGCGGGATCGAGGCCGAGCGTGACGAGCGCATCGCGCATCGCGGCACCGCGCACCCTGGCGAGTTCGATGAGCGCGCCGTCGGGAATTTTCGTCTCGCGGGTCAGGCGCTCGAGAAGCTCCACATGGAAGGCGGACGCCGGTCCCTCGTCACGGGTCTTGAACTGGCGCCCGATCCGCTCGACGAGCTGGCTTTCCAGCACGCGACTGGCAGCGCCGGCATCCTTGGGCCGGAAACCCGCACGCAGCTTCTGGTACTCCTCCTTGCCAGCCAGCGCGCTATAGCGATCCTCGAGCCAGGTCTGTACCTTGTAGTGATTGACATCGACCGGGCCGGGCGCCTCGCCGGGAGCAAGCTTGACGCCCGCCACCACGGCCGCCTCGCGACGTATCGCCTGCTCCTGCAGGGCGCGACGGTCGGTGGCGGGGTCATAACCTGGTGCGAGCGTGAGCACCAGCGCCGGGCGCTTGGCCAGCGCGTCGGCAAGGGTTTTCAGCTTCTCCTGCTCCGGTGGCAGCAGCGCGCTGCGGCCCGGATCGAAGGCGACCGCCTCGAATTTCTCCCCGCTGCCGCCAAGCAATTTACCCAGCGCGCGGAAGGGCGCGGTGACGAGCTTGGTGAGCACGTTGACAATGGCCTTCCAGATAATGCGCCCGTAACTGAACTGCGGGTCGTCGAGATTGCCCGACACCGGCAGGTCGAGATCGATGACGCCGTTGCTGTCCTCCAATAGCGCGATGGCGAGATCGAGCGGCAGCTTCATCGCATCGGGGCTCTCGACGCGCTCGCCGAGCTTGAGCTTGTTGACGATGAACTTGTTCTCGCCGGCGAGCTGGCGGTCCTTGATCTTGTATTCCAGGTCGACCGAGAGCTTGCCCGAATCGATGCGACGTCCGGCGAACTTGCCCGAATAAGGCGTCAGGTTGGTCATCTCCAGGTTGCGGAAGCCGAGCCTGAGATCGGTGAAATCGGTAGCGCGAAACGGATGGATGGCGCCGCGCACGCGTGCCGAACCGTAATCGTCGACCTTGCCGTCGAGTTCCACCTGGGCGGTGGTGGCCGGATCGGTCGATAGCCCAGTGATCACGCCACCCAACTCGTGCATGTGCGTGCCGAACTGCGGCGTGAGCGACAGGTCGGCAAATTCGGCATTGGCACCGCTGATGCGCAGGCGTTCGATAACGAGCGGGAACGTCTCGTCCTCCGCGGTCTTCGCCGCAGGCGCAGCTGCCGGTACGGGGGACGCCGGTGCCGCGGGCGCGCGGCGGATGCGTTGCAGGTTGAGCGTCTTGTCTTCGAAGATGATGACCTTGCCGAACGGGTTGGTCACGACGAGTTCGCCCATGTGCAGCCGGTTCGGCGACAGTGTAAGCGACAGGCTGGGCGAAGCGAGTTTTTCCCAGCCGAGAAAAGCTTCCGCAGTGTCCTCCTCGGTAATGGCCAGATTTTCGACGGCAAAACCCCCGTCGTAACCAAGTTTCATGCCGGTCTTCGCCGGAGAGAATTTCACCCGGCCCCGTGTCGATGCCGCACCCGAGTGCAGCGTCAGGCGCGCGAACTGGTTGACGTAGGGTGCAAACGGTTTCAGCGACAGCCCGGTGAGTGTGACGCGCAGGTCGCCGCGCGCGGGTGCCGGCGTGACGCGCCCCTGCACGTCGAGGCGTCCACCCTGCTTCACCCGTAACGCCGCCTTCACCTCCAGCGGACGCGCGAGATCGAGCGACACGTCGCGTGTTTCCACGCTGCCGTGCTCGATGTCCAGCCGGACTGCGGGCTTCGTCGCACGGTCTTCCACCTGTACCGCGGCGTCCTCCAGCGCCAGCCGCGCCAGCGCAAGTTTCCAGGCCGGTGCGGCGGCAGCGGGCTTCGTGGGTGCCGGTGGCAGACGCGACGCCAGCATCGCCTGCCAGTTGAGCGGCTGGCCCGGCGTCTGCACCACGCGCGCGCGCAGGCCGGAAAGCGTGAGGCCGCGCACGCTCACCGCCTGGCCGTCAAGATCGGCTTCGCCGCCGTCGATCTTCACCCGCGCAAGCGTCGCCGCGGGTTCCGCCGCCACCCCGGACGTCACCGTGAAGGGGCCGATTCCGCTTTCGATATTGGCCAGCCTGAGCGGGCCATCGCGATTGGACAGCGCCAACGCGAGATCAAGATCGTCAATAGTGACGCTCAGCGGATGATGGAAACTGCGGTCGACGAACTGCGCTTTCCAGTCATTCAGGCGCAGTTCGGCGACGTCGAAGCGGAAAGGTGCCCCGGCATCGGCAGGCGCCGGGTCGGCCGCGGATGCCGGTGCCGGTGCCGGTGCCGGTGCCGGCAAGGCTTGCTGCCAGTCGATGCGCCCCTGCCCGTCGCGTGCGGCGCGCAGTTCGGCGCCGTCGAAGCTCACCTTGGCCACGTGCGCACTGCGCTGTGCGAGGTCGAAGTCGACACCGGCCACTTCCGCCTGGTCCAGGCGCATCAGCGCTGTTTCGCCGCGCGTCAGCGCCGCCTCGCGCAGCGTCAATCCGAGCCCCTTGAACACCACTTGCGGACCGGCAGGCATGGAAAAATCGAGCCGCGGCACGTTCACTTCCAGCCGCTTCGTCGCCACGCGCCCGTCACCGCCCGCGAGTGTCCCGGCAAGTCCATCGAGCACGAAGTGGAGCCCGCTCACCACCGCCTGCGGCTTGTCCTTGACGATGGCGGCGGCGTAGGTCCACGCGGCATTGATCTCGCCCGCACCCGGCATGAACGGCAGCTCGGCCTTCTTGATCACGCGCACGAGATTGGCGAGACGCACACCTTCGAGCTGCACGTTGCCGGACGACACCACGGGATTCAGCCCGACATCGCCCTTCCACCTGAGCGTACCGCCCTGCTCCGGCAACCTGGCGGCGATGAGGTAGTCGCCACGATCTTCCGGCAGCGTCGACAGCCCGTCGAGTTCGATGCCGAGCGGCGCAAGCGCCGCCTTGAACGGCTCGCCCGGACGGTTGGCGTCGGTGTATTCGATATTGCCCTGGTCGATGCGGATGTGGTCGATCAGCAGCCGCGCGATGGTGTCCGAAGGCGGCTTCTTGTCCTCGTTGAGTTTATCGATCAGCGCCTTCCAGTTGAGGGTGCCGCCAGGGCGTACTTCCAGCACCGCACGCGGGGCATCGAGCTGGATGTCGCGAATGCGCCAGGCCCAGCGGAACAGTCCGCCGGTGTCGAGGTTGACATAGAGCCGCTCGAAGCTGGCGAGTGGCTTGCCATCCGGCTCGGCGAGCTTGAGGCCGTCGACCGTCGCTTCCAGGGTGAAGGGGTTGAACGTGACCTGCTGCGCACTCAGCTGGCTGGCGAGCTTGTTCTCGCCGATCCAGGGCAGCAGCTTCTGTGCCAGCGGATTGACCAGCAGGAAGCCAAACGCCACATAGGCGGCGAACACGCCCGCGGCAATGAGGGCAGGCAGGCTCAGTACGATTTTGACGATACGTGCCCACATACGGCGTCTCCTGTTCAACAACCCCTATCCGCGAAGGTGCGCGAAGGAATTCCTTCGCCCTGACGTTCATGGCGATTCACCACCCCAGAGTATGAAACGACGAATCGCCTTGAACGTTCCCCTCTCCCCGCCCTCTCCCGCAAGCGGGAGAGGGGGACAAAGTCTCGCTGCGCGAGTTTCACGCTAACCTTGCAAATCACTCCGTGTTTTCCATGGCCGCGCGAATCGTCCGGTACAGCTCACGGAAGGCCTTCGGCGGCTTGTTGCGCGTCGCCTCGTCGCGCGTATTACGGATCAACTGGCGCAGATGCGTCACATCGACGTGCGGATAGGTGTCGAGAAAGCGCGTCAGCGCCTCGTTGTCGGCGATGAGTTTCTCGCGCCACTTCTCGGCCTGGTGCAGTTTCGCGTTCTCCGCCGCGGACACGCCCCGGAACGCATCGAGCTGGGCCTGGATCGGGGCGGGATCGATGCTGCGCATGAGCTTGCCGATGTATTGCCGCTGCCGCCTGAGCGCACTGTTCTGGGTGATGCGGCGGCACTCGGCCACCGCCGCGCGCAGTTCCTCCGGCAATTCGATGCGCTTGAACTGCGCGTCCGGCAGTTTCACCAGTTCGGTGCCGAGATCCTGCAGCGCCTCGACCTCGCGTTTCTTCTGGCTCTTGCTGGGGCCGTCGTAGACGTCGTCGGGGTCGAATTCGGATTCGGCATCGGGGTCGATCAGGCGCACGGGAAGGCTTTCGGTTGCTGTTATCATCCCTATTGTAGTGACAGCCAAAACAAAACGTACTTGCGCCCACCTCTCCCTTTGTAAATTTCACCATGTCACGTTCCCAGTTCAGTTACACCCGCGACCAACTCGCCGCGCTGGCGCGCATGGTGGTCGAGCAAGCCATGAAGCACGGCGCCAGCGCCGCGGACACCGAGATTTCCGAAGGCATCGGGCAGAACGTGAGCGTGCGCCAGGGCGAAATCGAAACCATCGAATACAACAAGGACAAGGGCGCCGGCGTCACCGTCTACCTCGGCCAGCGCCGGGGCCATGCCTCGACTTCGGACCTGTCGGACGCGGCACTGAAAAGCGCGGTCGAAAAAGCCCTGACCATCGCCCGCTACACCGCCGAAGACGAAGCCGCCGGCCTGCCCGACGCGGACCGTCTGGCGACGCATCCGCCCGACCTCGACCTGCACCACCCCTGGCCGCTTTCCGTCGAGGAGGCCGCCGAGCGCGCGCAGGCCTGCGAAGCGGCGGCACTCGCCGTCGATCGGCGACTCACCAACTCCGAAGGCGCGAGCGTCAACACCCATGCGTCACACTTCATCTATGCCAACAGCCTCGGGTTCTGCGACGGCTACGCCGGTTCACGCCACGGCATCTCGGTGGCGGTCATCGGCGAGGAGAAGGGCGCGATGCAGCGCGACTACTGGTACACCAGCGCGCGCAACGCACACGACCTCGAATCACCCGAGCACGTCGGCCGCGTCGCCGGGCAGCGCACGGTGCGGCGCCTGAACGGCAGGAAGCTCGACACACGCACCTGCCCGGTGATATTCGAGGCGCCGATCGCCACCGGCCTTATCGGCAACTTCGTCGCCGCGGTGTCCGGCGGCAATCTGTACCGCAAGTCGTCCTTCCTGCTCGACAGCCTCGGCCGGCAGGTGTTCGCCCCGCTGGTGACCATCCGCGAACTGCCCTTCGTCCGGGGCGGGATCGGCAGCGCGCCCTTCGACAACGAAGGCGTCGCCTGCCTCGAACGCGATGTCGTCAAGGACGGCGTGGTGCAAGGTTACTTTCTCTCGACCTACTCCGCGCGCAAGCTCGGCATGGCGACGACCGGCAACGCCGGCGGCAGCCACAACCTCGTCGTCACGCCCGGCGAACTGGACCTCGACGGCCTGCTGAAGAAAATGGGCACCGGCCTCTTGGTCACCGAACTGCTCGGCCAGGGCGCCAACATGGTCACCGGCGATTACTCGCGCGGCGCCGCCGGTTTCTGGGTGGAGAACGGCGCGATCCGGTATCCGGTCGAGGAAATCACCATCGCCGGCAACCTGGCGGACATGTTCCAGGGCATCGCCGCGATCGGCCGCGACGTCGAACGCCGCGGCTCCAAGCAGGTCGGCTCGATTCTCATCGACCACATGACGGTGGCCGGCAACTGAGATGGTGGCACTGCAACGTTTTATCGTTGCACTGGCTGCCTTCGCTCTCCTTGTCGCGTGCGACCACGCACCGACGCTGCCAAAGCTCGGGCCGCAGGATATCATCGTCGCGTTTGGCGACAGTCTCACCCACGGCACCGGCGCGAGCCCGGACACCGCGTATCCGGCGGTGCTCGCCGCACTGACCGCGCGCACGGTGATCAACGCCGGTGTGCCCGGCGACACCACGGCCTCGGCACTCGAACGCCTGCCCGGGGTGCTGGAGGAACACCGCCCGCGCCTGGTGCTGCTATGTCTGGGTGGCAACGACATGTTGCGCCAGCAGCCCGCCACCGCCACCGAGAACAACCTGCGCCTGCTCGTCCGCACCATCCGCGCGAGCGGCGCCGAGGCGGTGCTGATCGCGGTACCTGCGCCCAGGCTCTTCGGTGGCGCACCCGATTTCTACGCGCGTATCGCCGACGAGCTGCACCTGCCGCTGGAAGCCGACGCGTTCAACGACGTACTGAAGAACAACCGCCTCAAGGCCGACCCCATCCACGCCAACGCCGCCGGCTACCGTGTCGTCGCCGAGCGGCTGGCGGAACTGCTGCGCGAGAGCGGCGCGCTGTGAAACCCAAAAGATTTTTGTCCACGAAGGACGCGAAGGAACGCGAAGAAATTCTTGCCGGTTTTCCTTCGCGTCTCTTCGCGTCCTTCGCGGATCAAAGGGGTTTGTCGTGAACGCCCTGCTCGCTTTTTCCCGCGCCATCGACGCCCTCACCGAGCGCATCGGCCGCGCCGTCATCTGGCTGGTGCTGGTCGCCACGCTGATTTCCGCCGGCAATGCGCTGGCGCGTTACACGCTGGGCGAAAGCTCGAACGCCTGGCTGGAAATCCAGTGGTATCTGTTCGGCGCGATGTTCCTGCTGGCGGCCGGCTACACGCTGAAGCACAACGGCCACGTGCGCATCGACATCTTCTACAACCGGTTCGGCCCACGCGGTCAGGCGTGGATCGACCTGGCCGGCGGCCTGCTGTTCCTGCTGCCGATGGCGATCCTGCTGACGTGGTTGTCGTGGCCGATGTTCCATGAAGCCTGGGCCACGCACGAACTGTCTCCGGACGCCGGCGGGTTGGTGCGCTGGCCGGTGAAGCTGCTGCTGCCGGCCGGCTTCGCGCTGCTCGCCTTGCAGGGTGTGGCGGAAATCATCAAGCGCATCGGTGTGCTGACGGGACACCTGACGCTGCCCTGCGAAGCACCGGAAGAAACGGTGTGATGGAAAACCTTGCGCCGCTGATGTTCCTCGGCCTGGTGGTGTTCCTGCTGCTGGGTTATCCGGTGGCGTTCGCGCTCGCCGCCAACGGGTTGCTGTTCGCCGGCATCGGTATCGCCGCGGGCCTGTTCGACGTGTCGCTGCTGCACGCCCTCCCGGAGCGCGTCTACGGCATCGTCGCCAATCCCACACTGCTGGCGATTCCGTTCTTCGCCTTCATGGGCCTCATTCTCGAGCGCTCGGGCATGGCCGAGGATCTGCTCGACACCATCGGTCAGCTGTTCGGTTCGCTGCGCGGCGGTCTGGCGTATGCGGTGGTGCTGGTCGGTGGCCTGCTTGCCGCCACCACCGGCGTCGTCGCTGCCACAGTGATCGCGATGGGGCTGATTTCGTTACCGGTGATGCTGCGCCACGGTTATGACCGGCGCCTTGCCGCCGGCGTCATCGCCGCCTCCGGCACGCTGGCGCAGATCGTGCCGCCCTCGCTGGTGCTGATCGTGCTGGCCGACCAGTTGGGCGCCTCGGTCGGCGACATGTATCAGGGCGCGCTCGTCCCCGGCCTCGGCCTGGTCGTCCTGTATCTCGCCTTCGTGTTTCTCGTCACCCTGATACGGCCGGAAGCCGCGCCGGCGCTGCCGGTTTCCGCGCGCACCCTGCACGGGCCGGCGCTGCTGCGCCGCGTGTTCACTACCCTGCTGCCGCCCCTGGTGCTGATCTTCCTCGTGCTCGGCACGATCTTCCTCGGCGTCGCCACCCCCACCGAGGGCGGCGCGATGGGCGCGGCCGGCGCGCTGCTGCTGGCCTGGGCACGCGGGCGGTTCACCCGCCTGCAACTCACGCAGGCGACGGACAGCACGACAAGGCTCACCACCTTCGTCATCTTCATCCTCATCGGCTCGACCATCTTCACCCTGGTGTTCCGCGGTCTGGATGGCGACACTTGGGTGGAACACCTGTTCGCGCAATTGCCCGGCGGCGTGCTCGGCTTCCTTGTCGCGGTCAACCTGATGGTGTTCGTGCTCGCCTTCTTTCTCGATTTTTTCGAGATCGCCTTCATCGTCGTACCGCTGGTCGCACCCATTGCTGCGAAACTGGGCATCGATCCCATCTGGTTCGGCGTAATGCTCGCGGTCAACATGCAGACGGCGTTCATGCATCCGCCCTTCGGCTTCGCACTGTTCTATCTCAAGAGCGTGGCGCCGAAGACCATCCGCACCGGGGACATCTACTGGGGCGCGATTCCCTTTCTCGTCATCCAGTTGCTGATGGTGGCGGTGGTGCTCGCCGTCCCGCAGGTGGTGCTGCACGATGCTCCGGCGAGCGCCAGCAGCGTCAGCGAAGTCCCGCTCGACGTCGATCCCGACGCCAATTTCCTGCCGCGCGAGTGGCGCTGACGCCCGCCTCGCGAAACGTGCGAAAATCGCGCTTCTTTCAGCGAATCAGGACATGAACCCATGAGCGGACTCATCATCGAAGACCTCGTCGTCGGCAACGGCGACACCGCCACCGCCGGCCAGTACGTGAGCGTGCACTACACCGGCTGGCTCACCAGCGGCGCCCAGTTCGACTCCAGCGTGGACCGCGGCGAACCCTTCGAATTCCGCCTCGGCGCGGGCCAGGTCATTCCCGGCTGGGACCAGGGCGTGGCCGGCATGCAGACCGGCGGCAAGCGCAAGCTCACCATCCCGCCGGAACTGGCCTACGGCGCGCGCGGCGCCGGCGGCGTGATCCCGCCGAACGCGACGCTGGTGTTCGAAGTGGAACTGCTGCGCGTCGGTTGACTACTCAGCGCAGCAGATCATCGATGTGCAAGGGTTTGCCAGTCAGCCAGCCCTGCACGTAGTTGACGCCAATGGTCTTCAGCAGGGCGAAGGTTTCCTCGTTCTCCACCGATTCGGCGACGGTCTGGATGCCGAGGAAGCGGCTGGTCTCGTGCATCGATGACACCAGCGCGACGTCGACTTCGTTACGCTGCATGTCGCGCACGAACGAGCCGTCGATCTTCAGGTAGTCGACCTTGAGGTTTTTCAGGTAGGTGAAGGACGAGAAACCGACGCCGAAATCGTCGAGCGAGAAACGGCAGCCATAACGGCGGAATTTCTTGATGAAGTGTTCGGCATTGGCGAAACTGTCGATCGCCGCGCTCTCGGTGACCTCGAAGATCAGCTTGTCGCAGGGGATGTCGCCGCGCCCCAGTTCCTCCTCCATGAAGCCGAGGAAGGTCTTGCTGTTGACCGACTGGCCGGAGAGGTTGATCGAGAACGCGCCGATTTTTTCGAACGCCTGCGGGTTGGCGCGAATCCAGCCGAATGCTTCGCGCACCACCCACTGGTCGAGTTCGCTGATCCGCTTCAGCCGTTCGACCGCGGCGACGAAGTCGCCGATCGGCAGCGGTTCCGCCGGATCGTCCCGGGCGCCGAGGAGGATTTCGTAGTGCACCGGCTGGCGTGATTCATCCGCCAGCGCGACGATGGGCTGGGCGCGCAGATGCAGGCGCCCGCCGGCGAGGATGCCGTTGAAGCGGCCCGCCCAGTACGCCAGCCCCGCATGCCCATGGCGGTCGCTGTCCTCGTCACGATAGAACACGATCTGGTTGCGCCCCTCGTGCTTGGCGGTGAGACAGGCCGTGTCCGCCCTGTTGTAGAGGCTCTCCGGCTCGACATAGGCGCTCGCCCAGGCCAGTCCGGCGTTGGCGGTAAGGCTGTAGCTTTGGCCTTCCCAGTCGAAGCTGAACTGGTTGATGCGGGTGATGAAGGCCTCGGCGTGTTCCGCGGCGCAGTCCTCGTTCTCACAGGCACGCAGAAAGGCGAAGGTGCGATCGCCCGTGCGCGCGATGAGCCCACCGTCGCGGCACTTCTGGCTGAGGTGCTGCGCGAGCGCCTGCAGCAGCTGCGAATAGCCGACCGTCCCCAGGCGCACCTGCACCATGCGCAGATCCTCGACGTCGATCACGCCCATGACGCAGCCCGCGGTGTCGCCCCCCACGTTGAGCCAGGCACGCTTCACCCGCCGCATGAATTCCGGCGTGCGCATAAGCCCGGTCTCGGGATCACTGGTCGCCTGTTTCACCAGGTTGCGGTGCATGTGCTCGATCATCGAACTGAACGAGCGGTCCATCAGCGGCAGATCGAGATTGTCCGTGCGTACCGCCTCGCCCGACTTCAGGAGATCGAGGAATTCCTGCTGCTTGAGTTCGAGCTTGCGCACGCCACGGTAATTGGAGAACACGTACAGGGGGGGATCGTCGCCGATCCAGATCAGGTTCATCGGCAGCGGCGCGCGTGCGAAGCTGAGCCAGTCGCCGACCCGGAACTGATCGACGAGGGCGGCATCGCGTTCGTCCAAAGCCGCCTCGGCCGCGTGCGTGCGGGACGCAACCTTCACCCCCGAAAGCAGCCTGAAGCTGCCCTTGCCGGGCTCGAACAGGGCATCCGCCAGACGCTCCATGATGCGTTCCTGCTGGTCCTTGCCGGCACTCACCAGCGACAGACACGCATCGACGTAGGTCAGCAGGCGCTGCATCTCGCTGAATTGCGGCCGCGCCGTCTGCTGCGGATCGAGCCAGGCAAGCAGGCGATCGACCGCGTCCCAGGCCTCGGTTTCCTGCGGACTGCCCGTGCCATGACGCAGGATCACCCGGATCAGGTAGTTGCGCCAGCCCGGATTGAAGAATTCCAGCACCACGTCCGGCACCTCGCGGCCCTCGATACGTCGCTGGATCCCCTCGCTGATCGCGCGGTTCGCCTGGCCCATCTTCTGCCAGCCTTCGAGGCCCGCCTGCAGGCGCGCGATGCGGATGTTGCGCGCGCGCAGAAGCGGCTGCAGCACCTTCTCGAGCTGGGTGCGCGCCTCATCGTAGATGCCCGGGTTGCGGTCCGCCTCGTTGCGGATGCGTTCGGTCCAGCGCTGCACCGCCTGCAACAGCTTCTTGTCGTTGATGCGGCCGTCGTCGGTGGACGCCAGCGCGATGCGGTCGACCACGTTGACCACGCGGTGCGCGGGATGCTTCACGGAATCGAGATAGCCGGCATCGAGCATCGCCAGCTTGACCAGCGGCTCTTCCAGTTCGCGCAGCGTCTGCTTGACACTGCCGGGCAGGGCGCGGTCACCCTCGATGGTTTCCGCCAGCGCGCCGAACACGTCCGCCGCATTTTGTGCCGTCGGCGCCTGTGCCGGCGCAATGCGGCCGCTGCCGACGAGCTCGCCCAGCACGCGCTGCGACGTGCCGGCAATCCGTTGCACCGAGCCGCCCACCGGCATGGCTGCGGCCACGGCAGAAGCGGCGGCAGGAATCGCTGGCGCCCCGGCAACGGACGCGGCCGGCCCGGCCGGGGCGCCAGCGGGCGGAGCGGCAGGCGCCGCCACCACGGTCCCGCGCGACTGGGTGCGGCGGAACAGATTCATCAGCGCCCCTGCGATACCGCCAGGCGTCGGCGCTGCCACTCCGGGTGCTGCGGTGGCGGCGCCAGATGGGGGCGCGTCGGGCGCCGGCTGCGGCCGGTCCTCGACGGGCTCGCCGCCGACGAACATCACCGAATCCGGGTTCAGGTCGTCGGCCATCGCCTGCGTATCCGGCCACGGGTTCGCCGCAGCGCCGGTCTGCTGCGTCGAGGGGGCTTCAGGCAGGATGTCGCCCAGTTGCCGGTACAGCTCTTCCAGTGGCGCCTGCAGCGCCTCGCGCAGGGCGCCGTACAGCGCCTTGCGCACGCCCGGCGTCAGGTCCAGCGTGCTGAACTCCGCGTGGGCCGCGCGCAGGAGCATCGCCGGGCCGAAGGGGTTACTCTCGCGGTCGAGCGCGCGGCCATGGAGTTTTTCGATGCGGGGTGCGAGATCCGCCAGTTCGTTGGCGAAATGATCCTCGAGCTTGTTGATCTCCGCCGTCAGGTTGAGCCAGTCCTCGAACTCGTCGGTCTGCACGATGGACAGGCTCTTGCTGTCCCTGGACGTCTCCGACGGCCGGGACTTGCCCAGGCCGTCGAAACCCTCCAGCGCGCGCCTCGGCCAGTTCGTGCGCGCGGCCGCCTCGTGCACGCGAATCTGGTCGGCGGCGGCCAGGATCGCGTTGCGTTCGGCGAAGTTGTCGGCCTTGCCCGCGGCACGTTCCAGGCGCATCTCGATACTGGCGTAAAGCCCTTGCAGCGCTGCCTCCACCGCCTGCGTCAGCAGTACCCGGCACGTTTCCAGCATCTGGCGGCTGTCGGCGCCCTGGTAGCGCCGTCCCAGCATGCGCTGGGTGCGCATCGCCGTCGCAATACGGTTGAGTGCGCGGGTCGCATCCAGCGGCGTACCGATGAAGGCGACCCCGATACCGTCCGCGCCCTGACGCGCCAGGCGCGCCTTCACACTGAACGCCTGCGCGCCATGCGAAGCGGGCGGCGTGAAGTTCACCTCGACGTCATCACCGCTGCGCATTTCGCTCACGGCCGCGACATCGTCCAGCCGCAGGAACATGCCACCCAGGCAAAAATTGCGAATCTCGCAGGCGAGTTCCTGACCGCCCGCGGTCTTCAGGCTGGCGGCCTGCACCACCTCGAAACGCTTCTGCGTGCGGCGCTCGCGAGACTGCGTCAGGCTTTCAGCCGCCATCGATATCCACCCATCCCTGTTCTCACGATCACAAAGCGTCGTCCCGGCATGTCACAGAAACGCCCGCCGTGCCCGGCAAGCGTTCTGACACAAGGGGATTGCGTGTCCGCACGGAACCGTCCCGCCCAGCACGGGTGGTGCTGGCGAAGCGCCGGTCCCATCCGGTCTCCATTTGCAGTAACGGCTACAAGGCAGCGTTAATTTAGCCCGTCGAGCAGGGGACGGCACTGGCTCGCCGAGCGCCGGCGTGGCGCCGCGCGATGCAACGGCTGTTGGCTCGTCGCGCCGCGTCACGCCTCGCAACGGCAGAATAAATCAGTGACTCGATGGCGGATTCCCCGGCAAGGGTAAAATTGTGTAATGACCCCCCCGCTCTTCTCCTATCGCAAGCACTGGGCGGCACGCTTCGGCACCGCGCCCTTCCTGCCGATGTCGCGCGCCGAGATGGCCGCGCTCGGCTGGGACGCCTGCGACGTCATCCTGGTGACGGGCGACGCCTACATCGACCATCCAAGCTTCGGCATGGCGCTGGTCGGCCGCCTGCTGGAGGCACAGGGTTTTCGCGTCGGCATCATCAGCCAGCCCGACTGGCACTCGGCCGAGCCGTTTCGCGCGCTCGGCCGGCCGACGCTGTATTTCGGCGTCACCGCCGGCAACATGGACTCGATGGTCAACCGCTACACCGCCGACCGCAAGCTGCGCTCCGACGATGCCTATACCGCGCATGCCGAAGCCAACAAGCGCCCCGACCGTGCGGTCACCGTGTACGCCCAGCGCTGCCGTGAGGCCTACGCCGGCATCCCGGTGATCATCGGCTCGATCGAGGCGAGCCTGCGCCGCATCGCCCACTATGACTACTGGTCCGACACCGTGCGCCGCTCGGTACTGGCCGATTCCAAGGCCGATCTGCTCATCTTCGGCAACGCCGAGCGCGCGCTGGTCGAGGTCAGCCATCGCCTGGCGCGTGGCGAGAAGATCGGCGAGATCCGCGACCTGCGCGGCACCGGCTTCATGGTGCCGCGCGACTGGCTGCCGCCCGCACCCGCCACGCCGGACGGAAACCCGTGGATCGAACTCGATTCGACCGCGCTGGATACGCCGGGCGCCATTGACGCGCACACCGATCCCTATGCCGAGCACCCCACTCCCTCATCGCCGCAAGCGGGAGAGGGGAGCGCGCAGCCGCTGCGCTTCATGTCAAAAGCGGACAGGCACGCCGCACGCAAGGCGCAGCGCGAGTGCACCGTCATCCGCCTGCCCGACTACGAGCAGGTGAAGAACAACCCCGTGCTATACGCACATGCCTCGCGCGTGTTCCATCTCGAATCCAACGCCGGCAACGCGCGCGCCCTGCGCCAGGGGCACGGCGAGCGCGACGTCTGGCTCAACCCGCCGCCGATTCCGCTCACCACGGCGGAGCTCGACGGCGTGTACGACCTGCCCTACGCACGCGCGCCGCATCCGAGCTACGGCGACGCGAAGATTCCCGCCTGGGAGATGATCCGTTTCTCGATCAACATCATGCGGGGCTGCTTCGGCGGCTGTACCTTCTGCTCGATCACCGAGCACGAGGGGCGCGTCATCCAGAGCCGCTCGGAGGATTCGATCGTGCGCGAGATCGAGGCCATCCGCGACAAAACGCCCGGCTTCACCGGCATCATTTCCGACCTTGGCGGCCCCACCGCCAACATGTACCAGCTCAACTGCAAGTCGACCACGATCCAGCAGGCATGCCGGCGACTGTCCTGCGTCTATCCCGACATCTGCGCCAACCTCGTCACCGACCACGCGCCGCTCGTCCACCTTTACCGCCGCGCACGGCAGATTCCCGGCATCAAGCGCATCCACATCAGCTCGGGCCTGAGATACGACCTCGCGGTGCGCTCGCCGGAGTACGTGAAGGAACTGGTGCAGCACCACGTCGGCGGCTATCTCAAGATCGCCCCCGAGCACACCGAGGCCGGACCGCTGTCGAAGATGATGAAGCCGGGCATCGGCGCCTACGACCGCTTCAAGCAGATGTTCGAGGCCGCCTCGAAAGCCGTCGGCAAGCAGCAGTACCTCATCCCCTATTTCATCGCCGCCCACCCCGGCACCACCGACGAGGACATGCTCAACCTCGCCCTGTGGCTGAAGGCGCACGACTTCCGCCTCGACCAGGTGCAGACCTTCCTGCCCACGCCGATGGCGCTGGCCACCGCGATGTACCACACGGAAAGGAATCCGCTGAAGAAAGTGCTCGGCGGTAAGGCGGAGACCGTATCCGTGGTCAAGCAGGGCCGCGTGCGCCGGCTGCACAAGGCCTTCCTGCGCTACCACGACCCCGACAACTGGCCGCTGCTGCGCGAGGCGCTCAAAGCCATGGGCCGCGAGGACCTCATCGGCTACGGCAAGAAGCACCTCGTGCCGTCGCACCAGCCCGCCGGCACGCGCGCACCCTGCGCGCGCAAGCAGGCCGCCAGCCCCGCGCCGGCAAAACCGGCCAGGCCCGCACCCGGCAAACCCAAGTCCGGCAAGCCCGCGCCGTCCGGCGACGGTCGCCCGCACCAGGTTCCCAGGCACCCCCTCACCCAGCGCCGCAGTGGCGGCCGGTCGCGGTAGGAGGGCGCGCTCGCCCCCCTCATGCCGTTGCAGGCATCAACCCATCGGGGCGAGGGCGCCCCTCCTACAACGACGCATCCGCAATGACCACCCCCAGCGACCTCCTCCGCACCAGGCTCAACCTCGAAACCGCGCGCATCGCCTGGGCCGAGTTGCAGCGTCCCTTCGCGCGCGGCGTGGTCGTCAAGGTTGCACCCGGCATGGACCTGGTCGACGCGGCCGTCCATGTTGCCGCGAACAGCGCCGAAGTCATACAGGAATGGCTCGCCGACGGCCGCATCGCCCGCGCGGAACTCGCTGACGCCGAGGACTGGCACGCGCGCCAGCCGACCTTCTGGGCGGTGGTGGTCGCGCCGTGGGTATTGATCCAGGAGACGACGCCCGAACCGGGCGCCTGAACGCCGCTCAGGCGGTGAGACTGTCCTTCACCCGCAGCAGCCGCGCGCGCGCCTCGGCGGCGACGCCATGCACCCCGGCGTTGGATTCCAGCTTGACCATGACGTTCGGGTCGAGGAAAGCCACCGTTACCTTGCCGTCGGCTTCCTCGCGCACCACCACGTTGCACGGCAGCAGCATGCCGACGTCCGGCGCCGCACTGATCGCCTGGTTCGCCAGCGGCGGATTGCACGCGCCAAGGATGCGGTAGGGGCGCATGTCGACGTCGATCTTGGCCTTCAGGGTCGCTTTCACGTCAATGTCGGTGAGTACGCCGAAACCTTCGGTCTTCAGCGCGGCGACGACCTTCTCGACCGCAACGTCGAAGGGGCCGTTGATCCGGGTGTCGAATCCGTATTCACTCATGGCTTTGCTCCAGTTCGGGAAATAGAAATGAATCCCATTCTACCCGTTCCACCCGGGAAGGCCGCCCTGGGCCGGATAGGGTGATGGTTCCACCGGCCGACCCTCAGGGCTTGGCGCCGTTCCTGCATGAGGCGTGTTGTTGCGAAGGGTCAGGGCTCCTGCGACGCCCGCTCGATATCCAGCCATTCACGATACGCCGCGTCCGACCACAGCGACTTGATGTAGGTCACCACGTCGCGCATGTCCCGTTCGGAAAGCTTCTTCTCCCACTGCGGCATGATGCCGTAGCCCTGCGGACTGCCGACGTGCACCGACTCCAGCAAGGCCTCGGTCGGATGATTCCAGGCGTAGCCGCTGTCGTTCAGCGGTGGCGCCGGATAATTTCCGTCGGCATCGGGCTTGCGCCAGTCGCGGACCTTGCCCTTGCCCTCGGCGCCGTGGCATCGGGCGCAATGTGTATCGAAGACGACGCGCCCGCGCGCCACCTCGACCGGATCGAGGCCACGTGCCTTGAGGCGGGCTTCCATACCGGCGGTCGTCACGGACGCCGCCTGCGGTTCGGCCGCCACGGCGGGCGGCACGGCGATGGAAGCGAGCGCCACCCCAGCCAGCAGCGGCCAAAGGGAAATTTTTGCGGCATTCATGATCGTCCTTTCCTGGTGCCGGCCGGCTCATGCCGGCCCGCTTTCCTCCGAAGATAGCACCTTATTCAGCATAGATCGCATGTCGCGCCAGTGCGAGCCCTCCCAGTACACGCGCCCGCAGGCGTCGCAGGTGGAGAAGCGCTCGTAGTATTCGCGCACTTTCGGCGGCAGGCGATCGAGCACACTCGTCTTGTCGACACGGCGCAGCGGCAGGTTGCAGTGCAGGCACAGGGTGAACGGCCGCGCGCGGCGCGCAAGATCGAGGCGCTCGACGATCTCGCGCAGTTGCGCCTCCGATTTCAGCGCATGCACGTAGCAGCCGTGCGTCACCGCGCGCCGCTTCAGCAGTTCGCGGTCGCGCGTCAGCACGGTGCGGCCGTCGCGCGCGGCGACCGCCACGATGGCATCGTCATCGTAATGGTTGTCATACAGCGTATCGAACCCCAGCATGCGCAGCATGTGCGCGAGCCCGCCCAAATGCGCATCGGCGACGAAACGGGCGTCCCGCAGCGGAAGCGCGCGCACCTTCAAAATGGGCGTCACGTCCATCGCCTCGAAGCGCGGATACGCCGCCACCCGGTCACCGTCCTCGAGGATGCGGTCGAAGCCGACCGACTCGCCATTGACCAGGATCAGCTCGACCTCGGTGTGCGGCACGCCAAGTGCCTCGATCATGTGCTTGGTCGTCGCCCGCCGCGCACACGGCACGGTGAATTCCTGCCTGCGTCGGCCGGGCGCGAGGAAGTCGTTCAGCGCTTCATAGAAGCGGAAAGTGACGGTGACCATGGGATCATGCAATGACCAGTCCGCGGTACTATGCCACGCTGGCAGCAGGAAAGCCGCAGCACACGCACGAAAGGACCCACGCATGGCCTTGGCCGATTCCGTCTGGATGACCGCATCCCTCATCATCCTGTCGGGCACCGTCGTCATCGGCGGCATCACCGCCTACGCCCGCCTCGCGGAAAAGAATACCCCCATCGACGTCGGCCTGCTGCACGGCGGCGCCGGCATCACCGCCGCACTGCTGCTGCTCGTCTCGCTCATCCAGGACACCCGGGGGGCAGCGCCGTCGCTCGGCCTGCTCACGCTCACGATCCTCGCCGGCATCACCCTCTATTTCGTCATCCGCCGCCGCGGCGTGCTGCCGAAAAGCCTGATCCTGCTGCACGCCGTGCTCGCGCTGAGTGCGCTGCATGTGCTGGCGCGCGGGATCCTGGCTTGAACCCGCATTGCACAAACCTGAATCGTGCGGCACGCGCGTATCTGCCGCGCATGAGCAGCATTTGCGGTGCGGAATGGGCGGCCGGCGGCCCTTGCGGGAAAGCTACTTGCGCCAGTAATTGTTGGCGGCCGCGATCGTCTGGAAATTGATGGCGACGACCTGCGATGCCGCGGTCAGCGCCTTCGCGTCCTCGGCGTACTCCGGGCGCAACCGCTTCAGCACCTCCGTATCCGGCTGCGTATATTTGACCCCGCGCCGGCTCAGCGTGATCGCCAGCTCGAATCCCGCCTGCGGCGTGTCGGTGATGAGTGTGGTGAGCCATGTGTCGGTCATGAGTGAACCCTCCTGTGTTGGTGAAGATTGCACGATTGCGTGGGGCGGCGGGCTGCGCCCGTGTTCCCTGTTTTTGGGAAGCGCTCAGTGTTGAACCCGAAAAATCCATTGGAACAGCCGTGCGTAACAAATCAACGGGTGTAGGTCGGGTTTCAACCCGACGCAACGGTCGGTTGAGGTCCAGTCGGGCTGAAGCCCGACCTACAAGGCCACGCAGACAGCCCGGTCGGGTTTCGACCCGGCATGTCGGGCTAAAGCCCGACGGCCTATTGGGCAATCCGGGTTGAATTCAGCGTCCCCTTTGAACCCGGATCAATAGCCATTCAGGCATCGCAAAATCAACGGGCTTCCGGTCGGGCTACAACCCAACGATCCCGCGTAGGTCGGGCTTCAGCCCGACAATCCCAATTCAATCCTATCACTTGATCCCCCACCGATTACACCCCACACAAAGCAGGGTCAGCGCCGCCACGAAGTGCTTCCGAACCAGTGCAGCCAGGACACGCCGCCGCATCACCCGGTGCAAACGTCAGGTTTCAAGCATCGAGCGGACTCACCACCCCGCGCCCGCCCTTGTTCAACGCATGCGTGTAGATCATCGTCGTCGCCACATCCTTGTGACCCAACAACTCCTGAATCGTGCGGATGTCCTGTCCGCGCTCCAGCAGGTGCGTGGCAAACGAGTGCCGCAAGGTGTGCGGCGTCGCCGGCTTGACCACTCCGGCCGCCACGACAGCCCGCTTCATCGCGCGCTGCAGCAGTTTCTCGTCGAGATGATGCCGACGCTCTTCACCGCAGCGTGGGTCGATCGAATGACTCCCTGACGGAAACACATACTGCCAGCCCCATTCCGTCGCCGCGTTCGGATACTTGCGTGCCAGCGCATCGGGTAGATGGACCGCGGCTTTTCCGGCGGCCCGGTCGCGCTCGAACAGTTCGCGCCGTTTCCGCAGATGCGCGTCCAAATCCGCCTTCACCGCCTCCGGCAGCATCGTCATGCGATCCTTTGCGCCCTTGCCGTCGCGCACCGTGATCTCGCCCCGCGCAAACTCGACATCCTTCACCCGCAGCCGGATCACCTCCATCAGGCGCATCCCGGTGCCATACAGCAAACGTCCGAGCAAACCATACGTCCCCTCCATCCGCGCCAACACCGCCCGCACCTCGTCGCGGGTAAGCACCACCGGCAAACGCTGCGGCCGCTTCGCCCGCGTCACGTTGTCCAGCCAGGGCAGATCGATACCCAACACCTCCCGATACAAAAACAGCAGCGCCGACAGCGCCTGATTCTGCGTCGCCGCCGCCACCTTGCCATCGACCGCAAGATGCGTCAGAAACGCCTCCACCTCCGGTGCCCCCAATTCGCGAGGATGACGCTTGCCGTGAAAAAGAATGAAACGACGGACCCACTGCACATATTGCGCTTCCGTGCGAATGCTGTAATGCTTGACACGAATCCTGTCGCGTAGCTGATCCAGCAAACGCGGCGCGGGCACGGGAGGTGTGCTTGTATCCGGCATATGGCCCCTCTATTGTTTGCGAGTGGTTAAATATCAATAACTTGATAAGCGAATGATTGGTTTATACACCTTTTTTCAAAGCATATATACACCTTTCAAGGTGTATATTGCACGTTAGCTTGCTTGGAGCCATCTCATGATTTGGTGGGTAGTCGCAGCAATCTTGCTTGCCTTCGTAGCATCGAAGGCTTGGCGTGTTTACAAGCATCCTGCACACCAATTGGGAATACAGGCAGCGAAACTCGGGTGGCGAGCAGCGGGTTCGATCAAAGACCCGTCGGGGTTTCGAAATACTCGCCTTGTTCGTGGCAACTATGAGTCCATCATCTTGTTCCGTGAACAAGAGGTTCACCTTACAAAGCCAGAAGCAGAATATCCATTCAAAGACTATGACGAGTTAGAAGAATGGATTTCGGAATACGAACATGAGGCGCAAGAAAAAGACCCGGAAATCTTGTACTACCGGGCAATCGATTCGTACGTTCGATCTGTTGGGTACTACGAACCGTTACAGGAACTCCAAGGAACGGATGAAGAATACTGCATCGCGGTGATGAAAACACACAAGGCAGCCTACCTCGCAAATGTCCCGGAGAAAATTGCTGGCGCGCTCACCCTTGATTCAGTAAAGCACTATTACCAGAACCGTGATTTCGCGCTCGTCTTCTTGCGAAAGCTGGAATCAAAGTGGTTGGCAGAATCAAATGCAGGCGCTAGTTTGGCATCTGATTCCCCCGACCTTGAAAGCCCAGAGGATGCGGACAATTTCCATCCATCATTGGATAAAGCAGTTGAACTCGTCCGCAGTTTTTTTGCTGATGTGGGCGGTAACGACCTGGCTGACAATCCTAGAACAGAGTTGGTCGCATACGCCGCAACGTATATCGCTATGAAAAAATCCGACAGCGAAATGCCCTCCGGATGCTGGAATACCTTCAAGGCAGCAATTGAAAACAGAATGCTGTCGATTGCGGATGGCGGAAGCCAGCGCAGTGGAACTATTCAAACGCCAAACGGCCCAGCCTTCGCCCATTTCACCAGTAGTTATTGGGCCGAGATGGACACTATTGAGGAATTGGCGAATAAAGCATTTACCTCTGTGAGTTCTAGTCGAGAGCTAGCTGCCTACCTTTTCCGCGCGCTTGGTGGAAATTCGGAGCAGGAGAGAGCATTTGAGAAACTCTTCTCGGGTCTAGTCGAGTTTGCCTCGCGGTCAATTTTTCCAAAAGTGGAGCGCGTTTTTGGCTGATGCGGTCTTTTCTGAGGCAGCGCAAGCTAACACTGCGCTCCAGGGGACGCGCCGCAAGCGGCGCGCCCCTGAGCTTGGACGTTGGGCCCCTTGATCATGGTCATTTCTCCACAGGACATTTGCGCTCGGTATGGCTCGGAGTTTTTACCGCCAGAGCCATCTCAAAAACTTGGCATTGCATTTGGTTCTCTCCATGCGTTTCCGTTAAATGCACTTCGGCATCCGCCTGAAAGTGGCACTTGTGGTTGGTACATATGGGGCGGCACCGAGATGTCACAAGATGCGGAGTTCTTTCAACCCCTGCATGTTTCTCACCTCACTGAATATTGTCCGAGCTTGTTGCCGTTTTTGGCGCTTGCGCCTGGGTGGCGGGTTCTTTTGGCACCAGAGCAAACTGAGGTTTGGTTTGATGAAAACCTTCTCAATGTTTAGCCCGTGGCCCAACCCGGCAGTCGAGCGGACCTGCGCGAAAAGCCGCGCAGTCCGCTCACTTCTACGTTAGCCCTCATACTAAGGACCATCAGAAAATGTTGAACCGTACGCTATTCATCTCTGTTGCTGCTGTGATGGTGTTGTTACAAGGATGTTCATATACACGACAGCCGGGAGCAATTGAAGCTGGCTCTGAGGTGGGAGGCACCGGCGACACTGGGTTTACTCACGAGCCACTTGGCGCAAACAAACACCTGCTTACAGTTACAGCTGCTCCAGGGATGATGGAAACCGAGGGCTCAATTGCTCAGCGAATTCATATCTTCGCGAACAAGTTTGCTGCAAAAACCTGCCCGGGCTCTTTCGAGTTCGTACACGACCCGAATTTTGATCAAACAATCGCAGGCGGCTTCATGAAGCGCACAAAGACTTATGTCTTCATATGCAAAGGCTAACCAATCATTCCAGCGGTCCGTCAGAAGCTACGCTTTTGGAAAATGGGGTCAGACTCGATTTCCTTTGGGATCAAATGGAATCCGCGGTCACGTTGTGGAAAATGGGGGCAGACTCGATTTCCTTTGTTCCGAAATCGAGTCTGACCCCATTTCGACCCATTCCGAAATCGAGTCTGACCCCATTTTGACCCATTTTTTCGAGCGAAAAACACGCGAGTGACGCGATCGAGGTTCGTCAAGCTATTGCCACTCCAGGAAGCCGGCGGGGCTGACGATGGGTATGCCGTGGAAAGGGTCCAGCTGGAGCAGATCGTTGTCGCCGGTAATGATCGCGGCAGCGCTGCCGGCCAGCGCGAGGTCCAGAAACTTGTCGTCCCTGGCATCGCGGCACGCCCGTACGTGGTTCAGGATGGGAACGATGCGCGCGAGGCCACCGAGCAACTCGATGAATCGTTGTCGGTCACCCGGGCTCAAGTACGGATCAAATTTCGCGCGACCGAGCACCTCGGTCAGTTCGGTCAGGGTGGCTTCGGACAGCAGCAGGATTCCTCGCGCCAGGGCATGATCCACGGCCCGCGCCGCGACGCCGCCCGGTGTCAGCAGGCGGCTGACCAGAATGTTCGTGTCCAGCACCCAGAGGGATTGCTCACGCATCGGCGAGCAGTTCGGCGAGCTTCTCTTCCGTCAGCCCGGCAGCCTTTGCCCGCTCGCCCACCTCATCGCAAAAACGCTGGAATTCAGCAACATTGAGCCGCGTCAGACGTTCGTATTCCCGAGCAGACATCACAACGGCAACATCCCGCTTTTGCCGCGTGATCACGACAGGTTCTTTCGCTGCAGCCTCGATGAGCTTGGCAAATTCCTGTTTGGCTTCAGTGGCGGTAACGGTACGCATCGCAGGCCTATCAAAATGAGTATTTTGTACAAATTATACAATAATCCTAAAAACCGCAGTTGACCTCTCTCTACCCTCGTGAACACCGCATGGAAACTGGCTTCTCTGCCTTGTCGGGTCTTCACCTGTTGGGTGAGTGCGCTACGCACCCGCTGGTACGCCGGCTCACGCACCTGCCTTTGTCGCGCCTCCTTGCAGGCCCCGGCCTGCGGCGTCGTTGCTTCGCGGCAGCCACGCGATCCGACGCACCATCGGGCGCGTCCAACTGCGGTTTCTAGGATAATTTCCCCTGACTGACTTACCCTGCCCAATTTCCAGGATCATTCGCCATTGTCGTTCCGGCGCACGCCGGAACCCAGTCAAATCAGGCATCTAGGATGCCTGTCGGACTTGAGCACGATCTACTGCGCCGGTGGGATAACGGTCCATATTTGTCCATTTTTTCGTTACACAGGCCCACTATGCGCCTCAAAAATGGGCAAATCTGTCCTCGCCCCCCCACTCGGCTCGCTACGATCGCTCAAGTCCGACAGGCTCCTAGCATTCGCCGGGGTGACGAAGTATCCAGCGTTTCCCCAATACATTCATCCCGGGTTATCCAATAGGCCGTAGGTCGGGCTGAAGCCCGATCTACGTCCCGTTGATGTGTCGCGTACGGATGTTCCAATGGGTTTTGGGGGTTCATTTCCCTTGTCAGGAACACGACGCTGGGGCGATGCCGTCGGCGTCTCAAACCCGGCTTGCGGTCTGCCGCATGACGTCCGCGGCGAGGCCCATTGCGAGTTTCACCGGCAGCGGCAGCGGCGCGCCGCCATGCTCGACGGCGGTCTGCGCGTGGCGGGCTTCGTCGGTTTTCATCTGCTCGACGATTGCGCGGCTGCGGGCGTCGGCGGGGGGCAGGTGTTTGAGATGGCCGTCGAGGTGTGCTTCGACCTGGCGCTCGGTTTCGGCGAGAAAGCCGAGATTCCACTTGTCGCCGAGCAGGCCGGCGACCACGCCCATGCCGAAGGCGCCGCCGAACCACAGGGGGTTCAGCAGGCTCTTGCGGCCGCCGAGTTCGTTGATGCGCTGTTCGCACCAGGCGAGGTGATCGGTCTCCTCGCGCGCGGCCTGTTCGAGTTCGGCGCGCACCGTCGCGCTCTTGGCGGTGAGGGCCTGGCCGGCGTAGAGCGCCTGGGCGCAGATTTCGCCGACATGGTTGACGCGCATGAGGGCTGCGGCGCGGGCCTTGTCGGTGTCGGAGAGTTCGGCCTCGGGGACGTTGCCGGGATAGGGCCGGCTGGCGTGCGGCGCGGCAAAGACGGTGCGCAGGCCGAGGTCGAAGGTGGTGATGAACTGGTCGAGTTTGTTCATGGCGTTTCGCTTGTCAAGTCGGGAAGGCTTCCGGCAGCACGAAGTCTGCCTTTTCCGCTACCGGTACTGCTCCCTCTCCCCTGCCCCTCTCCCGCAAGCGGGAGAGGGAATATTGCGGACCTGAGGAGCCCACCGCGCAAGCGGGAGAGTATTGCGGATCGAAGGAGTGGCGGGCTCATTTCACGAAGTAGTTGAAATTCGAATACGCTGCCTCGTTGACCTTGAACCACTGGAAGGCGGTGTCGCGAAAGGTCTTCCAGTCGCGGTAGATGGCAGCGAAGTCGGGGTTCGTTTTCGCTTCCGCTTCGTAGAGTGCGAAGGTGGCGCGGCGCGCGGCGAGCATGACGTCCTTGGGGTAGGCGTGCAGTTGCACGCCCTGGCCGACCAGGCGCAGCAGCGCGGGTGGATTTTTGGCGTCGTATTGCGCCAGCATGAGTTGATTCGCCTCGGCGGCGGCGACTTCAAAGGCTTGGCGGTAGGCATCGGGCAGGCCTTGCCATGATGTTTGGTTGACGTAGAAGGAGAGTTGCGGACCGCCTTCCCACCAGCCGGGATAGTAGTAATGTCGGGCGATCTTGTGGAACCCGAGCTTCTCGTCGTCATAGGGGCCGACCCATTCGGCGGCGTCGATCGCACCCCGTTCCAGCGCGGGGTAGATGTCGCCGCCGGGCAGGGTCTGCGGCACGGCGCCGAGCTTCGCCATGATCTGGCCGCCGATGCCCGGAATGCGCATTTTCAGGCCCTTGAGGTCGGCGAGCGACTTGATCGGCTTTCTGAACCAGCCGCCCATCTGCGCGCCGGTGTTGCCGCCGGGAAACTGCACGACGTTGTACTTTGCATAGAGCCTGCGCAGCGCCTCGATGCCGCCGCCGGCGTACATCCAGGCGTTCTGCTGGCGCGCCGTCAATCCGAACGGCACGGCGGCGTCGAAGGCCAGCGCGAGGTTCTTGCCGACGTAGTAGTAGCCGGCGGAGTGGCCGCATTCGGCGGTACCGTTGCCGACCGCATCGAGCACCTGCAGGCCCGGCACCAGCTCGCCACCGGCAAAGACGCGGATCTGGAATTTTCCCGCGGTCAACGCCGCGATGCGCCTGGCCAGGGTTTCCGCCGCACCGTAGATGATGTCGAGGCTCTTGGGAAAGCTCGACGCCAGGCGCCAGCGGATGGCCGGCAGGTCGGCCGCCTGCGCCGCGCCCAGCGGCAGCAGGGCGGCGACGCCGGCGCCGCTCAGGAAATCTCGTCTTTGCATGGGGTGATCTCGGGTTTTGCCCGATTATACGAGCGGCAAGGGCGAACCGCCGCGTGTTAAAATCCGGCCTTTCCCAACCCCGTCCGAACCGCCATGTTCAACCGCCAAGACACCCTCGCCAAGACCGATCCCGACCTGTGGGCGGCGATCCAGCAGGAAGACCAGCGCCAGCAGGATCACATCGAGCTGATCGCCTCGGAAAACTACACCAGCCCGGCGGTGATGCAGGCGCAGGGTTCGCAGCTCACCAACAAGTATGCCGAGGGCTATCCCGGCAAGCGCTACTACGGCGGCTGCGAATACGTCGACATCGTCGAACAATTGGCCATTGACCGTGTGAAGGCGCTGTTCGGCGCGGAAGCCGCCAACGTGCAGGCCAACTCCGGCTCACAGGCCAACCAGGCGGTGTTCATGGCCTTCTTGAAGCCCGGCGACACCATCATGGGCATGAGCCTCGCCGAAGGCGGTCACCTCACCCACGGCATGGCGCTCAACATGAGCGGCAAGTGGTTCAACGTCATCGCCTACGGCCTCGACAAAAATGAAGAGATCGACTACGCGCAGATGGAGCGCCTCGCCCACGAGCACAAGCCGAAGCTCATCATCGCCGGGGCGTCCGCCTATGCGCTGCGCATCGACTTCGAACGCTTCGCGCGCGTGGCGAAGGACATCGGCGCGATCTTCATGGTCGACATGGCGCACTACGCCGGCCTCATCGCCGCCGGCGTGTATCCCAACCCCGTGCCGCACGCCGACGTCGTCACCTCAACCACCCACAAGACCCTGCGCGGCCCGCGCGGCGGCATCATTCTGATGAAGGCCGAGCACGAGAAGGCGATCAACTCGGCGATCTTCCCCGGCCTGCAAGGCGGGCCGCTGATGCACGTCATCGCCGGCAAGGCCACCGCGTTCAGGGAAGCGGCGAGCAAGGAATTCAAGCACTACCAGGAACAGGTGCTCGCGAACGCGCGGGTCATGTGCAAGGTACTGATCGAGCGCGGCCTCAGGATCATTTCCGGGCGTACCGAAAGCCACGTGTTCCTCGTCGACCTGCGCGCCAAGAACCTCACCGGCAAGGACGCCGAGGCGCTACTCGGCCGCGCCCACATCACGGTCAACAAGAACACCATCCCCAACGACCCGCAGAAGCCCTTCGTCACCAGCGGCATCCGCATCGGCACCCCGGCGATGACCACGCGCGGCTTCCGAGAACTCGAAGCCGAACAGCTCGCCAACCTCATCGCCGACATGCTCGACGCGCCGAACGATGCGGCGGTGATCGAACGCGTGAAGGGCGAAGTGGCGAAGTTGACGGCGAAGTTTCCGGTGTATGGGTGAACGGTGAGCAGGAAGCGGTGAGCGGAAAACCCGTCACTGCCCGCCGCTCCCCGCTCCCCGCTCCCCGCTCCCCGCTTACCGCTCCCCGCTTACCGCTCACCACTCATGAAATGTCCCTTCTGCGGCTCTCTCGACACCCAGGTCATCGACTCCCGCGTCAACGAAGCGGGTGACGCGATTCGCCGGCGGCGGCGCTGCACGGCATGCGACAAGCGCTTCACCACCTGGGAGACGGCGGAGCTGCGCCTGCCGCAGATCGTCAAGACCAACGGCACGCGTGAGGATTTTTCCGAGACCAAGCTGCGCGAAGGTTTCCGTCGCGCGCTGCACAAGCGACCGGTGCCGACGGAACTCGTCGATGCAGCGGTCGAGCGCATCCGCCAGCGGGTGCTGGCGCGCGGCGCGCGCGAGATTCCTGCGCTCGAAATCGGCGAGCTGGTGATGAACGAGTTGAAGCGGCTCGACAAGGTCGCCTATATCCGCTTCGCCTCGGTGTACAAGAGCTTCGAGGATCCCGACGATTTCCGCGACGTGCTGCACGACCTCGAACACGCACCGCCGCACGGCGTCGACGACCTGTTCGAATAGGCCGCCTTGAGCACCGCGCGCTTTTCCGCCGCTGACCACGCCCACATGGCGCGGGCGCTGCAACTCGCCGCGCGTGGCTTGTACACCACCACGCCCAATCCGCGCGTCGGCTGCGTCATCGTCAAGGATGGGGCCGTCATCGGCGAAGGCTGGCACCAGCGCGCCGGCGAGCCGCACGCCGAGGTGCATGCCCTCGCCGCCGCCGGCGCCGCCGCACGTGGCGCCACCGCCTACGTTTCGCTCGAACCCTGCTCGCATCACGGGCGCACGCCGCCCTGTACCGAAGCGCTGATCCGTGCCGGCGTCGCGCGCGTGGTCGCGGCCATGCGCGACCCCAACCCCGTGGTTGCCGGCGGCGGGATCGGCATGCTCACCCTCGCCGGCATCATCGCCGAAGTCGGTCTCCTGGAAGCCGAGGCACGCGCAATCAACCCGGGATTCATCTCGCGCATGACCCGCGGCCGCCCATGGGTGCGCCTGAAAACGGCGGCGACGCTGGACGGCAAGACCGCGCTTGCCAACGGCCAATCGCAATGGATCACCGGCGCCGCCGCGCGCGCCGACGTGCAACGCCTGCGCGCGCGCGCGTGCGCGATCCTCACCGGCAGCGGCACGGTGCTCGCCGACGACCCGCGCATGACCGTGCGCGAGTTCGACATCGGCCGCCAGCCTCTGCGCGTCGTCGTCGATTCCACGTTGCGCACGCCGCCCGCCGCGGCGATCCTGCCCGCACTCATCGTCTGCCACCACGCCGATGCGGCCAGGCGCGCGGCGCTGGAAAACGCGGGTGCGGAAGTCATCGTGTTGCCCGGCGCGAATGGCCGCGTCGACCTCGCCGCGCTCCTGGTCGCGCTCGCGCAGCGCGGAATCAACGAAGTGCACGTCGAGGCCGGCGCGGGATTGAACGGCGCCCTGCTCGCCGCCGGCCTCGTCGACGAATGGATCGCCTACGTCGCGCCAATGGCGGTGGGCGATACGGCACGCGGCCTGTTCGCACATCCGCCGCTGATCGCCCTCACGGACGCGGCGCGTTTCCAACTCGCCGACGTGCGCCAGATCGGCGGTGACCTGCGCCTGACGCTGCAACCGATGTGAGCCCATTCAACCTGGGGAAGTGCTGACCAATCCTGGAAGCCAGCATCCCCTGATGGACAATTCGGGATGAAACACATTGCCGCCGTGCCTTTGGCTTCGGGTTTCCTCGCGTCTTTCGCAGACTAAAAATTTTACGCCGCCTTGTCGGTGCTGACCGGGTTGCGCAGCCGGATGTGCAGTTCGCGCAACTGCTTCTCATCAACGAGGTTGGGGGCGTTGGTCATCAGACAGGAGGCGCGCTGGGTCTTGGGGAAGGCGATGACGTCGCGGATCGATTCGGCACCCGCCATGAGGGTGACCAGGCGATCGAGGCCGAAAGCAAGGCCGCCGTGCGGGGGCGCGCCGTACTTGAGGGCGTCGAGCAGGAAGCCGAATTTCTCGTGCCGTTCCTCCTCGCCGATGCCGAGCGCGGCGAACACCTTCTCCTGCACGTCCTCGCGATGGATGCGCACCGAACCACCGCCCACTTCCCAACCGTTCAGCACCATGTCGTAGGCTTTGGACAGACATTGGCCGGGGTCGCTGGCGAGCCAGTCCTCGTGGCCGTCCTTGGGCGCGGTGAAGGGATGATGCAGGGCGTCCCAGCGGTTTTCGTCCTCGTTGAACTCGAACATGGGGAAGTCGACCACCCACAGCGGCGCCCAGGCGCGACCGTCGACGTGGCTCTTCTCGTGGCCGATCTTCAGGCGCAATGCGCCGAGGGCGTCGTTGACGATCTTCGCGCGGTCGGCACCGAAGAAAATCAGGTCGCCGTTCTGCGCGCCGGTGCGCTCGACCACGGCTTTCAGCGCGGCTTCGGAAAGGTTCTTGACGATGGGCGATTGCAGGCCGGCTTCGTTCAACTGCGTCACGTCGTTGATCTTGATGTAGGCCAGCCCCCTGGCGCCGTAGATCTTGACAAATTCGGTGTAGGCGTCGATCTCGCCGCGGGTGAGCGCGGCGCCGCCGGGGATGCGCAGCGCGGCGACGCGGCCTTTGGGATCGTTGGCGGGACCCGCGAAGACCTTGAAGGCGACGTCCTTCATCGCGTCGCCGACGTCGACGATTTCCAGCGTGACGCGCAGGTCGGGCTTGTCCGAACCGTAGCGGCTCATCGCCTCGGCGTAGCTCATGCGCGGGAAGGCATCCGCCAGTTCGACGCCCTGCGCCTTCGCCAGCATGTCGCGAATCATGCCTTCGACCAGGTTCATGATCTCGTCTTCGCCCATGAAGGAGGTTTCCAGGTCGACCTGGGTGAACTCGGGCTGGCGGTCGGCGCGCAGGTCCTCGTCGCGGAAGCACTTGGTGATCTGGAAATAGCGGTCGAAGCCGGACACCATCAGCAGTTGCTTGAACAGTTGCGGCGACTGCGGCAGCGCGTAGAACATGCCGTCGTGCACACGCGAGGGCACCAGGTAGTCGCGCGCGCCTTCGGGCGTGGAACGCGTGAGCATGGGCGTTTCGATCTCGATGAAGCCGTGGGCGTCGAGATAATCGCGCATCAGTTTCGCGACGCGATAGCGCAGGCGCAGGTTCTGCTGCATGGGCTCGCGACGCAGGTCGAGGTAGCGGTATTGCAGGCGGATGTTCTCGTTGATGACTTCGTCGTCGAGCTGGAACGGCGGGGTCAGCGAGGGATTGAGAATCTCCAGCGACTGCGTGAGCACTTCGACCATGCCGGTGGGCAGGTTGGGGTTCTCGGTGCCGGCGGGGCGCGGGCGCACGCTGCCGTCGATTTTCAGGACGAATTCACTGCGCACGTCCTCGGCGAGGCGGAAGGCTTGCGGGGTGTCGGGGTCGATCACCACCTGCACCATGCCCTCGCGGTCCCGGAGGTCGATGAAGATGACGCCGCCGTGGTCGCGCCGGCGGTGCGCCCAGCCGCACAGGGTGACGTGCTTGCCGATGTCGGCGGCCGACACGCCGCCGCAGTAATGAGTACGCATGTTGGATCCTATTGGGTTGCCGGGCGCGTCTCGCCGGAGGCGACGCCCATCGAGATGATGTATTTGAGCGCACGGTCAACCGAGATGTCGAGCTCGATGACCTCGCTGCGCCTGACGTAGAAATAGAAGCCGTTGACCGGACTCGGCGTGGTGGGAATGAACACCGCGACGTGGTCCTCCGGCAGGGCGCGCGCCACCTCGTCCGGCACGTTGGTCTGGAACGCCAGCGCCCACGCCTGCGGATGCGGATAGCGCACCAGCAACACCTGGCGGAAGGCATGCCCGCTGCCCGAGAGCAGGGTGTCGGACACCTGCTTGACCCCGCCATAAATGGATTTCACCACCGGGATGCGGATGAGCAGACGCTCCCAGGCGTCGACAATTTTCTGCCCGAAGAAATTGGTGGCGAATACGCCGGTGAGCAGGATCACCACCAGGGTGAGGATCACCCCCAGACCCGGGACGTGTACCCCGATCCAGGCGCGCGGCTGCCATGCGGCGGGCAGCAGCGTAAGGCTCTGATCCATGGTGCCGATCAGCAGGTCGAGCACCCACAGGGTGATGCCGAGCGGCACCCAGATGAGGAGGCCGGTGATGAAATAGCGCTTCATGTGCAGCGTGGCTGGAAACGAAGAAGCGGGCGGCTCGCACCGCCCGCTTTCCGGTCGGGTCGCGTCCTCAGTGGCAGGCCGGACAGGCGCTGGTGCCGCACGCGGACGACGGCGCTTCGGGTTTGGGCTCGGCCGGCTTCGCGCCACCCTTGAAATCGGTGGCGTACCAGCCGGTGCCCTTCAACGCGAAGCCGGCGGCGGTGACCTGCTTGGCGTAGTCGGCCTTGCCACACGCGGGACACACGGTGAGCGGAGTATCGGACACTTTTTGCATCTCGTCCTGCGCAAACCCGCAGGACGCACATCGGTAGGCGTAGATCGGCATGAAAATTCTCCGACAATCAAGAAGTTGGCCGATTATACCCGCAAGCACGCCCGCCCCCAATCGGGGCAGGGCCGAAACCCGCCGCACAGGCTGCCGGAATCCGGTGAAATCAGGTATCCGGGCGCCGGGTGTTCGTGGTTTCCAGGATTATCCCGATTGCCCATTTGCCGGGAGGAGATCTACCCTCGGGCCGATGGCGGTCGTTGGTGCGATGCAAACAATCGCGGCGAGGGCGCCGCTCCTACAGGGGCTGCGCTCCTTGCGGCCCGATGTGGCGATGGCTTCATCGGCCACAATCACCGCGCTGCCGCGTTGTTGGAGGGTCGCCCTCGGCCCGATGGGGTGGTGGTTCGGTCGCCCCATTTCGCACCGCAAGCGGACCTCCTGCCGACGAAAGGGCAATCCGGGTTCCGCACACTCACCAGGCGACACTGAAGCTTGCGTAGACGCGTCGGCTAAAAATATTGCTGTCGCGGAATTCGTTGTAGTCCGCGCCCAGGTTCTGCCCGGCCAGGGCGGCTTCCATCTGGTGTCCCTGCCACGACCAGCGGCGCGCCAGGCGCGCGTCCCAGCGTGTGAAGGCACCAGTCCAGTCGCCATCGCTGAGCCATTTCATGCGCCCAGAGCGGTAGACGCCGGCGCTCGCCAGCCAGCCATGCCCCAGCTCGTAGCGGGCGAGCAGGCTGAAGGTGTTGCGCGGCGCCGAATCCTCGAGGTCCCGGTCGATGGACTCATCGGCATGAATGAAAGTGCGGGCGTACTGCGCCGACAGTCTGAGCGCGGGCACCGGCTGCCACCCCAGTTGCAGGTCGCCGCCACGCACGCTGAAATCGTCGCGGTTGTCGAAGCGCGCGGGACTGCCCTTGCTGTTGATGTAGTCGTAGATGGTGTCGTGGAAGAACTTGGCGTCCAGTTGCAGGTGGGCGCGCGGGTAGACGCCGACGTAGCCGATTTCGCGCGACAGGATGCGCTCCGGCTGGAGCGGGTCCGACGGCGCGAAGGCCTGCACGACGGGAAGACCGGTGGTCGTGTAATAGGTGAGATTGCCGCGCTGCTCGAAAAACGTGGGTGAACGGTAGGCTTGCGACAGGTTCAGGCGCAGGGTGTGGCCGTCGGCAAGCGCATAGTTGAGCGCCAGCCGCGGCGACACGTCGGTGCCGGTGAAGTAATGATGCTCCAGCATGGCGCCGCCCTGCAGCAGCACATCGGGATGTGCGCGCCATTCGAGATTGAGGTAGGCACGCGCCAGCGTGCCATCGAGGCTTCCCGTCGTATTGAAATAGCGCAGGCTCTCCACGGTCTCCTGGCGCACTTCCGCCCCCCATACCGCACGCCAGTCCGGTGCCAGGCGCTGGTTGCGCTGGAATTCGATGTTGAAGCGGGTCTGCAACTGGTCGATGCCCGCCTCGAGCGTCTGCCCGGTGGCGACATAGCGCGGCGGCGCGGGATAGCCGCCGGGACAGACGACGGGCTTGCCCTTGACGGTATCGATGCAGATCGCGGCTTGACGCGGCGCGTCGTGATTGTTGCGGCTGAAATAGGCCTGCACCATCCATTCGTCGTCGCTGCTGTGCACCCGCTGGAACCTGAACTGCACGAACTAGGCGGACACATCCTGCCCCTGCGGTTCGTCGGCGTTGAGGGAATGCCCCGCCTGCCAGTCGCCCACCGAAAGACCGAACTGCGCGCTGATTTGGTCCGTGTCCGACAGGCGATATTCGGCACGACCGTTGGCGAAATAGGTCTGCGTTTCCTCGTACAGCCTGACAGGTGTTGTGCCGTCGATCGTGTCGGCTTCGAAACGGTCGCGCGTCTGTGCCGACAGCGTCAGCCGATAACGCAGGTCACCCTGCTCGCCGCCGTGGCGCAGCGTGAGTCCGGACATGCCCTGCTCACCGTATTGCATCGACGCGAAGGTTCCGGGCGTCTGGCTCGGGTCCCGGGTGATGATGTTGATGACGGAGAGAAACGCGTTGGCGCCGTAGCTCGCGGCATTGGGGCCGCGCACGACTTCGATGCGCTCGATGTCGTCGACCGACAGGGGTAGCTCGCCCCAGTTGACCGCGCCATAGGCCGGACTGTAGATCGAGCGGCCGTCAACCAGCACCTGGAAGCGGCGCGAGAAGGCGTCGGCCATGCCGTGATAACCGATGGCCCAGGTGTTGTCGCGCGTGTAGGCAACGGAGAAGCCGGGCACCAGGCGCAGCAGGTCGGGAATGTCGCGAAAGCCGGAGGCGCGGATCATGGCCTCGTCGATGACGGTGACGGCGGCGGGCGCCTCGTCGAGCGGCTGCGACAGGCGCGAAACGGACAGGACGACCGGCAGGTCGTCGTAGAAATCGGCCTCCGTCAGGGCCTGTGCCTGCACCGGCATCAGCCCGTCGAGCAGAGCCGCAAGCGCCAGTGTGGCGCAGGCTGCGGGTCGTGCGCTGTTCACCTCGTGCCGCCGCGCGGCCATCTCCGCTTCATGTTGTTTCGGGGTGCGGCGCGTCGGGGACGCGCCTCGGGCGATTCTAGACCAGTTTTTTTCTAGAACGGAATATCGTCGTCGAGGTCGTCGAAGCCGCCACCGGACGTGCTGCGCGCGGGCGCAGGCTGCGCGGCGTTGCGCGGTGCGGCCGGCGCATGGCCGGTGTCGTCCATGTCGGTCATGCCGCCGGAACGGCCGCCGAGCATCTGCATGCGGTCGCCGCGGATTTCGTAGGCAGTGCGCTCGATGCCGTCCTTGTCGGTGTACTTGCGCGAGCGGATGCTGCCCTCGATGTAGACCTGACTGCCCTTCTTCAGGTACTGCCCGCACACTTCGGCGGTACGGCCGAAGAAGGCGATGCGGTGCCACTCCGTGGCTTCCTGCAAAGCGCCGCTCTTGTCCTTGAACTTGTCGGTGGTGGCGATGCTGAAGTTGGCGACCGCCTCGCCGCTGGGCAGGTAGCGCATCTCGGGGTCGCGCCCCAGGTTGCCGACCAGAATGACCTTGTTCACCGATGCCATGTTTTCCCCCGTCTCTGAAGTTTGATGATCCCGGATTGTCCATCGGGCGTCCGTGTGGACCGATTTCGGCCCGCAAGCGGGCCTCCTGCCGCCCGACGGACTATGTCCGGGACGATGCCTGCGCGGCAACAGCCGGATTCTATCAGGCTGCGCCGATCAGGCTGCGCAAACCGGCCTCGTCCCAACCGTGGGCACTGACTTTCAGCAGGGCGACGCCTTCCTCGGCGAGGACGCTCGCCTCGACGACGCCGGCGAGGGCCGCGAGCCGGGCCCGCAGCAACACGGCCTGATCGGCGGGCATGGCGCCGACGTGGAACATGCGGGTCTTGACGGCGGGCGGCGCAGCCATCGACAGCGCGACGACGAGCCACGCGCCCATCAGCACGACACAGAAGGCGAAGGTCGCGGCAAAGCCATGATGCTGCGCCAGCCAGCCGCCGGCAACGCCGCCGAAAAACAGGCCCAGCGCCTGGGTGGTGTTGTACACGCCCATCGCGGTGCCCTTGGCGGAGGCGGGCGCGAGTTTGGAAACCAGCGAGGGCAGCGTGGCCTCGAGGATGTTGAAGGCGACGAAAAACGCGAACAGCGCCCACACGATGGCCCAGAAATGGGCGATGCCAAGCGCGAGGCCGATCTGCGCGACGAGCATCAGCGCGATCGCACCGACGAATACGGGTTTCAGACGATGGCGCTTCTCGCCATAAATGATGGCCGGCACCATCAGCGCGAAGGAGGCGAGCACCACCGGCAGGTACACCGCCCAGTGGTCGGCGGGGACGAGGCCGGCATTCTTCAGCGCCACCGGCACGACGACGAACATCGCCATCTGCGCCGCATGGAGGGCAAAAATGCCGAAGTCGAGGCGCAGCAATTGACGGTTCGCCAGCACCTCGCGCAGGCCGGCGGGATCGGTCTGCGCGTCGGCATGGAAACGGCTGACCGCAGGATCGGGTACCCAGTATTTCACCACCCAGATCGCCGCCAGGGTCAGCACGCCGGTGAGCGCGAACAGACCCGGCACGCCGATGGCGCGCGCGAGCGCCGGCCCCGCCGCCAGCGACACGGCGAAGGCGACGCCAATGGTCGAGCCGATCATCGCCATCGCCTTGGTGCGGTGTTCCTCACGGGTGAGGTCGGCGAGCATCGCGGTAACCACGGCGGACACCGCACCGGCGCCCTGCAGCGCGCGTCCGAAGATGGTCCAGTAGATGTCGGCCGCGGCGGCGGCGACGAAGCTGCCGAGCGCGAACACGAGCAGTCCGAAGACGATCACCTTCTTGCGGCCGATGCGGTCGGACGCCATGCCGAAGGGCAGCATGAGCAGCGCCTGGGTGAGGCCGTACATGCCCAGCGCGAGGCCCACCAGGGTGTGGTTGTCGCCGCCCGGCAGGTGTTCTGCGTAGAGTGCGAACACCGGCAGGATGAGGAACATGCCCAGCATGCGCAGGCCGAAAATCGCCGCCAACCCGGTCGCGGCACGCGTTTCGGCGCGGGTCATGCGTTCGGACAGATCGAGCTCGGCCACTGCAAATTACGTCGGATGGGGAAGTCCGCTATATTAGCAGGTTACGAATTACCCCCGCCCCCCCATGGACAGCATCCGGATCCGCGGCGCACGCACGCACAACCTGAAGAACGTCAACCTCGACCTGCCGCGCAACCGGCTGGTGGTGATCACGGGGCTGTCGGGCTCGGGCAAGTCCTCGCTCGCCTTCGACACGCTCTATGCGGAGGGCCAGCGCCGCTACGTCGAATCGCTGTCGGCCTATGCGCGGCAGTTTCTGCAGTTGATGGAAAAGCCCGACGTCGACCTGATCGAGGGGCTCTCGCCGGCAATCTCGATCGAGCAGAAGGCGACCAGCCACAACCCGCGCTCGACCGTCGGCACCGTGACCGAAATCCACGACTACCTGCGCCTGCTGTACGCGCGCGTCGGCGACCCGCAGTGCCCGGAGCACGGCATCACGCTCGCCGCGCAGACGGTGTCGCAGATGGTCGACGCGGTGCTGGCGCTGCCCGAGGACACCAGGCTGATGATCCTGGCGCCGCTGGTGGTGGGCCGGAAGGGCGAGAATCTCGAACTGTTCGCCGAGCTGCGCGCGCAGGGTTTCGTGCGGGTGCGGGTCGATGGCAAAGTGCACGAGATCGATGCCGTGCCCAAGCTCGACAAGAACAGGAAACACACCATCGAAGTCGTGGTCGACCGCCTGAAGGTGCGCGCCGACGCCAAACAGCGCCTGGCGGAGAGTTTCGAGACGGCGCTGCGCCACGCCGAAGGCCGCGCTCTGGCGGTGGAGATGGACACGGGCAAGGAGCATCTCTTCTCCGCGAAGTTTGCCTGCCCGGTGTGCAGCTACGCGCTGCCGGAACTGGAGCCGCGCCTGTTCTCCTTCAACAACCCGATGGGCGCGTGCGCCACCTGCGACGGCCTGGGCCAGGTCAGCTTCTTCGATCCGGCGCGCGTGGTCGCCTTTCCGCATCTGTCGCTGGCAAGCGGCGCGATCAAGGGCTGGGACAAGCGCAACCAGTTCTTCTACATGATGTTGCAGAGCCTGGCGATGCACTACGGCTTCGATCTGGACACGCCGTGGGAGAAGCTGCCGAAGCGCATCCGCGAGGTGATTCTCGACGGCAGCGGCAAGGAAGCGATCAAGTTCCAGGTGCTGGCGCCGCGCGGCGGCTTCACCACGCGCAGCTACGCCTTCGAGGGCGTGCTCGCCAACATGGCGCGGCGCTATCGCGAGACCGATTCGCTGGCGGTGCGCGAGGAGCTCGCCAAGTACCAGAACACCAAGCCCTGTCCCGCCTGCCACGGCACGCGGCTACGCGAGGAGGCGCGCCACGTGATGGTGGGCGGCGCACCGATCTATCAGGTGAGCGCGCTGCCCTTGAAGGAAGTGCTGGCGTTCTTCGAGGCGCTGCAACTCGACGGCCATCGCGCGCAGATCGCCGACAGGATCGTCAAGGAAATCGTCGCCCGCCTCGGCTTCCTCAACAACGTCGGGCTGGATTACCTGTCGCTCGACCGCTCCGCCGACACGCTGTCCGGCGGCGAGGCGCAGCGCATTCGCCTCGCCTCGCAGATCGGCTCGGGTCTGACGGGCGTGATGTACGTGCTCGACGAGCCCTCGATCGGCCTGCACCAGCGCGACAACGACCGCCTGTTGGCAACCCTGAAGCACCTGCGCGACATCGGCAACTCGGTGCTGGTGGTCGAGCACGACGAGGATGCGATTCGCGCCGCCGACTACGTGGTCGACATGGGACCCGGTGCGGGCGTGCACGGCGGCGAGGTCGTCGCCCAAGGCACACCGGAGGAAATCCGCCTCGCCGAACATTCGCTCACCGGCCAGTATCTCACCGGCCGGCGCGCCATCGCCATCCCGAAAAAACGCCGCCGGGTGAACCTCGAGCGCCGGCTGGTCCTCACCGATGCGCACGGCAACAATCTGAAACACGTCACCCTTGACCTGCCGCTGGGGCTGATGGTGTGCGTCACCGGCGTGTCGGGCTCGGGCAAGTCCACACTCATCAACGACACCCTGTATGCGGCGGTCGCGCGCCACCTGTACGGCTCCACCACCGAGCCGGCACCGTACGGAGAGATCCACGGACTGGAGTTTTTCGACAAGGTGATCAACGTCGACCAGAGCCCGATCGGGCGCACGCCGCGTTCCAACCCGGCCACGTATACCGGCCTCTTCACGCCGATTCGCGAACTTTTCGCCGGCGTGCCGGAAGCGCGCACGCGCGGCTACGGGCCGGGACGCTTTTCCTTCAACGTCAAGGGCGGGCGCTGCGAGGCCTGCCAGGGCGACGGCGTGGTCAAGGTCGAGATGCATTTCCTGCCGGACATCTATGTGCCGTGCGATGTCTGCCACGGCGCGCGTTACAACCGCGAGACGCTGGAGGTGCACTACAAGGGCAAGACCATCCGCGACGTGCTGGAGATGACGGTGGAGGACGCCGCCGTGTTCTTCGACGCGGTTCCGGTGGTGAAAAAGAAGCTCGCCACGCTGATCGACGTCGGCCTGGGCTACATCCGGCTCGGCCAGGCGGCGACCACGCTGTCCGGCGGCGAGGCGCAGCGCGTCAAACTCGCGCTGGAACTGTCCAAGCGCGACACCGGACGCACGCTCTACATCCTCGACGAACCGACCACAGGCCTGCATTTCGCCGACATCGATCTCTTGCTGAAGGTGCTGCAGCGCCTGGCCGACGCCGGCAACAGCGTGGTCGTCATCGAGCACAACCTTGATGTGATCAAGACCGCCGACTGGCTGGTCGACCTCGGCCCCGAGGGCGGCGCGGGGGGCGGCATGATCATCGCCGAGGGCACGCCGGAGGACGTCGCCGCCAACCCGGCGAGCCACACCGGGCGTTACCTGCAACCCGTGCTCGCGCGGCGCGGATGAAGGAACCCGTCCGCCTGTCCAAGCTGATGTCCGAACGCGGGCTGTGTTCACGCCGCGAGGCGGACGCCTGCATCGAACAAGGCCTGGTATTCGTCGACGGCCGGCGCATCACCGAACTGGGCACCAAGGTCGACCCGGATTGCGCGATCCGCCTCGACACCCAGGCACGCGCGCAGCAGGCCGAACGCGTGACGATCCTGCTGCACAAGCCGGTCGGCTACGTGTCGGGCCAGCCGGAGCCGGGTTACCAGCCGGCCGTGGCGCTGATCCAGCCCGCCACGCGCTGGCGCGAAGACCCCACAGCGCGCCGCTTTGCGCGCGAGCAGTTGAAGGGACTCGCCCCCGCCGGCCGCCTCGACATCGACTCGACCGGCCTGCTGGTGCTGACGCAGGATGGGCGCATCGCCAGGCAACTCATCGGCGACGATTCGGATATCGACAAGGAATACCTGGTACGCGTCGAGGGCCGCCTCGATGCGCAGGGGCTTGCCCTGCTCAACCACGGTCTCTCCCTCGACGGACACCGACTGCGCCCGGCGAAGGTGGCATGGCAGAACGCCGACCAGTTGCGCTTCGTGTTGCGCGAAGGCCGCAAGCGTCAGATCCGCCGCATGTGCGAGCTGGTCGGCCTGCGCGTGACGGGTCTGAAGCGCGTGCGCACCGGCCGCGTGCGCCTGGGCGAACTGCCGCTCGGGCAGTGGCGCTACCTGCGCGCCGACGAATCGTTCTGAGCGACGCGATTGACCCTTACGGCTGCACCGCCTGCGGTGACGACACGCGGCGGCGTGTCCACTCGATCAGGTCGTCGACAAAGCTGTACACCACGGGAATCACCAGCAGGCTGAGGAAGGTCGAGGTAATGAGGCCGCCGATGACGACGATGGCCATGGGTGCGCGAAAGCTCGGGTCGGTACCGAAGCCGATGGCGATGGGCAGCATGCCCGCGCCCATCGCCATGGTCGTCATCACGATCGGCCGCGCGCGTTTGTGGCAGGCGTCGAGCAGCGCGTCCCAGCGGTCGAGGCCGTGCACGCGGCGCGCCAGGATGGCGTAGTCGATGAGCAGGATGGAGTTTTTCGCGGCGATGCCCATCAGCATCACCAGGCCGATCATGGAAGGCATCGACAGCGCCGAGCCGGTGACGAACAGGGCCAGGAAGGCGCCCGGCACCGACAGCACCAGAGCGACGAGGATGGTCGCCGGCTGCACGAAACTCCTGAACAGCATCACCAGCACGACATAGATGCACAGCACCCCGGTGAGCATGGCCAGGCCGAAGCTGGCGAACAGTTCGTTCATCGCTTCGGCATCGCCGATCGTCGTCTGCGTCACGCCGGGCGGCAGGTTCCTGATGCTGGGCAGCGCGAGCGCCTGGCTTTCCACCAGACCGAGCGGCTGCTGATTCAGCTCGATCTCGAAGTTGATGTTGCGCTGCCGGTCGTAGCGGTCGATCTCGGCCGGTCCGCTGTCGAGACTGAGCGAGGCGACGTTGCCGATCAGGACCGGGCCGTGTTTTCCGGGAACCGTCATGCGCTCGAGCAAGGCGAGGTCCTGGCGCGCGCCCGGCGGCAGCTTGACGACGATCGGCACCTGGCGCTGCGACAGATTCAGCTTCGCCAGATCCTCGTCGTAGTCACCCGCCGTGGCAATGCGCAGGGTGTCGGCGATCGCCGCCGAGGTCACGCCGAGCTTCGCCGCCTTCTCGAAATCGGGCCGTACGACGAGCTCGGGGCGCACGAGGCTGGCGCTGGTGGTAACGTTGCCGATGCCGGGCAGGGTGCGCAGTTCGCGTTCGACGACGCGCGCATGCGCGGCCAGAATCTGGCCGTTCTCGCTCGCCAGCACCAGCACGTATTTCTCGCTCGATCCGCCGAACCCAACGTTGATGCGCGCGCCGGGCAGCGCCGCGAGCGCCTCGCGCAACTCGGCTTCGACGGTCTGCTTCCTGATGCCGCCACGCTGCGCGCGCGGCGTCATGTTGATCGTCAGCGTGGCCTTGCGCACTTCCGCCGCGCCGCGCGGCATGAACGGATCGGCGCCCGAAGCGCCACCGCCCACCGCCGTGTAGACCAGCTTCACGTGAGGATTCGCCTGCACGATCCTGCGTGCCCGTTCGGCGACCGCCAACGTCTCCTCGAAAGTCGCGCCGGGCGGCAGGGACAGATACACCTGGGTCTGCGACAGATCGTCCGGCGGGATGAAGCCGGTCGGCAAGAGCGGCACCAGCGCAAAGGAACCAAAGAAGAAACCCGCCGCGGCGATCAACGTGAGCACGCGATGCTTGAGGCACCAGGCCGCCCAGCGCAGATAGACGCCCATCCAGAAGGGTTCGCCGCGCGCCGTGCGTGGCGGCTTCAGGAAATATGCCGCCATCATCGGCGTGAGCATGCGCGCCACCGCCAGCGAAAAGAACACCGCGATCGCCGCGCTCCAGCCGAATTGCACGAAGAACTTGCCTGGCACCCCGCTCATGAACGCGGTGGGAAGGAACACCGCGATCAGCGTGAAGGTGGTGGCGATCACCGCCGTGCCGATTTCCTCGGCCGCCTCCATGGCCGCCTGGTAGGGCGTCTTGCCCATGCGCAGATGGCGGATGATGTTCTCGACCTCGACGATGGCGTCGTCCACCAGCACGCCGACGACCAGCGACAGGGACAGCAGGGTGACGACATTGAGGGTGAAGCCCATCAGGTACATCGCGGCGAAGGCCGGGATCATGGACAGTGGCAGCGCGGTGGCGGATACCAGTGTGGCGCGCCCGTCGCGCAGGAAAATCCACACCACGAGGACTGCGAGGATGGCGCCCTCGATCAGCAGCGACAGCGAACCGTCGAAGTTTTCCTGTACCGGATCGACGAAATTGAAGGCTTCGGTGATGGCGATGTCGGGGTGCGCAGCCTCAATCCGCGCCAGCTCGGCGCGCACGCCGTCGGCCACCTCGATCTCGCCGGCGCCGCGGCTGCGCACGATCTCGAAGCCCACCACCGGCTTGCCATTGAGCAACGCCGCCGAGCGCCGTTCCGCGACGCTATCGCTGACCGTGGCGACCTGGTCCAGACGGATGCGACGGCCGTCGGACAGCGCGATGTCCATGCGCGCCAGTTCGTCGGCCGAGCGCACCGTGGCGATGGTGCGCACCGTCTGTTCCGCGCCGCCGACGTCGGCGCGCCCACCGGGTGCTTCCTGCTGGATCCGTCGCAGTTGGCGCGAGATGTCGGCGGCGGTGGCGCCCAACGCCAGCAGGCGCGCCGGGTCGAGCTCCACCCGCACCTCGCGGTCGACGCCGCCCACGCGCGCCACCGCGCCCACGCCGCGCACGCTGAGCAGGCGCTTGGCGACGGTGTTGTCGACGAACCAGGACAGTGCCTCGTCGTCCATGCGGCTGGACGCGACGGTGTAGGTCAGGATCGGCGAGCCGGCCAGATTGACCTTCGAGATCACCGGATCGCGCAGATCCCCCGGCAGATCGGAGCGGATGCGCGACACCGCGTCGCGCACGTCGTCCACCGCTTCCTGCGTCGGCTTTTCCAGACGGAACTCGACGGTGATCGTCGCGGTGCCGTCCTGCACCTTGGTGTAGATGTGCTTGACGCCCTGCAGCGTGGCGACGACGTTCTCGATCTTGCGCGCGACCTCGGTCTCAAGCTGCGCAGGCGCGGCGCCAGGCAGCGTCGCCGACACCGTCACCGTCGGCAGGTCGATATCCGGGAACTGCTGGATCTTCATCGTCCTGAACGCCAGCAGACCTGCCAGCGTCAGCACGACGAACAGCAACACGAACGGAATCGGGTTGCGGATCGCCCAGGACGAGACATTCATCGCTGAATATCCGTCGAGCGCGCGTTGTCGGCGGTGCCGACCACCCGCACGCGGTCGCCGTCGGCCAGAAAGCCGACGCCGCTTGCCACCACCCGCGTGCTCTCCGCGATGCCGTCGACGATCTCGATGCGATCGCCCATGCGCTGCCCCGCGCTGACTTTCGTCTCCGCGACGCGGTCCTGCGCGTCGAGCCGGAACACGTAGGCAAATCCTTCGCGCAGCAGCACGGCAGACTGCGGCAGGCTCAGTACACGCGCGCGTCCAAGCTCGAACTCGCCGCGCGCGAAGCTGCCTGCACGCAGCGCATCGCCGGTCCCGGCAACCGGCAGGTCGACATACACCAGGCCATTCAGCGTCTGCGGATCCACCGTGGGCGCGACCATGCGCACGCGCCCCTGGACGCGCGTGCCGTCGGGCGCGCTCAGCGTGGCCGTGACCCCGGGCTGCAACCGGCCCAGATCGGGCGCGCTCACTTCGGCACGCCACTCGAGGCGGCCGCCGCGGATCAGGCGGAACAGTTCCTGCCCCGGCTGTGTCATCGAGCCGACCGTCGCGGCGCGCGCGGAAATCACGCCATCGTCGGGTGCACGCACGACGGTTTGTGCCAGCCGCAGCCGTGCCGACTGCAACCGGGCGCGCGCGGCGTTGAGGCGGGCAAGCGCCGTCTTCTCCGCGGTGAGGTACTGGGTGATCTGCTGCGCGCTCAGAAAGCCGGTCGCCTGGAACTGCCGCGCACGGTCGCCGTTGGCGCGCGCTTCGGCGAGCATCGCTTCCGCTTCGGTCAGCGCCGCCGTCGCCTCGGCCAGTTCGGCGGTCACGGTGTCATCGGCAATGCGCGCCAGCACCTCGCCCCTTTTTACGCGGTCACCGACATTCACCCGCACTTCGGTCAGTCGCAGATTGCCGATCTCGGCACCGATGACCGCCTCCTGCCAGGCCGCGATATTGCCGTTGGCCGGCAGCACCTGCGGCCACTCGCTCCACTGCGGCGTGACGGCGGTGACAGTGAGCGCCGCACGCGCCCCGGCGGGTTCCGCCGCCTGCTTGGCAGCGGGTTCCCGGCCACGCGGCGCAACCTCCGCGGAATCCCGCAGCGCCATCCCGATGACGACGGCCCCGAGGAGGAGCGCCACGAGCACAAGAACAGGTTTCAATCTCGAAGGGGCCAAAGGGAAGGCCATCGTCTCACCCTGGAATTACCACTTGTTTCAGCGACGGATACCCGCCCATTGCGGTTCGGTCATCCGGGAATCTCAGCCAGCCGGGGTTTTCGGGAAGATCCCCGGCAAGGATGTATGCTGCGCCGTGAGTGTATATGGAAACACGCGTGCGCAGCACGCCGGCCGTGCGCCGCGCGCGCCCCGACGACATTCATCATGAACCCACCCCGTCACACCGATCGTCATGCCGCAACGCCACGCCCTCTGCGTCTGCTGCGGGAATCCTTCGCCGCCGCCGTCGCGGCCGCCGACCCCCTGCGCATCCTGCCGCCACATCTTCCCCCGCCACCGCGCGGCCGCACGCTCGTGCTCGGCGGCGGCAAGGCGGCAGCCAGCATGGCCGCGGCGGTGGAAGCGCATTGGCCGGCCGATGCGCCACTGTCCGGTCTGGTCGTCACGCGTTACCGGCACGGGCTGCCAACGCGCCGCATCGAAGTCGTCGAGGCGAGCCATCCACTGCCCGACGGACGCGGCGAGACGGCCGCCCTGCACATGCTGCATCTGGCCGCCGAACTTGGCCCGGACGACCTGCTGCTGGCGCTGATCTCCGGCGGCGGGTCCAGCCTGCTCGCCGCCCCGGTGGCGGGCGTGACGCTAAAAGATCTGCGCCAGGTCACCCGCGCGCTGCTCGGCGCGGGCGCCACCATCCAGGACATCAACACCGTGCGCAAGCACCTCACGCGTGTCTCCGGCGGACAACTGGCGCGCGCGGCCGGCGGCGCACGCGTGCTGGCGCTGATCATTTCCGACGTCGTCGGCGACGATCCGGTGCACATCGCCTCCGGCCCCTGCGCTGCCGACCCCAGCCGCTGCGCGGACGCGCTGGCCTGCCTCGCGCGTTTCCGCATCGACGCGCCCGCGGCGGTGACCACCCACCTCGAAGCCTGCGTCGCGGGTACGGTACCCGACACGCCCAAGCCGGGCGATCCCGCTTTCGCCCGCGTGGAAAACCGCATCATCGCCCGCGCCCACGACAGTCTCCTGGCGGCCGTGCGCCACTTCGAAGGAAACGGCATCCCCGCCCTGCTGCTGTCCGATTGCGTCAGCGGTGACGCGCAGGCCGTGGCGCGCCAGCATGCCGCGCTCGCACGCGCCATCGCGCAGCGGGGGCCGCTCGCCCTGGTATCGGGAGGCGAGACCACCGTTACCCTGCGTCCGCGCCACGGTCGCGGCGGACGCAACACCGAATTCCTGCTGGCGCTCGCCCTCGCGCTCGGCGACACGCCGGCCTGGGTCATCGCCTGCGACACCGACGGCATCGACGGCAGCGAAGACAACGCCGGCGCCCTGATCACCCCCGACACGCTCGCCCGCGCCCGCACATGCGGCCTCGACGCCGCAGCGCGCCTCGCCGCGCACGACAGCCACGGATTCTTTGCAGCACTCGACGACCTCGTTATCACCGGCCCGACGCGCACCAACGTCAACGATTTTCGCGCGCTGCTGCTGGGTGTGGACTGATTCAGCTCGCCCGTTCCACGTCCACCCGGTCGCCGACGCGCAGGCCATAGGTCGCCGCGGCACTGCCGCGATTGACCGCAAGTTCGATGAGACCGACGCTGTTCACGAACCACAGGCCGTGGCCCTTCTCCACCGCAGCGAAACAGTCGCCCCGCGCAAATTCCCGCCCCGCCGCACGCACACGTGCCACGGACGGTTCACCGCGCACGCCGGTCCAGGCGTTGCCGTAGTGATCAACATAGATGATGCGCGGCAGATCGCCGGCGTCGAATTCGACACCCAGCGCATCGACCCCGTCGAGCCGCTCCTGCGGAAAATCCCCACGCGCCAGCGCCGCCGCGACCGGGGCGAACAGGTCACGCCCGTGAAACGTGGCCGACAGCACCTCCGGCCGCCAGGTAATGCGCCACAGCCGTGTATCCGGCGCGCGCGCGGCGACCACCGACAGCAGGCCGTTGTCCGGCCCCACGTACCAGCGCCCACACGCCTGCATCACCACGCTGCCGCGCGGCGTGCCGACGCCCGGGTCGACCACCGCAAGAAACACCGCACCAGGCGGAAACCCGCCCGCCAGCGCGGCCAGCAGATGGGCGCCGGCATGCGGATTGAAATCCGGCACCTCGTGCAACAGATCGATCACCGGAACGCCCGGTGCAACGGTGGCGAGCCGCGCCTTCACCTGCCCCACATAGGGATCGCGGCTGCCGAAGTCGGTAAAGAGCACGATCATGGAAAGATGAGCGGAGGTTGAATGGGGTGACTATGCACGTGGCAGGGCCCTGCCCGCAAGATCGCCTCGCTCGCGCGGGAATCAGGTAAAAAAAAGCCGGGACACGCCCGGCTGTTTTCTATATCGCGGCAAGCTTACTCGGCCTCGGTAGCTGCCTCGTCCGACGCCGGGCGATCCACCAGTTCGACCAGAGCCATCGGCGCATTGTCACCGACGCGGAAACCATACTTGAGGATGCGCAGATAGCCACCGGGGCGGGCCTTGTAGCGCGGGCCCAGCTCGCCGAACAGCTTTACCACCATCTCGCGATCGCGCAGGCGATCGAAGGCCAGGCGATGGTTGGCCAGCGTGGGCTCCTTGCCCAGGGTGATCAGCGGCTCGACGAAGCGGCGCAGTTCCTTGGCCTTGGGCAGGGTTGTCTTGATGACTTCATGGCGCAGCAGCGAATTGCTCATGTTGCGGAACATGGCCAGACGGTGGCTGGTGGTGCGATTGAGTTTGCGGTTCGATTGACGATGGCGCATGGCGGTGTCCTTTCAGTATGTATTCTTGGGCAAGGCTGCCTGCCACGGCGGCCCGCACTTTATTGTCAGCGTTGGTTTGAATCAGGGGCGCTCGAGTCCGGCGGGCGGCCAGTTCTCCAGCTTCATGCCCAGCGACAGGCCCTTGGAGGCCAGCACGTCCTTGATCTCGTTGAGCGACTTGCGGCCCAGGTTCGGGGTGCGCAGCAACTCGGTCTCGGAACGCTGGATCAGGTCGCCGATGAAGTAGATGTTCTCGGCCTTCAGGCAGTTCGCCGAACGCACGGTCAGCTCGAGATCGTCCACCGGGCGCAGCAGCATCGGGTCGACCTGCGGCGAGCGCGGCGACTCGGATTGGACCGGCGTGCCTTCCAGATCGGCGAACACCGACAACTGGCTGACCAGGATGCGGGCCGCCGTGCGCACCGCCTCCTCGGGTTCGACCACGCCGTTGGTCTCGATGTCGATGACCAGGCGGTCGAGGTCGGTGCGCTGCTCGACACGCGCGCTTTCCACCGAGTACGCGACGCGCCGCACCGGGCTGAACGAGGCATCGACGAGGATGGAGCCGACGGCGCGGGTTTCTTCCGGCACCTTGCGCGCGGTCGCGGGCTGATAGCCGCGTCCCGCCTCGATCTTGATCTCCATGTCGAGCTTGCCGCCCTTGGTCAGATGCGCAATGACATGGTCCGGATTCAAGACTTCGATGTCATGGCCGACCTCGATGTCACCCGCGGTGACCACGCCCTCACCGGACTTGGAGACGCGCAGGATGGCGGCCGGCTTGCCGTGCATCTTGAAGGCGATGCCCTTCAGGTTGAGCAGGATGTCGACGACGTCTTCCTGCACCCCCTCGATGGTCGAGTACTCGTGCACGACGCCACTGATGGTGACCTCGGTCGGCGCGTAACCGACCATGGACGACAGCAGGACACGACGCAGCGCATTGCCGAGCGTGTGGCCATAGCCGCGCTCGAAGGGTTCCATGATGACCTTGGCGTGCAGCGGCGAGGCGCGATCCACCTCGACGATCCGCGGCTTGAGAAAATCCGTTGCGCTTTGCATGGGGTGCGTTTCCTTACGTCTGGCTCAGGCTTACTTGGAGTAGAGTTCGATGACCAGCGATTCGTTGATCGTCGACGGCAGTTCAGAGCGCTGCGGGGCCGCCTTGTACGTACCCTTGAGCGCCTTGGCGTCGACCTCGACCCACTCGGGATAGCCGCGCGCCGCAGTCGCTTCGGCGGCCGCCTTGATACGCAGGTGCGCCTTGGCCTTTTCCGTCACCTCGACGACGTCTCCGGCACGCACCTGATACGACGGAATGTTGACGCGGCGGCCATTGACCAGGATGCCGTTGTGGCGCACCACCTGACGCGCTTCGGTACGCGAGGCGCCAAAACCCATGCGGTAGCACACCGAGTCCAGCCGCGACTCCAGCAGCGCCAGCAGGTTCTCGCCGGTCACGCCCTTGCGGCGGTCGGCTTCCTTGTATACGAGGCGGAACTGGCCTTCGAGCACGCCATAGATGCGGCGAATCTTCTGCTTCTCGCGCAGCTGGACGCCGTAGCCCGACAGGCGCGCGCCACTCTTCTGGCCGTGCTGGCCCGGCGCATACGCGCGCCGCTCGATGGCGCACTTGTCGGTGAAGCACTTCTCGCCTTTGAGGAACAGTTTCTCGCCTTCGCGGCGGCACTGACGGCACTTGGGATCAAGATTACGAGCCATGGTATTCCCTGATGTTTAGATGCGACGCTTTTTCGACGGCCGGCAACCGTTGTGCGGAATCGGCGTAACGTCGGAGATTGCGGTGATCTTGAAGCCCAGTGCGTTGAGCGCGCGCACGCTGGACTCGCGGCCGGGGCCGGGGCCCTTGATGCGGACTTCCAGGTTCTTCACGCCGAATTCCTGCGCCATCTTGCCGGCATTTTCGGCGGCCACCTGCGCGGCGAACGGCGTCGACTTGCGCGACCCCTTGAAGCCCGCGCCACCGGCAGTCGCCCACGACAGGGCGTTGCCCTGGCGGTCGGTGATGGTCACGATGGTGTTGTTGAAGGACGCGTGAATGTGCGCGATGCCTTCGGCGACATTCTTCTTGACCTTCTTGCGCACGCGCGCGGAGGTTTTGGTTGCCATGATCTAGTCCTTACTTTTTGATGGCCTTGCGCGGGCCCTTGCGGGTGCGCGCGTTGGTGCGGGTACGCTGGCCACGCACCGGCAGTCCCTTGCGATGGCGGAAGCCGCGGTAGCAGCCCAGGTCCATCAGGCGCTTGATGTTCATCGTGACTTCGCGGCGCAGGTCGCCCTCGACTGTGAAGCGCGAGACGCCTTCGCGCAGGCGCTCCATCTCGGCCTCGGTCAGGTCCTTGATCTTGGCGGTGTGCGTGACGCCGGCGGCGTCGCAGATCTTGCCGGACGTGGTACGACCGATGCCAAAAATCGCAGTCAAGGCAATGACAGCGTGCTGGTGATTCGGGATGTTAACCCCTGCTATACGGGCCATTCGCAAAGCTCCGAACGGAAAACAAAAAATTATAACACATCGACCCGCCTCCGGGCCGAACATTCAACGCGCGCCGGCTCAGCCCTGGCGCTGCTTGTGACGCGGGTCCTCGCAAATCACGCGGACCACGCCCTTGCGGCGGACAATCTTGCACTTGCGGCACATTTTCTTGACTGAAGCCTGCACTCTCATGGTTTTCTCCATTTACCCGCCGGTGGCATGCCACCGGCCAAACAATCATTTCGCCCTGAAAACGATCCGTCCCTTGGTCAGATCGTAGGGCGTCAGTTCAACGGTCACCTTGTCGCCGGGCAGGATACGGATGTAGTGCATCCGCATCTTTCCCGAAATATGCCCCAGCAGGATGTGTCCATTTTCCAGCTTGACCCGAAATGTCGCGTTGGGCAGGTTTTCCAATACCTCGCCCTGCATCTGGATCACATCTTCCTTCGACATCAGCGTCCCACCAGACCGTTCCTGAAATTCGCCTTCTTCAGCAAGCCTTCGTATTGGTGCGACATCACATACGCCTGCACCTGGGCCATGAAGTCCATGGCCACCACGACGATGATCAGCAGCGAGGTGCCGCCGAAATAGAACGGGACGTTCCATTTCAGGATCAGGAATTCGGGCAACAGACATACCAGCGTGATGTAGATCGCACCCACCAGCGTCAGCCGGGTCAGGATCCTGTCGATATACCGCGCGGTCTGGTCACCCGGACGAATTCCCGGCACGAAGGCGCCGCTCTTCTTCAGGTTGTCGGCAGTCTCCTTGGGATCGAACACCAGCGCCGTATAGAAGAAGCAGAAGAAGATGATCGCCAGCGCGTACAGCAGGACGTAAACCGGCTGCCCCGGCGACAGCGTGCCGGCGATGTCGCGCAACCAGCTCATGCGTTCGCTGCTACCGAACCAGCCCGCAAGCGTGGCGGGAAACAGGATGATGGAGGACGCGAAGATCGGCGGAATGACGCCAGCCATGTTGAGCTTGAGCGGCAGATGCGAACTTTGCCCGCCCACCACCATCTTGCCGACCTGCCGCTTGGCGTAGTTGACCAGGATCTTGCGCTGCCCACGCTCGACGAACACCACCAGCGCCGTCACCAGGAGCACTCCGATGAACAGCAGCAACACCAGCGGGATGGAGAACGCCCCGGTGCGGGTAAGTTCCAGCGTGCCACCGATGGCGCGCGGCAGGCCTGCCGCGATGCCGGCGAAAATGATGATCGAAATGCCGTTGCCCAGGCCACGCTCGGTGATCTGCTCGCCCAACCACATGAGGAACATGGTACCGGCGGTCAGCGTCACCACGGTGATCACGCGAAAACCGAAGCCGGGGTCGAGCACGAGGCCGGCTTGCGATTCGAGGGCGATCGCGATGCCCATCGACTGGAACAGCGCCAGGAACAGCGTGCCGTAGCGTGTATATTGCGTGATCTTGCGCCGCCCGGCTTCGCCTTCCTTCTTCAACTCCTTCAACTGCGGCGAAACCGTGCTCATCAACTGCACGATGATCGACGCAGAAATGTACGGCATGATACCCAGCGCGAACACGCTGAAGCGCGACAGGGCACCGCCCGAGAACATGTTGAACATGCCCAGGATGCCGCCCTGCTGCGACTTGAACAGCTGGTCGAGCACAAGGGGGTCGATGCCCGGCACGGGAATGAAGGTGCCGATGCGGTAGACGACGAGCGCGCCCAGCAGGAACAGCAGCCGGCGTTTCAGATCGCCGAACTTGTTCAAACCGGTTTTCGGGGTGGCCACGACGCGCTCCTGGTCCGCTTACTCGCTGACGCTGCCGCCCGCGGCTTCGATCGCCGCACGCGCGCCCTTGGTCACGGCGATTCCGCGCAGCTTGACCGCCTTGCCGATTTCACCGGCAAGATAGACGCGCGCGGCCTTCGCCGCCGCACCGACGACACCCGCCTGCTTGAGAACCAGCAGGTCGATCTCGTCCGCGCCGACCAGCGCGATGTCGGACAGGCGCACGCGCGCCGTGTCGGCCTTGGTCAGCGACACGAAACCGCGCTTGGGCAGACGACGATGCATCGGCATCTGGCCGCCCTCGAAGCCCACCTTGTGGAAGCCGCCGGCGCGGGACTTCTGGCCCTTGTGGCCGCGACCCGCGGTCTTGCCGAGTCCGGAGCCGATGCCGCGGCCGACGCGGCGTTTCTCTTTCTTGGCGCCGTCAGCCGGCTTGATCGTATTCAGTTCCATGTTAGGCCTCGCACTTCACCAGGTAGGCGACACGATTGATCATGCCGCGGTTCTCGGGCGTGTCCGCCACTTCGACGGTATGGTTGAGACGACGCAGGCCCAGGCCGCGCACGCAGGCACGGTGCGGCGCCTTGGTGCCGATGAGGCTCTTCACCAGCGTGACTCTGATTTTCTTTTGCTCGCTCATGACTGCCACTTACCCCGTGATTTCTTCGACGGACTTGCCGCGTTTGGCCGCAATCTCGGACGGCGTCGACAGCTTCTGCAGGCCATCGAGGGTGGCGCGCACGACGTTGTACGGATTGGTCGAACCCAGGCACTTGGCCAGCACGTTCTGCACGCCCATCACCTCGAACACTGCGCGCATCGCGCCGCCGGCGATGATGCCGGTACCTTCCGACGCCGGCTGGATGAGCACGCGCGAGGCGCCATGCTGACCCACCACGGTGTGGTGGAAAGTGCCGTTCTTCAGGTTGACCTTGACCATCTTGCGGCGCGCCTCTTCCATCGCCTTCTGCACGGCCACGGGCACTTCGCGGGACTTGCCCTTGCCCATGCCGATGCCGCCATCGCCGTCACCCACTACGGTGAGTGCGGCAAAGCCCATGATGCGGCCACCCTTCACCACCTTGGTGACGCGGTTGACCGAGATCATCTTTTCGCGCAGGCCGTCGCCGCGCTCTTCGTTGGTGCTGCCAGGTGCTGTACGGGCCATCTTGATTCTGCCTCGTTAAAAAACCAAACCGCCTTCGCGGGCCGCTTCCGCCAGGGCCTTGACGCGCCCATGGAACCTGAAGCCGGAACGGTCGAAGGCCACCTTCTCGATACCGAGACCCCTGGCCTTCTCGGCGAGGCGCTTGCCCACCGCGGCGGCCGCCACAACGGTTCCACCGTTGGTCAGCGAGGTGCGCAGGTCCTTGTCGTTCGATGAGGCGCTGGTCATCACCGTGCCACCATCCGCAGAAATGATCTGCGCGTAGATGTGGCTGTTGGTGCGGTGGATGGCCAGCCGAATCGCCTTGACGGCCGCGATTTTGGCGCGGGTTTTGCGCGCCCTGCGAATCCGTGATTGCTTCGTGTTCATGGTTTGTCCTTAAAGCCTTACTTCTTCTTGGTCTCTTTCTTGATGACCACCTCGTCCGCGTAGCGGACACCCTTGCCCTTGTAGGGCTCGGGCGGACGGTACGCGCGCACGTCGGCAGCCACCTGCCCCACGGCCTGACGATCGATCCCCTTGATCACGATCTCGGTCTGCGTGGGCGTCTCGGCCTTGACTCCGGCAGGCATCTTGTGCACCACGGGGTGCGAGAAACCGAGCGTCAGGTTGAGCGCATCGCCCTGGGCCTGGGCGCGATAGCCCACGCCGATGAGCGTGAGGCGCTTCTCGAATCCCTGCGTGACGCCGCGCACCATGTTGTTGACGAGCGCGCGCATCGTCCCGGCCATGGCATTGGCCTGGATGGTGTCGCGTGTCGGCGCGAAATTCAACACCCCATCGGCGAGCGTGACGTTCACGTCGGCCGATGCGGCCTGCTGCAGGCTGCCCAGCGGACCCTTGACGGAAATCGTATTGCCGATCATGACCTCGACGCCTTTCGGCACGGTGACCGGACTCTTAGCTACGCGTGACATCTCTATATACCTCCGCTTACGCGACCACGCACAGGATCTCGCCGCCCACGCCCTTGGCGCGCGCCTGGCGATCGGCCATGACACCGCGCGAGGTGGACACGATGGCGACACCGAGGCCGTTCATCACGCGCGGCAGTTCCTCGACACCCTTGTAGATGCGCAGGCCAGGTTTGCTCACCCGCTCGATGCGCTCGATGACAGGGCGGCCGGCGTAATATTTCAGTTGCAACTCGAGTTCCGGCTTGCCGACCGCGCCGCGCACGGCGAAATCGTCGATGTAGCCCTCGTCCTTCAGCACCTGCGCGATGGCAACCTTCACCTTCGACGAAGGCATCGTCACGCTCGCCTTCTCGACGGACTGCGCGTTGCGGATGCGGGTCAGCATGTCCGCGATGGGATCACTCATACTCATATCGTTCGCCCCTTACCAGCTTGCCTTGACGATGCCGGGAATCTCGCCGCGCATCGCGTACTCGCGCAGCTTGCCGCGCGCCAGGCCGAACTTGGCGAACACGCCACGCGGACGGCCGGTGAGCTGGCAGCGGTTACGCTGGCGCACCGGGCTGGCGTTGCGCGGCAGCGCCTGAAGCGCCTGAAGCGCCGCCGTGCGCGCCTCGTCGGAGGACCGCGGATTCGCGATCACGGCCTTGAGCTCGGCGCGTTTGGCGGCGTATTTCTTCACCAGGCGCGCGCGCTTTTCTTCACGGTTGATCAAGCATACCTTGGCCATGCTTACCTCAATTCTTGAACGGAAAACTGAAGGCGGCCAGCAGTGCGCGGGCCTCTTCGTCGGTCTTGGCGGTGGTGGTGATGGTGATGTTCATCCCACGCAACGCATCGATCTTGTCGTACTCGATCTCGGGAAAGATGATCTGTTCCTTGACGCCCATGTTGTAGTTGCCACGGCCATCGAAGGACTTGCCCGAGATGCCGCGGAAGTCGCGGATGCGCGGCATCGCCACTGTCACCAGGCGGTCGAGGAACTCGTACATCTGCGCGCGGCGCAGCGTCACCATGCAGCCGACCGGATAGTTCTCGCGGATCTTGAAGCCGGCGATCGATTTTTTCGACTTGGTCACCACCGGCTTCTGGCCGGCGATCTTCTGCATGTCGCCGACGGCGTGCTCCATGACCTTCTTGTCGGCCACGGCCTCGCCCACACCCATGTTGAGCGTGATCTTCTGGATACGCGGGACCTCCATGATCGATTTGTAGCCAAACTGCTCGACCAGTTTGGGCACGACCGTTTCGCGGTAAAACTCTTGCAAGCGCGCCATGATTACCCCTGAGCGTCAACCATTTCGCCGTTGGACTTGTAGATGCGCACCTTGCGGCCGTCCTCCAGCGTCTTGTACCCGATCCGATCCGCCTTCTTGGTGGCGACATTGAACAGCGCCACATTGGAAACGTGAATCGGCATTTCCTTTTCCACGATGCCGCCCGGCTGGTTGCGCATGGGGTTGGGCTTCTGGTGCTTCTTCACCCGGTTGACCCCCTCCACCAGCACGGCGTCGTCTTCGAGCACGCGCAGCACCGTGCCACGCTTGCCCTTGTCCTTGCCGGCCAGGATGATGACCTGATCGTTCTTGCGAATGCGTGCCATGACTCCCCCTTACAGAACTTCCGGCGCCAGCGAGACGATCTTCATGAACTTCTCGGTGCGCAGCTCGCGCGTCACCGGCCCGAAGATGCGGGTGCCGATGGGCTCGAGCTTGTTGTTGAGCAGCACGGCAGCGTTGCCGTCGAAGCGCACCACGGAACCGTCAGGCCGGCGCACACCCTTGGCGGTACGCACGACGACGGCGTTGTAGACGTCGCCCTTCTTGACGCGACCACGCGGCGCGGCATCCTTGATGCTGACCTTGATGATGTCGCCCACGCTGGCGTAGCGCCGATGGCTGCCACCCAGCACTTTGATGCACATCACCGAGCGCGCACCCGTGTTGTCTGCAACGTCCAGTACGGACTGCATCTGAATCATTTAAATTGCCTCCAACTTAATCCACCACGCCTTGCAACAGAACAGCGGCGGCCAGTTTTGGAACCCGTTCGGGAGATACGCCGCGCGTGCGCGGCGGGGAAACCCCAGTCGACGAACCGGCATCCAGCCGGGCCACCAACCGGAAAACCCGGCACTATACCGGGATTTTGCATTCAGCGCAAGCGTCAGACGCGCGCACGCACCAGCAGCTTGCTTACCTTCCAGGCCTTGGTACGCGAAAGCTTGCGCGATTCCTCGATCTGGACGGTATCGCCCTCGTGAAACTCGTTGTTTTCATCGTGGGCGTGGTACTTCTTCGACATGCGGATGACCTTGCCAATCACCGGGTGCTTGACCCGGCGCTCGACCAGGACCGTCACCGTCTTGTCCATCTTGTCGCTCACCACACGCCCGGTCAGCGTGCGCACCATCTTGTTCGTTTCAGTCATGCTTGGCCCGCCTTCTCACGCATAATGGTCTTCACCCGGGCAACGGCGCGGCGCAGCTTGCCGAGGTCGGCCGTCTTGTTGGACTGCTGCGTGGCCACCTGCATGCGCAGGGAAAAATGCGCGCGCAGCAGCGACTCGAGTTCCTGTTGCAGTTCGGCGGCGTTCTTGCCGCGCAATTCTTTAGCGTTCATGCTCAACTCCCGATCATGCGGGTCACGAAGGTGGTGGCGATCGGCAGCTTGGCGGCCGCCAGACGGAACGCCTCGCGCGCCACGTCCTCCTGCACGCCGTCCATCTCGTACAGCACCTTGCCCGGCTGGATTTCCGCGACATAGAACTCCGGTGCACCCTTGCCGCTACCCATGCGCACCTCGGCAGGCTTCTTGGAAATCGGCTTGTCGGGGAAGATGCGGATCCAGATGCGGCCACCCCGCTTGATGTGACGGGTCATGGCGCGACGCGCCGCCTCGATCTGGCGTGCCGTCAGACGGCCACGGCCCACGGCCTTGAGGCCGAAATCGCCGAAGCTGACGTTTGCACCACGGGTTGCCAGGCCGGTATTGCGGCCCTTGTGTTCCTTGCGGAATTTTCTTCTAGCTGGCTGCAGCATGTTTCACTCCTGGTTTCTTGCCGCGGCGTTCCGGTTCGGCGGCAACGGGCTGTTCGCCGCGATTGAGCGAATCGCCCTTGTAGACCCACACCTTGATGCCGATGATGCCGTAGGTGGTCTTCGCCTCCGCGAGGCCGTAGTCGATTTCGGCGCGCAGCGTGTGCAGCGGCACGCGCCCTTCGCGGTACCACTCGGTACGGGCAATCTCGGCACCGTTCAGGCGACCCGAGCTCATGATCTTGATGCCCTGTGCGCCCAGGCGCATGGCGTTCTGCATCGCGCGCTTCATGGCGCGGCGGAACATCACGCGCTTTTCAAGCTGCTGGGCGATGCCGTCGGCGATGATCTGCGCGTCGGTCTCGGGCTTGCGCACTTCCTCGATGTTGACGTGCACCGGCACGGTCATCATGCGCGACAGTTCACGGCGCAGCACTTCGATGTCCTCGCCCTTCTTGCCGATGACGACACCGGGACGACCGCTGTAGATGGTGATGCGCGCGTTCTTCGCCGGACGCTCGATCATGACCTTGGAGACCGAGGCGTGAGCGAGCTTCTTCTTGAGGTAGTCGCGCACCTTGATGTCTTCCAGCAGCGTGCTGGAGAAATTGCGGTTCGATCCGTACCACTTGGCCGTCCAGATGCGCTGCACACCCAGGCGGAAACCGATCGGATTTACTTTCTGTCCCATGGCGCTTCCTCAATCGCCAACCGTCACGGTGATGTGACAGGTCGGTTTGCTAATACGGTTGCCGCGGCCCTTGGCTCGCGCGGTGAAGCGCTTGAGCACGGTGCCCTGGTCGACGCAGATGGTCCTCACCTTCAGCGTATCGATGTCGGCGCCCTCGTTGTGCTCGGCGTTGGCGATCGCGGACTCCAGCACCTTCTTGATGATGCCGGCGCCTTTCTTCGGGCTGAACGCCAGGATGTCGAGCGCCTTGTCGACGCGCAGGCCGCGGATCTGGTCGGCGACCAGGCGGCCCTTCTGGGCGGAGAGGCGTGTACCACGCAAAATTGCAGAGACTTCCATCATGCGCTCCTTATTTCTTCGCCTTCTTGTCCGCGACGTGGCCCTTGAAGGTGCGCGTCAGCGAAAACTCGCCCAGCTTGTGGCCGACCATGTTCTCGGTGACGAACACCGGAACATGCTGCCGGCCGTTGTGGACGGCGATGGTGAGACCGATGAAATCCGGCAGCACGGTGGAGCGACGTGACCAGGTCTTGATCGGACGCTTGTCACTCGTGTTGCGTGCAGCCTCGATTTTCTTCAGCAGATGCCCGTCGACGAAGGGGCCCTTTTTGATTGAACGTGCCATATCTGTCTACCTTGTTCAGCGCGCGTGACGGCGGCGCACGATCATGTTGGAAGTGCGCTTGTTGCTGCGGGTGCGATAACCCTTGGTCGGCACACCCCACGGGCTGACCGGATGCCGGCCTGCGGTGGTACGGCCCTCGCCACCGCCATGCGGGTGGTCGATCGGGTTCATCACCACGCCGCGCACGGTCGGGCGGATGCCGCGCCAGCGGTTGGCGCCGGCCTTGCCGATCGAACGCAGGCTGTGTTCCTCGTTGCCGCATTCCCCGAGGGTCGCGCGGCAGTCGACGTGCACCTTGCGGATCTCGCCTGAGCGCAGGCGCAACTGAGCGTAGCTGCCCTCGCGCGCCAGCACCTGCACCGAGGTCCCGGCCGAGCGGGCGATCTGCGCGCCCTTGCCCGGCATCATTTCCACGCAGTGCACGGTGCTGCCGACCGGAATGCTGCGCAGCGGCAGACAGTTGCCGGGCTTGATCGGTGCCTCGGCGCCGTTCAGCAACTGGGTGCCGACCTGTACACCGCGCGGCGCGATGATGTAACGGCGCTCGCCGTCGGCGTAACAGAGCAGCGCGAGATGCGCGGAACGGTTGGGATCGTATTCCAGACGCTCGACCCTGGCCGGCACGCCATCCTTGTTGCGGCGGAAATCGACCACGCGATAGTGCTGCTTGTGACCGCCGCCCTTGTGGCGCACCGTGATGCGGCCGTTGTTGTTGCGACCGGACCCGCGCTTCTTCGGTTCGACGAGCGCGGCCACCGGCTTGCCCTTGTGCAGATCCGGGGTGGCGACCTTGACGACCGCGCGACGGCCGGCAGAAGTGGGTTTGACTTTAATCAGTGCCATGATGGTTTCCTTACTGACCGGACGTGAAGTCGATGTCCTGGCCCTGCTTGAGGGTGACGTACGCCTTCTTCCAGTTGTCGCGACGGCCCGTGACGCGGCCCGAGCGCTTGACCTTGCCCTTGACGTTCAACACCTGCACACCGGTGACCTCGACCTTGAACAGGCTGGCGACGGCAGCGCCGATTTCCTGCTTGGTCGCGTCGGGCAGCACGCGGAACACCACCTGGTTCTGCTTGTCGGCCACGCGCGTGCTCTTCTCGGAGATCACCGGCGCGAGAATGACCTTCAGCAGACGTTCCTGACTGATCGCGCTCATCACACCATCTCCTCAAACTGCTTGACCGCCGCCTTGGTGATCAGCACGTTGCCAAATTTGATCAGGCTCCAGGGGTCGGCCTGGTGCGGCTCGACCACGTAGACGTCGCGCAGGTTGCGCGACGACAGCCACAGGTTGTCATCCACCGTGTCGGCGATGATCATCACCTTGCCGTAGCCCATGGACTTCAGCTTGCCGGCGAGCGCCTTGGTCTTCGGCGAATCGACACCGAGACTCTCGACGACCTTGAGCTTGCCCTCGCGCGCCAGCTGCGACAGGATCGTCGCCAGCCCCGCGCGGTACATCTTGCGGTTGACCTTGTGGCTGAAGTTCTCGTTCGGCTTGTTCGGGAAGGCGACGCCACCGCCACGCCAGATCGGGCTGGAAGTGCGGCCCGAGCGAGCGCGGCCGGTGCCCTTCTGGCGCCACGGCTTGTGCGTCGAAGCCGTCACCTCGGCACGCGTCTGCTGTGCACGGTTGGCGCTGCGGGCGTTGGCCTGGAACGCGGTCACCACCTGGTGCACCAATGCTTCGTTGTAGTCACGGCCGAAGGTCTCGTCCGACGCGGCGACGCTGGTCACCTGCTGGCCCTGATCGTTGATCACTGCGAGTTCCATCAGGCACCCCCTTTCACGGCGGGACGCACCACGACATGGCCGCCCTTGGCGCCCGGCACGGCACCCTTGACCAACACCAGTCCGCGTTCGGCGTCGACGCGGACCACTTCGAGGTTCTGCTTGGTGCACGACACGTCGCCCATGTGGCCGGACATGCGCTTGCCCGGAAACACGCGTCCCGGATCCTGCGCCATACCGATGGAGCCCGGCACGTTGTGCGAGCGGGAGTTGCCATGCGAGCCGCGCTGCGAGGCAAAATTGTGGCGCTTGATCGTGCCGGCGAAGCCCTTGCCCTGGGTGACGCCACTGACGTCGACCTTCTGGCCGGCCTGGAACACCTCGACGGAGACGGTTGCGCCCGGCTGGTACTGCGCAGCCACTTCGGGGCTGACGCGAAACTCGCGGAGGATGGCGGCCGCCTCGACGCCGGCCTTGACGAAGTGACCCGCCTCGGCCTTGTTGACGCGGCTGTTGCGGCGACTGCCGTAGGCAAGCTGAACGGCGGAATAGCCATCCGTTTCTGGGGTGCGCACTTGCGTGACGCGATTATTGGACATTTCCAGCACCGTCACCGGAACGGCTGCGCCGCTGTCGGTGAAGATGCGGGTCATGCCGACCTTGCGGCCAACGAGCCCGATACTCATGTTCGTATTTCCTATCTCTGGCCCGGAACGTGCGCCCCGGACAAGGGTTGTAGGTGCCGATTGCTATTGACCGGCGACTTGGTGAAGCAGAAGGGGCGGCATTATACCCATGCCGCCCGCTTTTTACAACTTGATTTCGACGTCCACGCCGGCGGGCAGGTCCAGCTTCATCAAGGCATCCACCGTCTTGTCGGTGGGATCCATGATGTCCATCAGGCGGCGATGGGTGCGGATCTCGAACTGGTCGCGGCTGGTTTTGTTGACGTGCGGCGAGCGCAGGATGTCGAAGCGCTCGATCGAGGTCGGCAGCGGGACCGGGCCCTTGACCACGGCGCCGGTGCGCTTGGCGGTCTCGACGATCTCGAGGGCCGACTGGTCGATCAGCTTGTAGTCGAACGCCTTGAGGCGAATGCGGATTTTCTGGCTTTGCATGGAATGGACCTTACTCTTCGATCTTGGCGACGACACCGGCACCGACGGTACGACCGCCTTCGCGAATGGCGAAACGCAGGCCTTCGTCCATGGCGATCGGGGCGATCAGCGAGACCTTGATGCTGACGTTGTCGCCAGGCATCACCATCTCGGTGCCGGCC
>MKWN01000017.1 GCA_001899775.1 Thiobacillus sp. 65-29
CAACCAACTGAATTTATTCACGATTTAACCGGACAGCAGTGATGCTCTATATGAATGAATAATAAAGATAAATTGTCCTGCATGCCGTAGGTCGGACTTCAGCTCGACGGCATGCCGTTGCGTCGGCACACAGGGGTTTCACGGCAGCGAGCGCGCGCGATTGACGTCGAGCGCACAGTCGAACGGCGGCTGGTCCTTCATCGTGAGGGCGAGGGCGTAGGCCGTGGCCGGCCGCATGCTCACCACGACCATGCTGATGCCGGAAATGCGGCACATGGCGGCAAGGCTGGATAGCCAGGCGAAATACAGGCTATCGATCACGGGGACGTTCTTCAGGTCGTACAGCAGGCGCCGCGCGCGCATGCGCTGCAAGGCGCCGGCCAGCGGAATCAGATAGGCGTCGGGATCGCCGGGGTCGAATCCGTCGGTCGGTTCCAGCAGGACGCAGCCTTCGCCGATCGGCGTCAGGTGCATGCCCCGGACCATGGTCATGTGCGTGTGCCCCGTTCAGCGGTCAGTGATGCGGGCCGGAGGCGGTCTGCACGCTGACGCCGAGCAGGGCGAACGCTTCCTTGAGCCCTTCCGACAGGGTCGAGCGTGTGGAGACCATCGACAGGTCGATGTTGAGGCTGGTGATCGCCCGCGCGATTTCGGGGCGGATGCCGGTGAGGATGGCCTTGGCGCCCATCAGGCCCACTGCGCGGATCATCTGGATCAGGTGGTGGGATACCTGGGAGTCGATCGCCTGCACGCCGGTGACGTCGATCACCACGACGCGGGCGCGGTCCTTTTCGATGCGGGCGAGCATATTCTCCATCACCGACATGGTGCGCGAGGAATCGAGGGTGCCGATGATGGGCAGGGTGAGCACGCCGTCCCAGATTTCGGTGATCGGCGTCGACGTGTGCTTGAGTTCTTCCTGCTGCGCCTGGATGGTGCGTTCCTTTTCCGCGAGATAGATGTGGAATACGTCGAGAATGATGTCGTTGAACACCGACGCGAGCAGCAGCAGGATTTCGCGGGTCTGCTGGAAGCCGAGCGTGGCATCGGCCTCCAGGTTGTGCAGGAAGATGTCCTGCATGAAGTGGATGTAGCGGACGAATTCTTCCAGGTTGCCGCCGCGGATCTGGATCTGCTGCGAGAAATTGCTGAAGAACTGGCGCAGCGCCTTGTATTCGCTGCCGCGGCGGTCGATGCGTTCGCCGGCTTGCAGCAGCAGCACGAACAGTTCGAGGAATTCCAGACTGTAGTCGTTGATCTCGTCGATGGTGAGCAGGTTGCTCTGGCCAAAGATGTTCTGGCCGCGCTTCTCGATGTCCTGCGAGATGGTGGCGACCTTGGTCATCATCTGCTCGATGAGCAGTTGATTGGTGCTCTTGGCCGCCTCGGCGGCGGGTTTAGCGCTTCTGGCCATGTTCCTCGTCCTTTATCGGTGTTGTGCGAATCACGAATATGGATTTGTCGTCATTGTTGCGCGATGCCACGTTGCCAAGCAACAGGGCGATGAATTGGGGGTGCAGACGCCATAATCCGGGGTAGGTGTTGAGCGTCCAGTTCCTGCGCAGACCGTCGGAGCCGGTGATGAACAGGGCCTGCTGCGGAAAGGGGGATTCCATGATCTCGAACGAGCGGTGCTCGTGGCCCAGTACGCCGGGTGCGAAGTTGAGTACGCGGCGCTCGCCGTTGCAGACGAGGAATGCCCCCATGTCGCCGACGCCGCAGATGCGCAGCATGCGTGTCTGGAAATCGATCTCGCAGGCCATGGCGACCGCTCCGCGTCCGCCGCGCAGCCGGCGCGACAGGGCTTGCAGCGTGCCGTCGAGCGGGGTCAGCGGATCCAGCACCCGGTCGGCGCCGATCAAGGCCTCTGCGGCTTCCTTGCCATGCCCGAGGCCGTCGGCGTGCAGCCAGCGGATGCCGTGACCGGCCGGCAGGACGCAGATGCAGTCGCCGTTGTGCACGTCGTCCTGATAGGCGCGCAGGAAGTGGCCATATTGAAACGGCCGCTCGCCGGGTTTTTCGCCGGCGTGAAAGCGCACCCAGACAGCGGTGCCATGCCACGGCGACTCGTGCGCCAGCCCCGGCGGCAGGGTGTAGAACTCGCACTCGGAGGACAGCCGCTGGATGGCTCCCAGACCCTTGCCCATGGTGCCCGAGGTCGTGTAGCCGTCCTGCAGCGCCGCCGGCAGGTTGGCGATCCCCGGGCCGTAATCGAGTGCGAACAGGTCGAGCGCGGTGAAGTCGTCGTTGACATGCTCCCACACCTGCACCAGACCACGGCGCCCGGCGTATTTCAACTGGTTGGTGACGAGCTCGTTGCATACCAGTTCGATGCGCTCGCGCAAGGCGTCCTGGAAACCCATGCGGCGCGAAACGGCGCGCAGTTTGGAGCGCAGCAGCACCTGGCTGCTGTCGTCGGAGATCGGCTGGTCGAGCAGAAGTTTGGTGGTCAATGGTGTGCCGTCACATCGGCGGTGACGTCGTTCTCGGTTCTGGACTGGCCGCGCCCGCGGCGCTTGGCCTCGTAGAGTGCGGCATCGGCGCGTGCCACCAGCGTGTCGGGCGTGTCGTCGGCGCGGCACTGCGCGATGCCGATGCTGACTCTGCCGTTCATGCCTTTCAGCACCTTGCCGGCGATGCGCGTGGAGGTTGCGAGGTCGCAGAAGGCGATGGCGGCGAATTCGTCGCCGCCCATGCGGCAGGGAATGTCCACGTGCTCGCGCAGCGAGCGGCGCATCACGGCTGCCATGTTCTTCAGGTATGCGTCGCCGTACGGGTGGCCGTGCGTGTCGTTGATCTGCTTGAAGTGGTCGAGATCGAACAGGATCAGGCACATCGGCTCGCGCTGTCGCTGGCTGCGCAGCAGGGATTCGCGCAGGCGCATGTCGTAGGCGCCGCGGTTGTACAGACCGGTGAGTGCATCGGTCTCGGCCAGGCGGATCGAGGCTTCGAGTTCGCGCTTCTTGTTCTCCAGCACGGCTTCCATCGCGGCGATCTGTGTCTGCGCATCGTCCATGAAACGGTCGAGATCCTCGCGGATCTGCTGGTTGCGCCGCTTCAGCAGTTCGGGGTCGGCCGATTCGCTGGCCAGGCGCAACTGTTCGGCGAGCTGGTCCACGCGTTGCACGGTTGGCGTGACCGGCAGCATGCTGATGCCGAAGCGTTTGCCGAACCATTCGACGAAGACCGCACGGTCCTCGATCATGAATTGCACATCCAGCGTGGATGCGCTGGCCAGCGCATCGCTGCGCAGGGTGTCGAGCAGCAGCGCGACACGCGCCGACGCGGAAAACACGTCGCCCCCCAGCACACCGATGGCGTCGACGACGAAACGCGCCAGCCGCTGCCGGTCGGGCTCGACGAGGAGAGACAGCGACAGCAGGGGTTTGGCGTCCGTATCCAAGGGCATCCCGCTCGAGGCGACTCGAACATTCTAGATGAAATCCAGTGTGCCGCGCCGGTATTGTTGCGGCGAACCGACACTCGCACGGCGGACATCAAGGTTTTTCCGTCCCCGGGGCGTGGGCGCGTAGCAAGCACAGAACGGCGATGGGCCGGTTAAACTTTAGCTTTTGCGGTGTTTGTATCCGCGGGAGACTTGGCATGAGACTGGTGAAAATGCTCGGCATCGCCCTGTGCCTGGCTGGCACGGCCCTGCCCGTGCTGGCGCAGGACATGATGCCCACGCTGTCGAACCGCACGATGGTGAAGGTCGATCCGCGCGTGCGCTACAAGGTCGTATACGACGTTCACACGACCGAAGTGGCGGCGGGGATCAACCGCGGTCTTTACTACGCGCGCGGGCTGATCGAGGCCTATGGCAAGCAGGGCGTGAAACCCGCGCAGCTCGCCATCCACCTGGTGCTGCACGGCGATGCGGCGCATTTCCTCCTGATCGACGAGACGTACCGCGACGTGGTCGGCGATCCCTTCGCGGTGAACCTCAACGCCAAGATTACGCAGGATCTGCTGAAGCTCGGGGTGAAGGTGGAAATCTGCCACAGCACGATGCGCTCGAAAGGCTGGACCGCCGATGATGTGCTGCCCGGGGTGGCGATCGTGCACGACGGCTACACGCGGATCATCAAGCTGCAGAACGATGGTTACGCGTACATCGGCGGATTCTGAGTGGCCGGCATCGCATCCCGGATTGCCGACAGGCTGTTAGTGTAGTGCTTGCGCTCTTGGCGGTACTTATGCGTGAACCTTTGTAGGTCGGGCTTTAGCCCGACATGTCGGGTTGAAACCCGACCTACGATAGCATGCTGGCCCAGCGCAAATAAGTTCCTGACAGCGTGCAACACTGCACTAGTGGTCTGACCCATCGTCGTCGAGCCGCTTCCATTCGTTTTCGTGCAGTGCGACGCGATGTTTGGCCCAGCGGGCGAATTCGGCCGGGCTGCATTCGCCCTGCTTGCGCCGGCAGGTGCCGGCGACGCCCTTGTAGCGGATGCGTGGCGCGCCGGTTTCGTCGTCGGCGAAGCCGACGAGCAGGCGCACGCCCCAGGTGCGGCCGTAGGCGCCGTTGCTGTAGAACTGGCCGGGTGTGAGCTCTGCGGCGGTCATGTGGTGAGGCGGCGATAGATATCGGTGACCTTGAGCGGCAATTGTCGCACGTCGTCGATGATGATGAAACGCGCGGCGCCATACATGTGCGGCAGGTAATCGCGCGCCTCGCGGTCGAGCGTGATGCAGAAAGGATGGATACCGGTGCGTGCGGCTTCCAGCAGCGCCATGCGCGTGTCCTCGACGCCATACTCGCCGCGATAGACATCGAAGTAGTCGTCCGGGCGGCCATCGGACAAGGTCACCAGGACGCGCGTCTTCGCCTCGACGGCGTTCAGCAGTCGGGTCATGTGGCGCAGGGCGAAGCCCATGCGCGTGTATTCCTGCGGGCGGATGCCGGCGATGCGCGCACGCACCTCGTCGTCGTAGGCGTCGTCGAAAGTCTTGATGCGGAACAGCTCGCAGCGCTTGCGCGTGGTCCCGGAAAAGCCGTAGATGGCGTAGCGATCGCCGAGGAGTTCCAGCGCCTCGCACAGGAGGATCAAGGCTTCGCGCTCGGCGTCGTTGATCCAGCCCTTGGTCGAGCCGCTCATGTCGACGAGGAAGGCCACCGCGATGTTGCGCTCGGCGCGGTGCAGGCGCACGAACAGGCGGTCGCTCATCTCGCGGCCGTCGTGGGCATCGGCAAGCGCCTCGACCAGCGCATCGAGATCGATCTCGTCACCCTGTGTCTGGCGTTTTTCAAAGCGGTTCTCGTCGCGCAGCGCCTCGAACCTGCGGCGCAGGTGGCGGACGACGCCGGCATGCTTCGCCAGCGTGTCGCGCACGAAATCGTCGTATACCGGCGTCACCGCCTTCTCGCGCATCGTGCACCAGTTCTTGCGGTAGTGCTGGCGGCCGTGGTCCCACTCGGGATAAAGCTCCGCGCCCTTTTCGTGATACGTACCCTGCCACACCGCGTCCGGGTCTTCGGGCTGGTCGAAAACGGCCTTGAGGTCGTATTCGCCATCCCCGGCCGGCACGAGATATTCGGGTGGAATCTCGCCGAAATCGAGATAGACGGACGTCAGCAACTGCCTGACATCGTCGGGCGGCGCGAGCGGGGCGCCGTCTAGCGTCAGTTCGAAATCGAGCGCGCCGTTCTCGTCGCGCGGCGTGACCTCGATGTCGCGCGGGTCCGGCGTCGCCGGCTCCCGCGACGCCTGCGCGCGGGCGTGTTCCTCCAGCAGTTGCGCGAGCTTGATGCGCAGGCGCGCCTTCTCCTTGTCGAGACGCGCGGCACGGGCGGCCGTCACGGCGTCGGGACGCAACTCGCCCTGATGGCACCACGCGGGAAAATCCGGCAACGGGTAGGCGGCGTCGAGCAGGGCGAGACTGTCCTCGATGCCGGCATCCGGTGCGGCAAGCCGCTCGGCGAACGGTTGCCAGGCCGTGGGCAGGCTCTCGCCGAGCGCATCCATCAGGCGCCGGATGTCGCGATGCAGGCCCGGCAGCTCGCGCCCGATGCGGGCGGTCAGGCGCAGGGTCTCCAGCGCGTTGAGCTGGCGCAGGGCGTGGTCAGGCTGGGCGAAGCCCGCGCACGCGGTGGCGAGGTCGGCGCGCAGCGTGCCGTAGCGTGTCTGCGCCCACAGCAGCGCCACCATGGCTTTCGCCAAGCGGAAATTGTCGTCGCGACCGGGGAAGCGCGAGACCATGGCGGGCAGCACGATCTTCTCGCCGTCGGTGTGGGCGGCCTCGCCCTGCTCGACCCTGAGTCTGCGCCCGGAGAGGCCGTGCACGAAATTGCCGAGCACCCCGGCGATGTCGTCGAACAGCGCACTCTCGGTGTGGTCCTGCCCGGTATGCGCGTAGCTGCCGGCCTGTTCGGCGACCGACAGGGCAGCGTAGATGCCGGCCCGGTCGTAGGTGTCGCACAGGTGCACCGCCCACGCCTCGATGGCGCGGCGGTCGAGGCGGCGCAGCAGGTCCGGTGCCCGTTTGGCGAAATGGACGGCGAGCGTGATGTGGGTGTTGGCGATGCGCTTGATCCAGTCGAGGACGAAGTCCTGCTCCTCGCGCGCGAGCCCCGACAGCGCGTGGGCGAGGGGGCCGACGGCGTGGAAGGTGAACTCGGTCTCCAGCCAGGTGTCGAGCAGGGGCTCGATCTCGCCGTGCGTCAGTTGCTGACGGACCATGCGTACGCGGGCGTCAGAACAGCGAGGACGACAGTTCCTGGATGGCAGCCAGCATGTCCGCGTCGTCCGTGACGGCCTGGGCCACCGCGCTGCGGCAGGCCACCACCGGATCGACGCTGCTCGCGATGAGCTTGCCCGCATGCACCAGCAGGCGCGTCGAGGCGCCTTCCTCCAGGCCACTTCCCTTGAGGTTGCGCGTCATCTGCGCGAACTTGACGAGTTTCTCGGCCATCGCCGCATCCACGCCGGATTCGTTGGCGACGATGCGGCGTTCGAGTTCCGCCGCGGGGTAATCGAATTCGAGCGCGACGAAGCGCTGGCGGGTGGACTGCTTGAGGTCCTTCAACACGCTCTGGTAACCGGGGTTGTAGGAAATCGCCAGACAGAATTCCTCCGGCGCCTGCAGGAGCTGGCCGAGTTTTTCCATCGGCAGTTCGCGGCGGTCGTCGGCGAGCGGGTGGATCACCACCATCGTGTCCTTGCGCGCCTCGACGATTTCGTCGAGATAGCAGATGCCGCCGCAACGCACCGCGCGGGTGAGCGGGCCGTCGACCCACACGGTCTCGCCGCCCTTGACCAGATAGCGGCCGACGAGGTCGGAGGCGGTGAGGTCGTCGTGGCAGGATACGGTGATGAGCGGGCGCTTCAGGCGCCACGCCATGTGTTCCATGAAGCGTGTCTTGCCGCAGCCGGTCGGGCCCTTGAGCAGCACCGGCAGGCGGTTGCGGTATGCCGCCTCGAAAATGGCGATTTCGTCGCCGACCGTTTCGTAATAGGGTTCGCGGTCGATGAAGTGGGATTCGGGGGTGAGGGTGTGGGCAGTCATCGGGATAGGATCAGAAACAGCCGGATTGCTGCTTCTTGCGTTCGAGTTCGCGCACCTCGGCGTTCCAGCGGTTCATCTGTTCCAGCGTGTACCCCTGGCGGCGTGCCTGGTCCATCTTGTCGAGCAGGCGCCCGAGCTTGTCGGTGAGCGCGTCGCATTGACGGATGGAGCCACGCGACGCCGGTTGTTCGGAGGTGCGTCCGGCTTCGGGTTGCAGGGGTGCGGGGGGCTTGGCCGGCGCCCGCCTGGTGGGTGCGGGTTTCCCGCCAGCCACTCCGGCAGCCGCCGCCGGCACCGGCGGGGCAGGATCGATTTCGATTTTCTGTGCCGTCCGGGATATCGGGCAGGGCAGGTTCGAATAGGTCACCCGCCCCTTGGCGTCGGTGCACTTGTTGAGCGTGGCCTCTGCGGCCGCCGTGGCGGGCAGCACGGCGGCCAGGGCGAGTGCAAGCGCGAACCGGCACATCGGTTCAATGCTCCCCGGAATACTTGTCGTCTTCGAGCTCCATCTTCTTCTGGAACTCGGCCTCCTTCTCCTGCTCGGCCATGGCGCGTCGCCGCGCCAGCCGCTTATCCAGTGCGTCGGGGTGTTCCTCGATGCATTTCTCGCCGAACAGGGTATGGCGCAGGAAGCTGACGCCGAACTCCAGCAGCGCCTCGTCGTCGGCGACCAGGGCCGCCATCTGTTCGACAGGAATGCTGTAGGTCTCGTTGAAGCTCGGGCTCATGACGAAGGCGCGGAAGCGGTCGATGTCGTAGCTTGCCATGAAGAAGAGCTGGTTCGACACCGGCGTCGGCTTGCCAATGGCGGGGCCGGCGGACTTGCGCTTCACCACCAGTTGGCGCCAGCCGTGGGCCTTCTGGTCGTACTCGTCGACGCCCTGTTCGGTACGGTATTGCTCGATGGTCTGCGTCTTGTTTTCGAAATGGCCGAGGCAGTGCGACTCCTTGACCAGCGCGTAGGCGCTGCGGTCGAAAAATTCGTCGGAGCGGCGCATGGTCAGGAGCGCCACCGGGTAATACCGGCACGCCGTGGGACGGTCCTCGTAGACGCCGCAGCCCTCGGGTTTCATGAACTGGCAGGCGCTGCCGCCCTCGACCGCTTTCAGCTTCACGCCCGGCATGCCGTCCTTGTCCATCTCGAACGGCACCGAGTACTGCTTGAGGAAGTCGCCCGAGGACAGGTTGAGGCGCTTCTTCAGGCGCAGGATGTCATACGGGGTGAGGGGGATGTCGATGTTGGAACAGCAGGCGTTCCAGCACTTGATGTCGCGGTGGCAGCGGAATTGCAGGGGCGCGTTCTCGGGCAGCATGGTGGGCTGCACCGGGCTGTCCGCAAACGGCGACTCGGCGATCAGGTTGTTGAATTCGGCTTCGTTCATCTTGCTACCTTTCGGAGGCTGGGCCCCCACTTCTGAAACGTGAGACACGCAGGCGAAAGCGCATAGGGTACGCGTTTTCGGCTGCGCGCCAAACCTTGCTGGTGGCGCTGGCTTTGTGCGCCGGAAAAAAACCGGGCGCCGCGAGGCGCCCGGAAATCTACCGCGTCACTGAGGGATCAGTGAGCAGCGGGCTTGAACAGCTTGGACTTGTCGACCAGGTCCACGTGGGCACGCTTGAAGCAGTTCCACTGCTTGGAGTTCTTGTCGTACACCGAGTTCACGAAGCAGTGCCAGTTTTCCTCATCGACGAAGTTCTTGTCCATGCGGTAGTAGAAGCCCGGATAACGGGATTCTTCACGGAACTGGATGTGCTTCATGTGGGCTTCGGCGGTCAGGATGCGGTGGTAGTTCTCCCACGCGCGCAGCAGCTCGTGCAGGTCCTTCGCACGCATTTTCTCCGCGTCTTCCTTCAGCATGCCGAGCTTGTCTTCGGCCACGGCCAGCATGTTGGCGTTGGTCTTGTAGTAGGTCGCGACACCGGCAACGTACTCGTCCATGATCTTCTGCAGGCGGAACTGCAGCATCTTGGGGGTGATGTAGTTGGGGTTGACGTCGATCGCGGTGGTGTAGTCCTTGAACTCGAGGAAGGTGCGCACCGGCTTGTAGATCTCTTCGACCAGCTGCTCGACGGGGGTGTCGAGCTCGACCTTCAGATCCTTGTTGTCGATGCAG
>MKWN01000018.1 GCA_001899775.1 Thiobacillus sp. 65-29
GACCCGGGAGGTCGCATGCATCTGGTCGGACGCATTCATCTGGACACCGATGAAGGGGTGTTGCTTGCCGGCCAGCGCGTCCGGCTGCTGGAAGCCATCGAACGCCACGGCTCGATCCAGAAGGCGGCGAAGGAAGTCGATCTGTCCTACAAGTCCGCCTGGGAAGCGGTGAATGCGATGAACAACCTGTGCGACCCGCCGCTGGTGCAGCGGGAGGTGGGGGGGCGGCGCGGCGGCGGCAGCCGGCTCACGGAACACGGGCGCAACATGGTCAGCCTGTTCCGCGCGGTGGAGGCGGAGTATCAGCGCGCCCTCGACAAGCTGGGCGGGGACCTGGGCGACCTGCGCAACTTCAATCGTCTGCTCAACCGTTTTTCGATGAAGACCAGTGCGCGCAACCAGTTCCACGGCACGATCACGGCCCTGATCCAGGAGCCCGTCAACTTCGAGGTGCGCCTGCGTCTCGACGACTGGAACGAGATCGTTGCCGTGGTCACCCACGCCAGCGCGGAACACCTGGAATTGCGCGTCGGCATGCCGATCCTGGCGCTGGTCAAAGCGCCGTCGGTCCTGCTGCTCACCGATCCGCAGATCAAGGTTTCCACCCGCAACACGCTGTGGGGCACCGTCTACGACATCCGTCCCGGCCCGGTCAATGCCGAGGTCACCGTGGCCCTGCCCAGCGGCAAGACGGTCATCGCGGTGATCACGCGCGCGAGCTGCGAGGACCTCGGCCTCGCGGTGGGAACGTCCGTGTGCGCCGCCTTCAAATCCTCCAGCGTGATCCTCGCGGTCATGAACTGATTTTTTCGTCCCCCACCAAAAAAGGAGCAACCCATGAAGTTCACCCCACTCGGCTGCCTGGCCGGCCTCTGCCTGCTGGCCTTCCGTGTCGACGCCGGCGAGGTGCGCGCCGCGGTGGCCGCCAATTTCACCGTGCCGGTGCAGAAGATCGCCGAGCAGTTCCAGGCCGATACCGGCCACAGCGTCAAGGCCAGCTACGGCTCCACAGGAAAGTTCTATTCCCAGATCAGGAACGGCGCGCCCTTCGACGTGCTGCTGGCCGCCGACGACACCACGCCGGACAGGATCGGCAAGGAAGGGCTGGGCGACGCGGCCAGCCGCTTCACCTACGCCATCGGCAAGCTGGTGCTGTGGAGCAAAAAACCCGGCTACGTCGACGCCCGGGGCGAGATCCTGCGCGGCAAGTTCGACAAGCTGGCCATCGCCAATCCCAGGCTGGCGCCCTACGGCGTCGCCGCGCAGGAAACCCTGGAAAGCCTCGGCCTGTGGAGCGGCCTGCAGGGGCGCATCGTCATGGGCGAAAGCATTTCCCAGACGCAGCAGTTCGCGGACACCGGCAATGCGGACATGGCCTTCGTCGCGCTGTCGCAGACCCTCAAGGACGGCAAGACCATCGAAGGCTCGCAGTGGGTGGTACCCAGGCACCTCTACAACCCGATCCGCCAGGACGCCATCGTGCTCACTTCCGTGCAGGACAGCGAAGCCACCGAAGCCTTCATGAAGTATCTGAAGGGTGCCAAGGCCATCGCCATCATCAGGAGCTTCGGCTACGATCTGCCGTAGGGCGATCCACGGCCGTGACCCGTCTCAGCGACGCACCGATGACTCCCGAAGACCTGCTGGCCGTCTGGCTCACCCTCAAGCTCGCCGGCACCACCACCCTGATTCTGCTGATCCTCGCCACGCCCCTCGCCTGGTGGCTGGCGCGGACGCGTTCGCTCTGGAAGGGTCCAGTGGCGGCGCTGGTGAACCTGCCGCTGGTGCTGCCGCCCACGGTGCTGGGCTTCTATCTGCTGCTGGTGATGGGGCCGCACGGTCCGGTGGGCCGGCTCACCGAATCCCTCGGCCTCGGCCGTCTGCCCTTTACCTTCTGGGGGCTGGTGGTGGGGTCCGTGCTGTTTTCCCTGCCCTTCGCCGTGCTGCCCATCCAGAACGCCTTCGCGGCCATGGGCGAGCGGCCGATGGAAGTGGCGGCCACCCTGCGCGCCGGCTTTCGCGACCGCTTCTTCAGCGTCGCCGTACCGCTCGCCAGACCGGGTTTTCTTACCGCTATCGTCCTGGCCTTCGCCCACACCGTGGGCGAATTCGGCGTCGTCCTCATGTTGGGCGGCAACATTCCGGGCGAGACCCAGGTGGTCTCGGTGGCGATCTACAATCACGTCGAAGCGATGGATTATGGCGCGGCGCATCTCCTGGCGGGGGGCATGGTGGCCTTCTCCTTCATGGTGCTGCTGTCTCTGAACCTGCTGGCACGGCGGCGCCAGACATGAGCATCCGCGCACGCTACCGTCTGGCGCGCGGCGCGTTCGTGCTCGATGTGGATCTGGACATGGCGGGGCAGGGGATCACCGCCGTGTTCGGCCCCTCCGGTTCCGGCAAGACCACGCTGCTGCGCCTCATCGCCGGGCTCGACCGCGCGCCCGGCCATCTGGAGGTGAACGGCGAGGTCTGGCAGGACGACACGGCACGGCACTTTCTGCCCACCCACCGGCGCGCCCTCGGCTACGTGTTCCAGGAAGCCAGCCTGTTTCCCCATCTCTCCGCGCGCCGCAACCTCGAATACGGCATGCAGCGCGTGCCGGCGGGCGCGCGGCGGGTGAACATGCAGAGGATTCTGGACCTGCTCGGCATCGGCCACCTGCTGGATCGTATGCCGGAAAGCCTGTCGGGCGGCGAGCGCCAGCGCGTCGCCATCGGCCGTGCCCTGCTCACCAGCCCGCGCGTGCTGCTCATGGATGAGCCGCTGTCCGCGCTCGATCTCGCCCGCAAGCAGGAGATCCTGCCCTACCTCGAGCGCCTGCACGACGAACTGGAGATCCCCATCCTCTACGTCAGCCACGCCGCCGACGAGGTGGCGCGCCTGGCCGACCACATCGTCGTCCTGGACAGCGGCCGCGCCGTGGCCCAGGGACCGCTGGCCGACACGCTCGCGCGCCTCGACCTGCCCATCCGTCTCGGCGACGACGCGGGTGTCGTGCTCGACGCCCGGATTGGCGAGCGCGACGCAACCTGGCACCTGGTCCGCGCCGATTTCGCCGGCGGCACGCTGTGGGTCCGCGACACCGGACTACCGACCGGCCGCCGGGTGCGCATCCGCATCCTGGCGCGCGACGTCAGTGTGGCACTGGACCACCACGAGCGCACCAGCATCCTCAATCTCCTGCCCGGCACCGTCGCGGCCATTGCCGACGAAAGTCACCCCGCGCTGGCATTGGTGCGGGTAGACGTCGGCGGACAGCCGATCGTCGCCCGCGTCACGCGCCGCTCCGCGGCCACGCTGGGTCTCGCGCCGGGGATGCCCGTGTGGCTACAGATCAAGGCGGTGGCGCTGATCGGTTGACGCGAAACTTGTAAACCACGACGCGCGCGGGGCCACGGTCGCGCCGCCACGGGACACGGACGCCTGGAATCCGGGCTGATTGGTCGCGTGTGCATGTTCGAATTGATTTTTTCGGTTCAACCCAAAAAACCCATTGGAACAGTCATATTTGAGAAATCAACGGCTTGTAGGTCGGGTTTCAACCCGACACAACGGTCGGCTGAGGGCCAGTCGGGCTGAAGCCCGACCTACGGGACAGCGCGGACAGTCGGGCCGGGGCAAGCATCCCGTGGAGGGGAAAACAACAAAATACACAGGCCATTGATGTAAAAACACTTTCACGTATTGTTGCCGTTGTTTTCTTCCAGACCGGATAACAAACTCGGCTGCTCCCCCACTTGCGACGGCTTCGTGTACGCCATGTTGCGCTTACCGCGGTCTGGAAGTGGTTCAAGCAGGCCCTGTTCAACCCAAGTGCCCAACATCTTCGACGCCTTGAGCGTTTCCACCCCCGCGATCCTGCACAACTCGGCGTTGGCGATCGAGCCGTTCCGGTCGATCCAGTCGCTGACCTCGTCCCATACACTCGGGCGCTCCAGGTTCAGGAGTGTGACCGTCACCGTTTCCACCTCCGCATCGCTATTCTGAGCGTATTGGGGCGGATAGAGCTTGGCGGCCAACATCTCTGCAAACATCATTTTCACCCCTTCCCCGGCGTCGATGTTGGGCGCCACCGGAAACTCACGCAAATTTTGCGCAATCAACGGGTTGCGCGCCCTGGAGCCGGCGCGGCTGATATTGGCCGGGGTGATGCTGCCGGGAAACGCACCCGGGCTTTCCACCTCGATGCGGTCGTCGAAAATACGGATGAAAATGTCGCGGTTGAGACGGTAGTCACGGTGAATCACCGCGTTGACAATGGCCTCCTTCACCACCCGCTCTGGGTATACGTGGCGGGTCCTGAAACCGCTGCCGGCGAGCGTCAGCCCACGCGCCAGCTCATCCAGCACGGTCTTGACCGCCAGGTCGATCTGGTCGATCAGCGGGCCGCGTATCGTCTTGGCGGATTTTTTCAGGTTGGGAGTGGCGCCATGCAACGGCGTCTTGCCGTCGTACACCATCAACCGGATATCGGCACGGGTGTCATAAGCGGCGAGCAGGCTGCCCGGCTCGTCGGCAAACAGCAGCACCGCCGCACGGGTGGGCTGAATCTCCGCCCCCACTTTGCTTGCCAGGCCAATCCGCTGCAACTGCTCGGCGAAGCTACCCGACTTGAGTCCCCTGCCCGCCACAAACCGCTTCCAGGTATCCGTTTCCAGCAGTTCCAGCGCCACCGGCACCGACTCGCTCGCGGCACTGCGCACCCCGCGCCGGTAATACAGATCGGCGATCTCGGCCGCGTTCATCTCGCGGTTGCTGGCATCCATGCGTGTCCAGGTGCCGTCGCCGACCACCGAGTGCACCCGTTCGCTCTTTTCCACCCGCAGCAGCACGATATGCCCCAGCTTGCCGTCGTGCAGTTCACAGGGCAGGCGCAGCCAATGCAGCCGCTCGATCGACGGCGCAAAGCGCTGCATGGCGTGACGGCGAAGGTCGTCGAAGCCCTCGGGGTTTTCCTCGATGCCGAACAGGCGACTTGCTGGTTTGGTGCCGGGTTTCAGATCTTTCGCGTCGCCCATGCCGATAACCAGCAAGCCGCCTTCGCTATTGGCAAAGGCGCAGACGGTCTCGATGATCCGGCCATGCTTGCTGCTGATGCGCTTGAAATCGAGCGTTCGACTTTCCGTTGTAGCCAGCAGGGCAGCAATACGCTCGGCTGCCTGGGCTGGAGTAAGGTCAATCATAGTCGTGATCCGTTTCGCCACTTAACCGGCCGGCTTGGTGGCTCGCAGCCAATCGCGAATCGGTGACAAGTCGTCCCAATCCAGCGCCAGACCAAGGCTGCCATCGTCATTGATGACTTTGAGCTTGCTCTGGTCCCTGGTCAGAAACAGGACCTTCCCGTAGCTTTTCGGAACACGCCGTGCCTTGCGGGCTGCGTCCTTCACGTTTTCCTTCGTCTCGATCAATCGCATTTCCGGTGTGTCGCCGGGAACGTGTGAGAGGCACACCACAAAGTCCGGGTAGAAATAATTCTGGTGGTCGCCGCGAACCAGCCGCACCGCGTATGGCTTGCGGTCCGGGTTACGGTGCCACCATGCGACAAAATCAGCGCGATCCAGCGCCCTGGCGAAATCGCGCTCTTCGCTGTTCAACTTGGTCGTGCCATCGTACCGGCCAAGCCGAAGGGTGCTGCCGTCGATCGAAAGCACCCTGTCCGCCAGCCATTCGCGCTCGTCGAGCATCAGCAATGCGCTGATATTTTCCAGGTCGTCATCCGAAGGAGGCAGTACGCCGTAGATATTCTTGCGCGAAGTGGCGAGGGACAAGGCCGATGGAAACAACATGCGGTCCGGCAGTGGTTCGGCATCCTCCAGCGTGGTGAATTCCGCCACGATGCCTTGCATCAGTTCGGACAAGGCATCGGCTTCACGCCGGATGACCCAATGTGCCGCATCGCGCGCATACCGCTTGCTTTCACTTTCGGTGGGTCTTGCTTCTTCGTCGAAGTGCTCGAAGGCCTCGTCGAGCGCACTGCGCAGCCGGCTGGCCAGGGTTTCGACGATGATGCGCACATCCTCATCCTCGACCTGCGGCAGGCGGCGCAACAGTGCGACGGCCTCGCGGGCGAGTGCGGCACGGTCGGTAATCACCTGCACATCCTCTTCGGTGCGCGTGCCGTCCGTCAGCTCGGTGTGGATTTCCTTTTCCTTGAGCCGATTCAGCGCCGCACGCACGGCATTGCGCGTGCGCTCGTCGGATATCGGCAAGCGCGTAGCCACCGCTTCCGAAACCGCCGACATGTCCTCCAGTTCCGGCCGCCGTTCCCGTTTCAGGGCCTGCGGCAGCTTGGCCAAATCCGCGCGACGCGGATAAGCGCGGATATGCCGCAAAGTCAGGCAATCTTCCAATGCCGCGGCGTTCTCAGGCAAGGACGGGACAGGCGCTCGGGGCGTCGGTGCCGGCACCATTTCGTCGAGCCCGTAGCCCTCCACATCGGGTTCGTTGGCGGGCATGTCCCGGAACAGCGATTGTTGCGGTGCGTCGCTTTCGTAATGACCGGGGGTGGACTGAGCGGATGCGCCAGCCTCGTCTGGCACGGGCGTGGCGTAAATCAGCGGCCTTTGCGGTTCCGTGCGATTGGTGTACACCACCGCGCCCGATGCCATTTGCCGCGCTTCCAGCTTCTCGGTCTGGCCTTCCAGTTGCGATTTCACCGCGCTGGTGGCTTGAACCGCTGCTTCGAATCCGCGCTGCGCTTCGGCGTCGGCAAGATAGACATAGGCCGTGTCCAGCTCGTCGGGGATCGGCGCGGGCTTGGGCCAGGCCGCGCGAATCGGGCGGGCCACGCGCATCACGCGCCCGATGAACTGCATGGCAAAGTCGCTGTCGTTCACCGGCTTGGTCGACGCCAGCACAAACGCGCGCGGTGCATCGAATCCCGTGCCCGCCGACTGTTTGAAAATCAGCACTTCCTTCGTGCTGTCATTGGCGATTGCCGCCATCAGCACCGGATCGGGGTCGTCCGACGAGTGCTTGCCGATGGCGGCGGGATGAATCTTGCACAACGCGATCAGGTCGCGCTCGGCGTCCTCCACGGTTTTCTCGCCATTCGCCACTTGAACCAGCAACAGCGGCGTCAGCGGCACCCCGGCGGCTTGCAATAGTTGCTTGATGCGCTGCGAGCGTTTCCAGGCCTGGCGCAGCACCGTGCGCTTCAGATCGGTGACGGTCTGCGCGCTTTGCCGCAAGTCGTATACCACCGCCTCGATGTAGCGTTTGTTCAGCCGCGCCGCCACCACCTCGTCGCGGCTGGCCGCAAAGCTCTCGTAGGCGCCGAAGCCTGCATGCTGTAAAAACTCCAGCAGGCGCGCGTCCTTCGGCGTGGCGGTCGCCATGATGAGAAAATCCGCGCGCAGCCAGTGCGCGAACCGGCCGAATTCCGTGGTCTTGTCCAGGCCGATGTGCGCCTCGTCCACCACCAGGCCGATGCGCAATCCCTGCGCCCGCGCGCGCGCCACAAAGGCCGCCATCGTGCGCGTGTCGTCGTCGCCGTCGGCGTCGTAGCCAGACTTGCGGCCGCTGGCCTTCGCCACGCCCTGCGCGGTGGACAGCAGCACCATGCCCGCGCGCGCATCCTGGTTGCGGCCCCGGCTCAACATCACCGGCGACAGCGCCGGGCAGTTCGCCGCCAGCGCGTCTTCCGTCTGCTGCACCAGATTCACGAACGGCACGAACCACAGCCACAGCGTCGGCTGGGCGGCACTCACATTTTCCAGCACGCGCGAAATCACGAAGGTCTTGCCCGAGCCTGTCGGCGCGCGCAGCAGGCAGGGCGGCGCCGGGGTGCGCAGCAGCGCATGCGTCATGCCGTCGATCAGCCCGGACTGGAAGCCTTCCGGCTCCACCGCCGCCGATTGCGTGGCGATCCAGTCCATCGTGTTCATGTCGCGCCTCCCTGCCCGCCTGTCAGCGCATCCATCAGGCTGTAGCAGTTGACCTCGATCCCGCGTGCGGCAAGTTTGTCGCGCAGTGTCTCCGGCCGCGTCGTGTAGATCGCCAACCGCGCCGCGCCGTATTTTTCCGGCCACGCCGCCAGGGTTTTCAATGTCGTAGCATCAGCCTTGCCACACAGCAGCACCTCGCAATCCGCCACCCGCCCCAGGCGCTTGATCGTGCCGTCCGGAACGGGCAATGCCGCACCAAAGCGCTTCAACGCCAGCAGTTGAAACGCATGGCTCTCGTCGATCTCGACATGCGCATCCGCCGCATCCACCTTGTCCAGTTGCAGGTAGGCGAACTGGCCGCCCTGTTCCGGCGTGTAGCCCGGCTTGCCGCCGTAGCCCGCGATCACCCGGCGCATCCGCTCCGCGCACACATCGCGGCACAGGTTCTTGTCCGGTTCCTTCGCCGTCACCTCGGTGCTGGAACAGAGGATGAAGGAGCGGCCGCCGCCATCCTCCGCATTGAGTTCGAGCACCGCCTGCCCGGTGGTACCGGATCCGGCGAAGAAGTCGAGCACGATGTCGTTGGAGCGGGTCGTTTGTTGCAGAAGGTTCTTGATGAGGGAGAGCGGTTTCGAGTAAGGAAAATCTTCTGCCATCCCGAGTTCCCGCAACAACATCGTTCCCTCGCTCGTGCGACCAGACGTAATTTGGACAACCGAAATTTCGCCGCCTTCCTTGGGGTCGGCCAAATCCACGCACCAACTGGACAACGGCATGGACTCATTAACCAGCGTGTCTTTGAAGCGTTTGAATCGTGGCCGACCAAACGCGATCTTCTTCCCGACCCAGAAAAGCAAGTCGGAGCTTGTGTCGAGGTAGGGAGGGGCAAGGCCACTTTCTAACGCGGTACGAAGTTCGGCCTCGGAGGCATAAAAGGCAGGTGTGGGCTCGTCCGGGAAATTGACGAGGTTATGCTCGATCATCTCCTCCATTGGTCGCGTTCTTACTTTCTTGTCACCAAGGCGTGTTTTGGAGGCATATACCCAAACACGCTTGGGGTCGCAGGGATACCAAATATCCGTGGCCGGATTCCGCAACGGATAGAAGAGATTCGGGCGTTGATCCTTGGTAAACCCAAGTGTTAGCGGGCCGGAACTCCACCAGTTTTGCTTGTCTTCATCCCAGTTCTGATAGCCATCCCAGGTCTTGCTCGAACCATTGAAAACGAAGCCCGGCCCAGCGTAAATCAGCACATGCTCATGGTCAGATGAATAGTGATAGTCAAGACTGGTGTTGCTCGACTTGCGCTTTTTCCAGACCAGCGAGCCCACCCGCATCCCTGGAAACACCTCATCCATCAGCAATTCCAGCCGCGCGCGGTTCTCGTCGTTGATCGACACCAGGATCACGCCGTCCGGCGTGAGCAGGTCGCGCGCGAGCATGAGCCGCCGGTAAAGGAATTCCAGCCACTGGGAATGGCGCCAGCGGTCGTTGGCGCCGACGTAGCGGTCGTTGTAGACCCAGTCCTTGTTGCCGGTGTTGTAGGGCGGGTCGATGTAGATGACGCGGATCTTGCCGCGGTGCGTGGCGCGCAAGAGACGCAAACCGTCGAAGTTGTCGCCCTCGATGACGAGGTTGCGCGTGGGCGCTGCGTCGAGGTTGCAGCTCCAGTCCTCAACCAGGCGCGGCAGCACGATGTCGGCGTTGAGCGCGGCATCGCGCTCGATCGCGTTGGCTTCCCAGTAGAGGCCGAGTTTCTGTTTGGTGAGGTGTTCGACCAGCAGGCGCCGTAGCTGCTGTTCGTTCAGTCCGTCGAGTTGCGCCAGGAGGGAATCGGAAGCCATCGGGTGATTTTACATGGGCGCTTCCAGGATCGCGTCGAGCAGCTCCACCCAATGCTTCACAGGCAGCGCGGTACCCGATTGCAGATGCGTGAGGCAGCCGATGTTGGCGGTGACGATCAGTTCGGGGGCACCCGCCGTCAAGTTGTCGAGCTTGCGGGTTTTCAACTGCCCGGCGATGTCCGGCTGCAGGATCGAGTAGGTGCCGGCGGCTCCACAGCAGAGGTGTTTTTCCGCGACGGGAACGAGTTCGAAGCCCGCGTCAGCAAGCAACGCCTCGACGCCTCCGGTAAGTTTCTGCCCATGCTGCAGGGTGCACGGCGGGTGGTAGGCGATACGCTTTGCGGGGAGGCGCGGGGCGTGAGGTTTGAGGCGTGCGAGGGCGCCGCGTTCGGCCAGCAGGATCTCCGAGACATCCTTCGTCGCGGCCGACACGCGCGCGGCTTTTTCCGCGTAGGCGGGATCGTGGCGCAGCAGCCAGCCGTAATCCTTGACCATCACGCCACAGCCGGAGGCGGTCATGACGATGGCTTCCGCGCCGGCATCCAGGTGCGGCAGCCAGGCGTCGATGTTGCGCCGTGCGCTGGCGAGGCCCGCGTCGATATCGTTGAGGTGGTGCGCAAGCGCGCCGCAGCAACCGGCTTCCGGTGCCGCGCTGAGGGAAATGCCGAGGCGGTCGAGTACGCGCGCGGTGGCGGCGTTGATGTTGGGTTTCAGGGCGGGCTGCACGCAACCTTCGAGCACCAGCATGCGGCGCGCATGGCGCGGTGCGGGCCTATCGCCCGCTGTTTCCGCTGCGGGGATGCGCGCCTGCAGAAAACCGGGCATGAGACCGCGCACGCGCTGGCCGAGCTTCAGGGCCGTGTTGAACAGCGGCGGCGTGCCGAGGCCGGTCTTCAGCGCCGCGCGCGCGGCAGACTCAGTGATGCCGCGGCCCACTTTTTTCTCGACGATATGCCGGCCGATGTCGAGCAGCTTGCCGTATTCCACACCCGACGGACAGGTCGTCTCGCAATTGCGGCAGGTGAGGCAGCGGTCGAGATGCAACTGGGTTTTCGCCGTCGGCGTCGCGCCTTCGAGCACCTGTTTCATCAGATAGATGCGGCCGCGCGGCGAGTCGAGTTCGTTGCCGAGGACCTGGTAGGTGGGGCAGGTCGCGAGGCAGAAACCACAGTGCACGCAGCTCCTGAGAATGCGCTCGGCGACCTCGCCCTCGGGGGTGTTGCGGAATGCTTCGGCCAGCGTGGTCTGCATCTCAGAAATCCGGATACAGGCGGCCGCGGTTGAGGATGCCGCGCGGGTCGAAGCGCAGCTTCAGCGCACGATGCACGGCGCGCATCGCCGGTGGCAGCGGCGTGAACACGCCGTCGTTGATCGCATCGGGCATCACGTTCGCGCCCGCGCCCGCCCCCGCCCGAGGGAAGGAGTGGGGAGAGGACACCTCACCGCGGAACAGGGTGGCGTGGCCGCCCGCCGCCCGCGCCGCGGCGCGCAGCATCCCGGCCGGATGCTCGCTGGCGAGCCAGCGCAGCGCGCCGCCCCACTCGATCCATTGCGCCTCGCCCAGCCCGAGCGGCGGCGTGGTCGATTTGACCGCGAGCCTCCATAGCGGTTGCCTGTCGAAGAACGGGGTCGCATGGTCACGCAGGCGCTGCCAGAAGGCGGTGCCATCCTTCAGCACTTCACCACCCAGCTTCGTATGCGCGGCGCGCACCGCCGGCGCGGCACCGGAAAGACGCACGCTGAGCACGCCGGCGTGCCAGCTGGTGGCCGACAACGGCAGCGGCTGTCCCGCCCATTCGTTCATCTTCACGATCGCCGTCGCCTCGTCGAGTTCGAATTGCAGCGCCAGCTCTTCCGCCGGGCGTGGCAGCACCTTGAGCGAGACTTCGGTGATGAGCCCGAGCGTGCCGAGCGCGCCGACCATCAGCCGCGATACGTCGTAGCCGGCGACGTTCTTGATCACCTGACCGCCGAAACGCAGCGGCTGGCCGCGGCCGTCGATGATGCGCACGCCGAGCACGAAGTCGCGCGCCGCGCCGGCGTAGGGGCGGCGCGGGCCGGACAGGCCGGCGGCAATGCTGCCGCCCAGCGTGGCATCAATCGGTTTGGGCGCGCGCAGCGCATCGCGTGCCCCCTCCCCCCTGGAGGGGAAGGGTTGGGGAGAGGGGGAAAAATGCGGCGGCTCGAACGCGAGCATCTGGTCGTGTTCGGCGAGCAGCGCCTCGATGTCGGCGAGCGGTGTGCCGGCGCGCGCGGTGAGCACGAGCTCCTTGGACTGGTAGTCGACGATGCCGGTTAAACCGCGCGTCGACAGCACCTCGCCCTCGTCGGCGTTGCCGTAGAAGCCCTTGCTGCCGCCGCCCTGGATGATGAGCGGCGAGTCGTTCTCGTAGGCGGCGCGGATGCGCTCGATCAAGGCATCCAGCATCAGAACCTCGGCAGCTCGGGATGCGGCAACTGGCCGCCGTGGACGTGCATCGCGCCCCATTCGGCGCAGCGGTGCAGCTCGGGCACGGCCTTGCCGGGATTGAGCAGTTTGTCGGGGTCGAACGCAGCCTTCACCTCGTGAAAGCGGGTCAGCTCGGGCGTGGCGAACTGCGCGCACATCTGCTTGATCTTCTCCAGCCCGACGCCGTGTTCGCCGGTGATGGTGCCGCCGACCTCAACGCACAGTTCGAGGATTTTGCCGCCGAAGGTCTCGGCTTTTTCCAGCGCACCGGGCTGGTTGGCATCGTAGAGAATCAGCGGATGCAGGTTGCCGTCGCCGGCATGGAACACGTTGGCGACGGCAAGGCCGAATGCCTCGCTCATCTCGCCGATACGCTTCAATACATGCGGCAACTGCGCGCGCGGGATGGTGCCGTCCATACAGTAGTAATCGGGCGCGAGACGGCCGACGGCGGGAAACGCCGCCTTGCGTCCGGCCCAGAACTTGAGTCGCTGTTCCTCGCTCTCGGCGCTGCGGATCTCGATCGCGCCGGAGGCTTCGAGCACCTCGTGCACCGTGTAGATATCGGCCGAGACTTCCTCGTTGACGCCGTCGATCTCGCACAGGAGCAGCGCCTCGCAGTCGGGATAGCCGGCGTGCACGAAGGCCTCGGCGGCCTGGATGGCGAGGCGGTCCATCATTTCCAGGCCTGCCGGCACGACACCGGCGGCGATGATGTTGCCGACCGCGGCACCCGCCTTCGCCACGTCATCGAAGGCGGCGAGCACCACCTGCGCACGCTCGGGGCGCGGCAAGAGCTTGACCGTGATCTCGGTGATCACCGCCAGCATGCCTTCCGAGCCGGTCAGCAACGCGAGCAGATCGTAACCCGGTGCGTCGAGCGCCTCGCTGCCGATCTCCAGCAATTGACCGTCGACGGTCCACGCGCGCAGCTTGAGAATGTTGTGCACGGTCAGGCCGTATTTCAGGCAGTGCACGCCGCCCGAGTTCTCGGCGACGTTGCCGCCGATCGAGCAGGCGATCTGCGACGAGGGGTCGGGGGCGTAATAAAGATTGTGCGGCGCGGCGGCTTCGGAGATCGCGAGGTTGCGCACGCCGGGCTCCACCACCGCGGTGCGCGCGAGCGGGTCGATCGCCTTGATGCGGTTGAGCTTCGCCAGCACCAGCAGCACCGCCCCGTCCACCGGCAGGGCGCCCGCGGCAAGCCCGGTGCCGGCGCCGCGCGCCACCACCGCGACCTTCTCCGCGTGACACAGTTGCAGCACGGCCACCACCTGCGCCTCGTTTTCCGGCAGCACCACCACGTCGGGGACGTTGCGGTACGCCGACAGGCCGTCGCTCTCGAACGGCACCACGTCCTCGCGATCGACGAGCACGGCATGCGCCGGCAACACGCCGCGCAGACGGGAGATGAAGGCAGGATGGATCATATGCGCTGGCGGCGGGACATCAGGCGGCCAGTTTAGCCGCAGCCGCTGCGCCCGTCAGCCGCCGCCAGGCTTCGGCGAGTGCGCCGTCGCCACCGACGTTGCCGGGAAAGATCACCACCGGCAGCCGCGGCAGGCGGTGGTCGGGCGGCGTCTGCACGACGGTGACGCCGGGGAGGATCTGCCCCAGCACGCGCGACGCGGGCAGTTCGAGCCCGGTCGACAGCACGTCGTTGGAAGTGATACCGCCCTTGCTGATGAGGAAGCCGAGCGTGGACGGCAGGCGTTTCACCACGTCCATCAACGTATCGGAAACCGCTTCGCCGAATGCGAGACGCTCGGCAGTGCTGGCGAACTGCAACTCGGTGCGGCTGGTGAAGATCACGGGCGTCAAGCCCTGCGCGTGGGCGTGGGCGATGCTTGCAGCGAGTTCGTCGACCACTGCGGCGCGTCCCGCCGGCAGGCGCGCGACGTCGAGCGGCAGGCCGATGACGCCTCGTTTCTTCAGCAATTGCGTGAGCTGTGCCGTGGTTTTCGCGACGTGCGAGCCGACGATCACGGCGCCGGGGCGGCCGTCGTGCACCAGGCTGGCGAAGGCTTCGGCTGCGACCGGCTGCGCTGGCAGCTTCGCGAGCGCGGTGAGCAGCGAGGCGGCGCTGCGGAACAACAGGCGCTTGCCGGTCGCCGCGGCCTTGAGCACGGCTTCGGCAAAAATGCGGTAATCGTCGGGCGACTCGCCATCGACCGCGCCGACGTCATTGTTCTCCAGCGCTGCGAGCCAGGCATCGGCGTGGCCGGTGCGCAGGTCGGCGAGCGTCAGGCGCGCCACATCCGCCGCCGCGACGCGCCCCGCGGTCTTCTCGGCGACGTAGTCAGGCAGGTGGCTCGTCGTGTAGCCGAACACCGAATCGCGCGCGAACTCGGTCGCGTGCGTCGGCACCAGCTTGCCGTCGACGATCAGATAATGCGTGCCGTCACGCGTGACGCGTCCGCCCTCGAAGAAGGCGGGGGTCAGCAGGGTCGCGTCGAACGGGCCGAGCACCTCGTTCATCACGTCGGTTTCGACCGGATAGTGGCCGCGCAGGGTCGAGTCCGAGCGCGACACGAACAGTACCGGAACGGCGCAGTCGGCGAGCGCGGCCTCGAGGTTGACGCACACCTCGCGCGTGACCGCCGCGGCGCGTGCCGCATCCATGCCGCGTGTGTTGGTCAGCACGAAGAACAAGGGCGCCGCATCGGCGAGCGCGGTCTTCAGCGTGGCGACGTCCCAGCGCGTCAGGAGCAGGCAGGAATGCACCGTCTGCGAGCCGGTGGGGTCGTCGTCGAGAACGATGATTTTCGGGTTCATGGTGTAAACCTTTTTTGTCCGCAAAGGACGCGAAGAAACGCGAAGGAGAAAAACCAGGAACCACAGAACGTTTTTCCGGGTTGTGGTTTTCTTCGCGCCCCTTCACGTCCTTCGCGGATAAAGCCTTCAAGCCGAAACGCGCTCCAGCATCGCCCGCGCACGGTCGTGCATCGCCTCGGCGTTCATGCCGTTGAAGTCGAACAACTGCTGCGGGTTGGCGGTGGTCTCGCCGCGCTTCCAGCAGAACACGTCGCGTTCGCGCGCCTGGCTGCGCAGCAGAACGGGTTCGAGCGGCGCCGACGGCCCGCCGCTGACGCCGAGCAGCGCATCGCCGTGGAACATCGCGCGGAAGGCGTCGTCGCCCATGAAACGGCCGTCGGGTTCGGACACGCTGTCCCACAGCACGTCGGTCGGCCGGTACAGGCGGCGCGGGTTGACCACGGCGACGATGCGCGAACCGATGCCGGCTTCGGCCAATTTTTCCGCAGCGGCGAACACCGGGCCCAGCACCATGTCGCCGGTCACCGCGAACACCACGGTGCGCGAACCTTTCGTTTCCTTCAGCACCATCGCGCCATCGTCGATCGCCTGGAAACTTTGTTCCATCGTGGCGTGGATCGGCAGCGGCGACTTCGACGCGGTGATGACGATGCCCTTGTTGTGCTGTTTCAGCGCCCAGTCGTAGCTCGCCTGGATCATGTTGGCGTCGACCGGGAACAGCGGGTAGACGTTGCCGTTCCGCATCATCGCGGCGAAGTAGCTTTCGATCTCGGGACGCTGGTGGGTCCAGCCGTTGCGGCCCTGCTCGAGCGCGCCGGCGGTGAAGAGACACACCGTTGCCGGGGTCGGGCGGCGCAACTCGGCCATCGCCTGCGTCACCGTCTGCCAGATTGGCAGGCCGTTGATCGCGAACGACTCGTAGCTGCACCACAGGCTGCGCCCGCCGAACAGCGCGACGCCCACCGCGAGACCGGCGCAGGCGTCCTCGTTGAGGGGCTCGTAGACCTGGCCGGACGGTCCCTGGAAATACAGCGCGTCGGCGGTCGGATGGCGGATCGTCAGCGCCTTGTTGATGTTGGCCATGCCCGAGGCCTCGTTGCCGTCGGCGTTGGTCACCACGAAGTGCGGGTCGCGCTTGCCCACTTCACCGACCACGTGACCGAACGCGGTGGTCGGGATGTGGTTCTCGCCGACCTGGAATTCGGTGAGTGTGATGCCGTCGAGGCTCGGTAGTGCACGCACGTTCTCGGTCACCGCGACCTTGGCGGCGGGACCGCCGCCGGCGTGGCGAAAGTTCTCGCGCACGAGTTCCCACGCCCTGATCGGCAGCGCACGGCGTTGCAGGCCGGCTTTCACGTCGTCGGAGTCGAGCGTGTGATGGGCATAGAGATTATGCGACTTGGCGCCGGTGGCGTGCACGCCCGCGCCCTTCAACTGCTTGACAATCAGCGCGGCACGGCGGCCGGCGAGCGCGCTTTTGGCGGCGGCAGCGGCGGCGGCGA
>MKWN01000019.1 GCA_001899775.1 Thiobacillus sp. 65-29
GCGCAGGGCGCTCCTTGCAACCAACTGAATTTATTCACGATTTAACCGGACAGCAGTGTACTTCCCTATCTTTTTATAGACCCTGCAGGAAAATTCGCTCATGCGCGCGGGCCGCGTCGTGCCAGATAGAACCATTCCTGCCCCGCCTGTGCCGCCGGGTTGGGAAACACGATGTAGCCCCCGCTTCCGGCGCGCACCGGCGTGCCATCATGACGGGTGCCGACGATCTCGTTCGCCGCGACCGGATCGAAGCTCGCCCAGGGACGCACGAAGGTGTCGCCGGAGTGGGTGCGATCGACCACCTGATACAGGCGCAGCGCTTCCATCTGCGCCACCGGCGCCGGCCGCGGTTCAGTACTCAGGCGCAGATGCGCCAGCGCGCGGTGGATGGCATGGTAGGCCACCTCCGGTGCCGCGGGATCGTCGTGCTGGCCGCATTCGAGCGTGAGCGCGATACCGCCCGTGCTGCGCATGAATTCGGTGGTGCCGATACCGTAACGCACGTCTGCCTCGCGCGCCGGGGCGCCCGCGGCGGCCCGCCGTGCCACCCCGGAGGCGTAGGTGTCGAGCCAGCCGTCGACGCAGCGGTGCACGCCAAGACCCAGCGCCAGCGCGGTTTCCTCCGCCGCGCGCGCGAACGGCTCGAGCGTGCCGGCATTGTCCTCGGGACCGAGCATGACGAAGGGCGCGCCGGCGGTATGGAAGGAATGCAGATCGAGCAGCGCGTCGTGCGCAGCGAGCAGCGGGCACAGCCAGTTCGCCACGTGGTCCTCGAACTCGGCGGGCGCATCCGTCGGCGCGAGGTTGCGGTTGAGGTTGCGCTCGCCGTTGCGCGTTCGCCGCGCATAGGCGAGCGGATTGGCCACCGGCACGAAGCTCACCTGTCCGGCGGCGATGTGGAGTTGCCCGGCTTCGATCTCGCCGATCACGCGGCGAATCGCCTGCGTGCCGCAGGTTTCGTTGCCGTGCACCGCGCCCAGCACGACGAGGCGCGTGCCTGGCGCCAGGCCGGTGAAGGTCACCGATTCGAAGGGCAGCGGGAGGGGAGCATTCACAGCGACCACGCCTTGAAGAACAGGGAACCGCTCGACACCAGCAACAACACGCCGATCAGCCGCGTCACCTGCGCCGGCGCCAGGCCGACGTGGACGCGTCCGCCGACATACAGCGCACCCAGCACCAGCGGCAAAGCGGCCGCGTAGGCCAGCCACACGCGGCCGGAGAGCAGGAGGCCCGCCGCGGTGAAACTGCCGATGCGGGTCAGACCCTCGGTGAAGAATAACGCAGAAAGTGTCGCGCGCAGTGCGCGCTTGTCGTGGATGCGATGGGTAAGGTAGATGACATAGGGAGGGCCGCCGGTGCCGAACAGCGCGCCGACCGTGCCGCCGGTGAGCGAGGCGGGAATCGCCCATAGCCTCGACGCCGGCTTCTCGCCATGCACATTGAACACGCTGCGCAGCGCGAACACCAGCACGAACGCTGCCAGCGCGAAGAGCATGGGCGCCTGGGGCAGGTTGACCAGCAGGCCGGTGCCCAGCACCACGCCGAGCGTGCCCAGCGGAATCAGGATGCCGATCTCGCGCCATTTCACGCGGCTGAAATTGAAGCCGCCGATGAGCACCGAGGCGGTGAAGTCGAGCAGCAGCACCCAGGGCACGACGAATTGCAGCGGCATGAAAAGCGCCAGCAGCGGCACCGAAATCAGCCCCGAGCCGAATCCGGTGATGCCGCGAATGACGTACGCGCCGAGCAGGATCGCTGCCGCGGCGGCGAGTTCACCCGGGTTCACGAACGTGCGCCGCGCTCGATGGTGACGCCCAGTTCACGCACGCCGGGCACGATGGCGAACTTGGTGACCGACACACGCACCCAGGGTGCGCCGAACTCCTCGCGCACGATCGCCGCGACGCGCTCGGCCACCGCCTCGACCAGCGCCAGCGGACGCGGCGCCTGGCGCAGCACATCGCCGATGCGCCCCGCCACCGCACCGTAGTCAATGGTATCGGCGACGTCGTCGCTGCTGCCCGCGCGACTGTGCGGCAGGCCGATCTCGAGATCGATGCGGACCGGCTGCGGCACTTTGCGTTCCCACTCGTATACGCCGATAATCAGTTCGAGGCGAAAATCCCGCAAATACAAAATATCCATCGAAGCATCCGCGGCGCCACCCGCCCGGAGTCCCGGCCAAAACCCGCCATTCTACTGACTTATGAGCGCCCTGTTGCTGATCGTTGCCGCCTACCTCCTCGGCTCGCTGTCGTTCGCCGTCATCGTCAGCCGCGCCATGGGCCTGCCCGACCCGCGCAGCTTCGGCTCAGGCAACCCCGGCGCGACCAACGTGCTGCGCACCGGACGCAAGGCCGCGGCGGCGCTGACACTTCTCGGCGATGCACTGAAAGGCTGGCTGGCTGTGGTGCTGGCGCGCCTGCTCGCGCCGCGCTTCGGCCTCGGCGAGGACGTGGTGCTGCTGTGCGCGCTCGCGGTATTCGTCGGCCATCTCTATCCGGTATTTTTCCGCTTCCAGGGCGGCAAGGGCGTGGCCACCGCGCTCGGAGTGCTGGTCGGCATCGATCCTTGGCTTGGGCTGGCCTGTCTCGCGACCTGGCTCGCGGTCGCCCGGCTGTTCCGCATTTCCTCGCTTGCCGCACTTTCCGCCGCTGCATTGGCGCCTGTCTATGCCGGGCTGCTGACAGGGTGGGGCAAGACGACGCTCGCGGTGCTGGTGATCGCGCTGCTGCTGGTCTATCGTCACAAGAGCAACCTCGTGAAGCTGGTTGCCGGCCAGGAAACGCGCATCGGCGCGCCAAAGTGACCCTAGGGTAAATTTTCCGACACCCATGGTGCTATTCGACAAGACCATCGACCACGCCAAGGAGAGCCTCGCCGAAGTCTCGCGCGAAGCGATCGACCACGCCGGCCAGCGCCTGTCCGACGTGGTGAAGGACGGCGTCTCGCAGGCGGGCACCGAGCTCAAGGATGTCATCTGGCGCGCGAGCCAGGAAATCGACGCCAAGCTCGACAAGATCTCCGACGAGTTGCACGAACAGCGCCAGTTCACCAAGGACGACGTGCGCGAGCTGGTCGATTACGCGGGCGAGCGGCTCGGCGCGCTGATGGACGAACGCATCGTCCGCGCCAAGAGCGAAATCTCCCTCCTGGTGCAGGAAAAGGTCGAATACTTCAAGGGCGAGATCGACCACTTCTTCATCGAGCGCCAGCGCGACCTCGCGCGCGAGCGACGGCGGCTGTTCTTCAACGTCGCCATCGCCGTGGTGGCCTCGCTGTCGCTCGGCTTCGTCTCCTGGCTGTACCACCAGTACCTCGGCGGCGGGCTCGACGTGTTTTCGGCGTTCCGCATCATCTTCGCCTCGCTCGCCGGCGGCTATGCCGCCTATCTCGCGGTGAAGCTGCTGCGCCACTGGCTGGCGATGTCCGAGCACAAGAAGGACACCCTGTTCCTGGTCAGCCGCTACTGGGGGGTGCTGCGCCCGGAAAGCGTCTTCGGCACCCTGGTGCTGGTATGCCTGATGGCCGCGCTGGTCGGCTTCCTGCTGTTTCCCGACCAGATCGCCCACTTCACCGGTGGCGAAAAATGGCTGCGCATGCTGCGCGAGGCGTTTCCGATGCTGCCGCACTGACCGAGTCTCGCTGCGCGAATTTCACGGTAACGCCATCCGCCTCACCGCTCAAGCGCATCCAGCGTCGCCAGCTCCCAACGCGGGCGCACCGGAAAGCCCATGTCGTCCGCCTCGACACCCGCCGCGAGGCGCTGCGCGCCGGCGAAGGCGATCATCGCGCCGTTGTCGGTGCAGAATTCCAGGCGCGGATAGAACACCTCGATGCCGCGCCGCGCGGCTTCGCACGTGAGCTGCTCACGCAGGCGCGCATTGGCGCCCACGCCGCCCGCCACCACCAGCCGACGCGCCCCGGCATGCGTGCATGCGGCGAGACTCTTGCCCACCAGCACGTCGACCGCCGCCGCCTGGAAGGCCGCCGCGATGTCCGCGGCGGCGTCCATACCGGCCTTTTTCACCAGCGTCAGCACCGCCGTCTTCAGGCCGGAAAAACTGAAATCGAAGTCGCCCGAATTAAGCATCGGCCGCGGCAGGTTGAAGCGGGCCGGATCGCCGCTCGCCGCCAGCTTCGCCAGCGCCGGCCCGCCGGGATAGCCCAGCCCCAGCAGTTGCGCGGTCTTGTCGAACGCCTCCCCTGCCGCGTCGTCGAGCGTCTCGCCGAGCAGCGCATAGCGCCCCACGCCCGCGACGTGCATCAGTTGCGTATGCCCCCCCGACACCAGCAGGGCGACGAAGGGAAATTCGGGCGGCGCGTCGGAAATCAGCGGCGACAGCAGGTGCCCTTCGAGATGGTGCACGCCGACCGCGGGAATACCCAGCGCATAGGCCAGCGCGCGTGCCATGCCGGCCCCCACCAGCAGCGCGCCGGCGAGCCCCGGCCCCTGCGTGTAGGCGATGCCGTCAAGCTCCGCAAGTGTGCGGCCACTCTCGGCCATCACCCTGCGCGTCAAGGGCAGCACGCGGCGGATGTGGTCGCGCGAGGCCAACTCGGGGACCACGCCGCCGTATTCGCTGTGCATCGCCACCTGCGAATGCAGCGCATGCGCGACGAGACCGTGCGCGGTATCGTAGAGCGCGACACCGGTTTCATCGCAGGAGGATTCGACGCCAAGCACCAGCATGATCGTGCCCCGCACGGGGGCTGGCAAAAAGAACGGGGGCTTGCTATTATTCTAGTTTTTCCCGTTCCCAGGAAGCCTCTTTCATGCCTCACGTCAAAGTCAAGGAAAACGAGCCGTTCGACGTCGCCCTGCGCCGCTTCAAGCGCTCCATCGAGAAAGTCGGCCTGCTGACCGAACTGCGCGCCCGCGAGTTCTACGAGAAGCCCACCGCCGAGCGCAAGCGCAAGCTCGCCGCCGCCGTCAAGCGCCAGAGCAAGCGCCTGCGCAGCCAGCAACTCCCGCCCAAGATGTACTGATTCCGCCTGCGCGGATTTCCGATCCATGTCGCTCAAGGACCGCATCACGGAGGACATGAAGACCGCGATGCGCGGCCGCACCAATCCCGATGAGGCGCAACGCGCCAGGGACGCTGCGCACCTCGGCACCATCCGCCTGCTGCTCGCGGCGATCAAGCAGAAGGAAGTCGACGAACGCGTCGAACTCGACGACGCCGCGGTGAGCACGGTCGTCGAAAAACTCATCAAGCAGCGCAAGGATTCGATCACCCAGTTCCGTGCCGCCGGCCGCGCCGACCTGGTCGCCGCCGAAGAGGCCGAACTGGCCGTGCTACAGACCTATCTGCCCGAACAGCTTTCCCCCGCCGAAGTCGAGGCTGCGGTGGCCGCCGCGATTGCCGAGGCCGGCGCCGTCAGCGCGAAGGACATGGGCAGGGTCATGGGCCTCGTAAAACCCCGCCTCGCCGGCCGCGCCGACATGGGGCAGGTGTCCGCCCTCATCAAGAACCGCCTCGCCGGCTGATCCACGGCCGGTTTTCCGCGTCCATGATGCGGTCATGATCCCGCGCGATTTCATCGACACCCTGCTCGCCCGCGCCGACATCGTCGACGTCATCGATCGCCGCGTACCCCTGAAGAAGGCCGGCCAGAACTACCAGGCCTGCTGCCCTTTCCACAACGAGAAAACCCCCTCCTTCACGGTCAGCCCGACCAAGCAGTTCTACCACTGCTTCGGCTGCGGCGCGCACGGCACCGCGCTCGGCTTCCTCATGGAATACGAGCACATGGGCTTCCCCGATGCGGTCGCCGCCCTGGCGCAGGACGTCGGTCTTACGGTGCCCGAATCGGCAGGGGAACCCGAGCGGCCGAAGCCGCCGCCCGCGCTGTGGGACGCACTCGACCAGGCCGCGCAGTTCTACCGGCAGCAGTTGAAACAGTCGCCACGTGCGGTCGACTATCTCAGGCAACGCGGCCTCACCGGCCAGATCGCCGCGCGCTACGGCATCGGTTACGCGCCGGACGGCTCGCCGCTGAAACAGGTGTTCAGGGATTACATGGCCGACGCGCTCGCCGCGTCGGGCCTGGTCATCGACGGCGAGCGCGGGCGCTACGACCGCTTCCGCGACCGCATCATGTTCCCCATCAGGAACGTCAAGGGACAGATCGTCGGCTTCGGCGGGCGCGTGCTCGGCGAGGGCGAGCCGAAATACCTCAATTCGCCGGAAACGCCGCTGTTTCACAAGGGCTCGGAAGTCTACGGCCTGTTCGAGGCGCGCGCCGCGATCAAGGCGGCTGGCCGCGTCATCGTCGTCGAGGGTTACATGGACGTGGTGGCGCTCGCCCAGCACGGCGTGGAATTCGCCGTTGCCACCCTGGGCACCGCCACGACGCCCGTGCACGCGCGCACCCTGCTGCGCCACAGCGACCGCCTGATCTATGCCTTCGACGGCGACGCCGCCGGGCGCAAGGCGGCCTGGCGCGCGCTGGAAAACACCCTGGAAGCGCTGCAGGACGGCAAGGAGGCGAGCTTCCTGTTCCTGCCGCAGGGCGAAGACCCCGACAGCTACATCCGGCGCCACGGCCGCGACGCCTTCCTGCACCTGCTTGATACCGACACCGTGCCGCTGTCGGCCTTTCTCGTGCGCGAGCTGGCGCGCGACCGCCGCCTCGATACCGAGGAAGGCCGTGCCGCGCTACTCAAGGAGGCGCGGCCCCTGCTGGCAAGAATTGCCGCGCCGCTGTTCGCCGGGCTCGTCCAGCGCAACCTCGCCGAACTCGCCCGCGTGACGCCCGACGAACTTCGTCACCTGGGCGTGCAATCCGCCGCACCGCGGCGCATTCCCGCACGGCCGCCGCGCCGGCCGGCCCCGTCGCGCCTGCGCGGTCTGGCACGCATCCTGCTGATGAGTCCGCAGCGCGCAGGCGAAATCGACGCACGCTGGTTCGATGCGGACGACCCGTTGAGCCGCCCGGTGAGCGAGCTGGTGGAATGGCTGCGGGGCATCGGCACACCGGGGCTGCCGGCACTCGCCGAGGCTGCACGCGGCAGCACGCTGGAGACGCTGGTAGGCGAACTCATGGTTGATATGCTGGACAAAGACGACGGATGGGACTGGAACGCGGAGTTCGACGGCGCCGTTCAGCAGTTGCGCGACGACTGGCGCCGGCGCCGGATGCAGGAACTGGCGGCACGCCCGCTGGCCAGTCTGAGCACCGAAGAACGCCTGGAACTGACCGATCTGGCACGCGCCTCGTGAACCGCGTTGCCAGAAAGGCCGATACAAAGCCGGCCGATACGGTATAATTTCTCGTTTTTTTACGTTTTTCTGCCGCCCCCGCGCGGCATTCCGAACGGAGACCAAGCCTGTGGCTGTACGTGGACGAAAACCCGGCGGCAACGCCAAGAAATCCGAGGCGCTGATTCCGACGAAAGAACTGACACCGGTGGAGGCCGAAGCGCGCCGCACCCAGCTCAAGAACCTGATCATCCTGGGCAAGGAACGCGGCTTCCTCACCTACGCGGAGATCAACGACCACCTGCCCGACGAGGTGCTGGACGCCGATCAGATCGAAGGCGTGATCAGCATGATCAACGACATGGGCATCCAGGTCTACGACGAGGCGCCCGACGCCGAGACCCTGCTGATGCAGGAAGCCGCGCCCGCTGTCGCCGACGAGGACGTCGTCGCGGAAGCCGAGCAGGCGCTCACCACGGTTGATTCCGAATTCGGCCGCACCACCGACCCGGTGCGCATGTACATGCGCGAAATGGGCTCGGTCGACCTGCTCACCCGCGAGGGCGAGATCGAGATCGCCAAGCGCATCGAGGAAGGTCTGCGCCACATGGTGCAGGCAATCTCGTCATGTCCGTTGACCATTCAGCAGATCCTCGACATGGCGGCCCAGGTCGAGAAGGACGAATTGCGCATCGACGAACTCATCGACGGCTTCGTCGAAGCGGAGGCCGAATCCGCCGCCGCGGAAGAGGAACCGGAAACCGAGGCGGCCGACGAGGACGAGGACGACGAGGAGGCCAGCGCCAAGCTGGCGGCGGCCAACCTCGCGCAGCTCAAGACCGAAGCCCTGGCGCAGTTCGACTACATCCGCAAGGCCTACAAGAAGGCGCAGGGCGCGCAGGCCAAGTACGGCTTCGCCAGCCCGCAGCACGTCAAGGCACAGACCGAGGTCACCGAACTCCTGATGGCGATCCGCTTCTCGGTGCGCCAGGTCGACAGCCTGTGCGACCAGATCCGCAGCGCGGTCGAGGAAATCCGCTCGCACGAGCGGCGGATCATGGACTTCTGCGTCACCCGCGCCGGCATGCCGCGCGCGCACTTCATCCGCAGCTTCCCCGGCAACGAGACCAACCTCGCATGGCTGGACAAGGAAATCGCCGCCAAGAAGGGTTATTGCTCCACGCTCGCCAAGGTGCAATACGAAGTCAAGGCGCACCAGGAAGCGCTCGCCGCGATGCAGGAGCGCATCGGCCTGCCGATCAAGAACCTCAAGGACATCAACAAGCAGATGTCCACCGGCGAAGCCAAGGCACGCCGCGCCAAGCGCGAAATGATCGAGGCCAACCTGCGTCTGGTGATCTCCATCGCCAAGAAATACACCAACCGCGGCCTGCAGTTCCTCGACCTGATCCAGGAAGGCAACATCGGCCTGAT
>MKWN01000020.1 GCA_001899775.1 Thiobacillus sp. 65-29
CAAATCTGTCCTCGCTCTCCCACTCGGCTCGCTACGATCGCTCAAGTCCGACAGGCTCCTAGGATTATTCAGCGCTTCCCTAAAGAGAGGCCCACCATACTGTCCACTGCTCCAAGGGTTTCACCTTGAAACGACTACGCACGACGACCGGCGAATCGGCCGACGGGTCGAGGCCGTTGATCTCGATATCCTCTTCGACCTTGCTGAGGAGTTCGGGAACGTCGTACATTGCGCGCATTCCTGAGCGCACCCGGTACAAAATCCGCGTCGGCCACGGGTTCAAGGCTTACCGAGTCAGGCTGCTAGAATGACCCGTCCACTGGCCCCGTGCCGGCTCGGTTCTTCCCCACTCCACGCATGACGCTGCTTTTCACCGTCCTGATTCCGTTTGCCGGCGCCGCCCTGGTTGCGCTGGCGTCACACTTCGGCCGCGCGTATTCGGCGTGGGCGGCAGGCGTCGTCATTTTTGCCTCGATGGTGCTGCTGGCGCCCCTCGCGTCGCTGCCGTTCGCCGGCGAAATGCTGATCCAGCAGCAGGACTGGATTCCCGCGCTCGGGCTCAACCTCGCCTTCCGCCTCGATGGTCTGTCGCTGCTGTTCGCCGGCCTCATTCTCGGCATCGGTCTGCTGATCGTGCTCTATGCGCGCTATTACCTGTCGGAACGCGACAGCATGGGCCGCTTCTACGCTTACCTGATGCTGTTCATGGGCTCGATGCTCGGCATCGTGCTGTCGGAGAATCTGATCCAGTTGTTGATCTTCTGGGAACTCACCAGCCTGTCGTCCTTCCTGCTGATCAGCTACTGGCAGCACCGCAGGGAAGCGCGCCACGGCGCGCGCATGGCGCTGGCCGTCACCGGCCTGGGCGGCTTCGCCATGCTCGGCGGCTTTTTGCTGCTCGGCCACATCGTCGGCAGCTACGAATTGTCCGACGTGTTCGCGTCGGCCGATCTCATCCGTGCGCATCCGCTCTACGTGCCGACGCTGGGGCTGATCCTGCTCGGCGCGTTCACCAAGTCGGCGCAGTTCCCCTTCCACTTCTGGCTGCCGCACGCGATGGCCGCGCCCACGCCGGTGTCGGCCTACCTGCATTCGGCCACCATGGTGAAGGCCGGCGTGTTCCTGCTGGCACGGCTCTACCCGGCACTCTCCGGCACGCCGGAATGGTTCTGGCTGGTGTCCGGCGCGGGCCTCGCCACGCTGCTGCTCGGCGCCTACACGGCGCTATTCAAGCACGACCTCAAGGGGCTGCTGGCGTACTCGACCATCAGCCACCTCGGCCTCATCACTCTGCTGTTCGGCCTGTCGACCCCGCTCGCCGCGGTCGCCGGGGTGTTCCACATCATCAACCACGCCACCTTCAAGGCTTCGCTGTTCATGGCCGCCGGCATCATCGACCACGAGGCCGGCACGCGCGACATGCGCCGGCTGAATGGTTTATGGAAATACATGCCCCATACCGCGACGCTGGCGATGGTCGCCGCGGCGGCGATGGCCGGCGTGCCGCTCCTGAACGGCTTCCTGTCCAAGGAAATGTTCTTTGCCGAGGCAGTGCACATTGCCGAAGGCCACGGCAACTGGCTGTTGCCCGCACTGGTGACGCTTGCCGGCGCCTTCACGGTGGCCTACTCGATCCGCTTCATTCACGACGTGTTCTTCAACGGCGAGCCGGTCGACCTGCCGAAGACGCCGCACGAACCGCCGCGCTGGATGACGGTGCCGGTGGAAATCCTGGTCGTGTTGTGCCTCATCGTCGGCATCGCGCCAGCGTTCACCGTCGGCCCCCTGCTCGCAGTCGCCGCCGCCGGCACGCTGCAGGCACCGCTGCCCGAGTACCAGCTCGCGCTGTGGCATGGCTTCAATACCCCGCTCATGATGAGCCTCGTCGCGCTCGCCCTCGGCACGGCGATCTACCTCGTGCGCCGGCCACTCATCACCTGGCACGAGGCCGGCATCGGCCGCGCCGACGCACGCGTCGTCTACAACGCCCTCGTAAACGGCCTGATCAGTGCGGCGCTGCGCGTCACGCGCGCCTTCGATACCGGCTCGCTGCAGCGTCAGGTGTTCCTGTTCGTCGGCGCCGCGCTGGCACTCGGCGGCGCGCCCTGGCTGGCCGGCGAAACGCCGTTCACCGGCAGCCGCGCCGGCCTGCCGCCCGATGCTGTCAGTCTCACCGTCGCCGCCACGCTCATCCTCGCCACCATCGCCACCGTGATCTGGCACCGCCGCCGTTTCACCGCGCTCGTCACCATTGGCGTCGTCGGCCTGGTGGTGTCGCTCGCCTTCATCAAGTTCTCCGCGCCCGACCTCGCGCTCACCCAGCTCTCGGTCGAGGTCGTCACCATCGTCCTCTTGCTGCTCGCACTCTACTTCCTCCCACAGCACGGCGAGGCGGAGCAGAGCCGCGCGCGCGTGAGACGCGACGCGGTGATCGCGCTCGTCGCCGGCCTGGGCACCGCGGCGCTCGCCTGGGCGGTGCTGACGCGCCCCTACGACACCATCGCCGGCTACTTCCTGGAGAACAGCAAGCCGCGGGGCGGCGGTACCAACGTGGTCAACGTCATCCTGGTCGACTTCCGCGGCTACGACACGCTGGGCGAGATCACCGTGCTCGCGCTCGCCGGGCTCGGCATCGTCGCGCTGCTGCAGAACCTCAAACTCGCCGCGCCGCTGCGCGATGCCACCGGCCGCCTGTGGAACGCCGACGCGCATCCCGTGATCATGGCGACGCTCACCCGTATCCTGCTGCCGCTGGCGCTGCTGGTCGCGGTATTCATCCTGCTGCGCGGCCACAACCAGCCGGGCGGCGGCTTCATCGCCGGCCTCGTCACCGCGGTCGCTCTGACCGTGCAGTACCTCGCCAACGGTGCGGCGTGGACCAATGCGCGCATGCGGGCGCCGTTCTCCCACCCCAGCTCTCTCCCGCAACCGGGGGAGGGAGCGAACGTGATGCCCACACCGACGGCTTCGCCGCCCTCTCCCCAACCCTCCCCCCGAACGGGGGAGGGTGCGAACGTGATGCCCACACCGATATACGACAGCCATCCGCTGATCGCCTGGGGGCTGGGCATCGCCACCTTCACCGGCCTGGCGAGCTGGGCCTTCGGCCACCCCTTTCTCACCTCGACCTTCGGTTATCTCGACTGGCCGATCGTCGGCAAGTTCGAACTCGCCTCGGCGATGGCCTTCGACCTCGGCGTCTTCCTCGTCGTCGTCGGCGCCACGGTGATGATCCTCACCGGCCTCGGCGGCCTGCATCGCACCGAACCGGTCCGCCCGGAGACCCGTTGATGGAAGCTCTCATCGCCCTCGTCATTGGCGTACTCACCGCAGGCGGCGTCTTCCTCGCGCTGCGCGGCCAGACCTTCCCGGTGGTGCTGGGGCTCACTCTGCTGTCCTACGCGGTCAACCTGTTCCTGTTCGTCATGGGCCGACTCGCCATCGGCGTGCCGCCCGTCATCAGCGAGACCGCCTCCGGCTACACCGACCCGCTGCCGCAGGCACTGGTGCTCACCGCCATCGTCATCAGCTTCGGCATGACGGCCTTCGTCATCGTCCTCGCGCTGAAGGCGCGCGCCGAACTCGGCAACGACCACGTCGACGGCCTCGAGCGCGAGGAGGACCGGGGCGCATGAACCTCGCCGACCACCTGCCCATCCTGCCGGTGGTGCTGCCGCTCCTTGTCGGCGTCCTGCTGATCACCCTGCGCAACGCCCCGCCAGCCTTGCAGCGGGGGGCGAGCGTCACCGCCACGCTCGCCCTGCTGCCGCTCGCGCTCGCACTGGTGCAGGCGACCGGCGACGGCACCCACCTCGTGTACAAGCTCGGCAACTGGGAAGCGCCCTATGGCATCGTACTGGTCGCCGACCGCCTTGCTGCGTGGATGCTGGTGACGACCGCGCTGCTCGCGCTCTTCGCGCTGCTGTATGCCTTGAACGGCGCCGACACCCGGGGCCGGCACTTCCACGTACTGTTCCAGCTGCAGCTCTTCGGCCTGAACGGCGCCTTTCTCACCGGCGACCTGTTCAACCTGTTCGTCTTCTTCGAAATCCTGCTGCTCGCGTCCTACGGCCTCCTGCTGCACGGCGGCGGCCGGCAGCGGGTCAAGGCGGGCCTGCACTACGTCGTCATCAACCTGGTTGGCTCGACGCTGTTCCTGTTCGCCGTCGGTACGTTGTACGGCGTCACCGGCACGCTCAACATGGCCGACCTCGGCGTAAAGCTCGCCGCCACACCGCCCGAAAATCTGGCACTGGTGCAGTCGGCGGCGCTGCTGCTGTTCGGCGTGTTCGCGCTGAAGGCGGCGCTGCTGCCGCTTCATCTGTGGCTGCCCGCCGCCTACGCCCACACCAGCGCGCCGGTCGCGGCGCTATTCGCGATCATGACCAAGGTCGGTGCCTACAGCATCCTGCGCGTCTACAGCCTCATCGCCGGCGAGGCTGCCGGCCCCCTGGCCGGCCTGCTCGATGCCTGGCTTGTGCCGGTCGCGCTCGCCACACTCGCACTCGGCATGGCGGGCGCGCTGGCGAGCACTTCGCTGCGCCAGCAAGCCGCCTACCTGATGGTCGCCTCGATCGGCACACTGATGGTCGCATTCGGTCTCGGCAGCACCGAAGCACTGGCCGCCGGCCTCTACTATCTGCCGCACACCACCTTCGCCATCGCTGCACTGTTCCTGCTGGCCGACAGCATTGCCCACGGCCGCGGCGAGTGGGCCGACCGTTTCGAATCCGGCCCCGCGATGCCACGCACGCACCTGGTCGGCGGCCTGTTCTTCGCCGTTGCCATCGCGGTGGCTGGCATGCCGCCGCTGGCGGGCTTTCTCGGCAAGGTGATGCTGCTGCAGGCCGCGATCGCTTCGCCGTGGATGCTCTGGGTGTGGGCCACGGTGCTCGCCACGGGTCTCGCCGGCGTGATCGCGCTGGCGCGCAGCGGCAGCCTCTTGTTCTATCGCACTCACGGCGCGCACGGCGTGATACTCACACCGCCGTCGAACGCCGCGCTGGCACCGACGCTCGCGCTGCTGGCGCTGGTTGTCGGCCTCGTCGTCGCCGCCGGGCCGCTGTCCGGACACGCCGCCGCGATCGCCGCGCAGCTCAAGGCGCCGCAGCACTACATGGACGCCGTGCTGGGAGGCACGCGATGAGACGCTGGCTGCCGCACCCCCTCCTGAGCGTCTCGCTCGTCGTCCTCTGGCTGCTGCTGGTCAACGAATTTTCCACCGGCCACCTGGTGCTCGGCGCGCTGCTCGGCTGGCTCATCCCCTTCGCCACCTCGCGCTTCTGGCCGGAACAGATCCGCATCCGCCATCCCGGCGTGCTGCTGCGCTTCCTCGGCGTGTTCGCCGTCGACATCGTGCGCGGCTGCTTCCATGTCGCCTGGCTGATTCTCAAGGGTCCCGCGCGCCTGCGCCCGGTCTTCGTCGAGGTGCCGCTCGATGTCGAGACCGATCTCGCGATCAGCCTGCTCGCCAACACCATTTCGCTGACACCGGGCACGGTGTCGGCGCTGCTCAGCTGGGACCGCAGGACGCTGATCGTGCATACCATCGACACGGATGATCCCGCGGCGCTGGTCGCCGAGATCAAGCAGCGCTACGAGGCGCCGCTGAAACAGGTTTTCGAAGGGGGAAACGCCTGATGCTCGCCACCGTCATTCCCATCGCCTACGCGCTGGTCACGCTCGCCTTCGCGCTGAGTTTCTGGCGCCTGATCAAGGGCCCCGACGCGCCCGATCGCATTCTCGCGCTCGACACGCTGTACGTGAACACCATCGCCTTGCTGGTGCTGCTCGGCATCCATCTGGGCAGCGCGATCTACTTCGAGGCTGCGCTGCTGATCGCAATGATGGGCTTCGTCGGCACCGTCGCGCTGTGCAAATACCTGCTGCGCGGCGACATCATCGAGTGAGGCCCCTGCCATGACCGACACCCTGCTCGCCGTGCTCGTTCTCACCGGCGCGATCTTCACCTTCATCGGCTCGCTCGGGCTGGCCCGCCTGCGCGACTTCTACACCCGTCTGCACGGCCCGACCAAGGCGACTACACTCGGCGTCGGCTGCCTGCTCATCGCCTCGGCGCTGTTCTTCAGCCTGCGCGACGACGGCATCAGCCTGCACGAGGTACTGGTCACGCTGTTTCTTTTCATCACCGCGCCCGTCTCCGCCCACCTGCTCGCCAAGGCGGCGCTGCACCTCAAGGCGCGCTCGCTCGCACCGACACCGCGGGCCGGCGACGCGCAAACGACCGATCGCGGCTAGAGCCGGGGCTGTCCGGCCTTGCGCCGGAACACCAGATCCCACACGCCATGCCCCAGGCGCAGCCCGCGTTGCTCGAACTTGGTGAGCGGCCGTGTGTCGGGGCGCGGCGCGTAATCCGCCACGGTGTTTTCCAGCAGCGGTTCGGCGCCGAGCACGGCGAGCATCTGCCCGGCGTAGTCCTGCCAGTCGGTGGCCAGATGAAGGTAGCCGCCCGGCGCCAGCCGGCTCGCCAGCAGTTGCACCAGCGGCGGCTGGATGAGGCGGCGCTTGTGGTGGCGCTTCTTGTGCCAGGGGTCGGGAAAGAAGATGTGGACGCCAGCCAGGCTCGCCGGCACCAGCATGTGGGTGAGGACGTCGACCGCGTCGTGCTGCACGATGCGCACGTTGGCAAGATTACGCTCACCGATCTGCTTCAGCAGCGCGCCGACGCCTGGAGTGTGCACCTCGACGCCGAGATAGTCGTTTTCCGAATGCGCGGCGGCCGTCTCCGCCAGCCCTTCGCCCATGCCGAAGCCGATTTCCAGGATCAGCGGCGCGCGCCGGCCGAACACCGTCGCGAGGTCGAGCGGTTCTGCGCGCCAGGGCACAACGAAGCGTGGTCCCAGTTCGGCGAGCGCGCGCGCCTGCCCGGAGCCGACGCGGCCGGCACGCAGCACATAGGACCGGATGCGCGGATGCGCTCCGCCGTCATCCGTCGTGTTCACTTGTTGCCGGTAATGAGGCCGGAAGTCGGCGAGCTGGCGCTGGCCTGGTAGATCTTCTTCGGCATGCGCCCGGCGAGGAAAGCTTCGCGCCCCGCCTCCACCGCCTTCCTCATCGCCGAGGCCATCAGCACCGGATTGCCGGCGCCGGCGATGGCGGTGTTCATCAGTACCGCATCGCAGCCGAGTTCCATGGCGATGGTGGCATCGCTCGCGGTGCCGACGCCGGCATCGACGATCACCGGCACCGACAGGCGGTCGATGATGATCTGCAAATTCCAGGGATTCAGAATGCCCATGCCCGAACCGATCAGGCTCGCCAGCGGCATCACCGCGACGCAGCCGATGTCCTCCAGCTGCTTCGCCGCGATCGGGTCGTCCGAGGTATAGACCATGACCTGGAAACCGTCCTTCACCAGCACCTCGGCGGCCTTGATCGTCTCGGCGACGTTGGGATAGAGCGATTCGGCATCGCCCAGCACCTCGAGCTTCACCAGCGAATGGCCGTCCAGCAGTTCACGCGCGAGGCGCAGCGTGCGGATCGCGTCGTCTGCCGTGTAGCAGCCGGCGGTGTTGGGCAGGTAGGTGTACTTCGCCGGCGGCAGCGCGTCGAGCAGGCTCGGCTGACTGGCGTCCTGGCCGATGTTGGTGCGGCGGATGGCGACGGTGACGATTTCCGCACCGGAAGCCTCCACGGCGAGACGGGTCTGTTCGAAATCCTTGTATTTGCCCGTGCCGACGAGCAGGCGCGAGTGGTAGGCGGTTCCGGCGATGAGGAGTGGTTCCATACGGGAGCTAGGAGCTAGGAGCTAGGGGCTAGGCGCCAGGGACAGGCGGCTCAGCCGCCGCCCACGGCGACGACGATTTCCAGGCGATCGCCGTCGGCGAGCGCGGTGTCGGCATGGTGGCTGCGCGGCACGATTTCGCCATTTCGCTCGACGGCGATGCGCTTACCGGCGAGATCGAGCGACTCGACGAGTTGCGCAACCGAAAGCGTAGCGGGGAAAGAACGGGCTTCACCGTTGACGAGCAGTTGAATCACGACTTCTATCCGACTGGAGTATTCAGTAGAATGCATGATTCTACCGCGCGGGCGTCGTATAGTGGCATTACCTGAGCTTCCCAAGCTCATGAGGAG
>MKWN01000021.1 GCA_001899775.1 Thiobacillus sp. 65-29
GCCCCATCGCGGCGAGGGCGCGCCGTTGTAGGAGGGCCGCCCCCGGCCCGATTGCCGTGATGTTTCCACCGCCCCGCCGCAGCGGCGTCCCCCCGAGACCACGAACCGGCCCGCGCCATGCAGCGCAAGGCGTCGCGCTTGTTGCGTCCACGCCACTTGTCGGCTACCAATAATCCGCAAAATACTTTAACCTACGCCGTCGTTCCGGTTTGCGGACGCTGTCTGCCGCGCCCGTTTTCGATCACCAAAAGACAAACGCAAGGAGGAGGTTCACATGAATAAAGCACGTTTCGCCGCCCTGGCTGCGGCACTGGCCCTGTCGACCCCGGCTGCCGCCGGGTTCTTCGATTTCACCCTCGCGCCCTTCATTGGCGGCGCTATCGGCCAGACCAACTCGGACATCACCTGCCCCGCCGCCACGAGCTGCGATGACAGCGACACGGCGTGGAAAATTTTCGGCGGCCTGGAAGTCAACGAATACATTTCCATGGAAATCGGCTATGCCGACATGGGCGAAGTCAGCTACAAGGGTGCCGTCAACGGCACGCGCGAAGTCGACGGCATGACCCTGCGCCTGCTCGGCACCTATGCCCTCAACCCCAGCATCACGCTGCTGGCCACCGGCGGCCTGAACATCCTCCAGGCCGACATGAAAACCGTGCCCGGTGCATCCGAAGACACCGACGTCGCCTGGTCGGCAGGTCTGGGCGTGCAATACAACTTCACCAAGTCGGTGGGCCTGCGCGTGGAATGGGAGCGCTACTTCGAAGTGGGCAGCTCCAACTTCAACGGCGGCACCGGCGAAGCCGACGTCGACCTCATCTCCGCCGGCGTGGTGTTCAAGTTCTGACGCCACCATACGGTTTGCGATGATGTGCGAGGGGGCCTGACGGCCCCCTCGGTCGTTTGCGGGGCGGTCATCGCCCTTCAACCCCCCCTGTAGGAGCGGCGCCCCCGCCGCGATTTTCGGGCGGTGGAACATCACGGCATCGGGCCGGGGGCGACCCTCCTACAGCCAGATGGCATCCCAATGTGGGTAATCACCAATCCGCTCGACCAACCCGGCGCGCAGCGGATTGGCGACGATGTAACGCGCCAGGGCCGCGAGGTCTTCGTCACGACGCAGGGCGTGATCGAAAAACCCGCTCTGCCAGATTCGCTCGCCCAGCCGGTGTGCCGCCACCGCCTTGACCGCGCCCACCACCCCGGAAAGATCAGTCGCCGCTTCCAGGCGCAGCAACCAGTGCAGATGATCGGGCATCACCACGAAAGCAAGCGTCGTCGCCTCACCGCGGGTCTCGGCGCCGCGCATCGCGTGAATGAGCGCGCGCGCAGCAGGCAGATCACGAAAGAGGGGCCGCCGATCCACGGTGACGGTGGTGACGTGATACACCTGCCCGTCCATCGAGATCCGGCCCTTGCGCAGGTTTTTTGCGTGCGGCTTCATTGGTTCATCCGGCATGGGGGTTCCCGAAGGTTTGTTTGCGCTTCATGATCGGGCCGGGGCGACTTTCCTGCAACACCACGGCCCCCCTGTAGGGGCGGTGGCCCCGCCGCGATTGGGCGGTGGAACCATCACCCCATCGGGCCGAGGGCGACCCTCCTACAACACCGCGCCCCCCTGTAGGAGCGGCGCCCTCGCCGCGATTTTCGGGCGGTGGCAGCACCACCCCAATCGAACCGGGGGCGACCCTCCTACAACACCACGCCCACCCTGTAGGAGCGGCGCCCCCGCCGCGATTTTCGGGCGGTCGAACCATCACGGCATCGGGCCGGGGGCGACCCTCCTACAACACCGCGCCCCCTGTAGGAGCGGCGCCCTCGCCGCGATTTTTGGGTTCGATTGACGTTTCGTTGCTTTGCCGCGTAGGCGCGGATGTTCCAATGGGGTCTCGGGTTTACCCTATTAAGGCGGCCTCTCGTCAGGCCTGGTTCCGACAATCTCTTCCGGGCTTCACCTCGATTCTCTTGACCAGTTCCGTATACCGTTCGAGTTCTCCATCCGTCGTCAGCAGATAAGCCGGGATGGATTGCGCCTGTGCGACCAGAAGCCGGTCAAATGGATCGCGGTGATGCCATGCCATACGCGCAACCGCGTAGCTATGGTTCGCGGCAATCGGCAGTTCGGTGAACCCGGTTTGCAGGGCCAGCCGATGGATGTCTTCCGGCAGAAAGTCGAAGCTGTCACGCCCCAGGGAATGCTTGATGGCAATCTCCCACAAGCTGGCCGCACTGAAATACACGGTGGATACCGGGTTCTGCAACAACATTTGCGTATCAAGCGGCAGTATCTCCGGTTTGATCAGCGCCGCCAGCAGAACATTGGTGTCCAGCAACCACTTTTGCCCAAGCGTGGTCATGCTTCGCCTTCGAACATGCGCTGGATCGTTTCGTCATGCAGGTGCGAAAAGTCATCGGGAAGGGTGAATTTGCCCTTTCCCAGGCCGAGCGTGCGCGGCTGAAGATCAGGCTGCGAAAGCGCCACCAAGCGGGCAACCGGCTTGCCGGAACGGGCAATGAGAATCTCCTCCCCTGCCGCCGCTTGGTCGACAAAGCGCGACAGATGGGTTTTGGCTTCGTGGATGTTGACGGTTCGCATGATGGCCTCCGGATGGATACGGTACTTAGTCTAGTCCAGTCCGGTCCTGCTTGCAAATATTCGGGTGCGCGTCCCCGCGCGGCGCCCTCGTCGCGATTTTCAGGCGGGGGGAACATCACGGCAATCGCGCCGGGGGCGGCCCTCCTGCAACACCGCGCCCTCGCCGCGATTTTCGGGCGGGGGAACCTTCACGGCATCGGGCCGGGGGCGGCCCTCCTACAACACCACGCCCTCCCTGTAGGAGCGGCGCCCCCGCCGCGATTTTCGGGCGGTGGGAACATCACGGCATCGGGCCGGGGGCGGCCCTCCTACAACACCGCGCCCCCTGTAGGAGCGGCGCCCTCGCCGCGATTTTCGGGTGGTGGGAGCATCACGGCATCGGGCCGGGGGCGGCCCTCCTGCAACACCACGCCCCCGCCGCGATTTTCGGGCGGGGGAACCATCACGGCAATCGGGCCGGGGGCGGCCCTCCTACAACACCGCGCCCCCGCCGCGATTTGGGTGGCGGAATCATCACGGCATCGGGCCGGGGGCGGCCCTCCTACACGAGATAAAAAAACCGGGGACGCATCCCCGGCTTTTTTCGCATTGCGACGCGCTGACGATCAGAAATCCATCTGCAGGCCGGCGCTCATCAGGTCGACGTTGCCGCCGTCGCGGTCGAAGCGTTCCCATTCGGCGCGCACCTTCAGGAAATCCAGCAGCGCGTACCGGACGCCGACGCCGTAGTTGGGCTGGTAGCCATCGCTGCCCACACGCACGGCCGGGGTGCTGCCGCTCTTGATGTTGATGTCGGTCAGCATGTAGGCGGCGCCCGCCTTGGCCATCACCGACAGCGACGGCGTGACCGGATAGCTCAGCACGGCGCCCAGGGTCCACGCGTCGGTGTCCTGGTTGGTGACGACCGCGCCGTTGCGGACGGTGCCGTCGTTGAGGTTGGCGTAGCCGCCCTCGAAGCCCAGGTACTTGTTCAACTGATAGCCGCCGTACACCTTCCAGCCTTCGCTGCGGGTGTTGCCCGACTCGCCCTCCAGATCGCGATGGCGCGACTGCCCGAAGTTGAAGCCGCCGTACCAGCCGTCGAAGTTGATGCCGGCCCAGTCGGACTCGCCGTATTCGTCCAGCGCGACGGGACCGGGGTCGAGCACCCAGCCGAAGGTGAGGCCGAAGAGGTTCTGGTGCATGCCGATCTGCGCGCAACCAACAATGTTCTGATTACAATTGGACTGATTATGGGGGGCGACGTACATATAGGTACCGGTCACCTCAAGATTTTCATTCGCCCTATAGGTGAAGCCCAGCGAGTAATGATGCTCCACCGTGGCCGGCGCCAGCGTATTGAAGGACATCTGGTCGTCTGGAATTGGGCTCTTGCCGTAATTGTAGCCCGCGCGCACCTGCAGCTTGTTGTTCACGCCATACTGCACACCGAGCTTGTAGACGGTCTGATTCTCCCAGCCAAAACCCATGCCCTCATCCAGGCCCAATAGTTTATTCGGGTCCGAGAGAGCAGGGATGTTTGCATCCGGATCATCCGCATTCCCCGGCCCGCGGTTACCGATGGCCGCGATATCATTGAAATTGATGCGCAACACATCAGCGGCAATGACCAGGTTTTTCTTAGGCTTGAAAGCCACGCCAATACCATAGTTTTCCGGGATATCGAAGTCACCCTGTTCTGCAAACAGGCCGCGGTACTTGTCGAACTTCGTCATGTAGGTTTTGGAAGCATAGGTCAGGCCAACACTCAACTTGTCATCTATGAATTTACCCAACCAGCCCAGCTTGACGCCTGCGCCGTAGCTGTAATCGTACCCATTCCCCGTCAAATGATCATTGTCGCTACTGATGTTGAAGTCTTTGAATACATCGATTCCAGCCATGCGGAAACGGGTTTCCGCGAACACCAGCGACACCCCAAAAGCATGGTTTTCATTGGCCTTGTAGGCAACGCTGATGGGCACCAGGAGCTGCATCATATCCATGACAATGGTTTCGTCAGGCTGCGGTGGAGCACTGCCCAATCCGTCAAAAAAGTTTGTCCGATAGGTGGTGTTCATGCCGCCATTGCCGATCACGGCCACGGCAATGCTGACCTGCTCGGTCAGCCCCATGCTGAAACCCATTTCCGGCATGATGAAATATCTCGCATCACTTTCAGACGAGCCGTCGAAAAAGTCACCCGGACCTTCATTTAAAGCGCCAAGAGAAGCATAACGTTCAGGATTGAACACAGCGAAACCCAGATCGCCACGCATCCCCGTGTTGACCGCATTGGCGGGGTTGGCCGCGGTGGACAGGGAATCGCGGCCGTAGGCGATGCCGACGCCGCCCATGCCTTGGGACCGTGTGCCAAAGCCGGGCAGGAAGTAACCGTTGGTGGCGTGAGCCGGAATGGCGGCCAGACAGGCGGCGGCAAGGGCCGCGTGTTTCAGGGCGAAACGCATGTGTAACTCCTCCTCAAAGTCTCGTAGACAGAAAAATTGGGGAGGTGCGGCCTCCCCATTGTTGTATGTGATACCGACCGGATTTTACTCCGGCCCGCGGCTGACAGCGTGTTATTGAGGTCGTTCTCCGCCCATACTGCCTGCTTGTTGCAAATTGACGACACCGGGGCACGCGGTCCCGGGGACGTCACGCTGCGCCGAGTTGGCGACGGCGGCGGGCCGCCATGCCGCCGACCAGCCCCAGACCGGCCAGCATCATGGCGTAGGTTTCCGGCTCCGGAATGGCGGGCGGGTAGTCCGAGAAGCCTTCCGGGTTGACATAGGTCAACACACGCGTGCCGTCGGCACGCAGCAGGAAGGAATAACCGGCAAAGCTGTTCGTATGCCAGGTAGCACCCGGCGTGCCCGCGTCCACGATCTGAACGTCCGGGGTGCCATCGTTCAGTACCCACACCCCGTTCGGAATGACGCCAGCCCCGAGGAACGAAACCTGGTTTTGCCAGGCCGGATCAAGTTCTCCGGTCACCGGGTTGGTGTTGTTTTCCACCGCGCTGCCGCTGTAAACCTGCGCGACACCGCCATTGGTCGTCACATTGACCTCGTAGCTGCCGTAACTGCGCATCACGAAATCGGGAACGAGCTGCGTCGAGGAGAAGGAGGGGGTGCCACCCGGGACAAAATCGAAATAGACATCGAAGGCAAAGTCGAACTTGACCTGCCCGGCCATGCGCTCCAGCGAATTGGGATCGCTCGCCAGCACCGAGCCACACCAGCCCGTCGCGTCCGACACCGCATAGGGCTGGAAGTTGATCTTGGTATCGACCGTTTGCACCGGATCCACGCCGTTGTTGTACTGGAACACGTCGTAATACTGGAACGCCATGTCATTCTTGGCGATGTAGTAGTTGCCCGCCTTGTCGATGGTCATGTTGTTGAAGGTGCTGCCACCGACCGTCGTGTAACCCCACATGAAGAAGTTCACGCTGCCGTCCATGTTGGCATTGTTGTAGGTCGGCGTGCTGGTAAAGTCGCCATACACCGTGTGCGCCGGATCCGATGTCTGCCAGTCCGGGTCCTTGGTGACCACGTTCTGGATCTGGCCGACTCTCGATGCATCGAAGCCCGATCCGACCTGAAAGTCCTCGGCGTTGACGCCGGTGGGACCGGTATAGCCGCCGTCATCAAAGGTAATGGTGCCCGCCGACGTGTAGGTTCCGGCATCAATGGTGGTCACGTAGGTCGCAGCAAAGGCCGGCGTGGCAAACAGCGCCGAGGCCAGCAAAGTCAGTTTGAATTTCATGGTTGCCCCTCCATTTTATCGATATAAAAAAATACGGCGGATCGCTCCGCCGTATTTTTTACCTTCGTCCGGCCGCATCGCAGCCGGATTCGTGAATCAGCCCGGAATCGAATCCGAGTTCGTTCACGCTCAGGCCATCAGCTTGCGGCGACGCACTGCAAAGCCAACCAGGCCCAGACCGGCCAGCATCATGCCGTAGGTCGAAGCCTCGGGCACAGCTGCGACGGTACCGGTCATGGTCCAAACGCCGGTCATGCCGTCGAATGCACCGCCAACCACGGTGGAAGACCAGGTAACCGAGTAGTTGCCCAGCGCATCAACCGTACCGGTCGCGATGCCGCCCTGGCCGAAGTTGGTGCCATTCCAGTAAGCCGTCCAGGCCGACAGGTCGGCGGTGATGCTGCCGCCGAAATCGCCGCTGGCGGTGGGGGCAGTGGCGCTGCCGCCTGCTGCCGCGCCGCCGTAGGGCATGTAGGAGCCGTCGGACAGGAAGGCGCCAACCGGGCCGAAGAAGCCGAAGTTGAAGAGCGGGGCCTCCACAGTCTCTGGCGCAGTCAGGACGTTGGTGTTGATCATCTGGTTGTTGCCAGCCAGCAGGTCGAGGCCCGAAGTGAGGTTGGCAACAATGAAGTTGCCGCCGGCACCAGCCATCGCGAAGGTACCACCGGTCACGGTCATGGAGCTGAAGTCAACAGCCTGTGCGCTCATTGCGGCGGAAGCCAGAACAGCAGCGGCAGCGATTTTTGTCATCGTGAATTTCATTTGGTAAATCTCCTCATGTAGAAAGGTCGTATCGATCGAAAGTACAACTACATCCTCCTGCCACTGGGCGCGATACCCTGCACCTGAAAAATCCCCTTGCGGCGATGTACATTAAGCAACGGGTATACCAGTTTTCAGAAGAATTTGCTTATACGCCTTTAGAATCATGAGGATAAAAGTTCTAATAGGCCAATGTGCCCGAAGCGCCATGGTAGGTTTGAACCAGAAGTGTAAAAAATTCCGACAGAAATCGGGGGTGGAGAGGGGGTGGGAGGAGTGAGCGGCGGCTGCGGGCCGTCGAGGATTTCGTGAAAGGTTTTGAAAAACAAGGTGATGGCGTTGGCGGAGGGGGTGAAAATGGAGTGTAAAATTTTCCGACAGGCGTAGACTCGTTAAAAAGAATTGATGGGTTCCGGAGGAGAGAGGCGGTCGTCCCGCAACCGCCCCCCTGTAGGAGCGGCGCCCTCGCCGCGATTGTCGGGCGGTGGGAACGTCACGGCATCGGGCCGGGGGCGGCCCTCCTACAACACCGCGCGCCCCCCTGTAGGAGCGGCGCCCTCGCCGCGATTGTCGGGCGGTGGGAACATCACGGCAATCGGGCCGGGGGCGGCCCTCCTACAACACCGCGCGCCCCCTGTAGGAGCGGCGCCCTCGCCGCGATTGTCGGGCGGTGGGAACATCACGGCAATCGGGCCGGGGGCGGCCCTCCTACAACACCGCGCGCCCCCTGTAGGAGCGGCGCCCTCGCCGCGATTGTCGGGCGGTGGGAACATCACGGCAATGGGGCCGGGGGCGGTCTCCCGTAGCCGAATGGACGCTCCGGGTTTGGGGCTATCATCGGATATTGTACTTTTGGCCGCAGGTCGGGCTTCAGCCCGACATGCCGGGCTGAAGCCCGACCTGCGGTCCATTGGATCATCCGGATTCAATATTGTCGTTCCGGCGTGCGTCGGGGTGATGAATTGTTTCGCGCTTCCCGAGAGGAGACAAGACATGAGACGCCTGTTCGCCGCATCGCTTGCACTGTGGCTCGGTTTTTTTCCGCCGGCGCACGCCGAGGGGCGGCACGTCACGCCGCCCTATGCGCCGGCGAAGGCGGTATTCGATATCTATCTCGATGATCCGGCCAAGCTCGGCAGTGCGCTCTACTGGGTGCGTGCCCTGCTCAATCCGCTGGTGGAAGTGCCCTACAACTACGCGCCGGAGGATCTCGACATCGTGGTGGTCATTCACGGCACCGAGATCGTCACGGTGGCGAAGAAGAACGAAGCCAAATATCGCGACGTCGTCGAGCGCATGCGCTATTACGCCAGCCTCGGCGTGGCGTTCAAGGTGTGCGGCGAGGCCGCGGCCGATTATGGCTACGCGGCGAAGGATTTTCAGAATTTCGTCGAGATCGTCCCCAACGCCATTACCGAACTGGTCCACTGGCAGCAGCAGGGCTACGCGGTCATCACGCCGCAGATCATGAGCAAGAAGTTCAGTATCGAGGGGATTCGGTAGCCGGGGTGAGGGGCAAGCGGTGAGGGTTCTCCCCTCTCCCGCAAGCAGAAGAGGGGAGAACCCTCACCGCTCACCCCTCATCGCACCAGACCCGCCTCCACCTCGCGCCGTTTCTCCTCACCGGCCAGCGCTTCGATGAGCGCGAGTGCAAAATCCATCGCGGTGCCGGGGCCGCGCGAGGTGAGCACCTTGCCGTCGCGCACGACGGGGGCGCTGCTGACGCGGATGCCGGACAGTCCATCCAGCGTACCGGGATAGCCGGTCGCCTGTTTGCCCTGCAGCACGCCGGCCTCGGCGAGTACGCGCGGGGCGGCGCAGATGGCCGCGGTGTAGCGGCCGGCGGCGGCCATTTTCTGCAGCAGGGCGATGATGCGGGGATCCTCGCGCAGGTGCGTGGCGCCCGGCAGGCCACCGGGCAGCACGACCATGTCGTAATCATGCTGCAACGCGGTGTCGAGGGTGGTGTCGGGAACAAGCTGCACGCCGCGGCTGGCCTGGACGGTGCCGGGCTTGAGGCCGGCGACGGTCACCTCGATGCCGGCGCGGCGCAACAGATCGATGACGGTGACGGCTTCGAGTTCCTCGCAGCCGTCGGCGAGTGGAATCAATACCCTGGCCATGGCGGTCTCCTCATTCCCTGAAGTTCTGATATTGCAGCGGAAAATCGCTGATGCCCTTCTTCACCAGCGCGATGGTCTCCTGCAGCACGTCGCGCTTGGCGCCGGATACACGCACGCTGTCGCCCTGGATACTCGCCTGGACCTTGAGCTTGCTGTCCTTGACGAGCTTGACGATTGTTTTCGCGAGCTCGGTTTCGATTCCGGTTTTGACGGTCACGCTGCGCTTGACTTTGTTGCCCGAGACCTTTTCCACCTTGCCGAGGTCGAGACATTTGACATCGATGCCGCGCTTGGACAGTTTCTGCGACAGGATGTCCTGCACCTGATCGAGCTGGAACTCGGTGTCGGCATGGACGGTGAGTACATAGTCGGCCTGCTCGACGCGGGCGTCGGAACCCCTGAAGTCGAAACGGGTGGAGACTTCCTTGTTGACCTGGTCGACCGCGTTGCGGACTTCCTGCTTGTCGACCTCGGAGACGATGTCAAAGCTCGGCATGCTGTTCACTCCTCGTACGCTGCATGTTTCATATAGCCACGCTTCACCGTGATTGCGGGGGTGCAGTCATCACGGCATCGGGCCGGGGGCGGCCCTCCTACAACACCGCGCCCACCCTGTAGGAGCGGCGCCCTCGCCGCGATCGGGCGGTGGAACCTTCACGGCATCGGGCCGGGGGCGGCCCTCCTAC
>MKWN01000022.1 GCA_001899775.1 Thiobacillus sp. 65-29
GATTTATTCCCAGCCCCCAACATAGGCGAGACCTGAGATAATGCTGGGAACCCCAAGCCGACGAGGCCCCCTATGCAGACGAGCTTTTCTGAACTGGAATACGCCACGAAGAAGAAGCAAACGCGGCGCGACCGCTTCCTGGCGGATATCGAGGCGGTGACACCTTGGCCGGCGCTGGTGGCGGCGATTGATCCGTTCTATCCCAAGAACGAAGGACGTGGCCGACCGACGATCGGGTTGGAGCGGATGCTGCGGATGTACGTGGCCCAGAATTGTTTCGGGTTGTCCGACGAGGGGACCGAAGACGCGATCTACGACAGCCAGGCGATTCGCCGATTTGTGGGTGTCGACCTGAGCCGCGAGCAGGCCCCCGACGCCACGACCCTGACCAGGTTCCGCCACCTGCTGGAAGAACACCAGCTGACCGATTCCATCTTCAACGCCATCAACGCGCACCTGGCCGAGAAGGGCCTGTTTCTGCGGCAAGGCACGGTCGTGGATGCCACGATCATTGCCGCCCCACCATCGACCAAGAACCGGTCTGGCAAGCGCGACCCCGACATGCACCAGACCAAGAAGGGCAATCAATGGCATTTCGGGATGAAGTGCCATATCGGCGTCGATGCCGCATCGGGCCTGACGCACACGGTGATCGGCACGGCCGCGAACGTCAGCGACGTCACGCAAGCCCAATCCCTGCTGCATGGCGATGAGACCGACATCTTCGGCGATGCGGGCTACCAAGGGGTGGAGAAGCGAGAGGAGAACCAGGAGCTTCCGGTGACTTGGCATATCGCCATGAAACGGAGTGTGCGCAAGGCTTTGCCCAAGGACGCTGAAGGTGAACAGATGGAGTGGCTTGAACAGGCCAAGGCGAGCATCCGGTCCAAGGTGGAGCATCCCTTCCATGTGGTGAAGAATCTGTTCCGCCATCGCAAGACCCGTTACCGGGGCCTGGCCAAAAACACCGCCCAGCTGCTGACGCTGTTCGGCTTGGCCAATTTGGTGCTCGCGCGCCGCTGGCTGTTGGCGCCGGATACCCAAATTGCGCCCTGAAATCGGAAAACAGAGGGAAGTCGCCCTCAAAACTACCATTTCGGGTTTGAAATCGACTCGATTTGAACCATTTTTGCCCAAATAATAGGCTGCCATGATTTTTTGTCCTCGGCGCGTGACTGACGAGGCATTTGTTCAGCGTTT
>MKWN01000023.1:0-100045 GCA_001899775.1 Thiobacillus sp. 65-29
GAGCTACGCGCCTAATGCGGGGCGCATCATAACCGAAACGGGGCGCTCCTGTCGACTGCGGCGGGAATTTTTTCGCAGCTCGCCCGGTGTGCCGCACGGGCTACAATCATTGCATGGTTGCCCCGCTGCGTGCCGTACACGCCGACCTCACCACCCTGGCTGTCGACGCCATCGTCAATGCCGCCAACCGCACCCTGCTTGGCGGCGGCGGTGTCGACGGGGCGATTCACCGCGCCGCCGGTCCGGAACTGCTGGCCGAATGCCGCACGCTCGGCGGTTGCCATACGGGCGATGCGACGTTGACACGCGGCTATCGCCTGCCGGCGCGCTGGGTGATCCACACGGTCGGCCCGGTGTGGCAGGGGGGCGACCACGGTGAAGCGGAGTTGCTGGCGTCCTGCTACCGTCGCAGTCTCGAGGTGGCTGCGGCGGCGGGTGCTGCTACGCTCGCCTTCCCGGCGATCAGCACCGGCGCCTATGGCTACCCTTTCGAGGCGGCCGCACGGATCGCGGTCGCCACCGTGCGCGACGGCATGACACGGCTTCCAGCCCTGCGTGAGGTCGTGTTTTGTTGCCATGGGGCAAGCGCCCTCGCCGTGTACCAGGCCTTACTTCAAACCTGACGCGAGTTTCACGTTGACTGGAGAGCACCATGATCAGACTGTCGCAAACCCTGAATGCCTGGAATACGCCCATGTTCCGGGAGACGTTCAAGCACGAGATCGAAAGCCTCGACCCTGGCCTGCTGCCCCTGCAGGAAGGTCTGTCGCGCAGCAGTCATGTCACCGCCACGCCCTTCCGCGCCGTGCCGCTCGCGGCCGACCGTGAAGACGGGCAGTTGCGGATCAAGACCGGTATTTTCTACACCGGCATCATCGCCGGTTGCAGCTGCGCCGACGATCCGACGCCGATCGACGAGCAGACGGAATACTGCGTGCTGGAATTCGCCGTCGACACGACCACGGGTGTAGCCTCGGTACAGCTCACCGAGGAGTGAGCCGCGCGTTCACTCCTTGCGCAGGCGCTGGCGGTAGACCAGGGTCATCACCAGCAGCCGCGCATCCTTGTCGAGGTCGAGGAACTGTACCCCCAGGGTGTGCACCGTGACATCCTTCACGAGCTGGCTGTCGAGCGCGCGCACGACGACTTCGGTGCGCACTTCTTCCTCGATGTCTTCGGCGACCCGCACCCGGAAGCTGAGCATGTATTTCGTGTCCTTGCGTCCCATCGGGCCGGGCAGGACCAGTTGTCCGCCGCCGACGCTGAGATCGCGCAGCGTGACCGCCGTTTCCTTGCGGCTGACCGGATTGAACAGGGTCGCGGGCAGGTTGACGACGGTGCGCAGGTCCTTGCGAATGCGCGTGGCGAGCACCTGTCGTGGGTATTCGATGTGCATGTGCGGGTAGGGCTGCGTATGCAGCTTCACCACCTTGGACTTGAAGGTAAAGTGCTGTGTGCCGGAGAATCCCTTGACGTTGTAGGGCGTGCCCTCCTTCACGGCAAGCACCTTGCCGGCGGCGATCGGGTTGGTGACGATGAGGGTGTGGTTCTTCAGGAAGCCGAGAAATCCCACCGGCATGAATTCGCCGACGACTTCGAGTGCCGAATGAACCTGGAGCATTTCGCCCGGCTGCAAGGCAAGGTCTTCGAAGGCAATGGGGATGTCGTCTTCGGACATGGGGTGCGGTGCGCTGGCTATCACGTGAGGACGCTCACGGCACGATGAGGCTGAATACGGCGCCGCCATCGTTGGCGAGGCGCAACGCGCCGTGGCGACCACGGTTTTCGTGGGCCTCGGCGATGAGACGGGCGAATTGCAGGCCCAGCCCGGTGCCGCGTGCCCGATAGGGCGTGCCATCGGCCAGGCTGGCCAGGATGTGCGCCGGAAACCCTTCCGAATCATCGCGCACGCTGAACTCCAGGCAACCATCCTGCACGTCCGCCTCGATGCGAATGCCCGAGCGCGCGTAGACCAGCGAGTTGTGGACGGCATTGATCAGCGCCATCTCGACGAGGTCGCGATCGAAGAATCCGATGGGTGGAACGTCGGCGGTCACCTCGCTGACAACCTGGACGCGACCATGCGCCAGCCCTTCCGCGCGCCGGGTCAGCTCGTCGACGAGATCGTGGGGCGAATAGGCGTCGATGGTCGGGATCAGGCGCCCCTGATTGGCCTTGTAGACCAGCAGGGCCTGCTGCAGGCGCTCGACCACGCCCTGGCATTGCATGCGTGCGGCATCGAGTGCCGCGTCGCGCGTGGCGTCGCCGGTGTCGGGAATGGTGTCGAGGGTCATCGACAGCAGCCCGAGATTGTTCTTCAACTCGTGGATCAGGGCTGCGTAGAAATCGCTGTTGTCGCCACTCATGCGTGCTTCCTGTGGATACCGAAGCGGCTCTCGATTTCCCGCAGATGCAGGCGCAGGCCAGCCAGGCGCGGATGCCCCGGCGCCTGGCGTTCGGCCTCGCCGAGCTGGCGTCGCGCGGCCTCGATCATCGGCTCGTCCATGCCGGCCTGGTCGATGTGCTTGAGGATGACCCACACCGTGTTCATGCTGATGCGCGGGTTGAACGGTGCGGCTGTGCAGGCGGTGAGCAGCCTCTCCGCGGCGGTGCGGAAATCGCCCTTCTGCGCGAGCACGACACCCTCGTTGTTGAGCTTGCGTACGTCGGCGGTGGCGGAAGCGAGAACACTGCCGCCGGCGTCATCGCGCCCCGCGTCGGCGTAGATCTTGCGCGCCTTCGCCAGCAACGCGTCGCTGTCGTGCGCATTGCGGGCGACTTCGGCGACGACGGCATCGGCTTCGTCGAGGCGTCCGTTGGCCATGCAGGTACTCGCCAGGTCGAGCATGAGCTGGGGGTCGCCGTGCGCGCCGGCGGCACGCAGGCTGGCGACGCTGTCGAGCGTCTTCGCCGCTTCGGCCGACTTGCCCTCACGCGTGTAGGCCGCACTCTGCGTGACGGCCATCACCAGTTGGCCCTCGGGCGTCGCTTCCAGCGTGCGCTTGTTGAACTTGAGCGTGTTGGCCACGGCCTTGAGGTCGCCCTGTTGCAGCTGCACCCGGCACAGGTTGCCGTAGTCGGCGGGGGTGACGAAGACGGAGTGGCGACCCTTCTCGATGGCCTGGGTGCAGGCCGTCCGTGCGGTGTCGAGATCGCCGTTGTCGAACGCCACCTCACCCAGCTTCTGCTGCCGCCGCACCGTGCGCGCGGAAACGGCAACGCCCTGCTGCAAGGCCTCCTGCGCCGCTGCCGGATCTTTCTTCGCCAGACAGACATCGGCCAGCAGATCGTAGGCGGAGACCATCTCCGGTGCATGTTCGAGGACATCGCGCAACTCTTCCTCGGCCGCCTCGTCCTTCTGCTGCAGGTGCAGGGCGCGCGCCAGCCCCAGACGCGCCCACGGCACGGCACGCATGGCGATCACCTGCTTGTAGAGCGCCTCGGCTTCCTCGAAGCGCCCCATCGCATTGAGGATTTCGCCCTTGAAGCGTAAGGCATCGATCGCATAGCGTGGCTGCTCGCGCATGAGCGCGTCGCATGCGTTGATCGCTGCTTCGAGCTGGCTTTCCTGGAAGTGCCGGTAGGCATCCGCGAAAGCCCGCTTGCGCAGCAGGATCGACACCAGCCGCGCGCACAGCACTTCGGCACTGAACGGCTTGATCATGTAGTCGTCCGGTGCGAGCTCCGCGGTGGCGACGACTTTTTCATAAAAGGATTCGGCGGTGACCATCATGAACACGGTCTCCAGCGAAATGAGGTTGCTGTGGCGCAATTCCTCCAGCAACTGCTGACCGTCCCGGCCCTCGCCGAGATTGAAGTCGCACAGGATGAAATCGTAGGGTTTGTTGCGGATATGGAAGATCGCCTCGGCGGCGTTCGCGGCGAGCTGCACCTTGGTAATGCCGAAATTGGAAAGCGTCAGCCGCAGCGCATTGCGCATGCCCGAGTAGTCGTCCACCACCAGTGCACGCAGCGCGCCAAAGTCGATAGCCGGTTTGCCGGCACCAGCCGGAGGGAATGCCATGTTCTTGCGATCCTGCGAAGAGTCCCCACCGCACAATGGTGCGGTTTCCTTGATTTCTCGGGTTTTATCGGCATTTGGCGGCCAAACTGAACCTTCTACCCGTCGGATCAGGTGCCGCCGAGGCCAATCGTGTCCGCGAACGGGCGGCTCGGGTACTGAAACGCGACCGGACCGTCGGCGCGCGCGTGGACGAACTGGCGCACGAAGGGGTCGTCAGAATCGGCGATGCCTGCGGCCTCCCCCTCCGCGACGACGACGCCGTCATGGAGGAAATAGACGTAGTCGGCCACCTTGAGCGACTCGGACACGTCGTAGGTCACCACCACCGAAGTCAGTCCAAGCGCATCGTTGAGGCGGCGCATGAGGCGGGCGATGGTGTTGAGCGAAATCGGATCGAGTCCGGCGAACGGTTCGTCGTACATGATGAACATCGGGTCGAGCGCGATCGCACGGGCCAGCGCGACACGCCGCTCCATGCCGCCGGAGAGCTCCCCGGTGCGCAGATCGCGCGCACCACGCAGGCCGACCGCGTGCAGTTTCATCAGCACCAGGTCACGGATCACGTCCTCCGGCAGGTCGGTGTGCTCGCGCATCGGATAGGCGATGTTGTCGAATACCGAGAGATCGGTGAACAACCCGCTCACCTGGAACATCATGCCCATCTTGCGCCGCATGGCGTAGAGGGCGTCATTGCCGAGTTCGTGTACGACCTGGCCATTGAATTTCACGTGGCCGCGCGCCGGCTGCAGCTGCCCGCCGACGTGACGCAGGAGCGTGGTCTTGCCGCAGCCGCTGACCCCGAGGATGGCGACCAGCTTGCCGCGCGGAATGTCGAGATTCACCCCGCTCAGAACCGACCGCTCGCCGTAGGCAAAATGCAGATCGCGGATCTCGACCAGGCGCTCGCTCATCTCAGTGCTCTTCCAGCAGCGCTTCCGGCGCTTCCAGCGCTGCCTTCACCGCGACCAGGAACTGCACCGCGTCGCGGCCATCGATGAGCCGATGGTCGTAGGTGAGCGCGAGGTACATCATCGGACGGATCACCACCTGACCGTGCTCGGCGACGGGCCGCTCCTGGATGGCGTGCATGCCGAGTATGGCCGACTGCGGCGGGTTGAGAATGGGTGTGGACAGCAGCGAACCGAACACGCCGCCATTGGTGATGGAGAAGGTGCCGCCCGCGAGTTCTTCCAGGGTGAGTCGCCCGTCGCGCGCGCGGCGGGCAAAGTCGGCGATGGCCGCCTCGATCTGCGCCGAAGTCAGGGTCTGTGCGCGGCGCAGGATGGGCACCACCAGCCCGCGCGGTGTGGAAATGGCGATGCCGATATCGGCATCGTCGTGCCACACGACGTCGCCGCCGTCGATGGCGGCGTTGACGATGGGAAACTGCTGCAGCGCCCCGCACACCGCCCGCACGAAGAAGGACATGTAGCCGAGCTTGACGCCGTGCCTCACTTCGAAATCGGCCTTGTAGCGCTGCCGCAGGGCGTTGACCGCAGCCATGTTCACCTCGTTGAAGGTGGTGAGCAGGGCGGCACCCTGCTGCGCCGCGACGAGGCGCTCGGCCACGCGCTGACGCAAGCGTGACATCGGCTCGCGTTTAATCGGTGTGGGCATCACGTTCGCCCCCTCTCCCGCCCCGGGAGAGGGTTGGGGAGAGGGAGGCGAAGCCATCGGTGTGGGCATCACCCTCGCCCCCTCCCCCGCTGCACGAGCGGATGGCAGGGGACGCGGCTGAGTTGCGCGCATTGCAACGGGTGCGCCGGGCAAGCTGCCTTCACGCTCTCCTCCGCCTTTTCCCCTCGAAGGAGTTGGCGTTGTCCGCGCCGCATCAGCCGCTTTCGCCGGTCGAGGCGTTTCGGACGGCGTGCTCGCGGTGACGCTCTCGCCGGTCTCGATGACCGCGATGATTTCCTCGGCCGTAACCGAATCGCCTTCCAGCCGGGCGATCTCGACCAGGGTGCCGGACGCGGGAGCGGGTATTTCGAGGATCACCTTGTCGGTTTCGAGATCGACCAGGGTATCGTCGCGCGCGACGGTATCGCCGACCTGGCGGCGCCACGGCAACAGCGTGCCGCTGGCGACCGAATCCGACAGGGTGGGCACGCGTACCTCAACTCGCATACGGGGTCTCCAGCGCATCCTGGATCAGCGCTTCCAGCTCGGCGCGGTGACGCGACACGTAGCCCGAGGCCGGCGCCGCGGCCGGGGGGCGGCCGGCGTACTGGAAGCGCTGCCCTGCCGGCGTGCAATGGTTGAGATGGTGCAGCGTCTGGTACCAGGCGCCCTGGTTCATCGGTTCTTCCTGCGCCCAGATGAAGGTGGCAGCGTGAGGGTAGGCATGCAGGACTGCGCGCAGCGTGTCTTCGGGAAATGGATAGAGCTGCTCGATGCGCACCAGCGCGACCTCATCCAGCCTGCGTTCCGCACGGGCGGCCTCGAGATCGAACCACACGCGGCCGCTGCACGCGACGACACGCTTGGCCATGCGCGGTGCACGCGGGTCGTCGATGACCGGACGGAACGCACCCGCCGAGAGATCCGCGAGTGACGAGGTCGACGCGGGATGGCGCAGCAGGCTCTTCGGTGTGAGCACGACCAGCGGCTTGCGCGCCGGCCGCACGATCTGCCGACGCAACAGGTGGAACATCTGCGCCGGCAGCGTCGGCACGCATACCTGGATGTTGTCCTGTGCGCACAGCTGCAGGAAGCGTTCGAGCCGCGCCGAGGAGTGTTCCGGTCCCTGGCCTTCGAAGCCGTGCGGCAACAGCAGCGTAAGACCGCACAGGCGGCCCCATTTCGCCTCGCCGCTGGTGATGAACTGGTCGATCACCACCTGCGCGCCGTTGGCGAAGTCGCCAAACTGCGCCTCCCATATCACCAGGGTGTCGGGGTCGGCGGTCGCGTAGCCGTACTCGAACGCGAGCACCGCCTCTTCCGACAGCATCGAGTCGATGACGGTGAAGCTGCCCTGGCGTTCGTGGATGTGTTCGAGCGGGATGTAAACGCCGCTCTGGCGCCGCTCGCGCTTCTGGTCGTGCCACACCGCATGACGGTGGAAAAAGGTGCCGCGCGCCGAATCCTGTCCCGACACGCGCACGCTGTGTCCGGCATCGAGCAGACTGGCGTAGGCCAGCGTCTCGGCATAGCCCCAGTCGACCGGCAGCGCGCCAGTACGCATCCGGCGCCGGTCGTCGAGCACCTTCTGCACGCGCGGGTGCAGTTCGATTTCATACTCCAGCGTGGTGACGCGCTCGCCGAGAAAATCCAGGCGCGGGGCCGGCACGGCCGTCGGCACCTCGTCCGGGTTCCTGCTGCGAAAGCGTCCCCAATGCGTACCGAAGGTCTGCTTGAAGTCGGACGGTGCCGGCGGGCTCAGCGATTCGCCATGCTCCAGCCGATCGCGGCAGCGATCGACGAGATCGTCTACCTCCACTTGCGTCAGAATCCCCTCCTCGACCAAGCGCTGCGCATACAGCACGCGCGTGCTCGGATGCGCGTTGATGCGCCGGTACATCAGGGGCTGCGTGGCGAGCGGTTCGTCCTGCTCGTTGTGACCGTGACGCCGGTAACACACCAGGTCGATGAAGCAGTTCTTGTGAAAGGTGTAGCGGAAATCGACCGCGGTCTGTACCGCGAACGCGACAGCCTCCGGATCGTCGCCGTTGACGTGCAGTACCGGCGCCTCAACCATCTTGGCGACGTCGGTGCAATAAAGCGTCGAGCGTACGTCGCGCGGATCGGAGGTGGTGAAGCCGATCTGGTTGTTGACGACGATGTGAATCGCACCGTTGTTGCGAAAGCCACGTGTCTGCGACATGTTGAGACTTTCCATCACCACGCCCTGCCCGGACAGCGCCGCGTCGCCGTGCAGAATCACCGGCACCACCTCGTAGCCGAGTACGTCGCCGCGGCGATCCTGGCGTGCGCGCACCGAGCCGCGCACCACCGGATGCACGATCTCCAGATGCGAGGGATTGAACGCCAGCGCAAGGTGCACTGGACCGTACTCGGTCGCGATGTCGGTGGAAAAGCCCAGGTGATACTTGACGTCACCCGACAGCGGGGTATCGGGATCGCCATTGACCGGCTCGGCGTACAGGCTGTCGACGGTACGCCCCATGAGATTCACCAGCACGTTGATGCGCCCGCGATGCGCCATGCCCATCACGATTTCCTTCGCACCGTGGCGCGCGCAGCGGGCGATCACCAGATCGAGCAGGGGAATCAGGCTCTCGCCGCCTTCCAGCGAAAAGCGCTTCTGGCCGACATGACGGGTGTGGAGAAATTTTTCCAGTGTCTCGGCGTCGGTCAGGCGCTTGAGCAGTTGCTTCCTGAGTTCGGCCGGGACATCGAAGCGTCCCTGCGCGGATTCGATGCGCTCCTGCAGCCAGCGCTTGCGTGCCACGTCGGTGATGTGCATGTACTCAAAGCCGATGCGCCCGCAGTAGGCGGTGCGCAAACGGTCGAGAATGTCGGCGAGCGTGGTCCGGTCAACGCCGCACAGCGAGCCGGTTTCGAACTCCCGTGCGAGATCGGCTTGGGTCAGACCGTAGTGCGCCGGATCGAGCTCGGGTGTGGGCGGCGGCTCGAAGCGGCGCAGCGGATCGAGGTCGGCCTTGCGCACGCCCAGATAGCGGTAGGCGTTGATGAGCCGCAGTACCGCGACCTGCGCAGTGTCGGCACAAGGCTGCTCGCCGGGCAGCGCTTGCGCCAGCCAGGGGGACAGGGTGTCGTCCACGAGCGTTTCCAGGTACGCCGTGTTGCCGGCATACAGGGGAGTGCTCCGGTACCAGTCGGGCGCGCTCATGAGCCCATCGGATGAAGTCAGGCGCCGCGCTGCTCGAGCGGCACGAAGCTGCGCCGCGCGGCGCCGGTATACAGCTGGCGCGGGCGGCCGATGCGGTGCGCGGGATCGGACAGCATTTCATGCCACTGCGCGACCCAGCCGGCGGTGCGTGCCAGCGCGAACAGCGCGGTGAACATGCTGGTGGGGATCCCCATGGCACGGAAGATGATGCCCGAATAGAAATCGACGTTGGGATACAGCTTGCGCTCGATGAAGTATTCATCCTCGAGCGCGATGCGTTCCAGTTCCAGCGCGATCCTGAACTGCGGATCATCGCGCAGATCGAGTGCGTCGAGCACCTCGTAGCAGGTACGACGGATGATCGCGGCGCGCGGATCCACGTTCTTGTAGATCCGATGACCGAAACCCATCAATCTGAACGGGTCGGACTTGTCCTTCGCGCGGCGGATGAATTCGCCGATCTTCGAGACGTCGTCCATTTCTTCCAGCATGCGCAGTACCGCCTCGTTGGCGCCGCCGTGCAGCGGCCCCCACAGCGAAGCCATGCCGCTGGCGATGCAGGCATAGGGATTGGCGCCGCTCGACCCCGCCAGGCGCACGGTCGAGGTCGAGGCGTTCTGCTCGTGATCCGCATGCAGGATGAAGATGCGATCGAGCGCGCGCGCCAGGGCCGGATTGGGCTCATAGTCCTCGCACGGGGTCGCGAACATCATGTGCATGAAGTTCTCGGCGTAGGAGAGCCGGTTCTGCGGATAGACGAAGGGCTGCCCCTCGTTGAACTTGTAGGCCCAGGCCGCCACCGTCGGGATTTTCGCGATCAGCCGGTGGGCGACGCTTTCCCGGTGCTGCGGATTGAAATTGTCGAGACCGGCGTGATAGAAGGCCGACATCGCACCGGTCACCCCGATCATCACCGCCATGGGATGCGCACTGCGGCGAAAGCCGCGGAACACGTTCTCCATCTGGTCGTGCAGCAGGGTGTGATGGCTGATCGACTCGACGAAAGCCTGTTTCTGCGTCGCGGTCGGCAGTTCGCCGTGCAGCAGCAGATAACAGACTTCCATGTAATCCGACTGATACGCCAGTTCCTCGATCGGATAGCCGCGGTAATACAGAAGGCCCTCGTCGCCATCGATGTAGGTGATCGCCGAGTTGCAGCTCGAGGTCGCGGTAAAGCCCGGATCGTGGGTGAAATAGCCATGCGCACCCAGCGGGCGGATGTCGATGACCGGCTTGCCGTAGGTGCCTTCCTCGACCGGCAATTCGATCGGGGGGCTGCCGTCGCTGAAGGTGAGGGTGACGGTTTTCTTCATTTTGCATCTCGAAAATATTGCAGGCCTTCAATGAGCCGAGCCAGCTCGACATCACCCGCTGGCATACGGTCATGCAGCATGTCGACGATAGTCATGTCCGGCAGGGCCAGCAGCCGCTCGAACGCAGCTGTCGCCTCAGGACGAAGTGTAGCGCGGCGGGCCGCCCAAAAGCCACCCAGCAGCAGATCCAGCTCCAGCAAACCGCGGCGACAGCGCCAGGCGATGTGCTCGGCGTGGTGCAGCGCGATTTCCGTATCGGATGGGTCACACACGCCGCTTCACCAGCAAGGCGCGGATGCGTCCGATCGCCGCGGCCGGATTCAGTCCCTTGGGACAGATGTCGACGCAGTTGAGGATGCCGCGGCAACGGTAGAGCCGATACGGGTCCTCCAGATGGTCGAGGCGCGCCGATGTCGCCTCGTCGCGACTGTCGGCAAGGAAGCGATACGCCTGCAGCAGGCCCGCCGGGCCGACGAAGGTTTCCGGGTTCCACCAGGACGAGGGACATGCCGTCGTGCAGCAACCGCACAGGATGCACTCGTACAGCCCGTCGAGCTGCGCCCGTTCCTGCGGGCTCTGCAAGCGCTCCACCTCCGGCTCGGGTTCATCGTTGACCAGCCACGGCTTGATCGAGCGGTACTGCCTGAAGAACGGCTCCATGTCCACGACGAGATCGCGGATCACCGGCAGCCCCGGCAGCGGGCGCACCTCCACCGGCTCCTTCAACTCACCGAGCGGCGTGATGCAGGCCAGCCTGTTCCTGCCGTTGACGTTGACCGCGTCCGATCCGCACACGCCCTCGCGGCACGACCGGCGCAGCGAGAGCGTCTCGTCCTGCGCCTTGATCGCGATGAGCGCGTCGAGCAGCATCTTGCCGGCGGGATCGATATCGAGCTCGACGTCCTGCATGAACGGGGGGTCGCCGGATTCGGGGTTGTAGCGGTAGAGGCGGAATTTCATGCGGGCCTCCAGGATGCGGCCAGCTCTTGCGGCCACGCTACGGCTTCGCGTTTCGCCTGCGGGCGAGTCACTTTCTTTTGTGTGGCCAAAAGAAAGTAACCAAAGAAAAGGCCACCCCTGGCGTGTCGGCCTGCGGCTCCCCTGCGCTGCTCGCAGCCCGAGGCGGGGCTGGAACTCGCCCTGGCAGGCCACACAAAACGTGGCCTGCTGCGGAGTTCGGACACCCATCCCCTTTTTTCCTCGGGCTGCTGCGCTGCTCGGCGACACACAAGGGGCTCCCCTGCGCGCGCCCGGGGGTTGTCCCCCTTCAGCGCTGCCGATTTGGCGTGTGCGGACGCGGAACAAGCGGAACCGTGTCCGAGCTCCGCAGCACGGGGCGTTTTGTGCCCCGTGCCAGGGCGAGTTGGTGGAGCGCCCGGCCGCGCGCGCCAAATCGGGGACCCGAAGGGCAGCGATGTGGGGTCGCCTTTCTTTGGTTCCTTTCTTTGGCGAGACAAAGAAAGGAACTCGCCCAAAGGCGAAACAGGGCCTTCGCCCTGCGCAAACGACGGCCACGACACGATGCGCATCAATACACCCTTTCCCCCGGCCGGATCGACTCCACCGTCAGCGGTTTCAGCCGCACTGGTTTGGTGTCCACCTGGTCGCCTTCGCGCATGTACAGCGTATGCTTCAGCCAGTGCGCGTCGTCGCGTTGGGGGAAATCCTCGCGCGTGTGGGCACCCCGGCTTTCCGTGCGATCGAGCGCGGAAACCAGTGTGGCACGCGCCACGAGCAGAAGGTTTTCCAGCTCCAGCGCCTCGATGCGTGCGGTGTTGAACACGCGGCTGCGGTCGTCGAGCCCCGCCTGTGCCAGGCGCGCCGCGAGCCCGTCCAGTTCGGCGAGTCCCTCCCGCAGCATCGCATCGGTACGAAACACGCCACAATGTTTCTGCATGACGCGGCGCAGATCGGTGGTGATCGCCGCGACGCGCTCGCTGCCCTGGCGCTCCCAGCGCGCCAGCCGCGCGCGGCCGGCCTCTGCCGCATCTTCAGGGAGGGGACGCGGATACGGGTTGTCGCGCAAAGTTTCCAGCATGTGACGACCCGCGGCACGGCCGAAGACGATGAGATCGAGCAGCGAGTTGCCGCCCAGGCGGTTGGCGCCGTGCACCGACACGCAGGCACACTCGCCGACGGCGTACAGGCCGGGCACCGGCTCCTCGGGCCCGGAATGCACGGGGGCGACGACCTGTCCGTGCAGATTGGTGGGGATGCCGCCCATCATGTAGTGCGCGGTCGGCGCCACAGGAATCGGCGCGCGCGCCGGATCGATCCCGGCGAAACGGATGGACAGCTCGCGGATGCCGGGAAGCTTCTGCGCGATCGCCGCTTCGCCGAGATGGTCGAGCTTGAGCTCGACATGATCGCCGTGTGCGCCGCAGCCGCGCCCCTCGGCGATCTCGATGGCGATCGCGCGCGCAACGACGTCGCGCCCCGCGAGATCCTGTACGTGTGGCGCATAGCGCTGCATGAAGCGCTCGCCGTGCCGGTTGAGCAGATAGCCGCCCTCACCGCGCGCACCTTCGGTGATAAGGCAGCCGACGCCGGCGATACCGGTGGGATGGAACTGCCAGAATTCCATGTCCTGCAACGGCAGGCCCGCACGCAACACCATGCCGAGTCCGTCGCCGGTGTTGATGAGCGCGTTGCTGGTGTTGCCGAACACGCGCCCCGCCCCGCCGGTGGCGAGCAGCGTCACGCGCGCCTCGATGAGCAGCGGCTCGCCGGTCTCGATGTCGAGCGCGGTAATGCCGAGGCAATAGCCGGCGGCGTCGCGCACGAGATCGAGCGCGAAGTATTCGTCGAAGAACTGGGTGCGGTGCCTGATATTCTGCTGATACAGCGTGTGCAGCAAGGCATGCCCAGTACGGTCGGCCGCGGCGCAGGTGCGTGTCGCCTGCTCGCCGCCGAAATTTTTTGACTGGCCACCGAACGGGCGCTGGTAGATCCTGCCGTTTTCCAGCCGCGAGAACGGCAGGCCCATGTGCTCCAGTTCGTAGACCGCGCTCGCCGCCTCGCGACACATGAATTCGATGGCGTCCTGATCGCCCAGCCAGTCGCCGCCCTTGACGGTGTCGTACATGTGCCATTCCCAGCGGTCGTCGTCGACGTTGGCGAGCGCCGCGGTGATGCCGCCCTGCGCCGACACCGTATGCGAGCGGGTGGGAAAGACCTTGGACACCACCGCGACCTTGTAGTCGGAGCGCGCCAGTTCGAGCGCGGCGCGCAGGCCCGCGCCGCCGCCGCCGACGATGAGGGCATCGAAACGCCGCCGGTTCACGGCAGGCTCCACAGTGTCGCCGCAAGCGCGGCGACACTGCCCGCCAGGGTGACGATGACAACCAGATACAGAATCAGGCGCACCAGGGTCGGCCGCACGTAGTCCATGAGCACGTCGCGTAGGCCAACCCACGCATGCAGCGCCAGCGCGGCCGCCGCGAGCACGCACGCGACCCGCATGGCCACCGGCTGAAACAGCGCGCGCCAGCCGACGAAATCGACCGGCAAGGCGAGCAGGATGCGCATACCCAGTACCGGCAAAGCGAGCGCAAGCACGACCGCGGTGGCGCGCTGCACCAGCCAGGTCCCGGTACCCGTATGCGAACCCGCGGCGATTTTCATCGGAGTAGTCTCCACGCCACGGCGAGCGTGACCATGGCGGAGACGACGAGCACCGCGATGCTGCTGCGCCGTGCGTCAGCGAGCGAGCTGCCCCAGTGCAGGTCCAGCGCGAGGTGGCGCAGCCCTGCGAAGAAATGATGCGCGAATGCCCAGGTCCAGCCGAGCAGTGCGAACTTGCCGAGCGGATGGCCAAACCAGCCGGCGGCCCGCTGGAAACCGCCCGCGTCCGCGAGCGAAACCGACAGCGCCGCCACGCCCATCGGCAGTGCCGCGAACAGGAGCACGCCGGACACGCGATGCAGCAGCGACACCCAGGCGGTGACCGGCAGGCGGATGCGCAGGGGATTGAAGTCGACGGGACGCGCAGCCGGTTTCATGTCGGCACGTCGCAGCGGGTTCAGCGTCGCCGGGCAGCCTGCTTCGCCGCCCGTGCCACCGCCTGCGGCACGCGTTCCCGCAGGCGCGGATCGAAGGGCTTGGGCAGGATGTAGTCGGGGCCAAAGACCAGTTTCTTCAGTCCATAGGCCTTCAGGACCGATGCCGGCACCTTCTCGCGCGCCAGCCCCGCCAGCGCGTGCACGGCCGCGATCAGCATCTCCTGGGTGATCTGCCGCGCGCGCGCGTCGAGCGCGCCGCGAAAGATGAAGGGAAAGCCGAGTACGTTGTTGACCTGGTTGGGATAGTCCGAGCGGCCGGTCGCCATCACCAGATCACTGCGCGCGGCCTTCGCCTTCTCGGGCAGGATTTCCGGGTTGGGGTTGGCCAGCGCGAACACGATGGGTTTCTCGGCCATGGCCTTCACCATCGCCGGTGTGACGAGATTCGGGCCCGACACGCCGACGAACACGTCGGCACCGACCATCGCCTCCGCGAGCGTGCGCAGCCGCGTGCGGCGCGCGTAGGCTTTCTTGAAGGCATTGAGGCCGCTGCGTTCCTTGTGCACCACGCCTTGCGAGTCGACGAGCAGAATGTTGGATTTCTTCGCGCCCATCGCCACCAGAAGATTGAGCGAGGCGATGCCCGCGGCGCCGGCGCCGAGACAGACGATCTTCGCGGTCTCGAGCGACTTGCCCTGCACCTGGAGCGCGTTCAGCAGGCCCGCGCAGATGATGGTCGCCGTGCCGTGCTGGTCGTCATGGAATACCGGGATGTCGAGCTTCTTCTTCAGCGCCGCCTCGATCTCGAAACAGTGCGGTGCGGCGATGTCCTCCAGGTTGATGCCACCGAAGGTCGGCGCGATGGCTTCGACCACGCGGATGAATTCCGCCGGTGTCTTCGCCTCGACTTCGATGTCGTACACGTCGATGCCGGCGAACTGCTTGAACAGCACCCCCTTGCCTTCCATCACGGGCTTGGCAGCGAGCGGGCCGCGATCGCCGAGACCGAGGATGGCGGTGCCGTCGGTGATTACCGCGACGAGATTGCCCTTGTTGGTGTAGTCATAAGCCTTCGCCGGATTCTTCGCGATTTCCAGCACCGGCTGCGCGACACCCGGCGTGTAGGCAAGGGAGAGATCCGTCTGCGTGGCGCAGGGCTTGGAGGAAACGACTTCGAGCTTGCCCGGTTTGGGCAGCCGGTGATAATCGAGGGCTTTTTTCTTGAGAGTGGCCTGGCTCATGGAGAGACTGCGCGCGGATTGGACAAGCCGCCATTATCGCGGATTTGTCCGGGGTTGGCCCGCGTCAGTCCTTCCAGACCTTGAGCTGGGCGCGCAGGCGTGCGACGGCCTGCGAATGCAGCTGGCACACGCGCGATTCGGAGACACCCAGTACCGCGCCGATTTCCTTGAGGTTCATGTCCTGTTCGTAGTACATGCCCATCATGCTGCGCTCGCGTTCCGGCAGGTGATGGATCGCGGCGATGAGGCTCGCGCGGAAGCCCTCGTCTTCCAGCAGGGCGAGCGGATCGCTGCTGCCGTCGACCAGATAGCGTTCCAGGAAACTCGCGCTGTCCTCGTCGGAAAAATCCTCGTAGTACAGGAGTTGCGAGCATTTCACGTCGCCCAGCATCGCCTGGTACTGGGCGATCGGCAGGCCGAGTTCGGCGGAGATTTCCTGTTCGCTCGGCGACTTGCCGTGACGCTGTTCCAGGCGGCTGATCGCCGCCTCGATCTGGCGCGACTTCTGCCGCACGTGGCGCGGCAGCCAGTCGGCCTCGCGCAGTTCGTCGAGCATGGCCCCGCGGATGCGCTGCGTGGCATAGGATTCGAATTGTGCACCCTGCGTGCCGTCGAAGCGCGCCACGGCATCCATCAGCCCAATGAGTCCGACCTGGATCAGGTCATCGACTTCGACGCTGGCGGGCAGGCGCGCCATCATGTGATACGCGATGCGCTTGACCAGTGGCGCATACTTGGTGATCTGTTCGTCCTGGGACGAAGGCTTACCAGCCATGTTTCAGCTACTTCCCTTGTCATTGTTGGCGAGCGGCCCGAAACCGGCGCCGTCGCCAAGCAGCAAGCTGCTTCATGATTGTCGATCCTGCGAGGTATCGCCTCGCACCGTATGTCTCGTTTGTACGGATCAACAACGGGCACTCCGGCCCTTCTCCTCGCCGGCCATTCTAGCGGCAAGCGCGGCAAATGGCTCAACTTCCTCAGCAAAACACAAAACTTTACGCACGAAGGCGATGTCGAGAAACCGGCTGCCTGCCTCCCGCAGGCGGCCGCAGGCGAACGCATCACCGATGAGACTCACCTTGCTGCCAGGCTGGCAAAGGGCGACGGTCTTCAGCAGGCGGAACGCCCGCTGCAATGCCCGGACTTCGGTTGGAGCATCGATGATCACATGATTCTCGGCTCCGGGCAGGGGCACCCATGCGTCGCAGGTGAAATCCGCGTCCAGCAGCACAGCGTCGTAGCGGGCGGCCACCGCGGCGATGCCTGCCGCATCCATCCGCAGACCGGGTGCGAGCCAGACGTCGCCGTGTGCCATCGCCAGCACGTTGAGCTGGCCCCGGGCCAGCTGCTGCGGCCCGTCGAAAAGGCTGTGCGCCGCTGTCGGTGCAGAATGGCGCGCGCCGGTCTCGATGCGCAGCACGCGCCAGCCGTATCGATGCAAGGCCGCACCCAGCCGCTCGCCCGTCGTCGTTGCCAGGGAAAAACAGTGCAAGACGCAGGGCGTCTGGCCGGAGCGCCGCCGCAGCCCCGTTGCCTGGTCAGGCGGCACGCGAGTCCCTTGCGGCGCGCTCGGCCTCGACGCCGGCAAACAGCGGCCAGTCGTCCGCGTCCAGCGTGTAGGGCGTGGCGAGTCGGGCGCCCTTGAGCGCGCGGTCGACGAGATAGGTCGCCTGGGGCAGGTGCAGATCTTCCGGCACCCGCTGGCCGGTGCAGACATATGCCAGCGGCAGGCGATGCCGGATCAGGCAATCCAGCGCCGCACCCGGTTGCGGCGTCTCGTCGAGCTTGGTGAGGACGCAGGCGGCCGCCCCCGTCCCGAAGCGGCTCACCGCCTGTTCCAGCGCCGCGCCCTGCAGGCCCGCGGCGATCACCGCGATGCGGCGCACGCCGAGCGCGTCGAGCGCCACCACGTCGCGCACGCGCGGATCCAGCGGCGCATGGCCGGCCGTGTCGATCAGCACCAGCTTCCTGGCGGCGAGCTGCGGCAACAGCGCCGTGAGTGTCGCCGCATCCGGTGCGGCATGAACCGGAATGCCGAGCAGATCGGCATACACGGCAAGCTGCGCGCCAGCACCGACGCGCCAGGCATCCGCCGCAACCAGCGCAACGCCGGCGGCGCCGTGCACATCAACACCACGCGCGGCGAGCTTCGCGAGGGTCGTGGTCTTGCCCACACCGGTCGAACCGACCAGTGCCAGCACGCCACCCAGTGCGACCGGATCCGCGTTGCGCGGCAACACCGGCAGATTGCGAAGCAACACCTGGCGCAGCCAGCGCTGCGCGGCGTCGGCGTCCAGCCCGCGTGGCAGGCGTGCAGCGAGCGTGCGCGCCAGTGCACCACCGAAGCCCGCGGCGAACATTGTCTGCATCAGCGCCACCCGCACCGGGTCGCGCCGCCGCGCGCTGCCCCAGGCGAAGCCGGCAAGCTGGTTCTGCAACAGCCCACGCAGACGGTTCAACTCATGGAGAATGCGCGAGCTGCCCGGCAGTTCCGCCGCCTCGACCGGAGCGGGTGCCGCCAGTTCGCCATACGCGCTGGCGAGCAGTTCCACGCCCTGCGGGTGCGGTCGGGTCGACAGCACCACGGCATCGTCGCCAAGTTCGCGCCGCACCCGCGCCAATCCCTCGCGCGCATTCGCCGCGACAAACATCCGCACGCTCATGATGTCCCTCCGATCGTCAGTTCCGTCGTCACCTGCACCATTTTATCGGCGGGCACCTCGGCATAGGCAATGACGGCGAGCCGCGGCAGGTTGCGCCGCAGCAGACGCGACAGGATGGCGCGCAATCCGGGCGATGTGAGCAGCACCGCCGGGTGCCCCGCTTCCTCCTGTGCGACGAGCGTGCGCTCGGCCTCTTCGTTCAAGGCATCGAGCGTCGCCGGGCTGAGCAGCGCTTCGCCTTCGTCACCCATTTCGTCCAGCAGACGCGTCTCCGTCTCGGCCGCGAGGCCGATCACATGCAGCGTATCTGTGCCCTCGAACAGACGATCGACAATGCTGCGCCCGAGCGCGGCGCGCACCGTCTCGACCAGGTCTTCGATCGCCTGCGTGGTCGGCGCGCGTGCCGCGAGCGCTTCGAACAGGGTGCGACTGTCGCGGATCGACACGTTTTCCGCGATGAGCTGCTGCAGGATGGTCTGCACGCTGGTAAGCGGCAGATGGCGCGGTGTCACGTCCTCGACCAGACCGGGCTGGTTGCGCACGAGCGTGTCGAGCAGTTGCTGCACCTCGCTGCGCCCGAGCAGTTCCGGCGCGTGCTGACGAAACACCGCCTCGACCTCGCGGGCGAGCAGATCCGCCGGCTGCAGGACCACGAAGCCGCGCAGTTCCGCTTCCTCCACCCGCTCCGCCTCGATCCAGATTCCCGCGAAACCCGTCAGCGGGTCGGCACCCACAATGCCGTCGAGACGGCCCAGCACGTCGCCCATGTCGACGGCGAGTACCTGTCCGGGCGGCAATTCGCCGTGCGCGACATCGACGCCCTTCAGCGTGATGCGGTAAGCGTTCGGCTTGAGGTCCAGGTTGTCGCGCACCCGTACCAGCGGCACCACCAGGCCCATGTCGGCGGCGAAACGTCGCCGCGCCTCGGTGATGCGCGCCAGCGCCACGCCGCCATGGGCACGGTCGACCAGCGGAATGAGGCGATAGCCGACTTCCAGCGCGAGCACATCGACCGGCGGGATGTCGTCCCAGGTGAGATCGAGCGGCGCGGGTGTCTCGTCGATCACTTCCAGCGGCTCGACCTCGAGTGCTGCGCGCTGCTGGCGTGTCAGCCACAGGCCGACGCCACCCAGCAGTGCCGCGATCAGCAGAAACGCCACGTGCGGCGTGCCGGGAATCAGGCCCAGCACGGCCAGCACGCTCGCGGCGACGAACAGCGTCTGCGGCCGGCCAAAGACCTGCGCGGAAAACTCGCGGCTGAGATCCTGCTCGCTCGATGCGCGACTCACCACGATGCCTGCCGCGGTGGAAATCACCAGCGCGGGAATCTGCGCCACCAGGCCGTCCCCGACGGTCAGCAGTGCGTAGCGGCCCAAGGCCTCGGTGAGCCCGAGCTGGTGCTGAAACACGCCCACCAGAATTCCGCCGATGAGGTTGACCACCAGGATGATCATGCCGGCGATCGCATCGCCGCGCACGAATTTCGAGGCACCATCCATCGCCCCGTAAAAATCGGATTCGCGGCTGATTTCCGTGCGCCGCGTGCGTGCCTCCACCTCGGAGATGAAACCCGCATTGAGATCGGCATCCACCGCGAGCTGCTTGCCCGGCATCGAATCGAGCGTGAAGCGCGCCGCCACCTCGGCGATGCGTCCGGCACCCTTGGTGATCACGACGAAATTGATGATGACGAGGATCAGGAATACCACGAAGCCGACGGTGTAATTGCCGCCGACCAGGAAATTGCCGAACGACTCGATCACCTTGCCCGCCGCGTCCGGCCCCGTATGGCCCTGCATCAGAATGATGCGGGTGGATGCAACGTTGAGCGCCAGGCGCAGCAGCGTGGTCAGCAGAAGCACGGTCGGAAAGACCGAGAAATCCAGCGGCCGGCGCGCGTTCAGGCTCACCAGCAGCACGATCATCGCCAGTGCGATGTTGAGCGTGAACAGCACGTCGAGCATGAAGGTGGGCAGCGGCAACACCATCATCGCCAGGATCAGCAGCACCAGCATCGGCACCGCCAGCCGCTGCACCGGCATGCCCATCACCATCACCCCCTGCGCACTCACCCGATCACCTCATTAATCGTTTTGGGCCCAGCGTTCGCCCCCTCTCCCGCTTGTGGGAGAGGGTTGGGGAGAGGGTCCGTTTTTGGCCCAGCGTTCGCCCCCTCCCCGCTTTGCAACGAAGCGCCCACCCCTCCCCGCGCCGCCTGCTCCTGCCGCGCGCGCACCTGCGCCTGCACCTCGGCCGGCAGTTCGGCTTCGCGCGCCTCGGCCAGCACTTCCTGACGGGTCATCGCGTGACGCCGCAGATAACGCCACCAGCGCCAGCCGGCATCCAGCGCCGCGGCCAGCGTCAGCGCGAGTGCCACCGCCATCACACCCTCGCCCACCCATGCGGCGAATGCGTGCAGCGTCGTCCCGCCATCCGCTGCCGGCAATGCACTCCAGCCGTTTTCCAGCGCCCAGGCGACTGCACCGGCGACCAGCAGCAGTTTCAGTGCCGTGAGAAAAACATCGAACCACGCATCCTGTGACAGCAGGCGTGCAACGGGTTTGAAGGGTGAGGCACGCGTGAAGTCGGCCCGCGTCGCCTGTGGAGCGAAGGTCCAGCCCGACAGCAGCAGCGGCGCCACGAGCGCGGCGACGAAGAGCGCCACCAGAAGCGGCAGCAGAACGAGCAGAAGGTCGAGCACCGGGTGCAGGAGATCCATACCCAGCGGCGCCGCCGCCTGCCGCAGCGCCAGCGTGGTCAGCGTCTCGAAACCAGTGAGCACGCGCTGCGCCAGCCAGCCCAATACCCCCAGCCCGGCAAGCAACACCACCCAGCGCGCGAATTCAGCGGAGCGCGGCACGTCACCCGCGTTGCGCGCCGTCTGAAGCCGGCGCGGGGTCGCAGGCTCGCTGCGGGAAAGATCGGTCTCCTCGGCCATTCACTGTCTCGAGTTTTGGCGGAGTCTAGCATGTTCGATGCCAGCGCAAGGTTTCAGCCTTATCGCCTATCATCCTAAAACCGCAGTTGACCGCTTGATACGCTCACCAACGTCGCATGAATACTGAAAAGTCCGCCTTTGTTTGCCTTCACCTGTCAGGTGAGTCCGCTACGCACCCGCTGGCACGCCGGCTCACGCACCTGCCTTTGGCGCGCCTCCTTGCAGGCCCCGGCCTGCGGCGTCGTTGCTTCGCGGCAGGCACGCGATCCGACGCACCATCGGATGCGTCCAACTGCGGTTTTTAGGATCATCCCGCCATGGACCCCGTGCTGTACGACGCCTGGTACGACACACCCCGTGGCCGCTGGATCGGCGACACCGAATTCGCGCTCGCCGCACGACGCCTCGCGGCTCCGGCAGGCGCGCGACTGCTCGATGTCGGCAGCGGCACCGGCTGGTTCACACGCCGCTTCGCCGCGGCCGGGCTTGCAGTTACCGGGCTCGATATCGATCGGGCGTGGCTGGATTACGCACGCGTGCATAGCGACGCCGCGCTCGACTGGGTCGCTGGCGATGCCGCCGTGCTGCCCTTCGCCGACGCCAGCTTCGACTACGTGGTATCCATCGCCGCATTGTGCTTCGTCACCGACGAGGCGCGCGCCGTCGCCGAGATCGTGCGGGTCACGCGCCGCCGTTTCGCCATCGGCTGGCTCAACCGCGCCAGCCTGCTCTACCGGCAGAAGGGCCGCCACGGTGGCCAGGGCGCATACCGCGGCGCGCGCTGGCACGACGCCAGTGAAGTGCGCGCCATGTTCACCGGCCTGCCGGTACGGAATCTGCGCCTGGACTCGGCGATTTTTCTACCCGGGGGCGGCCCTGCGGCGCGCAGGCTGGAAACGCGCCTGCCCGCTTCCCTTCCCTTCGGCGCGCTGTTGCTGGTGTCAGGCGACAAGGCCTGACGCGCCGGTCAGCCGAACGTCAGCCCCATCGCCTCGCGTACGTCGCGCATGGTGTCGCGCGCCAGTTCCTGCGCCTTTTCGCTGCCGTCGGCAAGGATGTTGCGTACCTGGTCGGGATTGTCCTCATAGTGCTGCGCACGCTCGCGGATCGGTGCGAGTTCGTTCAGCACGGCATCGATCACCGGCTGCTTGCACTCGAGACAGCCGATGCCGGCGCTGGTACAACCGGCGGTGACCCACTGGCGCACGGCGTCGTCGGAATAGACCTGGTGGAACTGCCATACGGGGCAGTTGGCGGGATTGCCGGGATCGGTGCGCCGCACGCGTGCCGGATCCGTGGGCATGGTGCGGATTTTCTTCGTCACCGTTTCGGGGTCTTCGCGCAAGGCGATGGTATTGTTGTAGGACTTCGACATTTTCTGTCCGTCGAGGCCCGGCATCTTCGACGCTTCGGTCAACAACGCCTCGGGTTCGACGAGAATCATCTTGCCCGAGCCTTCGAGGTAGCCGAACAGCCGCTCGCGATCATTGAGCGACAGGTTCTGCGCATCGTTGAGCAGCGCCTTCGCCGACTCGAGCGCTTCCTCGTCGCCTTTTTCCTGATACGCGGTACGGCATTCCTCGTACACGCGTGCCTTCTTCGCGCCGAGCTTCTTCACCGCCGCCCGCGCCTTGTCCTCGAAACCGGGCTCGCGGCCATACATGTAGTTGAAGCGACGTGCGAGCTCGCGGGTGAATTCGATGTGCGGTACCTGGTCCTCGCCAACCGGCACCAGATTGGCACGGTAGATCAGGATGTCCGAGCTCATCAGCAACGGATAGCCGAGAAAGCCGTAGGTCGACAGGTCCTTGCTGGAGAGCTTCTCCTGCTGGTCCTTGTAGGTCGGCACGCGCTCCAGCCAGCCCAGCGGCGTCATCATCGACAGCAGCAGATGCAGCTCGGCGTGCTCGATCACACGCGACTGCACGAAAAGCGTCGCCTGCGCGGGGTCGACGCCGGCGGCGAGCCAGTCGATCACCATGTCGCGTGCGTTGTCCTCGATCACCTCCGGGGTGTCGTAATGCGTCGTCAGGGCATGCCAGTCGGCGACGAAGAACAGGCACTGGTACTCGTTCTGCAGGTGCAGCCAGTTTTTCAGTACACCGTGGTAGTGGCCCAGATGCAGGCGCCCGGTGGGACGCATGCCGGAGAGAACGCGATTGGAATACATGGCGGGGGTCAGGGATCAGGCGATGACGATCTGGATCAGTGCAAGCAAATGGGTGAGGTCGGTGAAGGTGAAGAGCGCGACCAGAGCAATGAATACGCTGATCAGCGGCCACAACACCAGGCCCAGCACGCCGGTGAACAGCAGGCCCAGCAGGATGAACAGGCCATACGGTTCGAGTTTCGCATACTGGATGGCCTGCTTCATCGGCAGCAGGCTGACGGCGACACGGCCCCCGTCGAGCGGAGGCAGCGGAATCAGGTTCAACGCCATGAGAATGACATTGATGAGCACGCCGGCCGCGCCCATGAGCATCAGCGGCGCGCTCGCGAAACCGCTGCCCAGCGCCTGGCCGAAATGGATCGTCAGCGCCCAGAAGATCGCCATGGCGAAATTCATGCCGGGACCGGCAAGCGCCACCCACAGCATGTCCTGTTTGGGGCGGCGCAGGCGGCCGAAGTTGACCGGCACGGGCTTGGCCCAGCCGAACAGGATGGCGCCGCCACCCAGCAGCTTGCTGGTGAGCAGGATCACCAGCGGCACCAGAATGGTGCCCACCGGGTCGATGTGCTTCAAGGGATTGGCGGTAATGCGCCCCGCCGCCGCCGCGGTCATGTCGCCGAAGTGGCGCGCGACATAGCCGTGCGCGGCTTCGTGCAGGGTGATGGCGAAGATCACCGGCAATGCGAACACCGCGACCTTCTGGACGATGGACAGCTCCATGCCGCGTCAGGCCTCGAAATCCACGGCGTCGCCCTTGCCGTAGCGCAGCACCGCCGGCGTGTCGCCGGTGAGATCCACCACCGTGGTCGGCGTGAGACCGCAGGCACCGCCGTCGACGACGAGATCGACCTGGTGCTCCAGGCGTTCGCGGATTTCCCACGGCTCGGTGAGCGGCACGTCCTCGCCGTCCAGCAACAGGGTCGAGGACAGGATGGGTTCGCCAAGTTCGCCAAGCAGCGCCTGCACGACAGGATGGGCGGGCACCCTCAAGCCGATGGTGTCGCGCTTCTTGTGCAGCAGGCGTTTGGGCACCTCACGCGTACCGCGCAGGATGAAGGTGTAGGCCCCCGGCGTATGCGCCTTCAGGAGGCGGAACTGGCCGTTGTCGACCTGGGCGTAGTGGCCCAGTTCCGAGAGATCGCGACACACCAGGGTGAGATCGTGGCCGCTGTCGAGTCCGCGCACCGACAGCAGGCGCATCGCCGCCTCCTTGTCGCCGATGCGGCAGCCCAGTGCATAGCACGAGTCGGTCGGATACACGATCACACCGCCGCGCCGCAGAATCTCGACCGCCTGCTGGATCAGGCGCGGCTGCGGGTTTTCCGCGTGAATACTGAAGAATTGCGCCATGGCTCTAGAAGCACGCGGCCGAAGCCGGTGCGAGAAGCGGTTGGAGTTCCGGCCAGCCTTCCCACACCGGCCGGCAATAATGCGGCAACGCGGGGACCCGACCCGGCTCGATGCCTTCACCGGGCGCGTGAAAATCCGTGCCACGCGAGGCCTTGAGCCCGAACGCGCGCGCGAGATCGGCCCACTTGCCGTATTCGGAGGGATGATGGCTGCCGGTGATCACCTCGACACCCGCCCCGCCGAGCGCACGGAAGGCATCCAGCAAACGGTGGGTGTCGCGCGCGGTGAAGGGGTAGCGCCCGGGATGCGCCAGGACCGCCGTGCCGCCGCTGCCGCGAATCCAGCCCACGGCGTTTTCCAGCGACGTCCACTCGTGCTCGACGTAACCCGGATTGCCGCGCGTGAGGAAATGGCGGAACGCCGCACGCAGGTCGCCGGCATGACCCTCGTCCACCAGCCAGCGCGCGAAGTGCGTACGGCCGACCATCTCCTTGTTCGCCGCGCGCGCATGCGCCCCTTCGTATGCCCCGGCAATCCCCGCGCGCGCGAGATCCGCGCCCATGCGGCGCGCGCGTTCCATGCGACCCTGGCGAATACCCACCAGTCCCGCGGCAAGCTCGGGGTGCGCCGGATCGATGCGCAAGCCCACCACGTGCACCGTCACGCCTTCCCAGGTCACCGAGATCTCGACACCGGGGATCAGCGTGATCCCCTCCGCCTCGGCCGCGGCCCGTGCCGTGGCAATCCCGGCGATTTCGTCATGGTCGGTCAGGGCGAGAACGTCGACACCGTTGGCCGCGGCGCGGGCCACCAGTGCGGCGGGGGAAAGCATGCCGTCGGACGCATCGGAATGGCAATGCAGATCGATATTGAGCATCGTGAATAAATTCGTCGACCGCAGCGTCGGGCGCTTGGTCAGGAGGACGAATCATAGCAAAATACGCCGTCTTCTGAATTGCGGCAGGCACCCGACCACGCCGAAGCACATACCAAAATATGAAAAAGCTGCTGTTCGACCTGTTTCCCATCATCGTGTTTTTTCTCGCCTACAAGCTCGGCGACGCCAACGCGGAAGCCACGCGCGCATTCATGGCTGGAATTGGCCTGCCGCAACCGGTCGGCACGGGCGAAAAACCCGGCATCTATCTCGCCACCGTGCTCGCCATCGTCGCCAGCTTCGGCCAGATCGCCTGGGTGAAGCTGCGCGGCCAGGTCATCGAGACCATGATGTGGGTCAGCCTTGGCCTCATCGTGGTGTTTGGCGGCGCCACGCTGTGGCTGCACGACGAAAGCTTCATCAAGTGGAAACCGACGGTGCTCTACTGGATTTTCGCCGGGATCATTTTCGGCGCTGCGGCATTTGGTCGCAACGTCATCAAGAGCCTGATGCAGGCGCAGATGGAACTTCCCGACCCCGCATGGAGTCGATTGAATGCGAGTTGGGGCGGTTTTTTTGCGTTCATGGGTCTTGCAAACCTGTTCGTCGCCTTCAATTTCTCCACGGACACCTGGGTGGACTTCAAGCTGTTCGGCAGTCTTGGGCTGATGCTGGTGTTCGTGGTCGCCCAGAGCATGATGCTCACCAAATACCTGGACAAGGAAGAAAACAAATAATGTTGTATGCCGTCGTCGGCCAGGATGTGTCCGACAGCCTCGAGCGGCGCCTCGCCGCCCGCCCCGCGCATCTGGCGCGCCTGCAGGCCTTGCAGGACGACGGGCGTCTGCTGCTCGCGGGTCCCTTCCCCGCGATCGACACCCATGACCCGGGGCCGGCGGGCTTCACCGGCAGCCTCGTCGTCGCCGAATTCGAATCGCTCGCCGACGCCCAGGCCTGGGCGGACGCCGACCCTTACGTGGCGGCCGGCGTCTACGCCGGCGTGACCGTCAAACCCTTCAAGAAGGTATTGCCCGCATGAGCACGGCCGACCTGATCCGCGCGCGGCTTGCCGCGCTGGATCCCGAAACCCTCCAGCTGGAGGACGAAAGCGCCCAGCATCGGGGCCACGCGGGCGCCGCGGGAGGGGGCGGGCATTTCCGTCTCACCATCGTGTCGCCGCGCTTCGACAGGCTTTCCACCCTCGCCCGCCATCGTCTCGTCTACGACGCGCTGGGCGAAATGATGCAGCGCGAAATCCATGCGCTGTCGATCACCGCACTCACTCCCGAAGAACTCTAGAAAAGGAACCCCCCATGCGTGTCATCCCGCTCACCACTCTGGTCCTGCTGGCGCTCACCCCGCTGGCCCAGGCACAGACCCCCGCCGCCGTACCGGCGGCCGAGACGGCCAAGCCGCTCGCCGTGGTCAACGGCCGCGAGATTCCCGCGCTGTATGGCGAACTGGTGAAACGCGAAATGGCCCAGGGCCAGCCCGACAACGCCCAACTCGACGCGCGCGTGCGCGAATCGCTGATCAACCTGGAACTGCTGTCGCGCGCCGCCCTCGACAAGGGCCTGGATCGTGACCCGCGCCTGGCGGCGACGCTCGACATCCGGCGCAAGGACCAGCTCGCCAAGGCCTACCTGGAAGACTATGTGAAATCCCATCCGGTGACCGACAAGGAAATCGAGGACGCGTATGCACGCGCCTCCGCCCAGCCGGCGCCGACCGAGTACCGCGCCCGCCACATCCTGGTGAAGACCGAGGCGGAAGCGAAGAAAATCATCACCGATCTCGGCAAGAAGGCCAAGTTCGAGGATCTGGCGAAAAAGCTGTCACAGGATCCGGGCTCGGCCAAGAACGGCGGCCAGCTCGACTGGTCGGACCGAGGTGCCTTCGTCGCGGAATTCTCCGAAGCAATGACCGCCCTGAAGAAGGGCGAAACCACCAAGGCCCCGGTGAAAACCCAGTTCGGCTGGCACGTCATCCGCCTCGACGACGTACGCGAGCAGAAGTTGCCGCCGCTGGACGTGGTGCGCAGCGAAATCACGCGGCAGCTTCAGCAGCAGCGCGTGCGCGACGCCATCACCGCCGCTCGTACCAATGCAAAAATCGAATAATCCGCTAATAATATAAACGGAGCGTCGTTCCGATTTCAACTGACAGGAAACCAGAAATGGCCAAAGAACATAACCACCTGCAAGATGTCTTCCTCAACACCCTGCGCAAGGAGCGCATTCCGGTGGCCGTCTTTCTCGTCAACGGCATCAAACTGATGGGCCGCATCGAATCCTTCGACCAGTTCGTCGTGCTGCTCAAGGGCCAGGACCAGGCCGCGCAGATGATCTTCAAGCACGCCATCTCGACCATTTCGCCCTCGCGTGAAGTGGTGCTGCCGCCGCGCGACGCCGACGCCTGATTCGGATCACTCGACGTGGGCAGCCAGGAGGCTGCCCGCTGTTCGCGCTTCCACCAGAACGACTGCGCCGCCACGGTAGGCCTGCTTGTAGCGCGCCGCCACCGTCGCGAGTGCCTTCCTGTCATTCAGATACACCACGACGTAGTCTTGCGGGTGCGCCGCCAGCCAGGACGCCACTTCCGCACCGCGCACTTCGACCAGCGGCCGTTCGAGCCGGCCAAGAAACTGGTACTGCGCATGGTAGGTGGCCAGGTTCGCCACCATGCGCCCTTCACCCTGCACCGCGCGGATCGCGCGCGCCATCGGTTTGATGTCGTAAAGTGAGTGCAGTGCGTGCATGGCCGCAACCTGCACCAGCACCATCGTGACGCCACCCAAAGCCGCGAGCGTCCAACCGGCCGGGGCACCCCGACGCCCGGCCCACCAGACGGCGGCCGCCAGCGCCATCAGCGCCGCGCCCGGCCAGACCGGCGGCAACGCGGCCACCTCGTCGTGCAGCGCATGGACCTTGCCGCTGGCGACGAGCACCAGCGCGATGCCCAGCGCCGCGACCCCCAGCGCCGGCAACCCGACGCGCATCGATGGCCGCTCCGCCAGCAGGCGCGCCGTCAACAGCGCAAAGGCCGGGAACAGCGGAATCAGGTAATGCGGCTGCTTGCCGCTGATGAAGGAAAAGGCGATCAGCACCGGCAGCATCCACGCGAGGCAGAAGCGCATGCCACGGTCGAGGCCTTCCCGGCGCCGACGATTCAGCGCCTGCCAGAAACCTGGCCAGACAAACCACGGGAACAGCAGGATCGGCAGCAAGGGCAGGTACCACCACACCGGCCGCCGGTGGGCGAAGGATTCCACCATGCGGTTGGCGGTCTGACCCCAGAAAATTGCGTTGCGATAGGCTTCCCCGCCCGCGAAGCCGGCCGGAATCGCCCACGCCAGCGCGATCGCGGCCCCCAGCAGCACCGCGAGCAGCACCCCGCCGAACCAGCGCCGCCACGTCAGCCCCGGATTCCACCACGGCGCCAGTACCGTCACCGGCAGGAGGTCGAGGAGGATGACCGGTCCCTTGGTCAGCACCCCCATGCCGATGGCGATTCCCAGCATGACAAAGCCGCGGCGCCTGCCGTCGGCGGCGTAAAGGACGCCGTGCATGCCCAGCAACACCCAGAACGCCAGCATGACGTCGAACATCACCGAGGTGGAAAACACGATCCACAGCAGGGTGCTCGCCAGCACCAGCGCGGCCTGCCCCCCGAGCCCCGCATGCCGAGGCCACAGGCGGCCCGCCAGCAGCATCGTCAACCCCAAGGATGCGGCGGAAAACAGCGGCAACACCAGACGCGGCCACCAGTCGCTGACGCCGAACAGCGCCCAGCCGGCGTGAAACATCCAGAAGATGAACGGTGGCTTGTGGCTGTACGGTTGACCGTTCTTGAACGGCACCAGGAAATCGCCACGCTGCCACATCTCCCAGGCCACGCTCACGTAGCGCGTCTCGTCGATCGGCGTCAACGGCCGCGTGACCATCGCAACCCACGCCAGGAGCGCCAGCAGGCCGATGCTCGCAAGGAATGCGCCGCGTCCGCGCGTGCCCGATATATCTTCCATCATGTCATCCAGTCCATCGCAAATCGTGTAATCTTGGCAACCCGCGCCGCCCTTCGGGGGAAATGCTGCGTGCAAGAATCGCCTCCGTGCCCATGACGCGTGCTTTTCGAGCCGGCATGCGCATCCCGCTTCCCTGCGGCACAATCCGCCGCACGAATGCGGCCTCTGATCGATTCGAAACGATGTTCAACGCCGCAAGCCCTCGCCCGCCTTCGATCTTCGTGGATTCCAGCGAAGTCCACAGACGATTGCGCCTGGCCATGTACGTATCGTGCCTGCTGTGGGCAGGCGCGCTGCTGTCCTGGCTCATGCACACGGACGCCTGGCTCGTCGAGCGCCTCAAGGCGAGTCCTGCCCTCGAATTTCTGCGCGCCTGCGGCACCTGGTATTCGAACTGGGGCCTGTACCCTTTCTACCTGCTGTTCCTCGCAATGTTCGTGCTCGCCTACCTCAAACAACGCGCGCACTTGAAAACGCTCGCGCACGCCTATCTCCTGGCGCAGGCGTTCGGAACGGCCCTGCTGGTGCACCTGATCAAGCTTGTTTCCGACAGAACTCGCCCCTTCGAGGGACCGTTTCACGACACCTTCTTCCATATTCCGCGTCTCACCCATGCGCTCCATTCGTCGTTCCCGTCCAATCACACCGTCGACGCCATGGTGGGGGCGATGTTCGTGGCCCTCTTCTGGCGGGGCCGGCGCGTGCCGGCGCTTGCCATCGTCGCCGCGCTGCTGATGGGCGTGTCGCGCATGCTCGTCGGCAAGCACTACCTGTCCGACGTCCTCGCCGGCCTCGCCCTGGGCATTGGCATCGTTGGCGTCACCCTGCTCGTGTATCTGTTGCCACGCTGGCACGCCGCCAGGCCCACGTCCGACAACTGAGCGTGCGTCAAAGCCGCATGTCGCCCTCATTTTCGAGCGCGACGCTCCGCGCCGCGCCGCGCCGGTTGCGGTACAGATACACACCCAGCGCCATCGAAACCAGGAACAGCGTGACCGCAAGCCCGATCTTCAGCAGCGGCGCAATATGCACGCCGCTGCCGACCAGCGCGAAGACCAGCGTCTGCGGCAGATAGCCGACGAGGGTGCCGCCGAAGAACGGCACGGGACGGATGCTCGACATGCCTGCGGCAAGGTTGGTCAACAGGTTGCTGCCCACCGGCAGCAGGCGGATCAATACCGTCATGGAAAATGGATTGTCGTGGATGAAGCGGTCGAAGCGCCCGGCGCGCGCACCCAGCCGCGCGCGCAGCAGGTCCTTGCCGAAAAGGCGGGCGTAGGCGAAGCCCAGCATGCAGCCGAGCAGGGCCGCCAGTGCACCGAGCAGCGTGCCGAGGGCGACGTTGAAAGCGTAGCCACCGAGGAAGGCAACGACCTGGCGCGGCAGGCCGATGGCGGTGAAGATGCACCCCATCAAGAGGAACAGCAGCGCGCCGTTGACGCCGTGGCCGCGCACCCGCGCGTCGATCCACGCCTCGTTGACGCTGTTGCCCAGATCGCTGCTCTTGAAAAGATAGCCCAGCAAGGCCAGGCTCAGAATCAGCGCGAGGCCCTTGAGGATGACGCGCGCGTTCATCTACAGGTCGGAATCGGCCTCGATGACAGGCAGGCGGACCCGCCGTTGCAGCCAGGCGACGCCGAACAGGTCGACGATGCCGACCCACAGCCGGTTGTGTACGCCGTACTTGGACGCGCCGCGCTCGCGCGCCCGATGGTGCACCGGCACCGATACCACCGCGCCGCCATTGCGCAGCACCAGCGCCGGCAGGAAGCGGTGCATGTGGTCGAAGTTGGGCAGTTCCAGGAACGTCGCGCGCGCGAAAAGCTTCAGCCCGCAGCCCGTATCGGGCGTGTTGTCGCGCAGCATGCGTGAACGCACCCCGTTGGCGATCCTGGAGGACAGCCGGCGGATGAAGGTGTCGTTGCGTCGCGCGCGCCAGCCCGCGAGCAGCTCCAGATTGGCCGGCTGCGCCGGATCGGCCAGCGCATCGAGCAGCGCCGGGATGTCGGCCGGGTCGTTCTGCCCGTCACCGTCGAGGGTCGCGATCCAGTCATACCGGGCGACGCGCACGCCGGAAGTCACCGCGCGACTCTGGCCGCAGGACGCGCGATGGCGAATCACCCGCAGCATGGGAAATTCCGCCTTCAACGCATCCAGACGCGCCTGGGTGGCGTCGGTGCTGCCATCGTTGACGTAGATGATCTCGAACCCCGCGCGCCCGTTCAGCGCTGCCGCGATTTCACGTACCAGCGGTTCGACGTTGTCCTGTTCGTTCTTGACGGGAACAACCACGGACAGGCTGCCGCGGTAGGCATGTGTGGGCATGTTGAGCTGATGGCGCGGTACGTACGGGCTGCCGGCAAGACCCCGGAAGCCATTTCAAAGAGCCGATGATTCGCAGCGACCGGCACGCGCGACTGTACGGCGGCGGCAAGTGTAACACCCGGCTTCCCATCCACAAACCGCGTCCCTGCAAGGCCGGCACAAACAGGAAACGGCACGCGCCCCGGCGGGTGCCGGAAACGGGTGCCGAATCAGCTCGCTGGACGCCGCGTTTTCGCAGTTCAGCCCTGGCTGATCAGGAACGCGTCGCGGTTCTTGGCATCCTTGATCCAGTTCGGGGGTTTTCCGCGGCCCGTCCACGTCGCGCCCGTTTCCGGATTGCGGTATTTGGGTTTCGCGGTGGCGCGCCTGGCCGTGGCCTTGGGCTTCCGGCCCCTGGTCGACGCGGTCTTGGCAGTCGCCTTGGCCGCGCGCGTACGCCGTGCCTTGGGTTGCAGATCATCGACGGTCAGGTCGTACGCGGCCATCATGGCGCGAATTTCCGCAATGATCGTACGCACTTCCTTCTTCCGGATTTTTTCCGCCTGCTTCAGAATTTCTCCGGCTTTCGATTTCAGTTCTTGATATGTCGGCATCTAATGTTCCTTGGTTGGCTTCGCAATGGATGGACGGGATCCTGTGCCACGGAATCGCATACCCTGCACCACCTCTCCCGGCAAATACCCCATCCCTGAAAACGGCCTGAATCGATTCACGGCTTTTTTCAGCGAATTAATTCTACATCCCTGCAATTATTTTCCAATTGCCTTTTATGCAAGAGACCGATTTTTCCGAATAAGGAATGTTGTGCAATCGGCACGATTCCCCGCGAGCGCGATATCGATGGGTTCGTCGTTCCGGCGAAAACGAAATTTCGGGGGAAGGTCAAATGCCGGAACGACAAAACCAGAATTGTCCGATGTCTTCCCGGCGCGAACAGCAGGGCGATTGCCGGACGCCGTGATCGGCATGGCCACGGCAGTAGAAGGCATGTGGCGGAGAGGGGGGGATTCGAACCCCCGTCAGGGTATTACCCTGAACACGCTTTCCAGGCGTGCGACTTAAACCACTCATCCACCTCTCCGCGAAGCCGCGCATCATACCGGAAGCGCCACCGGGGGGCAATTCGTCGTGACGGACGCGCTCCTCACCAAAAAAACCGATACGCGCCTCTTGAAAGCAGGCGGTCCGTCCCCACGTGCACCGCATAACCGACAATGGAGCACCCATGCAGGACAAATTCAATCGCGAACAACCGACGCACGAAGCCCAGGCGCAGAAGGAAATCATGCCGAGCCTGGAAGAGTCGCTGAAAGCCGCGGAACTGCAAGCCGCCGAGCACCACGATGCCTGGCTGCGCGCCAAGGCGGAGACCGAGAACATGCGCCGGCGCGCGGCGGAGGACGTCGACAAGGCGCGCAGGTTCGCGGTAGAGAGCTTCGCCGGCGAACTGCTGGCGGTGAAGGACAGCCTGGAGGCGGCGCTCGCCGCGGAATCCCCCAGCGTCGACAACATGAAAAACGGGGTGGAACTGACTCTCAAACAGCTCGCCGCCGTGTTCGCGAAGTTCAGCCTCGTCGACGTCGACCCGCTGGGCGAGAAGTTCGATCCGCATCTCCACCAGGCGATCCAGGTGATCGACTCCGACCAGCCCGCCAACACGGTCGTCACCGTGCTGCAGAAGGGCTACCGTCTGCACGATCGCACGCTGCGGCCCGCGCTGGTGATGGTTGCCAAGGGTGCGGACGCTTGAAATAGGCCCACCCTCCCCCATATTCGCAACAACTCAAACATTTCTGGAAGGAACACATCATGGGACGCATCATTGGCATTGACCTTGGCACCACCAACTCCTGCCTGGCGGTGATGGAAGGCGGTAAAGCGAAAGTGATCGAGAACGCCGAGGGCGCGCGGACCACGCCGTCCATCGTCGCCTATACCGACGATGGCGAGATCCTGGTCGGCGCGCCGGCCAAGCGCCAGGCGGTCACCAACCCGAAGAACACCCTGTTCGCGGTCAAGCGCCTGATCGGCCGGCGCTTCGAAGAGAAGGAAGTGCAGAAGGACATCGGTCTGATGCCCTTCAAGATCGTCAAAGCCGACAACGGCGACGCCTGGGTGGAAGTGCGCGACAAGAAGATGGCGCCGCCACAGGTGTCGGCCGAAGTGCTGCGCAAGATGAAGAAGGCCGCCGAGGACTACCTGGGTGAAGAGGTCACCGAGGCGGTCATCACCGTGCCCGCCTACTTCAACGACAGCCAGCGCCAGGCGACCAAGGACGCCGGCCGCGTCGCGGGTCTGGAAGTGAAGCGCATCATCAACGAGCCGACCGCGGCCGCGCTCGCCTTCGGCATGGACAAGAAGGAAGGCGACCGCAAGATCGCGGTGTATGACCTGGGCGGCGGCACCTTCGACATCTCCATCATCGAAATTGCCGAGCTGGAGGGCGAGCACCAGTTCGAAGTCCTGTCGACCAACGGCGACACCTTCCTCGGCGGCGAGGATTTCGACCAGCGCCTGATCGACTACATCGCCGAAGAATTCAAGAAGGAACAGGGCGTCGACCTGAAGAAGGACGTGCTCGCCCTGCAGCGCCTGAAGGAAGCCGCGGAAAAGGCCAAGATCGAGTTGTCTTCCGGTCAGCAGACCGAGGTCAACCTGCCGTACATCACGGCCGACGCCTCCGGCCCCAAGCACCTGGCGGTGAAAATCACCCGCGCCAAGTTCGAGGCCCTGGTCGAGGACCTGATCGCCCGCACCATCGAGCCGTGCAAGATCGCGATCAAGGACGCCGGCCTCACCACCTCGCAGATCGACGACGTCATCCTGGTCGGCGGCCAGAGCCGCATGCCCAAGGTGCAGGACGCGGTGAAGGATTTCTTCGGCAAGGAGCCGCGCCGTGACGTCAACCCGGACGAAGCAGTTGCCGTCGGCGCTGCGATCCAGGGTGGTGTGCTGAAGGGCGACGTGAAGGACGTGCTGCTGCTCGACGTCACCCCGCTCTCGCTGGGTATCGAAACCCTGGGCGGCGTGATGACCAAGCTGATCCCGAAGAACACCACCATTCCGACCAAGGCGAGCCAGGTGTTCTCGACCGCCGACGACAACCAGAGCGCGGTGACCGTGCACGTGCTGCAGGGCGAGCGCGAAATGGCCACGGGCAACAAGAGCCTCGGCCAGTTCAACCTGTCCGACATCCCGCCGGCGCCGCGCGGCATGCCGCAGATCGAGGTCACCTTCGACATCGACGCCAACGGCATCCTGCACGTGTCGGCGAAGGACAAGGCGACCGGCAAGGAGAACACCATCCGCATCCAGGCGAGTTCCGGCCTGTCGGAAGACGAGATCCAGCGCATGGTGAAGGACGCCGAAGCCAACGCCGCCGAGGATCACAAGGCCTTCGAACTGGCGACCGCGCGCAATGCCGCCGACGCGATGATCCACTCGGTGAAGAAGTCGCTCGCCGATTACGGCGACAAGGTGTCGGCCGAGGAGAAGACGACGATCGAAACCGCGCTGAAGGAGTGCGAGGACGCCGTGCGCGAGGGCGACAAGGACAACATCGAGGCGAAGACCAATGCGCTCGCCACCGCCAGCCACAAGCTCGCCGAGCAGATGTACCAGGCCGAGCAGGCGCAGGCCCAGCCGGGTGCGGGTGCGTCAGGTGGCGGCAGCGCAGGATCGGCGGACGACAACGTGGTCGATGCGGAGTTCGAAGAGGTGAAGGACAAGTAAGGGCGTAAGCGCTGAGCGGTGAGCGGTGAGCGGTGAACATCGCTCACCGCTCAGCGTTTCTCCGCCTCCCCTTACCGCCAACCGCTCACTGTTCACCATGTCAAAACGCGACTATTACGAAGTCCTCGGCGTCGCCAAGAACGCCTCCGACGAAGAAATCAAGAAAGCCTACCGCAAGCTGGCCATGAAGTTCCACCCCGACCGCAATCCGGACGACAAGGGGACGGAAGAAAAATTCAAGGAAGCGAAGCTCGCCTACGAGATCCTGTCCGACTCCGACAAACGCGCGGCGTACGACCAGTTCGGCCACGCCGGCGTCGATCCGCAGGCGGGCATGGGCGGCGGGTTCGGCGGCGGCGGATTTTCCGATGCGTTTTCCGATATCTTCGGTGACATCTTCGGTGGCGGCAGCCGACGTGAACGCGTCTACCGCGGCGCGGACCTGCGCTACAACCTGGAAATCAGCCTGGAGGAAGCGGCGCGGGGCACCGAGACCAAGATCCGCATTCCCACGCTCGAAGAGTGCGGCACCTGTCACGGCAGCGGTGCGAAGCCGGGCACCACGCCCACCCCCTGCACCACCTGTGGCGGCCACGGCCAGGTACGCATCCAGCAAGGCTTCTTCTCGGTACAGCAAACCTGTCCCCGGTGCAGCGGCACGGGCAAGATGGTGTCCGACCCCTGCCCGTCCTGTCACGGCGAAGGCCGGGTCAAGAAGCACAAGACGCTATCTGTAAAAATCCCGTCCGGGGTCGACAACGGCGACCGCATCCGTCTCGGGGGCGAGGGCGAAGCCGGGGTCAACGGCGGTCCGCCGGGTGACCTCTATGTGGTGGTTCATCTCAAGGAACATCCGGTCTTCAAGCGCCACGGCGATGACCTGCACTGCGAAATGCCGATCAGTTTCGCCACGGCGGCGCTCGGTGGCGAAATCGAGATACCCACCCTGGACGGTCACGCCAAGATCAAGATCCCGAGCGAGACCCAGAGCGGCAAGGTATTCCGCCTGCGCAGCAAGGGCATCAAGGGCGTGCGCAGCCACGCTCCGGGTGACCTGTTATGTCATATGATGGTCGAGACGCCGGTCAACCTGTCCGAGCGCCAGCGTGAACTGCTGCGCGAATTCGAATCGCTGAGTCCGGGTCGCAACAACCACCCCCGCGCCCAGTCGTTCATGGACAAGGTCAAGGCGTTTTTTGGGCAGTAAGCCATCCCCATCCCTGGAGAAGGAGAACCACCATGCGCATGTTCACCCGCATCGTCCCGTTTTGTGCCGCCCTGGTCGCCATGCCTGCCATCGCGGCGGACATACCCGTCATCGTGAAGATCCCGCGCCTGACCGTCGAGGCGTCTGAAAAAATCGCCCGCGCAACCCTGGATGCCTGTCGCAAGGACGGCATCCAGATCGGCGTCACCGTGGTCGATCGCAGCGGCGATCCGATGGTGGTGCTGCGCGACACGCTCGCACCGCGCATCACGCTCGAAATCAGCCGGCAGAAGGCTGCCACCGCAGTCAATTTCAACGCCACGACCTCCAGCATGGAGGGCCGCTTCACGCAGCCCTTCTCGGTCGGCAAGGTGGAGGGGCTGGTGTTCTCGGCAGGCGGCGTGCCGATCGAGGCTGCGGGCAACATCGTCGGGGCGGTGGGCGTCTCCGGCGCAGCGACCGGTGCACAGGACGAAGCCTGCGCGAATGCCGGCATCCGCGCCGTTCAGTTCGAACTCGAAAGCGCAGGCCTCTGAGTCGCGTTCGTCGATCCGACCGACACGCGGCAGCGTGAGTCCGCCCGCTGACGGCGTGGAGGATAGCGACTTCGAACGCCGCTTCGGCGGGGTTCGCCGCCTGTACGGCGCCGCTGCACTCGATCGCTTCCGCCGCGCGCACGTCTATGTGATCGGCATCGGCGGCGTCGGCGCCTGGGCTGCCGAAGCGCTGGCACGCTCGGCCATCGGGCGGCTCACCCTGATCGACCCCGACCACCTGGCGGAGTCCAACATCAACCGCCAGATTCATGCACTGAGCGACACCCTCGGGCAAGCCAAGATCGAGGCGATGCGCGCACGTATCCACGGCATCAATCCGGCGTGCGAGGTGAGAGGGGTGGAAACCTTTCTCGACCCGGCCAACCTCGGCCAACTGCTGGCGGAGCCCTGCGACCATGTGCTCGATGCCATCGACAACGCACGTGCCAAGAGCGCACTGATCGTGCATTGCGGGGGCGCACGCATCCCGCTGGTGTGTGTCGGCGCCGCGGGTGGGCAGACCGATCCGGGCCGCATCCAGTTGGCGGATCTTTCGCGCACCACGGAAGACCCGCTGCTCGCCAAGGTGCGCGCGACGCTGCGGCGCAAACACGGATTTCCGCGCGAGCCGGGCCGGAAATTCGGGGTGGAGTGCGTGTTTTCCACCGAGCCGCTGCGTTATCCGGATGCGGAAGGTGGCGTCTGCTATGACCGCCCACCCGACGCTCGCGTACATGGCCTCAACTGCGCCGGCTTCGGCTCGTCGGTCTGTGTCACCGCGAGCTTCGGCCTCCGCGCAGCGGCACGCGTGCTCGATTGCCTCGCCGCACGGCGGGATTGATTAACCCGGATTGTCAAATAGGCCGTCGGGCTTTAGCCCGACATGCCGGGTTGAAACCCGATCTATAATCCATTGATTTGTTACGCACGGCTGTTCCAATGGATTTTTCGGGATTGAACCTAAACGGGAATACGGAACAGGCGGAAAAAATTTTCCGTGGTCGCCTCGCCCACTGCTTCGGTGGTGAGGCCGCGTACCTCGGCAATGGCTTCTGCGACGTGTTTGACGTAGCCCGGCTGGTTGATCTTGCCGCGGTGCGGTACCGGCGCCAGATAGGGCGCGTCGGTTTCGATCAGCATGCGGTCGAGCGGAATCGCCGCTGCGACCTCGCGCAGCGCCACGGCGTTCTTGAAACTGACGATACCGGAAAACGAAATATGAAAGCCCAGATCGAGCGCCGCTTCGGCGACCGCAAGGCTCTCGGTGAAACAGTGCATCACGCCACCGGCTTCACCGGCGTTTTCCTCGCGCATGATGCGCAGCGTGTCATCGGCCGCCGCGCGGGTGTGCACTACCAGCGGCTTGCCGCACGTCCGCGCGGCACGGATGTGGGTGCGGAAGCGCTCGCGCTGCCATTCAAGGTCACCAGTGAGGCGGAAATAATCCAGCCCGGTCTCGCCGATCCCCACGACCCTGGGGTGATCGGCCAAGGCAACCAGTTGCTCGACGCTCGGTTCGGCACAATCCTCGTGGTCGGGATGCACGCCGACCGTGGCATACACGTTCGGGTGCGCCTCGGTGAGCGCAAGAATCCCCGGAAAGCGCTCCAGATCGACGCCGATGCACAGGGCATGGCTGACCCTGTTCGCTTCCATGAGACCGAAGATGCCGGGCAGCTTGTCGGCAAAATCGGGAAAATTGATGTGGCAGTGGGAATCGACGTACATAGGCAAGATGCAAGCTACAAGTTACAAGAGCGGCGCTTTGCGCCTTCAAGATTCCTGCAGCTTGAGGCCTGCAACTTGAAACTTGCCCTACATGGTATGAGTGGGACGGGTGGATTTTAACGAACCACCGAGCAAACCTTCAATCTTGTTGTGTGCGGTCTTGCCGCTTTCGTTGAAAGCGAACTGCACGCCCACGCCCTGGGTGCGGCCGCCGTGCGCGCCGCCCGGGGTGACCCACACCACCTTTCCCGACACCGGCAGCTTGGCGGGATCGTCCATCAGGGTGAGCAGCATGAACACTTCCTCGCCCATCTTGTACTGCTTGCTGGTGGGGATGAACAGCCCGCCGCCCTTGATGAAGGGCATATAGGCGGCAAACAGCGCGGATTTTTCCTTGATCGACAGCGACAGCACGCCGGGGCGGACATGTCCGGAAGCATCGTTCACAGCAGCGTTCATGGTAACTCTTTCATCCAAAAATATGCCGGTAGCGCACCAGCCATGCCTGCAATTGCAACGCCCGGTTGAGCGGATGCGTCAGCGTGCGGCCGTCATCCGCCTGCGTCCGGGCCAGCGTCAGGAGCCTCGCCAGGTTCGCCTGCGGCCCCAGCCGGGCGAGCGTCCCAGAAAAATCCCGGTTGAACTGCACGTCCCCCTGCAAGCGCACCGCCAGCAAATCACCCAGCCACTTGTACGCCAGCGTGTGCCAAACCTGCGGGCTCAGCGCCTTCCAGCGCTCACCGAGCGTCACCGGGTCGAGCCGTTCCGGCCGGGCCAGATTTTCCAGCACACCGCGCCGCTCGTCCAGTTCACCGCCTTCGACCCAGCGCAAGGCGTCGAGCGGCGTGCCGCCAGACAGCGCGAGCAGGTTTTCCGCGTCGGACACACCCTGACCGGCCAGCCAGCGCAGCGCCATTTCCACGGGCGGCAGGCCGATATCGAGCCGCGTGCAACGGCTGCGGATGGTCGGCAGCAACCGGCGCGGCTGGTCCGAGACCAGCACGAACACCGTATTTAACGGCGGTTCCTCGAGCACCTTTAACAGGGCGTTGGCGGCAGCGAGGTTGAGCATGTCGGCTGGGTCGATGAGCACCACCCGATGGCCCGCCCGATAAGTCGACAACTGCACGAATTCCACGGCTTCGCGCGCCTGATCGACCTCGATCGCGGTCGCCAGGCGCGTTTCCCCTTCCCGGTTGGTCTTTTCCTGCAGGCTGACACGGAGAAAATCCGGATGCCCGCCAGTGGCGAACCAGTGGCACGCGGGGCACGCGCCGCAGGCGGCACCGCCGGTCTGCGGCGCTTCGCACAGCAGTGCCTGCGCCCAGGCCTGGGCAAGCTCGCCCTTGCCCACTCCGCGCGGACCGGCGAGCAGCAGCGCCTGCGCCGGCCGTGCGCGGCTGGCGCGCAGGCGCTGCCACGCGGTGTCAAGCCAGGGATACGGCGCCGCGCTCATGCGAGTTCCTGCAACAGCGCGGCAATTTCCGCCTGCAACGCGCCGATGCCCTGGCGCGCGTCGAGTACACGGATGCGCGCCGGTTCGGCCTGCGCGCGGTCCAGGTAGGCATGGCGCACACGCGAAAAGAAGCTGTCGGCTTCGCGCTCGAAGCGGTCAGCCGCCCGCGCGGCCGAGCGACGCGCCCCGGCGACCTCGGGTGGCACGTCGAAGAGCAGGGTGAGATCGGGCGCAAAACCGCGCTGTACCCAGGCTTCCAGCGCGGCGACACGTTCCACCGGAATGCCGCGTCCGCCGCACTGGTAGGCGTAGCTGGCGTCGGTGAAGCGGTCGGACACGACCCAGGCGCCGCGTGCCAGTGCCGGCTGGATGAGCTCGGCCAGATGTTGCTGGCGCGCGGCGAACATCAGCAGCAGCTCGGTGTCGGCATCCATGTCGCGGTGCAGCAACAGCTCGCGCAGGGTTTCGCCCAGCGGCGTACCGCCCGGCTCACGCGTGACCAGCACCTGCCGGCCCTGCGCGCGCAGCCAGTCGGCAACGAAGCCGAGATGGGTGCTCTTGCCCGCGCCGTCGACGCCTTCGAGCGTGATGAATTTTCCGGAACTCATTTCTGGTAGCGGTTGACTGCGCGGTTGTGTGCGTCGAGCGTGCCTGAAAACACGTGTGTGCCATCACCGCGTGCGACGAAATACAAGGCATCGGTCGGCGCAGGATTCAATGCCGCGCGGATCGCCGCCTCGCCCGGCATGGCAATGGGCGTCGGTGGCAGACCGGCGCGTGTATAGGTATTGTAGGGGGTGTCGGTCTGCAGATCGACCTTGCGCAGATTGCCGTCGAAGCGCTCGCCCAGCCCGTAGATCACCGTGGGATCGGTCTGCAGGCGCATGCCGCGCCGCAGACGGTTGATGAACACCCCGGCGATGAGTGGTCGCTCCACGGCGACGCCGGTTTCCTTCTCGACGATCGACGCCATGATCAGCGCCTCGTAGGGCGTCTTGTAGGGCAGCCCGGGCGCGCGGCCTTCCCATGCCGCCCGCAGCTTGTCGCGTTGCAGGCGATAGGCGCGGCGCAGCACCTCGACTTCGGAACTGTGCGGCGCGTAATAATAGGTATCCGGAAACAGCAGGCCCTCGACACGTGGTTCCTCGGCGCCGAGCGCCCGCAACAGCGCGGCCTCGTCCAGGTTCGCGCTGTCGTGCTTCAGCAGCGGCTGCGCCGCGAGCGCGGCACGCACCTCGCGCCAGCTCCAGCCCTCGATGAACTGCACGATCGCCTGTGAAACCTCGCCGCGCTCGATTTTTCCGTAGAGTTCCAGAGGCGTAAGCGGGCGATCGAGGGTATAGACGCCGACCTTGAGCGCGGTGCCCTGCCCCGTCACGCGGCCGAGCAGCCAGAACAGCGTCGCATTGCCGACTACCCCCTCGCGCGCAAGCATCACGCTCAGGCTTCTCAGGTGCATGCCCGGCGTGACGTTGACCGTCCGCGGCATACCCTCGATGGACAGTGGTTGGCGCGCGTACCACGTGAGCCCGCCCGCCAGGGCCAGAGCGGCGGCGAGCGCGAACAGCAGCAGACGTTCAATCAGTTTCTTCATGCAATGCGGTATTCAATCGTGTGCTCCACCCTGCCGACGGGCAGCACACGTCGTCCAGACGCGCGATGTGACGCACCCCAAGGACGCTGTTGCAGATCATGACTTCCTCGGCAGCGAGTATAGCGGCTGGCGGGTAACGGCCCACACGCGTACCGAGTCCGAGACGCGGCGCCGCGCGCAGCAGCCGCGCGCGCGCCACGCCAGCGACGCCGGATGCGCTGACGTCCGGCGTATGCAGGATGCCCTGCGCGATCCACAGCAGATTGCTCATGACACCGCCGACCAGCATGCCGTCCACGTCGCACAGAATGCCCTCCACGATGTCCGGGTCATCCCATTCCGCACGCGCCAGCACATTCTCCAGGCGGTTGAGGTGCTTGATTCCGGCGAGGCGCGGCTGCCGAGCAAGGCGCAGCGTGCACCCGCGCGCGGTGATTCCATCCACGCCCTCGGGCTGGGCGTGCGCCGGCAGCGGCAGCCCCATTACGACGCGTGTCGCGGTCTGCCCGTGCGGTGGTGCGTATCCGCGCGCGCCGGTCCCGCGCGTGACGATGATCTTCGCAAGGGCAACACCCGCCTCCGCCACACGACACACCTCGTCGCGCAGCACGCCTTCGTCGGGACACTCAAGCGCCAGCGCCGCGCAATCGCCTGCGAGCTTGGCGTAATGGTCGCGCCACCAGCATGGCGCACCGGCCGCGGTGCGCAGGGTGCGGAACACGCCATCGCCATAGGCCAGCCCGCGGTCCAGCACGTCGACGCAATCGCTCACGTGGCCGTTGACGAGGATCATAATCCTAGAAACCGCAGTTGGACGCACCCGATGGTGCGTCTGATCGCGTGGCTGCCACGAAGCAACGACGCCGCAGACGCGACCGCGCAGCGCGGAGCAGAAGCCCTAGGGCGCGGTCGCTGGCGCCCCTGCGCTGGCCGATCCCCGCTGCGCGGGGCCCCTCGTCCCACGCTCCGGGGCGCGCCTGCAAGGAGGCGCGAGAACGGCAGGCGCGTGAGCAGGCGTGCCAGCGGGTGCGTAGCGGACTCACCCAACAGCTGACGGGGAGTGAATTCAAGAAATTCAGCGTTCATGCGATGTTCGAAAGGGAATGGAGCGGTCAACTGCGGTTTCTAGGAGCCTGTCGGACTTGAGCGATCGTAGCGAGCCGAGTGGGAGAGCGAGGACAGATTTGTCCATTTTTGAGGCGCATAGCGGGCCTATGTAACGAAAAAATGGACAAATATGGACCGCTATCCCACCGGCGCAGTAGATCGTGCTCAAGTCCGACAGGCTCCTAGGATGGGTCCAGCGCGGCAAGGAGCCCACGCGCCTTGGCGCGCGTCTCGTCGAGTTCGCGCGCGGCGTCGGAATCGGCGACAATGCCTGCACCGGCGCGGAAATCCAGTCCCGCCCCACGCAGCAGAAAGCTGCGGATGAGGATGTTGAAGTCGAAACTGCCGTCGCGGTTGATGTAGCCGACGCTGCCGGTATAGCTACGGCGCGGCGTCTGTTCGAGCGCGCGGATGATCTGCATGGTGCGCACCTTGGGGCAGCCGGTGATGGTGCCGCCGGGAAACACCGCGCGCAAGGCGTCGATCACCCGGGCCCCCGCGCGCAGGCGGCCGCGCACGGTGGACTCGATGTGGTGCACGTGACGGTAGCTGGCCAGTTCCATCAGCGCACTCACCTCGATGCTGCCCGGCACGCACACGCGTCCCAGATCGTTGCGCTCCAGGTCGACCAGCATGACGTGCTCGGCCCGCTCCTTCGGGTGGGCGGCGAGCCGTGCCCGCAGCGCGGCATCCTCGGCCGGGTCCGGACTGCGCGGGTGGGTGCCGGCAATCGGTCGCGTTTCCAGCACGCCGTCGCGTCCCAGCCGCACCAGGCGTTCGGGCGAGGAGCTGACGATGGACCAGTCGTCGACCCGGACCAGCGCGGAGAACGGCGCAGGGTTCCTTTGCATCAGGCGCGCGAACAGCGCCGACGGCGGCACCGCATCGGCGAATTCCGCATGCCAGCCACGCGACAGGTTGACCTGGAACACGTCACCGGCGCGGATCCACACCTGCACCTGTGCGACGCCGTCGAGGAAGCGCGCGGGGGCATCTTCCGTCAGACTGCGCAGCGGCGGCATGGACGGAACGGCCGGCGGCGCGGCGTCGAGGTCGGCGGCCATGCGGTCGAGCAGGTCACCGGCACCGGCTTCCGCCATCAGTGTGCAGCGACGGCCCGCGCGATCGAACAGGATGGCCGCCGGAATGCGCGCCAGCCACGCGACGGGAAAGCCGTCGCCATCGTCGGCACGCCCCGCACTCGGTTCGAACCATGCGCCCAGTTCGTAGGACAGGGCACAAAGCCAGCCGCCGCGAAACGGCAGCTCTTCCGACCGGGGCTGTATCTGCGGCAAAATCCGCATCGCCGCGTGGGCCTCCAGCGCCGCCAGACCGTCAGCGGCAGCGAAGCGCGCGACGTCCTGGGGAAAGGCGAAGAGAATGTCCCAGCCGCTGTCGGCGCTGCCGATGAACAGACCGGGATAGCGGTCGGTGTGCGCCGCCTGCAGCGCGATCAGGTCAGGTGCGGCGCGCCCCGGCGGCAGCGGCCAGTCACGGAGCAGGATATCCGCAGGACCGGTCAAACGCGCTTGAAGACCAGCGAACCGTTGGTGCCGCCGAAACCGAAATTGTTCTTGAGCGCGGCGTCGATTTTCATCTCGCGCGCGGTGTTCGCGCAATAATCGAGGTCGCACTCCGGGTCCGGTGTGGCAAGGTTAATGGTCGGCGGCGAGATCTGGTGATACACGGCAAGTGCGGTGAAGATCGATTCGACCCCTCCGGCACCGCCGAGCAGATGGCCGGTCATCGACTTGGTCGAGTTGACCACGGTCCTGTAGGCAGCATCACCCAGTGCCAGCTTGATCGCGTCGGTCTCGTTCTTGTCGCCGAGTGGCGTCGAGGTGCCGTGGGCGTTGACGTACTGGATCTGGTTGGCGTTGAGACCGGCATCGCGGATCGCATTCACCATCGAGCGACGCGGGCCGTCGGTCGACGGCGCGGTCATGTGATAGGCGTCGCCGCTCATGCCGAAGCCGGCGACTTCGGCGTAGATGCGTGCGCCGCGCGCGCGGGCATGCTCGTATTCCTCGAGCACCATCACGCCGGCGCCCTCGCCCAGCACGAAACCGTCGCGATCCTTGTCCCACGGCCGACTGGCGCCGGCGGGATCGTCGTTGCGCGTCGACAGCGCGCGTGCCGCGGCGAAGCCGCCGACGCCGAGCGGCGACACCGCGCCTTCGGAACCGCCCGCCACCATCATGTCGACGTCACCGTGCATGATCATGCGCGCGGACTGTCCGATCGCGTGCAGGCCGGTCGCACACGCGGTCACCACGGCGAGGTTGGGGCCCTTGATCCCGTAGAGGATCGACAGGTTCCCGGAAATCATGTTGATGATCGAGCCCGGAATGAAGAAGGGCGAGATCTTGCGCGGCCCGGATTCCGTGACCACGGCGTGGGTTTCCTCGATCAGAGGCAAACCGCCGATGCCGGAGCCGATATTGATGCCGATGCGTTCGGCATTGGCCTCGGTGACCTCGAGACCGGCGTCACGGATGGCCTGGATACCCGCGGCCATGCCGTACTGGATGAACAGATCCATCCGTCGCGCTTCCTTGGGATTGAGATACTGCCCGATATCGAAATTCCGGACTTCACCCGCCATGTGCGAGGCGAAGGGCTCGGGATCGAAACGGGTAATGCGGGCGATGCCTGAGCGGCCGGCGATCAGGTTGTCCCACGCTTCCGGAATGGTGTTGCCGACGGGGGAGACGATTCCCAGGCCGGTGACGACGACGCGACGAATGGACAAAGGTCGGACCTTTTTGCTGGTGGACGATCAGCTCGAGTGGCTGTTGACGTAGTCGATGGCCTGCTGGACGGTGGTGATCTTCTCCGCTTCCTCGTCGGGGATCTCGCAGCCGAATTCCTCTTCCAGCGCCATCACCAGTTCGACCGTGTCGAGCGAGTCGGCGCCGAGGTCGCCGACGAAGGAGGACTCTACCTTGACATCCGCCTCGTTGACGCCCAGTTGTTCGGCGACGACCTTGATTACACGCTGCACGTTATCCATTACTGCTCCTCTCTAGAAAAAAGGCTTCAATCGAATTGAAGCCCGGAAAAATCAAACCCCGGGATTTTACCAAACTTTCCCTGACGGTCACGCCATGTACATGCCGCCATTGACATGCAGCGTCGTGCCCGAAACATAGCCCGCCGCGGGCGATGCCAGGAACAGCACGGCCTGCGCAATGTCCTCCGCGGAGCCCAGCCGGCCGAGCGGGATGTGCGCCAGCAGCGCTTGACGCTGGGCCTCCGGCAATGCGCGCGTCATATCGGTGTCGATGAAACCCGGCGCAACGCAATTCACCGTGATGTTGCGGCTGCCGACCTCGCGCGCGAGCGACTTGGTGAAGCCCATGATGCCCGCCTTGGCGGCGCTGTAGTTGGTCTGTCCGGCATTGCCCATGGCCCCCACCACCGAGGCGATGGAAATGATGCGCCCGGCGCGCGCCTTCATCATCGCGCGCAGCACCGCGCGCGACAGGCGGAACACCGAGGTGAGGTTGGTTGCCATGATGGCATCCCATTCCTCGTCCTTCATGCGCATCAGAAGATTGTCGCGGGTGATCCCAGCGTTGTTGACCAGAACATTGACCGCGCCAAAATCCTTCTCGATCGTGGCGACCACGGCATCGACCTCGCCGGCGTCGCACACATCGAGCTTCATGCCGCGGCCCCCGATGTTCGCTGCCGCGAGATATTCGCCGATGGCGCGGGCGCCCTGCTCACTCGTCGCGGTACCGATGACGGTGGCACCCGCGTTGCCGAGCGCCAGTGCAATCGCCTGGCCAATGCCACGACTTGCGCCGGTGACCAGGGCAATTTGTCCTTGCAGCATTCCTTTCTCCTTATGTGTTGAGCGCAGCCGCAAGACTGGCTTCGTCGACCAGCGCCACGGCCGGCAGGCTGTCGTCGATGCGCTTGGTGAGGCCGGCCAGCACCTTGCCGGGGCCGCATTCGATCACGCGCCCGATACCGGCGGCCTTCAGCGCCCGCACCGTCTCGACCCAGCGCACCGGCGTATGCAACTGTTTCGCCAGCGCGTCGCGGATAGCATCCGGCTCGGCGTGGCTCTGCACGTCGGTGTTGTGCAGCACGCGAATCGTCGGCGCCTTGATCTCGATGCCTGCCAGGTGTGCACGCAGCGTGTCCGCCGCCGGCCGCATCAGCGAGGAATGCGAGGGCACCGACACCGGCAGCGGCACTGCGCGCTTGGCGCCCTTGTCCTTCGCCAGCGCCATGGCGCGCTCGACCGCGGCCTTGTTGCCGGCGATCACCACCTGCCCCGGTGAATTGAGGTTGACCGCCTCGACCACTTCGCCCGCGGCCGCCTCACTGCACGCCGCACGCACGACATCGTCATCCAGGCCGAGGATGGCCGCCATCGCGCCAATGCCTTCCGGCACCGCCGCCTGCATCGCCTCGGCACGGAAGCGCACCAGCCTGATCGCGTCCGCGAAGCCCAGCGCGCCGGCGGCGACCAGCGCCGCATACTCACCCAGGCTGTGTCCCGCCATCAGCACCGGAGCCGTGCCGCCCGCGGCCTGCCACGCGCGCCAGACGGCAATGTCGGCGGCCAGCATCGCCGGCTGCGTGTGGACGGTCTGGTTGAGCAGCTCGGCAGGGCCGTCGGTCACCAGCGCCCACAGATCCTCGCCGAGCGCATCGGACGCTTCGGCAAAGGTGGCGCGGATTTCGGCGCGCCCGCCCCAGCCGGCCATCATGCCGACCGCTTGCGAGCCCTGCCCTGGAAATACGAATGCGAGTTCCATCGAAAATCTTCCTAGAATTTGAGAAGCGCCGAGCCCCAGGTGAAACCGCCGCCGAACGCCTCCATCAGCACGGTCTGGCCGCGCCGGATGCGGCCGTCGCGCACCGCCACGTCGAACGCCAGCGGCACCGAAGCGGCCGAGGTGTTGCCGTGGCCGGCGACGGTCGTCACCACGCGATCCATGCTCATGCCGAGTTTTTTCGCGGTGGCGGAGATGATGCGGATGTTGGCCTGGTGCGGCACCAGCCAGTCGATGTCGGACTTCACGAGACCATTGGCTTCCAGCGTCTCGTCGACGATGCGATCGAGCGTATTGACCGCCATCTTGAACACGGCATTGCCTTCCATGCGCATGTACGGGGGTTCATGCAGCCCGGTGGAGGCGCCGGTAGTGGTGCGCAGCAATTCCTTGTGACGCCCGTCGGCGTGGATGTGCGTGGCGAGGATGCCGGGTTCGTCCGCGGCTCCGAGCACCACCGCGCCCGCGCCGTCGCCCCACAGGATGCAGTTGCTGCGGTCGTTCCAGTCGGTGATGCGCGACAGTGTCTCGGCACCGATCACCAGCACGTGCTTCGCAGCGCCGGTTCTGATGAACTGGTCGGCCACACTCAGCGCGTAGACGAAGCCGCTGCATACCGCCTGCAGGTCGAACGCGGGTTTGCCGTTGGTCATGCCCAGCTTGGATTGCACGATGCACGCGGTGCTGGGAAACACCAGATCGGGTGTGGTGGTCGCGACCAGCAACAGGTCGATGTCGTCGATGACGACCTCCGCGGCCTCGAGCGCCGCGCGCGCCGCCTGCGTGGCCAGGTCGCTGGTGAGTTCACCCTCGGCGGCGATGTGACGCTCGCGGATGCCTGTACGGTCGACGATCCATTGATCGCTCGTCTCGACCAGGCGCTCGAGGTCGGCGTTGGTGAGGATGCGCGCCGGCAGATAACTGCCGGTGCCGAGAATGCGGGAATAGGTCAAGCGGCCACCCGTTGGATGAGTTGGATCTGGTCGGTGATGCGTTTCAGCACGTTGTTCCGCACCTCCTCGCACGCCGTCTCGATCGCGTGTTCGAAGGAGAAACGGTCGGCCGAGCCATGGCTCTTCACCACCACGCCTTTCAGGCCGAGCAGCGTGGCACCGTTGTAGCGACGGGGGTCCATGCGACGCTTGAAGGCGTTGAGCACGGGCAGCGCCACGAGCCCCGCCATGCGTGTCAGCCAGTTGCGCTTGAACTCGGCACGCAGCGTGGTGGAGATCATCTTGGCGAGCCCCTCGGCGGCCTTGAGCGTAACGTTGCCGACAAAACCGTCGCACACCACCACATCCGTCGTGCCCTTGAAAATGTCGTCGCCTTCGACGTTGCCCTGAAAATTCAGATGACTGTCGCGCAGCAACTCGGCGGCCTGCTTCACCATCTCGTTGCCCTTGATGTCTTCCTCGCCGATGTTGAGCAGACCCACGGTCGGGTTCGGCTTGTGTTCCACCGCCGACACCAGCATCGCACCCATGATGCCGAATTGCAGCAGATGCTCGGCGGTGCAGTCGACGTTCGCCCCCAGGTCGAGCATCAGCACGTGACCTTTGAGCGTCGGCATGACGGTGGCAATGGCCGGACGGTCGATACCGGGCAGCGTCTTGAGGACGAAGCGGGCCGTCGCCATCAGGGCGCCGGTATTGCCCGCGGATACACAGGCGTCGGCTTCGCCGGACTTGACGAGGTCGATGGCGACCCGCATGGAGGAATCCTTCTTGCCGCGCAGCGCCTGCGCGGGCGGTTCGTCCATCGCCACCACCTGGCTGGCGTGGCGCACGATGAGGCGTGGTCCGGTCTTGGCGCGACGCGCCTTCAGCTCGGCCGCGACGACGTCCTGCGGCCCCACCAGGATGACGTTGAGGTCGGGATTGCGCGCCAGGCAGCGGATCGCCGCCGGGACCGTGACGTGGGGACCATGGTCACCCCCCATCACATCGATCGCGACCGTGATGTTTTTCATGCAGCCGGAAATTGTGTCGGGCACGACGCGCCGGCCGACCGGCACGCGGCCGGCAGCTTATTCGCCCTTGGCCTTGACGACCTTGCGGCCGCGATAGAAGCCGCTCGGGCTGATGTGGTGGCGCAGATGCGTTTCGCCCGTGGTCGGCTCGACCGCCAGCGGCGGGTTGGTGAGGAAATCGTGCGCGCGGTGCATGCCGCGCTTGGACGGGGATTTCTTGTTCTGTTGGACTGCCATTTCGTGCTCCTAAAAAATTTCGTGTACCCTCAGGCGGGACATTCACCTTCCGCGTGCATCGCCGCCATCGGCAGGCTCAACAGCACTTCGTCTTCAACCAGTGCGACCAGATCCAGCTTCGCCGGCAGGAGGATCGCCTCGCAATCCACCATCTCGTCGAGCCGTTCCAGTTCACCCTCGTCCCGTGCGAAATGCAGCGTATGGCCGATATCGACCGTGTACGGCAACTCGCCCAGGCAACGCTGGCAGGTCAGCGTCGCATCGCCGCGAATCTCGATCCGCAGCGAAAGCGCATCGGAGTCGCCCGTCTCGCCCACGACTCGACAGAACAGCCCGCCTTGCGTAAATTCATGGGCCAGCCGCGGAAAAGCCGCCACGTCGTCGCGCACTTCCCACGACTGCGCGCTCTTGCAGAAGCGCCGCGGTTCGACTTCGACAGCTTGCATCATGACCGCTCGACAGGGGTTGCCGGGGACCTGCCCCAGGCCGCGATACGCCGCACCCGAATAAACAATAGCCCGCAATAATATGATTTGCCGCAATTTTTGTCAAAGAAGAAGCGCCGCCCATGATTAGAAAGATCCTGGTCGCCAACCGTGGCGAAATCGCCGTGCGCATCGTGCGGGCCTGCGCCGAGCTGGGTATCAAGTCGGTCGCGATCTATACGGACGCCGATCGCCACGCCCTGCACGTGAAGAAGGCCGACGAGGCGTACCACATCGGCAAGGACCCGATCCTCGGCTACCTGAACGCCCACACCCTGGTAAACCTGGCCGCGGCGTCGGGCTGCGACGCCCTGCATCCGGGCTACGGGTTTCTCTCGGAGAATCCGGATCTTGCCGCGATCTGCGCACGGCGCGGTATCCGTTTCATCGGTCCGTCACCGGAGGTCATTCGCCGCATGGGCGACAAGATCCAGGCCAGGAACGCGATGATCGCTGCGGGCATTCCCGTGGTGCCCGGTTCCGAGCACAACCTGGAGAGCGCCGCGGAAGCGCGCACGCTGGCGAACCGCATCGGCTACCCGGTCATGCTGAAGGCGACCAACGGCGGCGGCGGGCGCGGCATCCGTCGCTGCGACAGCGAGGAGGAACTCCTGAAGAATTATGACCGCGTGGTGTCCGAGGCGAGCAAGGCCTTCGGCAAGCCAGAAATCTTCGTCGAGAAGTGCGTGGTCAATCCCAAGCACATCGAAGTGCAGATCCTGGGCGACACGCAGGGCAACATCGTCCACCTGTTCGAGCGCGACTGCTCGATCCAGCGTCGCAACCAGAAATTGATCGAGATCGCACCAAGCCCCCAACTCACCGAGGCGCAGCGCCAGTACATCGGCAAGCTCGCAGTGCGTGCAGCGAAGGCGGTCGGCTACGTCAACGCCGGTACGGTGGAATTCCTGCTCGACCAGGACAACCAGTTCTACTTCATGGAAATGAACACACGCTTGCAGGTCGAGCACCCGATCACCGAGAGCATCACCGGCGTCGACATCGTGCAGGAACAGATCCGTATCGCGGATGGCCAACCCCTGCAGTACCGGCAGGAAGACATCCATCACCGGGGTTACGCAATCGAGTTCCGCGTCAACGCGGAGGACCCGAAGAACGAATTCCTCCCCAGCCTCGGCCGCATCACGCGCTACTATGCCCCCGGCGGTCCGGGTGTGCGCGTCGACGCGGCGATCTATACGGACTATGTGATCCCGCCCTATTTCGACTCGATGTGTGCCAAGCTCACGGTATGGAATCTTGGCTGGGAGTCCGCGGTCGAGCGCGGACGCCGTGCGCTCGCCGACATGCTGGTGTACGGAGTGAAGACGACGATTCCGTATTACCAGCAGATTCTGCAGCATCCGGATTTTCGCAGCGGCCAGTTCAACACCGGCTTCGTCGAAGCACACCCGGAGCTCACGCAATACACCGAGAAGAAACCGCCGGAAGTGGTCGCCGCCGCCATCGCCGCTGCCATCGCCGCCCATCAGGGACTCTGACATGACCAAGGTATACGTTACCGACCTCGTCCTGCGCGACGGCCACCAGTCGCTGATCGCCACCCGCATGCAGACCGCCGACATGCTGCCGATCTGCCCCCAGCTCGACGCGGTCGGATTCTGGTCGCTGGAAGCCTGGGGCGGCGCCACCTTCGATGCCTGCGTGCGCTTTCTGCGCGAGGATCCCTGGGAGCGCCTGCGCCAATTGAGGAAGGCTCTGCCCAATACGCGCATCCAGATGCTGCTGCGCGGCCAGAACCTGCTCGGCTACCGCAACTATTCCGACGACGTGGTGCGCGCCTTTGTCAGGAAATCCGCCGACAACGGCGTCGACGTGTTCCGCGTATTCGACGCAATGAACGACCTGCGCAATCTCAGGGTTTCGATCGAGGCAGTCAAGGCCGCCGGCAGGCATGCCGAGGGCGCGCTCTGCTACACCACCAGTCCCGTGCACGACATCGCGCACTTCGTGGAACTTGCCAAGGGCATGGCGGAAATGGGCTGCGACACCATCGCGATCAAGGACATGGCGGGGCTGTTGACGCCCTACACTGCCTACGACCTGGTGTGCGCGATCCGCGAGGCGACGCAACTGCCGATCCATACCCACAGCCACGCCACCTCGGGCCTCGCCCACATGACGCACCTGAAGGCGATCGAGGCCGGCGCGAGCATCATCGATACCTGCGTCGGCGGATTTTCCGAAGGCGCGAGCCATCCGACCACGCAGAGCCTGGTCGCCGCGCTTGCCGGCACCACCTACGACACGGGCCTGTCGCTCCCGCTTCTCGAGGAAATCTCGGCCTACTTCAAGGAAGTGCGCAGGAAGTACTGGCAGTTCGAATCGGAGTTCACCGGCACCGACACCCGCGTGCTGGTCAACCAGGTGCCCGGCGGCATGATCTCCAACCTTGCCAATCAGCTGAAGGAGCAGGGCGCGCTCGACAGGATGAACACGGTGCTCGAGGAAATTCCCCGCGTGCGCGAGGATCTCGGCTATCCCCCGCTGGTCACCCCCACGTCGCAGATCGTCGGCACCCAGGCTGCGTTGAACGTGCTCACCGGCGCGCGCTACAAATCGGTCACCAACGAGGTGAAGCTCTACCTGCAGGGCCGCTACGGGCGCGCGCCCGGTCACGTCAACGAGGAAGTGCGCAAGCTCGCGGTGGGCGATCTCGACGTCACGACCTGTCGTCCGGCGGATCTCCTTGCCGACGAACTCGACAGGCTGCGCAATGAAATCGACAGCCTCGCGCGTTCCGACGAGGATGTGCTGACCTACGCCATGTTTCCCGATCTCGCCAAGACCTGGCTGCAGGAGCGGGCGGCCGGCAGCCTGACGGCCGAGCCGTTGCTGCCGCGCAGCGCAGCCCAGGCCGAGGCCGCACCGCGCTACGCCGCAGACGAATTCCGCATCACCCTGCACGGCGAGACCTACCACATCAAGCTTGCCGGCAGCGGTCGTTCCGAGTCGGGCCAGCATCCCTACTTCGTGTCCATCGACGGCATTTCGGAAGAAGTGCTGGTCGAACCGCTCAACGAGGTTGCAATTACTGCCGGCGGCGGCGGGACACGCAAGACAGCCGCGGCAGCGACCGTGGCACCCGGGCAGAAACCTCGCCCGAGCCACCCGGGCCACGTCACCGCGGCCATGCCCGGCACCGTCGTCGAGGTACTCGTCGGTATCGGGCAGAAGGTCAAGGCCGGCGACGGCGTGCTGGTGATCGAGGCGATGAAAATGGAAAGCGAGGTGCAGGCGCCCATTGCCGGCGTCGTCATCAACATCTTCGCCAGGAAGGGCGACGCGGTGACGCCCGACATGGCACTCGTCGAAATCCAGCCGGAATGAGCATGCAATGAAACTGGTCCTCGCCTCCACCTCGCGCTACCGCCGCGAACTGCTGTCGCGCCTGCACGTACCCTTCGAAGTGCTGGCGCCCGATGTCGACGAGACGCCCCTGCCCGGCGAGTCGCCGTCGGCCACGGCGCTGCGTCTGTCGGTCCTGAAGGCGCAGGCCGCCGCCGCGTCCTGGCCTGACGCCCTGATCATCGGCTCCGACCAGGTGCTGATGCTGGGGGAGGCCCAGCTCGGCAAGCCCGGCAATTACGCGAACGCATTCGCCCAACTGAAGGCCATGCAGGGGCGCGCAATGGTGTTCCATACCGCGCTGACGCTGCTCAACAGCCGCACCGGCCGCACGCAGACGCGCGACGTCCCGACGACGGTACACATCCGCCGGCTCAGCGACGCACAGATCGCCGCCTACCTCGAAAAGGAAAAACCCTACGATTGCGCCGGCTCGGCAAAGAGCGAGTCCCTCGGCATCGCCCTGATGGAGCGCATGGACAGTGCGGATCCCACGGCACTCATCGGCCTGCCCTTGATGGCGCTGACCGGGATGCTCGCCAACGAGGGCGTCGACGTGCTGACGTGCTGACCGAACGCGCAACCGGCACGCTGTACCTGATCCCGGTGCCCCTGGGGCCGGTGAGCCCCGACGCCTGCCTGCCGCCCGACACCCTCGCCGTCACCCGCCGTCTCGAGCATTTCGTCGTCGAACGCGCCAGGACGGCACGCGCGCACCTCAAGGCCATGGCCCACCCGAAACCGCTGCAGGCGCTGCACATCGAGGAACTCAACGAACACACGCCGCCAGCGGTGATTCCCGCACTGCTGGCGCCGCTGAAAGCCGGCCACGACCTTGGCCTGCTGTCGGAAGCAGGCTGTCCTGCGGTCGCCGACCCCGGTGCCGCACTGGTGCTGGCAGCACATCGTGCAAACATCCCGGTCGTGCCGCTGATCGGCCCATCGTCCATTCTGCTCGCCCTCATGGCCTCCGGCCTGGGCGGCCAGCGCTTCGCCTTCCACGGCTACCTGCCCGCCAGGGAGCCCGCACGCAGCCAGGCCATCCGCGATCTCGAAAAAACCGCGCGCCGCGACCGTGCCACCCAGCTCTTCATCGAAACGCCCTACCGCAGCGCGGCCCTGCTCGATGCGCTGGCGACCACGCTCGCGCCCGACGTACTGGTGAGCGTTGGTGCCGACCTCAGCCTGCCGGGGCAGCTGATCCAGACGCGCAGTGCGAAGAACTGGCGCGGGCAGGCCGAGACGGTGAAGGACCGGCTGGTGGTGTTCGGCATCGGCATGTAGCGCGCCGGCCGAGCGCGTCAGGCGCTACCGACCGTACGTCCTGCGCGTACCGTTTCCCATGGTGCGGTGGCGAACATGCACATGCATGGCTGCCTGGGGTATCGTTTGGGATTCCTGCCATGAACATGAGTCCAGCCATGTCCCGCCCCATCCTCTACCACAGTCCCATCTGTCCATTCTGCCAGCGCATCGACATCCTCCTCACGCTCAAGGGTCGCCGCGAGGACGTCGAGGTGCGTACCCTCGATCTCGCCGTGCCGCGGCCCGACTGGCTGCTCAAGAAAACCCGCGGCGCCCCTGCCCTGCCCGTGCTGGAAACCGCGGACGGCCATATCGTCCGTGAAAGCCTGGTGATCATGCAATATCTGGAGGACGTCTACCCCGAGCGCCCGGTCGCGCAGCGCGATCCGTGGTGGCGTGCAGTGGAGAACATGCTGACGCGCATGGACAGCGATTTCTTCAGCCAGGGCTACGGCTGGCTGATGAACCAGGATCCGGAGCGACGCCCGGCGCTGCGCGAAGGGATGCTGAAGCACTACGCACAGCTCGACGATTTCCTGCAGGCACATGCCCCCAAGGGCCCGTTCCTGTTCGAGGAATTCGGCTGGGCCGAGACGGTCTTCACGCCCTTCTTCCAGCGCTTCGGCTTCCTGGAGTATTACGAGGACTTCCGCCTGCCTGACGAGGCGCGCTACGACCGTGTGCGCCAGTGGGTGGATGCCTGCATGACGCATCCTGCGGCGCAACAGGCCAGCCACGAACAGATCGTCAAGCATTATTACGATTTCGCGAAAGGCTTTGGCAACGGCGCCTTGCCGCCCGGACGCAGCAAGTCGTCACTGGCCCTGGAGCCGGACTGGCGCACCCGACCGATGCCGCCACGTGACAAGTACGGCCACAGCGCGACCGACATCGAACTGGGACTGTGAAACGCGCAGCGCGGCGGGCTTGCACAGCGCCGCCGCGTGTCTACGATGAAGGAAGCCAGCCAAACGGAAGGAGCGCATCATGTCGGGGATCGTCATTGAAACCGCACCGGACGCTGCACGTCTCGCCAGCCTGGGCGTCGAGCGCTGGCCGGAATGGACTTCCGAAAATGCGGAATTCCCGTGGGAATATTTCGAACAGGAAATCAGCTACATCGTCGAAGGTCGCGCGATCGTGACACCGGAAGGCGGCGCCCCCGTGGAAATCGCCAGCGGCGATCTGGTTACCTTTCCCTCCGAACTGCTGTGCAGGTGGAAGGTCGTGGAACCGCTCCGCAAGCGCTACCGCATCGGCTGACCGCCACTCACGACCAGTATTTCGCCTTGTCCGGCAGGATCCAGCGCACGCCGCCACGCGGATCTTCCTTGTCGCCGCGATAGCGCGGGATCAGGTGGATATGCAGGTGCGGCACGGACTGTCCACCCGCCTGCCCATGGTTGATGCCGATGTTGTAGCCATCCGGCCGGTGCAGGGCATCCAGTTTCTCCTTGGCGCGCGCGAGCATGTGCAGCAGCGCGCTCTGTTCGTGTTCGGTGGCCTCGAACAGGGTCGCGACATGGCGACGCGGGATGATGACGGTGTGGCCGAGCGACACCGGAAAACCGTCGCGATAGGCCACGGTCAGTTCGTCCTCGGCGACGATACGGTGCGGTTCCAGGACACAGAAGGGACAGGGTTTCGGAGCGGAAGCGTTCATGCGAAAGGTGAGGGCAAAAGGTGTGGGCTCCAGTTGCGGGCCGGAGCTGGTTAAAATACATTGTCGCTTCTTTGGCATGCGAATGTCATGTCCGCGTGTCAGGAGGGCCTGGGGCCGTATCGGCAACACGCTCCGAATCCCGCTGCACTTGAGTCTTTTTTGAGGAAAACCATGCACCCAGCCTTGCACAAAAACGGTCTCGCCGCCCTGATCGCGGCCGGATGCCTCGGACTTGCCACGCCTGCCCTCGCAGCCGAACACGCGCATCACCATGCGCCCGACGCCCACGCGGCCGCACCGGCACTGAAGCCGGGCCAGAAATGGGCGACCGACGACACGCTGCGCCGCGGCATGGATTCGATCCGGCAGACAATGAGTCCACGCCAGGAAGCCATCGACAAGGGCCGCCTCGGCAGCAGGGATTATCAGCAGATGGGTGCGGCGGTACACAAATCCATCGTCGAGGTCGTGAGCCAGTGCAAGCTGCCGAAGGATGCCGATTCCGCACTGCATTCCATCGTGCTTGGCGATCTCGTCCAGGGCGCAGAACTCATGCAGAAATCCCCCAAGGTCGACACCCAGCGCGCCGCCGCCCTGGGCGTGCTGCAGGCACTGCGCAATTACGGGGAATATTTCCAGCACCCGGGCTGGTCGCTCGGCCCTGCTCCGGGACGCTGATCTGGACTAGCTTTCGCGGAACAGGCGAATCGCCTCGTCGAGGCGCTGCACGGCATGCACCGCCATGCCGGCAATCTTCTGTTTGGGCTGGTTGGCGGACGGCACGATGGCCTGGCTGAAACCGAGCTTGGCGGCTTCCTTCAAGCGCTCCTGCCCGCGCTGCACCGGGCGGATTTCGCCGGCGAGCCCCACTTCGCCGAACATCACCAGCTTGTCGGGCAGCGGCTGGCTGCGCAGCGAAGACACGATCGCCGCGAGCACGGCCAGGTCGGCCGCGGGTTCGCTGATCTTCACGCCACCCACCGCATTGACGAAGACGTCCTGATCGAAGCAGGCAATCCCCGCGTGGCGGTGCAGCACCGCAAGCAGCATGGCCAGCCGGTTCTGCTCCAGGCCGACCGACAGGCGACGCGGACTCGGCGCATGACTGGTATCGACCAGCGCCTGGATTTCCACCAGCAGCGGGCGCGTACCCTCCTGTGTCACCAGCACACAGGAACCCGGCACTGGCTCGCCATGACGCGAGAGAAAGATCGCCGAAGGGTTGGACACGCCCTTCAGCCCCTTCTCGGTCATGGCGAACACGCCGATCTCGTTGACCGCACCGAAGCGGTTCTTGAACGCACGCACCAGCCGGAACGACGACCCGGTATCGCCCTCGAAATACAGCACGGTGTCGACGATGTGTTCGAGCACGCGCGGACCGGCGATGGCGCCCTCCTTGGTCACGTGACCGACGAGGATGATCGCGGTGCCGCTCTGTTTCGCGTGACGCGTGAGCTGGGCGGCGCATTCGCGCACCTGTGCCACCGAACCGGGCGCGGAGCTCAGCGCCTCGGAATACAGGGTCTGGATCGAGTCGATCACGGCGACATCGGGCGCGAGTTCGCCCAACTGCGTAAGAATCGCTTCCAGGCGAATTTCCGGCAACACTGGCAGGTTCGCTTCCGGCAGGCTCAACCGCCGCGCGCGCAACGCCACCTGGCGCGCCGACTCCTCGCCACTCACATAAAGCGTTTTCTGGGTGCCGGACAGTCCGGCGAGCGCCTGCAGCAGCAGCGTCGACTTGCCGATACCGGGGTCGCCGCCGATCAGGGTTACGCCGCCCGGTACCAGGCCGCCGCCGAGTACGCGGTCGAGTTCGCCGATGCCGGTCGGGATGCGGCTCTCCTCGGACGCCTCGACCTCGCGCAGCATCTGCACGCGGCTGGTTGCCGCCAGCGACTGGAAGCGCGGCTTCGCCGCTTCAGCGATAGTCTCGACCAGGGTGTTCCAGGCGCCGCAGGCGGGACACTGCCCCTGCCATTTGGGCGCGCTGCCGCCGCATTCGGTGCAGGTGTAGACGGTCTTCGCCTTGGCCATTGCGTGCGATCTCAGCAGCCGCCGTGCGCGCGTACCCGCCGATCGCGCACGCGCCGCAAATCATCGAGATCGTCCATCAGGCCGGAAATACGCCGGTCGACAGATAGCGGTCGCCGCGGTCGCAGACGATGGAGACGATCACCGCGTGCTCGACTTCCTTCGATAGTTGCAGCGCCGCCCACAGCGCGCCACCCGAGGAAATACCGGCGAAGATGCCCTCCTCGCGCGCAAGCCGCCGCGCGGTTTCCTCGGCATCCTGCTGGCTCACGTAGATCATCCGGTCGATGCGGCTGTTGTCGCAGATTGCCGGCACGTAGTCCGCCGACCACTTGCGGATGCCGGGAATCTGCGCACCTTCGGTGGGCTGCACGCCGACGATCTGGATCGCGGGATTCTGCTCCTTCAAATAGCGCGAGCAGCCCATGATGGTGCCGGTGGTGCCCATGCTGGAGACGAAATGCGTGATCCGGCCTTCGGTGTCGCGCCAGATTTCCGGCCCGGTGGTGCAGTAATGCGCTTCGGGATTATCTGGGTTGGCGAACTGGTCGAGCACGCGGCCGATCCCCTGCTTCTCCATCGCCAACGCAAGATCGCGCGCGCCTTCCATGCCGGTTTCCCGGCTCACCAGTTGCAGCTCGGCACCGAACGCGCGCATGGTCTGTTGCCGCTCGACGGACGCGTTCTCCGGCATGATGAGGATGAGCCGGTAGCCGCGCATCGCCGCCGCCATCGCCAGCGCGATGCCGGTGTTGCCGCTGGTCGCCTCGATGAGGGTGTCGCCCGGCTTGATCTCACCGCGCGCTTCCGCGCGCTCGATCATCGACAGCGCCGGCCGGTCCTTGACCGAACCTGCCGGGTTGTTGCCTTCGAGCTTGACCAGCACGATGTTGCCGGTCTCGCCAGGCATGCGCTTGAGCCTGACCAGGGGCGTGTTCCCGACGCAGTCTTCGATGGTCTTGTACATGAATTACGCCCGCCCGATCGGGAAATACTCGAAGCCCATCTCGCGCATCGCCGGCGGCTCGTACAGGTTACGCCCGTCGAAGACGACGGGCGCCTTGAGCAGGGTCTTCATGGCGTCGAAGTTCGGACTGCGGAACACTTTCCATTCGGTGACGATGAGCAGCGCGTCCGCACCCTTCAGCGCATCCATCGGGCTATCCACCAGCAGCAGGTCGGCACGCTCACCGTAGATGCGGCGCGTCTCCTCCATCGCCGCGGGATCGTATGCCGACACGCTCGCACCCATCTGCCACAGCGCCTCGAGCATGGTGCGGCTGGGCGCTTCGCGCATGTCGTCGGTGTTGGGTTTGAAGGCGAGCCCCCACATGGCGAAACGCCGGCCCTTGAGATCGGTGCCGAAGCGCGCGGTGAGTTTGTCGATGAGAATGCGCTTCTGCGCGTCGTTGGCGTCCTCGACGGCATCGAGCACGCGCAGCGGAATGCCGTTTTCCTGCGCGGTACGGCGCAAGGCCTGGACGTCCTTGGGGAAACACGAACCGCCGTAGCCGCAGCCAGCATAGAGGAAATGGTAGCCGATGCGCGGGTCGGAGCCGATACCGTGGCGCACCTGTTCGATGTCGGCGCCGAGTCTTTCCGCGAGGACGGCGAGCTCGTTCATGAAGGAGATGCGCGTGGCCAGCATGGCGTTGGCGGCATATTTGGTGAGTTCGGCACTGCGGATGTCCATGACGGCGAGACGCTCGCGACTGCGCTGGAACGGTGCGTAGAGTTGGCGCAGCAGTTGAGTGGCGTGCTCGCTGGCGGTACCGATGACGATGCGGTCGGGTTTCATGAAATCCTCGACCGCAGCGCCCTCCTTGAGGAATTCCGGGTTGGAGGCGACATCGAATTCGATCGCCGCGCCACGCCTGGCGAGTTCCTCGGCAAGCGCGGCCTTCACCTTGTCGGCGGTGCCGACCGGCACCGTGGATTTGTCGACGACGAGCTTGTATTCGTTCATGTGGCGGCCGATGTTGCGCGCGGCGGCGACGACGTACTGGAGGTCGGCGGAGCCGTCCTCGTCGGGCGGGGTGCCGACGGCGATGAACTGGATCTGGCCGAAGGCGACCGACGCCTCGACGTCGGTGGTGAACGACAGCCGCCCCGCCGCGACGTTGCGCTTCACCATGTCCTCCAGCCCGGGCTCATAGATCGGGATGCCGCCCGACTTGAGGATCTCGATCTTCCTCGGATCGACGTCGAGGCACAGCACTTCGTTGCCGACTTCGGCGAGGCAGGTTCCGGTCACCAGGCCGACATAGCCGGTACCGATCACGGTAATCTTCACAACGCTTCTCCTAACGGTTTTTAATCTCGGTTTGAATCTGTTTCAGCACCGCGAGCGGATCGGATGCGGCGGTGATCGGCCGGCCGATCACGAGATCGGTCGCACCCGCGTGCAAGGCCTGCGCAGGCGTCATCACGCGACACTGGTCGCCCGCTTCGGCACCGGCCGGACGAATGCCCGGCGTCACCAGACGAAACTCCTCGCCCAGTTCCGTGCGCAGCAGCGTCGCCTCCTGCGCCGAGCACACCACACCATCCAGCCCACAGGACTGTGCCAGCCGCGCCAGCCGCAGCACCTGCGCCGCCGGGGCGTCGTTCACGCCGACCTCGCCGAGATCTTCGGCGCTCATGCTGGTCAGCACCGTCACCGCGATCAGCAGCGGTCGTTGCGGCAGGTCCACCAGCGCCGCGCGCGCGGCGTCCATCATGCGGCGCCCGCCCGAGGCGTGCACGTTCACCATCCACACCCCCAGCCCCGCCGCCGCGCGGCAGGCCGCCGCCACCGTGTTGGGGATGTCGTGAAATTTCAGGTCGAGAAACACCTCGAAACCACACGCCACCAACGTGCGCACCAATTCCGGTCCGGCCACGGTGAAGAGCTCCTTGCCGACCTTGACGCGGCACAGCGCCGGATCGAGCCGTTGCGCCAGCGCCAGCGCCGACGCCGCCTCCGGAAAATCCAGCGCAACGATGATCCTGGTTGAATTCATCGCTTTCCTTGCAACTTGCAACTTGAAACTTGCATCTCAGCCATCGCCTTCGCGCCGTTCCGGATCGAAGCTGTCCCAGCGCCCGCACGCCGGGCAGCGCCAGAAAAACTGCTTGGCCTTGAAGCCGCAACTACCGCACTGATAGCGCATCATGCGCTGACTGTGCGTGGCGACCAGGCTCTTTTCCACCTGCAGCAGTTCGCGTTCGTCGGCTCCGGCGTTGATGAGTTCGGCTTCCAGCAGGCGATCCAGCGTGCGCAGGCTGGGGTTGCGCCGTAATTCCTCGCGCGCGAGGCGGCTCGCCGCCGCCGCGCCTTCGCTTTCCGACACCGCCAGATACAGGGCATTGAAGACGTCCGGTGAGGGCTGGCGCGCGTACAGTGCACGCAACCACTGCACCCCTTCGGCCAGACGGCCCAACTGCCGGTAGCTGCCAAGCACGCGGTCGACCACCAACGCCATGTGCGCCGTGCTTTGCGTTTCCACCAGCCGCCAGTCGGAGATCGCTGCCTCGTGCCGCCCCGCCGCCGCATCCAGATCGCCCGCCATCAGATTGGCGCGCACCGACTGACGGTTCACTGCGAGGGCTTGCTGCAGATGCGCAGCGGCCGCCTCGGGGTTGCCCTTCGCCGCTTCGAGCAGCGCGAGCTCGCAATTGAAATGCGCAATCTCCGCGTTGAGCGGCTTGCTGGTGTCCTTTTCCAGCACGCGCGCGGCGTCGATCGCCTTCTGCCAGTCCTTCTCCTGCACGTAGATTTCCAGCAGGAAGGTGCGTGCCTGGCCGTGCTGCGGCGTTTCCAGCAAACGCGTGAAGACTTGCTCCGCGCGGTCGAGCAGGCCCGCCCTGAGGTAGTCCTGGCCCAACTCGCTCATCGCGCGCAGGCGTTGCTCCTCGGCAAGTCCCTCGCGTTCGAGCAGGTTCTCGTGCATGCGAATGGCGCGGTCGAGTTCACCGCGGCGGCGGAACAGACCACCCAGCGCGAAGTGCAGATCGATGGTCTCGGGTTCGAGCTTGACGACTTCGAGAAAGGCCTCGATCGCCTTGTCCGGCTGCTCGTTGAGAAGGAAATTCACCCCGCGGAAATATGAATTCGGCAGCGCGCGTGATTCGGTGACGACCTGGCGAATGTCGACGCGTGCCGCGAGCCAGCCCAGTGCGAAGAACAACGGGATCGCCAGCAGCCACCACAGTTCGAATTCCATGATGGCCGCCGTCAGACGGGTCGGATGTCGGTGGCCGTTTCGGTATCGGCCGGCGCCGGAATCTTGCCGGCCTGGCGCCGCAGGCGAAACAGCGTCGGCAGCAGCGCGAGTACGCCGGTCAGCACACCGAGCACGAATGCGAGCCCCAGCATGACGATCAGCGGCGCCTGCCACACATAGCCGAGATAGGAGTAGAAGACGACGGACTGGCTGTTCTTGAGCGCAAAGCCGAGCACCAGCAGGAACACCAGCAGTTTGGCCAGCAGGCCCAGATAGTGCATGAGGTTTTTCATGTTCGTGCGGCGCGATGAATCCTGCGCATTCTACCCGCGTCGGACCAATCGCCCAAGATTGACTGATTGGCGCGCACCCATTCCGGCCAAAAAAACGGCGCCACGCGGCGCCGTTTCAAAATATCCGAACTGCCCTGGATTCAGCCGGGGAAATCCACCCGGTCGCGCAGTTCCTTGCCAGGCTTGAAGTGCGGCACGTATTTCGCCGGCACCTGCACACGCTCGCCCGACTTCGGATTGCGCCCGACGCGGGCCGGGCGGTAGCTCAGGCTGAAACTGCCGAAGCCGCGGATCTCGATGCGCTCGCCGCGCGACAGGTTACGCGCCAGCGCGTCAAGGATCGTTTTCACCGCGAGCTCGACATCGGCGACCGAGAACTGCCCATGCCGGGCCGCCAGACGGGCGATCAGCTCGGACTTCGTCATGATTTATTCGGCGCTCTTGTTGTCGAGCTTGGCCTTCAGCAGCGCGCCCAGGTTGGTGGAGCCGCTGGAAGCGGCCGACTCGGCGGCGATCTTCTTCATTGCCGCGTCCTGTTCGGTCATGTCCTTGGCCTTGATCGACAGGTTGATCACGCGGTTCTTGCGATCGACGTTGATGACCATGGCTTCGATCTCGTCACCTTCCTTGAAGTGGCTGCGCATGTCCTCGACACGGTCACGCGACACCTCGGAGGCACGCAGGTAGCCTTCCATGTCGCTGTCGAGCTGGACCGTGGCACCCTTGGCTTCCACCGTCTTGATCCTGCCCTTGACGATGCTGCCCTTCTCGTGGCCGGACGCGAAGCTGGTAAGGGGGTCGCCCTCCAGTTGCTTGATGCCGAGCGAGATGCGCTCGCGCTCGAGGTCGATGCCGAGTACCACGGCCTCGACTTCCTGCCCCTTGCGGAAATTGCGCACGGCTTCCTCGCCGGGCACGCTCCACGACAGGTCGGACATGTGAACCAGGCCGTCGATGCCACCGGGCAGACCGATGAACACGCCAAAGTCGGTGATCGACTTGATCGCGCCGGAGACCTTGTCGCCCTTCTTGTGGTTCATGGAGAAGTCTTCCCACGGGTTGGACTTGCACTGCTTCATGCCCAGGGAGATGCGGCGCTTGTCCTCGTCGATGTCGAGCACCATGACCTCGACCTCGTCGCCCAGCTGGACGATCTTGGAGGGGCTGACGTTCTTGTTGGTCCAGTCCATCTCGGAGACGTGCACCAAGCCTTCGATGCCTTCCTCGATTTCGACGAACGCACCGTAGTCGGTCAGGTTGGCGACCTTGCCGAACATGCGTGTACCCTGCGGATAGCGGCGTGCGATGCCGATCCAAGGATCGTCGCCGAGTTGCTTGATGCCGAGCGAAACGCGGTTCTTCTCGGTGTCGTAGCGCAGGATCTTGGCTTCGAGCTCCTGGCCGACATGCACGACTTCGGAAGGATGCTTGACGCGGCGCCAGGCCATGTCGGTGATGTGCAGCAGACCGTCGATTCCACCCAGGTCCACGAACGCGCCGTAGTCGGTGATGTTCTTCACCACACCCTTGACGGTCGCACCTTCCTTGAGGCTTTCCATCAGGGCCTCGCGGTCGGCGCCCATGGTCTCTTCCAGCATGGCACGGCGCGACACGACGACGTTGTTGCGCTTGCGGTCGAGCTTGATGACCTTGAACTCCATCTCCTTGTATTCGTAAGGGGTGGTGTCCTTGACGGGACGCATGTCGACCAGCGAACCCGGCAGGAAGGCGCGCAGACCGGAAACCATCACGGTGAGACCACCCTTGACCTTGCCCTGGACCATGCCGGTGACGATGCGGCCCTCGTTCATTGCCGCTTCCAGGTCCAGCCACGCGGCCAGCTTCTTGGCGCGCTCGCGCGACAGCTTGGTGGCGCCGAAGCCATCTTCGATGGATTCGATGGCAACGGCCACGAAGTCGCCGATTTTCGCTTCGAGTTCGCCCTGGTCGTTCTTGAATTCCTCCAGGGGAATCAGGCTCTCGGACTTGAGGCCGGCGTTCACCGTCACGAAGTTGTTGTCGATGCCGACGATCTCGGCGGTGATGACCTCGCCCTGGCGCATTTCCTGGTGCGAGAGGGACTCCTCGAACAGCGCGGCAAAGCTTTCCATGGCGGCGGGGGTAGAAGAAGCGGTAGCAGTAGACATTAAAAAAACCTTCAGTCCGTCGGTGAGGACGGGGTTGGTTGCACATCGTCAGCCTGCGGGCGCAGGGCTGACCCGAGTCAAGACCTGCTGCGGTAATGCGCCAGCACCGCCTGCACCGCGCTGTCGATGTCCATGTGGGTGGTGTCGAGCAGCAGCGCGTCCGGCGCGGGCCTGAGCGGCGCGACGGCGCGCGAGGTATCGCGCGCGTCGCGGGCCTGCATGTCCGCAACAAGGTCAGTTAGATTAGCAGAGTTCCCCTTTTCGATCAACTGCTTATATCTTCTTTCGGCGCGCGCTTCGGCGCTTGCGGTCAGAAAGACCTTGGCCGGTGCATCGGGAAAGATCACCGTGCCCATGTCGCGACCATCCGCGACCAGGCCGGGGGGTTGGCGGTAGGCACGCTGGCGTCCGAGCAGCGCGTCGCGTACCGCCGGCAGCGCCGCCACTTGCGACGCCCCGGCGCCCACTGCTTCGGCGCGAATGGCCGCGGTCACGTTTTCATCCACCAGCCAGACCGCACCATCATGAAAGCTGGCCGGCAGTTCCGCCGCCAGACGGGCGACACTCGTCTCGTCGTCGAGCGCTACACCGGCCTTCATCGCCGACAAGGCGGTGAGCCGATACAAGGCGCCGCTGTCGAGAAAGTGAAACCCCAACGCGCGCGCGACCCGCTCGGCCACCGTGCCCTTGCCGGAGGCGGAGGGGCCGTCGATGGTGATGACAGGCGAAGCGGGAAACGGTGAGCGGGAAACGGTGGGCGGGGAATCGGATGTCATCGGGCAATCCGTGCGAAGACTTTGAAATAGTCGGGAAAGGTCTTGGCGACACAGCCGGGATCCTTGATGCGCACCGGCACCCCGCCGAGAGACGCCAGCGACAGACACATCGCCATGCGATGGTCGTCGTAGGTGTCGATTTCCGCGTGCGGCGTGAGCTGCCCGGCGGGCGGCGGCGTGATGCGGATGAAATCCGCGCCCTCCTCCACCGTTGCACCGACCTTGCGCAGTTCGTTTGCCATCGCGGCGATGCGGTCGGTCTCCTTGACACGCCAGCTGGCGATATTGGACAGCGTGGTGATACCGTCGGCAAAGAGCGCGGCGACCGCCAGCGTCATTGCCGCGTCGGGAATGTGGTTGCAGTCCAGATCGATCGCCTTCAGGCGACCGGATTCGGGCGCGCGCGCCTCGATCCAGTTCGGTCCCATGTCGATGCGCGCGCCCATCAGTTCGAGCGCATCGGCAAAGCGCACATCACCCTGCACGCTGTCGCGGCCCACGCCTTCGACACGCACCGGGCCGCCGCCGATGGCACCGGCGGCAAGGAAATACGAGGCGGAGGATGCATCACCCTCGACCCAGACTTCGCCGGGACTCGTGTAGCGCGCTTCGGCCAGGACGGTGAAGCGCGTCCAGTCTTCACGTGCGACCTCCACACCGAAGCGGCGCAACATTTCCAGGGTGATACCGATATAAGGCCTGGAAATGAGTTCACCCACCACCTCGACGGTCGTGGTGCGGCCACGCAGCGGCAAAGCCATCAGAAGGCCGGTGAGAAACTGGCTCGACACGTTGCCGCGCACGGCGGTGCGATCGCTCGCCACCGTGGCCGGGTGCACGTGCAGCGGCGGATAACCGGAATGGCCGAGATAGTCGATGCGCGCGCCCAGTTGCACCAGTGCATCGACCAGATCGCCGATCGGCCGCTCGTGCATGCGCGCGACACCAGTCAGCACATACTCGCCATCCGACAGCGCAAGCGCCGCGGTCAGGGGACGGAAGGCGGTGCCGGCATTGCCCAGAAAAAGTTCGGCCTGCTTCACCGGGAACGGGCCGCCCACGCCGGTGATGCGCCATTGATTGGCGCCGCGGTCTTCGACGCCGACACCGAGCGCCTTGAGTGCCGCCAGCATGTGGCGCGTGTCGTCGGAATCGAGCAGGTCGTGGACCTCGGTGCTGCCGCTGGCGAGTGCCGCCAGCAGCAGCACGCGGTTGGAAATGCTCTTCGAGCCAGGCAGGCGCACTGTGCCACTGGCCTCATGGCACGCGGGCAGATCAAGGAATTCCATCACGTCAGGTTTCCATCGTCCAGTGTTCGCGCGCGGCGCGCGCGCGTGAAAACATCGTCAGCAGCGCGACGGCGTCCTCGTCGTTCAACGCCTGCCGCAGCGTCAGCAGTGCGGCGATGTAGCCATCGAGTTCGGCCAGCAGTGCGGGGCGGTTGGCAAGCGCAATGTCGCGCCACATCTCGGGGGAGGATGCAGCGATGCGGGTGAAGTCGCGGAAACCGCTTGCGGCAAAACGGAAAAACAGTTCGCTGTCGGCGCGCGCGGCGAGATCGTCGACCAGCGCGAAGGCCGCCAGGTGCGGCAGGTGGCTCACGGCGGCAAAGATGCGGTCGTGCTGCGCGGCATCGAGCGTTTCCACCTGCGCGCCGGTCGTTTCCCACAGCGCACGCACCGTGGCGAGCGCCTCGGCGCGCGTGTCCGGTTGCGGGGTGAGCACCACGCGGCGGCCGCGATAGAGGTCGGCGCGCGCCGCGCCGGGACCGCTGCGCTCGGAGCCGGCGATGGGGTGTCCGGGCACGAAATCCACCGCGCGCGTACCGAGCGCTGCGTATGCGGCAGCCACGACGTTCATTTTGGTGCTGCCGGCATCGGTGATGATTGCGCCCGGTTTCAGGTGCGGTGCAAGCTGCCGCAACACGGCTTCGGTCTCCCCCACCGGCAGCGCGAGCAGGATGACGTCGGCCTGCCCGGCCTCGGTCCAGTCGACCGCACGGTCGATGAGGCCGAGTTCGCGTGCGACGGTGAGGCGCGCCGGGCTGCGCCCGACGCCCAGCACGGTGTGCACGGCGCCCGCCTGTTTCAGGGCGAGCGCGAACGATCCGCCGATGAGGCCGGCGCCGACCAGCGCAAGCGTGTCGATCTTCACCGGCAGGCCCGCAGCGCGTCGAGAAAACGCGCATTCTGTGCGGCAAGTCCCACCGACACGCGCAGGAATTCCGGCAGACCGTAGTTGGCGACCGGACGCACGATCACGCCGCGCTTGAGCAGTTCCGTGTTGACGCGCGCAGCGTCCCCCACGCGGGCAAGCAGAAAATTGCCCCTCGACGGCACGGTCTCGATCCCCATGTCAGCAAGCCCTGCGACCAATTGCGCCATGCCGGCGGTGTTCAGCGCATGGCTGCGCGCGAGGAAATCGCTGTCGTCGAGCGCGGCTTCGGCCGCGGCGAGTGCGGGTGCATTGACGTTGAAGGGCTGGCGCACACGGTTCATGAGGTCGATGACCTCCGGGTGGCCGAGGCCGTAACCGACGCGCAGTCCGGCCAGGCCGTACGCCTTGGAGAACGTGCGCGTGATTACCAGATTGGGAAAGTGCGCCAGCCATGCCGTCGTGTCGCAACGCTCGGCCTGCGGCAGGTACTCGCCGTAAGCCTCGTCGAGCACCACCAGCACCTGCCGCGGCACCGTGGCGAGAAACGCCTCGATCTCCGTCCACGGCAGGAAAGTGCCGGTGGGGTTGTTGGGATTGGCGATCCACAACACGCGCGTATCGTCGCGAATCGCCGCGCGCATCGCTGCGAGATCGTGACCGTAGTTTTTCGCCGGGACCACGATGCCTTCCGCGCCGACCGTCTGCGTCGCGATCGGGTAGACGGCGAACGCATGCTGCGCGAAGACCGACGAGGCGCCCGGCACGAGGAAGGCGCGCGCCACCATGTCGAGCACGTCGTTCGAGCCATTGCCGAGCACGATCTGCGCGGGGTCGACAGCGAGTTTCGCCGACAGCCTGGTTTTCAGCGCGAAACCGGCACCGTCCGGATACAGCGCCATGTCATGCAGCGCATCCTGCGCCGCATTCAGCGCACGCGGGCTGGGTCCGAGCGGGTTTTCGTTCGACGCCAGCTTGACGATGCCGGTTTCGTCCAGACCCAGTTCGCGGGCCAGTTCGGCAATCGGCTTGCCTGGCAGGTACGGCGCAATGGCGCGCACATAGGGTGGCGCGAGATCGCAGCAAGTCATGATGCGGTGGCGGCGGGATAGGAACCGAGTACCTTGAGGAAGGCGGCACGCGTGTCGATTTCCGCGAGTGCCGCCGCCAGCGTGGCATCCTGGCGATGCCCCTCGCACACCACGAAGAACACATACTCCCAAGTGCCGGAGCGCGCCGGACGCGATTCGAGCTTGCTCATCGAGATGCCGGCATCGGCCAGCGGCTGGAGCAGCCGGACGATGGCGCCGGGCTGGTTCTTCGCGCTCATGACCAGCGAGGTCTTGTCACGCCCGGAGGGAGCTGCGTCCTCGTGCCCCAGCACGAGAAAGCGCGTGGTGTTGTCGGCCTCGTCCTCGACGCGCCGTTCCACCACCGCGAGTCCATACAGTTCAGCGGCGGCCTCGGCTCCGAGTGTCGCCGCGTCCGGCTCGGCCGCGGCACGGCGTGCGCCTTCGCTGTTGCTCACCACGCTGACCAGTTCGGCATGCGGCAGATGGCGGGCCAGCCACTGCTGGCATTGCGCGAGCGACTGGGCATGGCCGTACACGCGCTTGATTGGTGTGGGCCACGTGTTCACACCCTCTTCCGCTGGCGACGGCGGTCTGCGCATCAGCGTCTGGTGGATGGGCAGTATCACTTCCCCGCAAATCTTCAGCGGGCTGGCAACGACAAGATCGAGCGTGCGCCCGATGGCACCCTCGGTGGAATTCTCCACCGGCACCACCGCATATTCGGCGCGGCCGGTTTCGACGGCCTGGAAACAGGCATCGATATCGGCTTCGGCAAGGGCATCGACCGCCTGGCCGAAATGCTTGTGTACCGCCTGCTGGCTGAAGGTGCCGGCCGGGCCGAGATAGGCGATGCGTGTGGTCTCCTCCAGCGCGCGGCAGGCCGACATGACCTCGCGGATCAGTCGCTCGATGCTGTCGCCCGACAGGGGTCCGGAATTGGCAGCGCGCAGGCGCCGGATGATCTGTGCCTCGCGTTCCGGACGGTAGATCGACCCGCCCTGCTTGGTCCGGCCGACGGCCTGCGCCAGTGCGGCCCGCTCCGACAGGAGTTTCAGCAGCGCATCGTCGATGCCGTCGATGCGCGCGCGCAGCGCACCCAGTTCGCCCTGGGCATCCGGCGTGTGCTTGCCCTCTTCGGTCATGCCGGCAGGTAGCGCACCGCGAGCACGCCCTCGATGGCCGACAATTGCCGGATGATCTCGGCCGACACCGCGCTGTCGACATCGGTCAGGGTATAGGCCATATCGCCCTTCGACTTGTTGACCATGTTGTGGATGTTCAGACCCGCCGCGGCGAGCACCGAGGTAATCTGCCCCACCATGTTCGGCACGTTGGCGTTGGCGATGGCGAGACGGTAATCCGACTCACGCGCCAGGTTGACGTTGGGAAAGTTGACCGAGTTGAGGATGTTGCCGTTTTCCAGATAGTCGGTGACCTGCACTGCGACCATCACCGCGCAGTTTTCCTCGGCTTCCCCGGTGGACGCCCCCAGATGGGGCAGTGCGACGACCTTGGCGTGCCCTTTGAGCGCATTGGCCGGGAAGTCGCAGATGTAGGCGTGCAGCTTGCCGGTGTCGAGCGCCTCGACCACTGCTGCATTGTCGACCACGCCTTCGCGGGCGAAGTTCAGCAGCACGGCACCTGGACGCATCACGCCGATGCGCTGGACATTGATGAGGTTGCGCGTGCCATCGAGCAGCGGCACATGCAGGCTGACGAAATCGGCGACGCGCAGCACGTCCTCGACGTTTTCCGCGCGCTTCACCTGCGACGGCAGGCGCCACGCGGCGTCGACGGTAATGCCGGGATCGAAGCCGACCACGTTCATGCCGAGGCGGATTGCCGCTTCCGCGATGTGCGAGCCGATCGCGCCCAGACCGATCAGGCCGAGCGTGCGGCCCGGCAGCTCGAAGCCGGCGAACTGCTTCTTGCCCGCCTCGGTCGCCTTGTGCATCGCCTCGTCGGTACCGGAAAGCCCGTCGACGAATTTCAGCGCCGGCACCAGGTTGCGCGCGCCCATCAGCATGCCGGCGATCACCAGTTCCTTCACCGCGTTGGCGTTCGCGCCCGGCGCATTGAACACCGGTACGCCACGTTCGGAGAGCTTCTTCACCGGAATGTTGTTGGTGCCCGCGCCGGCACGCCCGATCGCCTGTACCGTCACCGGGATGTCCATGTCGTGCATGCTGGCGGAGCGCACCAGGATCGCGTCGGGCTCGGAGACATCGCCGCCGACGACGTAGTGCTGCGGCAGGCGCGCCAGCCCCTTGGCCGAGATGGCGTTGAGGGTGAGGATCTTGCGCGCCTCAGCCATGGCTCTTCTCGAAGTCGCGCATGGTGTCCACCAGGGTGCGCACCCCTTCGATCGGCATGGCGTTGTAGATCGAGGCGCGCATGCCGCCGACCGAGCGATGTCCCTTCAGTTGCAGGAGGCCGCGTTCCTTGGCGAGTTTGAGGAAACCCTCGTCGAGCGCGGCGTCCTTCAGGGTGAACGGCACGTTCATCAGGGAGCGGTTTTCCCTCTCCACCGGAGACTTGTAGAAATCGGTCGCATCGAGATAGTCGTACAGAAGGCTCGCCTTCTCGCGGTTGACTTTCTCCATGCCGGCAAGACCACCCTTCGCCTTCAGCCACTTGAACACCAGACCCGCGGTGTACATGGCGAAGGTCGGCGGGGTGTTGTACATGGAATCGTTGTCGGCATGCGTCTTGTAGTCGAACATCGTCGGCGTGCCCGCCACGGTCTGGCCGATGAGGTCGTCACGCACGATGACGAGGGTCAGTCCTGCCGGGCCGATGTTCTTCTGCGCGCCCGCGTAGATGAGACCATATTTCGACACATCGATGGGACGCGACAGGATGGTCGAGGACATGTCGGCGACCAGCGGCACGCTGCCGGTGTCGGGTGTCCAGAACATTTCCACGCCGCCGATGGTCTCGTTGGGGGTGTAGTGCACGTAAGCCGCGTTCGGGTCGAGCTTCCACTGATCCTGCGTCGGCGCGTAGCTGAAGTTCCTGTCCTCGCTGGAAGCCACCACGTTCACCGCGCCGTATTTCTTCGCTTCCTTGATCGCTTTTTTCGACCATTCACCGGTGTTGAGGTAGTCGGCGGAGGCTTTGCCGCGCAGCAGGTTCATCGGCACCATGGCGAACTGGGCGGATGCCCCTCCCTGCAGGAACAGCACCTTGTAGTTGGCGGGAATGCCCATCACGTCGCGCAGGTCGGCCTCGGCCTCGGCGGCGATGCCCATGAACTCCTTGCCGCGATGGCTCATTTCCATCACCGACATGCCCGAGCCGTGCCAGTCGACCATCTCGGCCTGCACCTGCAGCAGCACATCCTTGGGGAGCACGGCGGGGCCGGCGCTGAAATTGTAGATCGTCATGATTGTCTTCCTTAGTCCTCGTCGTTGTCGGTTTCTGCCACTTTCTCCAGACTGGTCAGGGTCTCGCCCTTGTCCAGGTTGATCAGCGTCACGCCCTGCGTCGCACGGCTCATGGCGCGAATTTCCTTCACCCGCGTGCGGATCAGCACGCCACCCGTGGTGATGAGCATGATCTCGTCATCCTCCTTCACCAGCGTGGCGGCGACCACACGGCCGTTGCGCTCGCTGGTCTGGATGGCGATCATGCCCTGCGTCGCGCGCGCGTGGCGCGTGTACTCGGCGATGGGCGTGCGCTTGCCATAGCCGTTCTCGGTCGCGGTCAGCACGTAGTCGTTCTCGTCCTCGGCCACCAGCAGCGAAATCAGCTTCGCGCCCTTGGCAAGCTTCATGCCGATGACGCCGCGTGCCGCGCGCCCCATCGGGCGCACGTCGTTCTCGTCGAAGCGCACCGCCTTGCCGCTGTCGGAAAACAGCATGACGTCGTGGCGGCCATCGGTGATCGATGCGCCGATGAGGAAATCGCCGTCGTCCAGGCCGACTGCGATGATGCCGGCGGTACGCGGCCGCGAGAACTCCGACAGCGGCGTTTTCTTGACGATGCCGTTGGCGGTCGCCATGAACACGTAGTGGTCGTCGTCGAAGGTCTTCACCGGCAGCAGCGCGTTGAGTTTTTCGCCTTCTTCCAGCGGCAGCAGGTTGACGATCGGCTTGCCGCGCGCGTTGCGGCCGCCCTGCGGCACGTTGTAGACCTTGAGCCAGTACATCCGCCCGCGGCTGGAGAAACAGAGAATGTAGTCGTGCGTGTTGGCGACGAACATGTTCTCGATGAAGTCCTCGTCCTTGGTACCGGCCGCCTGCTTGCCGCGCCCGCCGCGCTTCTGCGCGCGATAGTCGTCCAGCGGCTGCGCCTTCATGTAGCCGCCGTGCGACAGCGTGACGACCATCTCCTCGGGCTTGATCAGGTCCTCCATCGACATGTCCTGCGCGTGCTCGACGATGGCCGAGCGACGCGCATCGCCGAACTGCTCGCGTACCTGCGCCAGTTCCTCGCGGATGATTGCGGTGATGCGCACCGGATTGGCAAGGATGTCGAGCAGATCGGCGATCTTCGCCATGATCTCCTTGTATTCGCCGATGATCTTGTCGGACTCGAGGTTGGTCAGGCGCTGTAGCTGCATTTCGAGGATGCGCTGCGCCTGGATCTCGGACAGGTGATAGCCGTCGGCATGCAGGCCGAACTCGGCACCGACGTTCACCGGCCGCGAATATTCGGGGTCGATGCGCGCGAGCATCTCCTCGACCATCGCCGATTTCCACGCGCGGCCGAGCAGACGCTCCCTGGCGATCGCCGGTGTCTCCGACGACTTGATCAGTTCGACGATCTCGTCGACGTTGGCCAGCGCCACCGCCAGCCCTTCGAGGATGTGGCCACGCTCGCGCGCCTTGCGCAGCTCGTAGACGGTGCGGCGGGTGACGACTTCGCGCCGGTGGCGCAGGAAGGCGTCGAGCATTTCCTTGAGATTCAGCAGGCGCGGCTGGCCGTCGATCAGCGCCACCATGTTCATGCCGAAGGTGTCCTGCATCTGCGTCTGCTTGTACAGATTGTTCAGGATCACATCGGCGTTCTCGCCGCGCTTCAGCTCGATGTAGACGCGCATGCCGGACTTGTCCGACTCGTCCCGCAAGTCGGAGATGCCGTCGATCTGTTTTTCGCGCACCAGTTCGCCGATCTTGATCAGCAGGTTGGCCTTGTTCACCTGGTACGGAAGCTCGTCGATGATGATCGCCTGCTTGCCGCCGCTCTTGTCGAGATCCTCGACGTGGCAGGTCGCGCGCATCACCACGCGGCCACGGCCGGTGCGGTAGCCGTCGCGCACGCCGGACAGCCCGTAGATGATGCCGGCGGTCGGAAAGTCCGGCGCCTTGACGATGGCGATCAGCGCTTCGATATCGGTTTCCGGATCATCGAGCAGCGTCGTGAGCGCCTCGCACACGTCGGTGAGGTTGTGCGGCGGGATGTTGGTCGCCATGCCCACCGCGATGCCGGACGAACCGTTCACCAGGAGATTCGGGATCTTCGTCGGCAGCACCAGCGGCTCCTGCTCGGAGCCGTCGTAGTTGGGGCCGAAGTCGACGGTTTCCTTGTCCAGATCGGCCAGGAGTTCGTGCGCGATCTTCGCCATGCGCACTTCCGTGTAGCGCATCGCCGCCGCGTTGTCGCCGTCGACCGAGCCGAAGTTGCCCTGGCCGTCGATCAGCGGGTAGCGCAGCGAGAAATCCTGCGCCATGCGCACCATGGTGTCGTACACCGCGGTGTCGCCGTGTGGATGGTATTTACCGATGACGTCGCCGACCACACGCGCCGACTTCTTGTAGGCCTTGTTCCAGTCGTTGCCCAGCTCGTTCATCGCGTACAGCACGCGACGATGCACGGGTTTCAGGCCGTCGCGCACGTCCGGCAGAGCGCGCCCGACGATCACGCTCATCGCGTAATCGAGGTACGAACGCCGCATCTCCTCCTCGAGACTGACCGGGAGGGTTTCCTTGGCAAACTGTTCCATAGACCGGCTTATATTTATGCAGACACTAAAGTCGGCGATTTTAGCATGGGCCGCACGCACGCCCGCCTTTGCCAATCCGGCGCTAAACGGCGAGAATGCTGGCCACCATGCCAACCCCAGCCGACCTCGTTCTCCTGCCGCAATGGGTGGTGCCCGTCGAACCGTCCGGGGCGCTTGCCGACCATGCCGTGGTGGTGCGCGACGGTGCCATCCTCGACGTATTGCCCGCCGACACCGCATCCGCCCGCTACGACGCCCGCGAAACCCTCGCCCTGCCCGGCCACGTCCTGATCCCGGGGCTGGTGAACCTGCACGGTCACGCGGCAATGACGCTGCTGCGCGGTTTTGCCGACGATCTGCCGCTGATGGCCTGGCTCAACGAGCGCATCTGGCCGGCGGAGAAACGCCATGTCTCGGAGGCTTTCGTGCGCGACGGCACGTTGCTGGCGGTGGCGGAGATGCTCGCCGGCGGCACCACCACCTGCAACGACATGTATTTCTTCCCCGAGGCGGCGGGCGAAGCCTTCCTGCAAGCCGGCATGCGCGCCACGCTGGGCATGATCGCGCTTGAGTTCCCCAGCACCTATGCCGCCGACGCCGACGGCTACCTCGCCCGCGGCCTGGCGGTACGCGACGCACTCAAGGACGAAGCCCTGCTCACCTTCGCCTTCGCCCCGCACGCGCCCTACACCGTCTCCGACGCCACGTTTGCCCGCATCAACACGCTCGCCGAGCAGCTCGGCGTGCCGGTGCATTGCCACCTCCACGAGACCACCGACGAAATCGCCGACAGCCTGCGCCAGCACGGCGTGCGCCCGATGGAACGGCTGGCACGTCTGGGCCTGTTGGGACCGAATTTCATCGGCGTGCACGCGGTGCATCTCGACGAGAGCGAAATCGACACGCTCGCCGCGCACGGCTGCCACGTGGCGCATTGCCCCAGCGCCAACCTCAAGCTCGCCTCCGGCTTCGCCCCGGTCGCCGCCATGCTGCGTGCCGGCGTCAACGTCGGACTGGGCAGCGACGGCGCCGCCAGCAACAACCGTCTCGACCTGTTCGCGGAAATGCGCCTGGCGGCCCTGCTCGCCAAGGGGGCGAGCGGCGACGCCGCGGTCCTTCCCGCCGTCGCCGCCCTGCGCATGGCCACGCTCGACGCCGCGCGCGCGCTCAACCTCGACGACCGCGTCGGCAGCATCACCCCCGGCAAGCGTGCCGACCTCGTCGCCGTCGACCTTTCCGCGCCGGCCTGCCAGCCCGTGTTTGACCCGGTGTCGCACCTGGTTTACGTTGCCGGACGCGATGAGGTCACCCACGTGTGGATCGACGGTCGGCCGAAACTTCATCAGCGCCACCTGGTCGATCTCGACACCGACGACCTCGCCGCACGCGCCGCGTACTGGCGCGGCAAACTCGCCCAAGGACAGCCATGAGCAACGTCGACAGCGCCGAAATCGCCAAATTCTCCGAACTCGCCCATCGCTGGTGGGATCCGCAATCGGAATTCCGCCCCCTGCACGAGATCAATCCACTGCGCCTGAAATGGATCGACGCCCGCGCGCCGCTCGCCGGCAAGAAAGTGCTCGACGTCGGCTGCGGCGGCGGCATCCTCGCCGAAGCGATGGCCGGCGCCGGTGCGCAGGTTTCCGGGATCGATCTGTCGGAGAAGGCGCTCAAGGTGGCGAAACTGCACCTGCACGAATCCGGGCACAGCGTCGACTACCAGTTGATCTCCGCGGAAGACTATGCGGCGCAGCACGCCGGCGAATTCGATGTCGTCACCTGCATGGAAATGCTCGAACACGTGCCCGATCCCGCCTCGGTGGTCGCCGCGTGCGCGCGCCTGGTCAAGCCCGGTGGTCATGTGTTCTTCTCCACCCTCAACCGCAACGCCAAAAGCTACGTATTCGCCATCATCGGCGCCGAATATCTGCTCAAGCTGCTGCCGCGCGGCACCCACGACTACGCCAAATTCATCACCCCCGCCGAACTCGCCCGTATGGCGCGCGAAGCCGGACTCGACGTCGATGAAATCACCGGCATGACCTACAACCCGTTGAGCAAGGTCTACAAGCTCGAAGCCGACACCAGCGTCAACTACCTCATGGCGGCGCGCCGTGGCGACGACTGAAGCGCCCCATTCTTCCCGGGAGACAGCGGGAGCCAAGGCGTCACACGATGCCGGACCGATTCGTGTCGTCCTGTTCGATCTCGACGGCACCCTGGTGGATACCGCGCCCGACCTTGGCCACGCGCTCAACCTGCAACGCGCGCGCCACGGCCTCGCGCCACTCGCCGATGCCGTCATCCGCCCGGTCGCCTCGCACGGCGCACGCGGCCTGATCGAACTGGGTTTCGGCCTGCACCCGGACCATGCGCGATTCGCGCCCATGCGCGAGGAATTCCTGCAGCTCTACGCCGAGAACCTGTGCCTGCATTCCCGGCCTTTTCCCGGCATCCTGGAACTGCTCGACGCGCTCGAAGCACGCCGTATTCTTTGGGGCGTGGTCACCAACAAGCCAGCACGCTTCACCGAACCCCTGATGTCGCTGCTCGATCTCGCCGAGCGCGCCGCCTGCATCGTCTCCGGCGACACCTGCCCCCAGCCCAAGCCGCACCCCGCGCCGATGCTCGCCGCCGCCGAGCTGTGCGGCATGCGCCCCGGCGCATGCCTGTACCTGGGCGATGCGGCGCGCGACATCGAGGCCGCGCGCGCCGCCGCCATGCCCGCGCTGGTCGCCACCTGGGGCTACCTCGGCGCTGACGACGCCCCGCATACCTGGGGCGCCCGCGCGCAAATCCGCCACCCGCTGGAAACGCTCGACCACCTCGGCTGACATGGCCTACTACGCCGCTCTCAAACACCTGCACCTCACCACCATCGCCGTCACGTTCACACTGTTCGTCCTGCGCGGCGTCTGGATGATGGCCGACTCGCCCCGCCTGCAGGCGCGCTGGGTGCGCGTACTGCCGCACATCAACGACACCCTGCTCTTTTCCAGCGGCCTCGCGCTCGCCATCCTGCTCGGCCAGTATCCCTTCGTCGACGGCTGGCTCACCGCCAAGCTCATCGCCCTCCTCGCCTACATCGTCCTCGGCACCTTCGCACTCAAGCGGGGCAAGACGCGCGGCCAACGCACCGCCGCCTGGATCGCCGCCCTGCTCGTGTTCGCCTACATGGTCGCCGTCGCCCGCGCCCACGCCCCCTGGCCCTTCTGAAATAATTTTGCTCCCGACGGAACTTTGCCCCCATCGCGTGTTCTATGGAGTACACTTGCTGCAGCAACACATGGGGTCGACTTGGCTTCGACGTGGGTCGCAAAGCAGATAAGGGCATACCGAGGGTCGGATGACCTCGTAAATCCAACCGAAAAAGTAATAGTCGCCAACGACGAAACCTACGCTCTGGCCGCTTAATTGCGCCAGACTCTGCACCAGTCAGCCTGCGGACTGGGTCGGGTAAAACCGGCAGCAGAGTCACTTCAGCAGGATCGCGCTGTCCCGGGTGGCTTGGGCCAGCGTTAAATCAAGGTCACTCGCCTGAGGCGAGCCTGTTCGGCGGGCGCGCACCGGGTTAAAACCCAAAACACCGGACTAAGTATGTAGAACTTACTGTAGAGGGCTTGCGGACGGGGGTTCGATTCCCCCCGACTCCACCAATCACAAGGGCTCGGATAGTCTCCGGGCCCTTTTTCTTTGCGCGATTCCCCGCGTGGCGCGGGGTTCAGGCCATTGCTACTGCGGGTGGCCACCAGCCGAAATGCCCGAAATCGGCCACTTTCTCGGCCAGAGCCGTCTCTATTCTCTGTTTGGCCTGCGGGTAGGCGCAGATGGTGGTCTAGTAAAATCAACCACTTAGGCGTGCCGGTTTATTGTCAACCAAAGCCAGCGGTCAAGCATCGAACCGGCCATCTGGCCATCGCACTAGCGCAATGGCAACTTATACGTTACCATTGGACCCTATGAGCTTCCAGATCAAAGAACTGCTACTAGCCGATGGCGACAGTCCCTTTGCGCAGTGGTTCGGATCACTGGAGGCCGTCGCCGCCGCCAAGGTGCGAGTGGCGGTGAGCCGGATGGAACAGGGCAACCTCTCCAACGTCGAGTGGTTCCGTGGCATTGGTGAGTACAAGATCGATTGGGGTCCAGGACTGCGCATCTACCTGGCCAAGGATGGTCTGAAGATCATCATCTTGATCGGTGGCGGGACTAAGAAGCGCCAGCAGCAGGACATCGACCAAGCGGTGGCACTGTGGGAAGACTACAAGCGCCGCAAGGCATCAACCCAGAAAGGAAAGTGAACATGGCACTGACCCGTGATTTCAAAGAAACCGTGGCCGCGCGCGTGCAGAACGATCCGGCCTTCGCGCAAGCCCTGTTAGACGAAGCCATTACCCTGTTCGTCAACGGCGAGCCAGAATCGGCCAAGCTGATCCTGCGCGATCTGGTGAACGCCACCGTGGGTTTCGAGGCTCTGGCCGAAGAAATCCACAAGCCCGCCAAGAGCCTGCACCGGATGCTTTCTCAGTCGGGCAATCCGACCATGAGCAACATCTCGGCAGTGTTTGCAGCCATCAAGCGCGCGCTCAAGGTCGAAGTGCGCACGCAAGTGGTGATGGCCTGACTTTCAGGCATCGAACGCTGCCACCACATCCCGCTGCGCCATCCAGTCTACCGGCAGCGGATTGCGCTGGAACCACAGCAGGCTCATACAGCGGGGCTGCTGCCCGGCCAGAATGCTCTGGATGATGGCAGGCTCGAGCAGGGTCAAGCGCAGCAGTTCGTTGACCGTGGAATGGTGCAAGCCTTCGCGCTTGGCAATCTCGCTGCCGCTGCCGACCACGCCGTCATCCAGCAACTGCTGCCAGTAGAAGGCCCGCGTCAGCGCCGCCAACAAGGGCTGGTCGATCTGCGTGGCGCTTTTCTCCGGCGCATCCAGTTGACCGTCAGGGCGAATCACCACCTTGCTGCCGCCACGCTTGCGGATCTTCAGCGGGATGAAGGTGGACAACTTCACCTGGCCGCCATCCCGCCGTTCGCGGGCGATGGCTGCGCCCAAGGACTGCACTTTCGGCCTCATACCGTTTCCTCCTGCTGTTCCCATTCCTGCAATTCTGCGCCGATGGTGCCAGGCGCAAGCTCTGCGGCCAGCTCCTGCCAACCCTGATCGCGCCAGATGATCTCCAGCCCGCCGCCCGTCATCACCACGCGCTCGATGAGCAACTGCGCCAGTCGGCATTGCTCTGCCGCAAACAACTCCCGCCACAGGCCCGCGAGGTTGCGCATCGGCAAGACCACTTCGGGTTCTGACATCTCGGGCCGGGTTTCCCGAATTCGATCCCACACCGCCTGTACCAGATGCGGTGCCGACAGCGCCGCCACGATTTGCTGCGTGACCAGTTCTTCAATTGGCGTGGCGGGCAGTGCCCCGTGCTGGTTGGCCCAGACACCGAGTCGCCGGTGTTTGATGGGGCTGTAGTAGCGGTAGGTCTTGCCCTTCTTCCTGGTGTAACTGGGCACCAGCCTCTCGCCATCGGACGTGAACAGCAGGCCGCGCAGTAACACCGGCTCACTCTGGCGGTCATTGGTCTCGCGCCGCCGCTCGATGCCATCGGTGGCGATCAACGCGTGCACCGCGTCCCACTGGGTTTGCGTGACGATGGCCTGATGCTGGCCGGGGAAGTGCTGGCCCTTGTGCACAATCTCGCCCAGATACATCCGGTTGTGCAGCATCTTGTAGAGGGTCTGCTTGGTGAAGGGCTTGCCGCCCTTGGTGCGCACACCCTCGGCCGCGTAAGCCTTGGCCATCAGCGTGGCCGAGCGCATCGTCACGAAGTCGTCGAAGATGCGGCGCACCAGGGCAGCTCCACGCTCGTTGATTACCAGCAGCCGGTCACGCACGTCGTAGCCCAGCGGTAGCGGCCCACCCATCCACATCCCCTTGGCTTTGCTGGCGGCGATCTTGTCGCGGATACGTTCACCTGTAACCTCGCGCTCGAACTGAGCGAAGGACAGCAGCACGTTCAGCATCAGACGGCCCATCGACGTGGCCGAGTTGATCTGCTGCGTGACGGCGCTAAAACTCACGCGATGCCGGTCGAACACATCGACCATCCGCGCAAAATCCGCCAGCGAGCGTGACAGCCGGTCGATTTTGTAGACCACCACAATATCCACCTTGCCCAGCTGGATGTCGGCCAGCAGGCGCTTCAAGGCGGGCCTGTCCATATTGCCGCCTGAGAAACCGGCGTCGTCGTAATCATCGGCCACGGCGATCCAGCCCTCGTGGCTCTGGCTCTTGATAAAGGCCTGCCCGGCTTCCTTCTGGGCATCGATGGAATTGAAGGATTGATCCAAGCGCTCGTCGCTGGAAACACGGCAGTACACGGCGCAGCGCTTGGGCGGCAGCAGCGGCATAGTCATCGCCCCGCCTCCTTGCCACCGCGCAGACCAAAGAACTTCGGCCCATTCCACTGCGTGCCGGTGATGTGGCGTGCCGCCGCCGACAGGCTTTTGAATACCTGCCCATTGAGTTCGTACAAACCGTCCGGGGTGACGGTCACGCGGTACTCGCGTTCATCCCATTCGCGGATCAACGTGGTGCCTGGCATCAAGAGGGTCTGCGCACTGCGCCCAGTGGCCGACTTGATCTTGGAATGCTTGGCTCCGGCTTCGACCAGCATCTTGCGGATGTTGGTGGGCAGCGCGCCGTAGGCCTGCTCCTGGATGCGGTAGGCCAGACGCGACTCGACGTAGTGGCGGTTGCGGTGCCCGGGCCGCCGGGGAAAGTGTTGATCCCAAAGCGCCCAGAGCTCGGCCATCGGCAGGGACGGCAGCGCCGCCAGTTGCGCCGAGATGGGCGCGCTGGCACCGCCCGCGTCGCCCGTGTTTTTGTGGTGATCTGTCATTGCAGAAACTCCTGTGGTTGAGACAGAGGCATGAACGCGCTGTGGCGGGCAAGCGCCAGCGTGGCTATCGGGCGATGGGGTATCGTGTCGGGGCACTCGGCGTTGTGGCGAAATTGGTTTCGTGACAAGGACTTGCTCGTCATTTCTTGTGGCGAAATGAACGAAAACAGGTACTGGCCTGACGATGCGGCTCCTGTGTGGGCAATAAATGCGACAAGTGACACCATTTGTGCGACAATATTGCCATCCATCGAGTCGGGAGCCTCCCATGTCTGAACGCATCAACGCCCGCCTGTCCCAGCCCTTGGCCGAGTTCGTGGATCGAATGGTCGGCGAGGCGGGTCTTTACGAAACGCCCAGCGAGTACGTCCGCGACCTGATTCGCCGCGACATGGAGCGGCGCGACGGCCAGTTCGTGCAGGACGCCATCCTCACCGGTTACCGCGACTTGGCCGCAGGCCGCATCTTCGCGTCCACCGGCGACTTCAAGGCCGACATGGCGGCGCTCGACCGCAAGGAAGCCGATGGCTGGCAATGACGCACCGTCGCCCGCCACGTTCCTCCTGACCCGGAATGCGGCACTGGATTTGCGCCGCATCCACGCGCGCTCACGCCGAGAATGGGGCGACGACGTCGCTGATCGCTACCTCGCCGACCTGTACGCAACAATGGCCGACGCCGCCGTCAACCCGGAAAAGGGCCGTCTGCGGCAGCACCGCTCGACGCCATTTTTGATGGTTTCAGCTCGGCAGCACTACGTGATCTACGACCTCGTGCCGGAAGGTATCGCGGTGCTGACGGTTCAGCATCAGGTGCGCGACATCGAAACCCTGATTGCCGAACTGACCCCGGCCTTCCACGCCGAAGTGGAACGGTTGAAGCGGAAAGCGTGATCGCGGCCCCGCCCATTGCCGCTCACGCCCGCTGCATTGCTATTCAAGCGAGAAAGACGAAATCGAACCGGCGTCCGTCCGCCACCAATAATGAAACCCCAACCGTTCTCGCTTAGGTTCAACAACTCGCGCGCGGACAGCCAGCCATTCGCCTTTCCCGCGTTCATCAGGAAAGCGGGCGTACGTGGCGGAGACAGATATGGTAAAATAATCGACTTTGTCCAGACCACGACACGGTCTGGCGGTTTTTCCGATTGGATGGGGGGTTGGGCCATGCAAGGGCTTCATCTGACAGCTGATCTGTACGACTGCCGCGATGCTGGAGGTCTGTTGACCGATGCAAACGAGCTCGCGGATCTGTGTCGACAGCAAACGATCGGGGTTGGACTCACACTTGTCGACGAGAAGTGGTTTCCGTTTCCGCCCTACAACGGCCAGCCGGGCGGCGTCACCGGTATGCTGCTGCTGGCCGAGTCGCATCTGGCGGTCCATACCTGGCCCGAGCGCAATGCGGTGACGCTGGATGTCTACGTATGCAATTTCACCAGCGACAACACGGCAAAGGCCGAGGCCCTGCTGCGTGAGATCGTTGCGCGGTTTGACCCGCAGCGTACCGAAATCCATCGTCTCGAACGCGGCAGTGAACAGCACCCTCCGGACGAACTGGTGGTCGAAGCGCTTTCCGACAGCCGAGACGCGGTCTACGGCTATGTCAGCACGGAGCGCGTGCTGACACGTCGCAGCGCACACCAGACGATCGAAGTGCTGCGCACCCCACGCTTCGGCCTGGCGTTGCGGATCGACGGATACTTCATGACCTCCGAAGGTGACGAGTTCTTCTACCACGAAGCGCTGGTGCATCCGGCCGCGGTGGCGCACGGCTCGCCGCGCCAGGTGTTGATCGTCGGTGGTGGCGACGGCGGCGCGGCCGAGGAAGTCCTCAAGCACCGCAGCGTGGAACGGGTCGTGCTGGCGGAACTCGATGGCGAGGTGATCGAGGTGGCGAAGCAGCATTTCGCAGGCGTGCACCACGGCGTGTTCGACGACCCGCGTCTGGACGTGCGCGTGGGCGACGGGCTGGCGTACGTTGCCGAAACGACGGACCGTTTCGACCTGATCCTGCTGGATCTGACCGATCCGGAGACACCGGCAGGTTCGCTCTATACGGAATCGTTCTTCCGTTCGCTGACGCGCGTGATGAATCCGGGGGCGGCGGTCGTGCTGCATGTCGGCACGCCGGTTTTCGAGCCGGAACAGGTCCGCGGCATCGTGGCGCAACTGCGTCGTGTGTTTGCGCAGGTGCAGTGCTACGGCCTTTACATTCCGCTTTATGGGACGTACTGGGGGTTTGCGGTGGCGTCGGACCGCTTGCGACCGACCGCGGTGGCAGCCGAGACGGTGCACGCCCGCACGGCGACTCTGCCGGATTTGCAGTATTACAACGCAGACGTTCACCACGCCCTGTTCGCGTTGCCGAACTACTATCGCGCGCTGGTTGCACCGGCGGCGTCGGAAACGCCGACCGTCTGGCGGCATGCGGCGAACGCCCGGCACTGAGCGCGTGCGTGATGATCTCCGGCGCCGCGCGCACGAGTCGCGAGGCTGACCGATCCGATCAATTCCGTCTATTCCGGCCATGACGACGCACGACACCACCCGCATCGACGACCTGCGCATCAAGGCGGTGCGCCCGCTCATCACACCTGCACTGCTGGCGGAACGGCTGCCGGCGGATACGGCGACGCAGGCGGTCGTCGAAGCCGGGCGCGCGGCGATCTCGCGCGTGCTGCATGGCGAAGACGACCGTCTCATCGTGATCGTCGGCCCCTGCTCGATTCATGACCACGATCAGGCACTGGACTACGCGTATCGGCTCAAGGCACAGGCCGACGCGCTCGCGGCCGATCTGGTCGTGGTGATGCGGGTGTATTTCGAGAAACCGCGCACCACGGTCGGCTGGAAGGGCTATATCAACGACCCGCGCCTGGATGGCAGCTTTGCCATCAACGAGGGCCTGGAGGGCGCGCGCCGCCTGCTGCTGGAGATCCTGGCGCTGGGCCTGCCGGTGGCGACGGAATTCCTCGATCTGCTGAGCCCGCAATACATCAGCGATCTGGTGAGCTGGGGCGCGATCGGCGCACGCACGACGGAAAGCCAGACACACCGCCAACTGGCCTCGGGGCTGTCATGCCCGGTGGGCTTCAAGAACGGCACCGACGGCAGCGTGCGCGTCGCGGCGGACGCAATCGTGGCGGCGAGTGCGCCGCACGCGTTCATGGGCATGACCAAGATGGGGCAGGCGGCGATCTTCGAGACGCGCGGCAACGACGACTGCCATGCCATCCTGCGCGGCGGTCGCTTGCCCAACTACAAGGCGCCCGACGTCGACGCCGCATGTACCCTGCTCGCCGGCCAGGGCGTGCGCCCGCAGGTGATGATCGACCTGTCCCACGGCAACAGCGGCAAGGACGCGCGACGCCAGGTCGACGTGGCGGCCGATGTCGCCGGGCAGATCGCCGGTGGCGATGCCCGCATCGTCGGCGTAATGATCGAGAGCCACTTGGAAGAAGGCCGCCAGGACATCGTGCCGGGCCGCCTGCTGCGTCCGGGCGTGTCGGTGACCGATGCGTGCATCGGCTTTGCGCAGACCGTGCCCGTGCTGGAAGATCTCGCACGGGCGGTGCGTACACGGCGCGGCGCGGCGGCCGGCTGAGCCGACACACACCGGCACCGGCACGCTCGCGCAATTTGCGCGCCGACAGGTGCGTCGCATTGGCGCGTTCCACGTCGCATGCGCGCTTCTCTGGCCGATTTCCAGGCCGTTCAGTCACCCCATCGGGCCGGGGGCGGCCCTCCTACAACAGCGTGGCGTTGCTACGATCGTGGGCGACGGAACCCTCGCCGCATCGGGCCGGGGGCGGCCCTCCTACAACAGCGTGGCGTTGCTGCGATCGTGGGCGACGGAACCCGCGCCGCATCGGGTCGCAAGCGCCCCCTGTAGGAGCCGCGCCCTCGCCGCGATTTTCGGGCGGTGGAAACATCACGGCATCGGGCCGGGGGCGGCCCTCCTACAACAGCGTGGCGTTGCTGCGATCGTGGGCGACGGAACCCTCGCCGCATCTGGCCGGGGGCGGACTTCCTGCCGGCAAATGGCAATCCGGGATAAAAAAATTTGAAAAAAAGCTGTTGCTGATGCGAATGATTCTCGTTATTATGCCTGCATGATCACTGCCGCCACGAACGTTTTGCCCGCTGTACCGCCGCGTACTCCCGCGACGCCGCCAGGTGTCGTTCGCGCCGTCGACCTTCTTGGAGCGGCGCATCGGCTGGTGATCGAGCACGGCAACGAACGATACGTGTTGAGTCTGACACGCAACGGCAAGCTCCTGCTCACGAAATAAACCGGCGGGCGCCGTCGCGCGCCTGCGTCAGCCAGCCACCGGGCGTCTCCGCTCCAGTAGCCAGCCATGAAGCTTTTTTTGGCCCTCACTGGAAATTAAGGAGAAGTCCATGCGTATACCGCGCACCTTGTTCGGCCTGGCCCTGGCGACGGGCTGCATCCTCGACGCCCTCGCAGCCGAATACCCCATCGGCGCACCACAGCAACGCCATGGCATGGAAATCGCCGGCGTCTACCTGCAACCGGTGGAAATGGAATCGGTCATGGGGCACACGATGCTCCCCGCCGACAAGGCGGACGTGCATCTGGAAGCGGACATCCGTGCGCTCGGCAGCAACCCCAATGGTTTTGCCGAGGGCGAATGGGTGCCCTACCTGCTGGTCCGCTACGAGGTGTGCAAGCAGGGCGGGAGCTGCATCGGCGGCGATTTCCTGCCGATGGTGGCAAGCGACGGCCCGCACTACGGCGACAACGTCAAGCTCATGGGGCCGGGCAAGTACCGCGTCAAGTTCACCATCCTGCCGCCCAACGACCCCGCCAACCCTGCCGGCCACCACTTTCACCGCCACACCGACCGACTGACCGGCGTGCGTCCCTGGTTCAAGGCCTTCGACGTGGAATGGACCTTCGCCTATGCGGGTATCGGCAAGCGTGGCGGTTACTGAGATGCGCGCCGTCAAACCTCTCGTGGCGGCTCTGCTGCTGGCCTTCACCCTTCCGGCCGGGGCGGCCGAGGTGTCGACCGATCTCGCCCATACGCTGCAACAGATGCAGGAACGCCTCGCCCGCCTGGAAGCGCGCAACGCCGAACTCGAGCGTCAACTCGGCGCCCTGCCCGCACCCGGCCTGGAGGCGCGCGTCAGGGAACTGGAAGCCACCAACGCCAAGATGGCCGACGCCATGGAGAGCGACCGCCTCTCGCAGGATGAGCCGGAGGTCGCCACCCGCCTGAAGGCGGTAGAGTTTCAGGCCTTGGGCATGCAGAAGCACGCACGCACGATCGAGGCGCTCGAAGGCATTTCTGCGGGGGTGTCGTTCACGTCGGTCGCCCAGCACGCCAACGCCGGCGCCACCGCGACCGGCAAAGGCGAAAGTCAGCTGTCCTGGCGGGGCGATGCCCAGATCAGCCTGCCCGGCGGCAGTCTTGGCACCAGCCAGGGAAGCCTCTTTTTCCATTTCCGCATGGGCCAGGGTGACGGTCTTGCCGACCTCAATCCGCTGTTCTCCGTTCCAAATGCCACCGCCTTCCGCTTGCACGGCGCCGGCCAGCCCGACGACGCCTCGCCCATCCTGGCCCAGGCCTGGTACCAGCTCGGCATACCGCTCGACGACAAGCCGCTCAACGTGAGCAAGAGACATTTCGAGATCCACTTCGGCAAGATCGATCCTTTCCTGTTCTTCGACCAGAACGCGGCGGCCGACGACGAGACGGTCAAGTTCATGAATCTGGCCTTCGTGCACAACCCGCTGCTCGATGCGGGTGGCGCCGCTGGGGTGGATACCTATGGTTTTTCGCCGGGTCTGCGGCTGGCTTACCACAACCACACCCAGGCTCCGCTTGGCTGGGATGTCTCTCTGGGCATGTTCGGCTCCGACACCGGCGCATCCTTCGACGACAGCCTGAAAAAACCCTTCGTCATCGCACAGGCGCAGACCACGCAGCGCATGTTCGGCGGGCTCGAAGGCAACTACCGCGTCTACGCCTGGCGCAACGGCCGTGCCACGGACTTCAGCGGCGCGACCCTGGAACACCAGAGTGGCTGGGGCCTGTCGCTGGATCAGCGTCTCGGCGACGGCGTGACGGTGTTCGGCCGCTACGGCCAGGCCGCCTCGGGCCATCCCGCCTTCGACCGCGCGCTGACCCTGGGGGCCGAATTCTCCGGCAATTACTGGGATCGTGCGGGCGACAGCCTTGGTCTGGCCCTGGGCTGGCTCGCCGCCGCGGACGCGTACGAGCAGGCAAACCCCGGTGTGTCCGGAAGCGAGCAACTAGCCGAGCTGTACTACCGCTGGCGGGTGAACGCGCAGTTCGAACTGAGCCCGGACTACCAGTTCATTCGCCGGCCAGGTGCCGATTCCAGCCTGCCTGACGCCCACATCCTTGGCCTGCGTGCCCAACTGACTTTTTGACGGGGAGTGCGCATGACACGCCATTTCGTCCACCTGGCCCTGGTGTGGGCCACCCTCGCAGCCGGGCCGGCCAGGGCAGAGCTTCCCACGTACACCGTGGTGGCGCGTGACGGACGACTGACGCCGACCGTGCTGGAGGTCCCGGCCGGACTCCGCTTCAAGATCGTCATCCGGAACGAAGGCCGCGACGCGATCGAGTTCGAGAGTCTGCGACTGCGCAAGGAGAAGGTGCTCGCGCCCGGTGCGCAGTCCTTCGTCGTCATCGCCCCGCTCAAGCCGGGCGAGTACGACTTCTTCGACGAATTCCACCCCGATACGGCCAGGGGCCGCATCGTTGCGAAATGAAGGAAGGAGACCGCTCATGACCGAATCCCTGCTCGCCGGCGCCCTCAATCACCTCGTGCGCTTCCAGCTGACGGGGTGCACCCACTCCGCCCATGTCGCGGCCCATCTGCTCGACCAGATTGCCGATCGGTCCGACGTGGACGGCGACACCCGAACCCTGTACGGGCGCATGAGTGCGGCGCTGGAGGCAACACGGGGGAACGCACGCCATGTGTGAACACCATGCGTTGAAGCGCTCCGCCATCTTGATCCGAAACGGTCTGGAGGGGAGTCCGGATCCTGGTGCAGCCACGAGGGCAACCCATGCCCAGCCGTCGCCCGCCCTTCTCCTGCAAAGGGATGGACGCACCCCGACTCGCCGCCGCAGGCTCTGGGAACTGGAGGAAAAATACCACTGTCCGGTGGTCGGAACCTGCTTCGACCTCGACGACTTGAAGAAGCTGACCCGCAAGACCGGCTACGCGGGCCGGGGCTTCGAACCCTACGACCTGCATCTGGAGGCGGTGTCGATGAGCCTCGACCGCAATTCCACGTCGGAACTCATGCAGAAACAACTGGAGCGCAAGTACGCCATCCACGTCCGCCGCTTCGACCAGGCCAAGGCGGACGCCGACGTGCTGACGCTATGGAAACAACATCTGGAGCGCGGCGAAGTGGCCGGCGCCGTCTGGGCGGCGCTGACCCACAGAGTTGCCAGCAAGGCGACCCGGCACGCCGTCTACGCCGACCTGCACATGCTCTCGCACCAGGTCGGCGCGGGCCAGGCCGCAGACCTGCGCCGCGTGGAATGGCTGGAACACGAGCTGGCCGAGACAAAGGAGCAAGCTGCCCGCGAGGCCGCGCGCCACGCGCGCGAGCGTGTCGAGGCGAACGAACGCATCCGTGACCTGGGACGGGCGGCAGCAGCGACCGCTCTGCGCACCGACGCCGACAGTGCGCTGCGCACCCGCCTCGCCGAACTCGAATCGGGCGTTGCCATGGTCAACATGGGCCGCCGTCTGTTGGCTCTTGCCGACGAAGCGGCACGCCTGCGCGACTCGGCGTCCCGCGCCGCCACGCTGGAGGCGGAAAACACCCGCCTTCTACGCGAGCGCGATGAGGCCCGGGCCGAACGTGACGCGCTCGAACGCCTCTGGCTCGGTGAGATGGCAGCCCCTGCATGTGCCGGTGACTGCCATGCCTGCCCGAGCCGTCTCGCGGGCCGTTGCGTGCTCTGTGTCGGCGGCCGCACGCCGCTGCTGCCACAGTACCGGCAACTGGCTGAGCGGCTCGGCGTGCGCCTGATCCACCACGACGGTGGTCGCGAGGAGGCATTGTCGCGACTGCCCGATCTTCTGTCCGCCTCCGACGCGGTGATCTGTCCCACGGACCGCGTCGGCCATCTGGCGTACTACCAGCTCAAGAAACACTGCAAACAGGCCGGCAAGCCCTGCGTACTGCTGAACCGCTCCGGCGTCGCGAGCTTTGCCGCGGCGCTCGCACGCCTGGCCGACGGGCAAGCGCAGATCGCGGGGGATTGACATGGGCAATGCCGCCTTCATCGTCTGGCGCGAAACCATAGAAGCCATGCTGGTGGTCGGCATCCTGCATGGCTGGCTCGCCGCCCAGTCCGGCCTGGTTGCCGCAACGCGCCGGCGCGCCGCGCTCTGGTTATGGGGCGGCGTGGGTGCCGGGCTCGGTCTGGCCGCCCTGCTCGCCCTCGCGCTGCTGGGCGTGTCCGCCTGGGCCAGCGACGCGACACTGGAATGGTTCCAGGCCGGCATGCCGCTGGTGGCCGCCGTACTCATTTTCCAGATGGCGGCATGGATGCGACGGCACGGTGCGGGGCTGAAGAAGGAGCTGGAATCCGGCATGTCCGCGGCGGTCGAACGCGCCCATTGGGCCGGCATGGCCTTGCTCGCCACCCTCGCGGTCGGGCGCGAGGGGGCGGAAACGGTGATTTTCCTTTATGGCGCGGCCGGCGACGATTCCGCGGGCCGGCTGCTTGCGGGCGGTGCACTCGGCTTTTTTCTCGCGCTCGTCGCCTACGCTGCGCTGGTACGCGGTGCGCGCTGGTTTTCCTGGCGGCTGTTCTTCCGTCTCACCGAAATCCTGCTGCTGCTCCTGGGCGGCGCGCTGCTGGTGACCGGCACCGACAAGCTGATCGGCCTGGAGGCCCTGCCCACCCTCGCTGATCCCCTGTGGGATGCCAGCGGTCTCCTCGACGACAGCACCCGTTTCGGCGGTCTTCTTGCTGCCTTCACCGGCTGGCGCAGCCTGCCCACCGGCATGAGCTACCTGGCACTCGCCGCGTGGTGGACGCTCGCCATCATCTGGGTGCTGCGGGCAAAATCCGTGGCGGTGAAGCGGTGAGCACGCAGGGATTGTCACCTTCCCGCACCGGAGACGGCGAACATGCGGGCATGGGCATGACACGGGTGGCGCACGCCACGCGCCTTCCGCTGCATGGCATGAAACGGAAAACGACGACCATCGCCCGCCTCGGGCTGTGGATGCGCCAGCACCGCGGCGTCATCCTCGCCGCGCAGTGGATGGTGGTGCTGTTCTACACCGTGGTGGTGGTGGTCCCGGCCTTCCTGCCGCTGCCGGGAGAAGCCGATCACATCCTCGATAATCTCACCCGCTTCGCCCAGTTCCTGTTCTGGGGCATCTGGTGGCCTTTCGTCATCCTTTCGGTGATGACCATGGGCCGGGCCTGGTGCGGCCTGTTCTGCCCGGAAGGGGTACTGACCGAATTCGCCTCGCGCTGGAGCCTCAACCGCCGTATTCCGGCCTGGCTGAAATGGGCGGGCTGGCCCTTCGTCGCCTTCGTCCTGACCACAGTTTTTGGGCAGATGGTGAGCGTCTATGAGTATCCGAAGCCCGCGTTGCTGATTCTTGGCGGCTCGACCCTTGGTGCAATCGTCGTCGGCCTGCTGTACGGCCGCAACAAACGCGTATGGTGCCGGCATCTGTGCCCGGTGTCCGGGGTGTTCGGCCTGCTCGCGAAAATCGCGCCCGTGCATTTCGCCGTCGACCAGGCCGCGTGGGACGCGCCGTCACATCCCAGGAGCCCGCCGGTGAACTGCGCGCCGCTCATCGACATCCGCCGCATGCAGAGCGCATCGGCCTGCCACATGTGCGGGCGTTGCGCCGGCCAGCGCGGCGCGGTGACATTGAGCTGGCGCTCACCGGAGGCGGAGGTGCTCGCCGTACCCACGCCGTCGACAGGAGACGCTGCGCAGGACCTCTGGCTCGCGCGTCTCCTGGTGTTCGGCATGCTGGGTGTGGCGCTGGGTGCCTTCCAGTGGTCGGTTTCGCCCTGGTTCATCGCCGCCAAGCAGTCGGCTGCCGTCTGGCTGATCGACAGGGAGATCGAGTGGCCGCTGGATACAGTCGGCCACTGGTGGCTGTTCACCGATTACCCGCAACTGAACGATGCCTTCACCTGGCTCGACGGCGGCATGCTGCTCGCTTACATGGCGGCCACGACGCTGCTCGTGGGCGGCTGGATCTGGCTGTGCCTGCGCGCCGCCGCCGTTCCTGCCGGACTGGCGTGGAACCGGCTGGCCATGGCGCTGATCCCCCTGGGTGGCATCAATGTCTTCGTCGGCCTGTCCCATCTCACGACCGGCCAGCTCTTCCAGGAAAACATCGTGCTGGCCTGGGCCAATCCGCTGCGCATGGGCCTGTTGACGGCCGCCGCCCTCTGGTCCGTCACGCTGGCATGGCGGCTCGGACGCCTCCCCGCGGCGGTCGGCGTCGCACTCGCGGCCGCGCTGCCGCTGTGGGCCTGGCAGCAACAGTTTTACGTCTGGTGACCCGCCATGAAAGAGAAGAACACGCTGTCGGCCGCCGTCCCCGTCCCATCCCCCATGCCACCGCGCGTGCGCAGCGAAGACCTGTTCGCCGGCGGCAAGGTAGTGGTCATCGTCCACGGCGACCGGGAATACCAGTTGCGCATCACCACCGCCAACAAATTGATCCTCACCGCATGAACTCGCTGCTTTACGCCAATTCGTCAACGCCTCCCCCCTGTGCAGACCAGGCCAGCCACGATGCGCTGCCCGCAGGCCACGGCGGCGGCAATCTTCCAGCAAGGGACGTGCGGGACGGTACGATGATCCTCACCTCCTATGCGCGGCCACACACGGAATGGCTCACCCTGGGGGGCGTCACCGGCCTGCACGTCCTGGTCGCCTTCTTCCTGCTCAGCAGCGAACCCGCGCCGCGCACGATCATGCTGGAACGCCCGCTCGTGGTCAGCATGATTGAGGCCCCGCAGCCCGAACCGGCTGTGGAGCCCCCCACACCCCTGCCGGCACGACCGATGCCCCCACAGCCGACGCGGCCGCCACAACCGACGGTGGTGCCGCCCGTCCTGGCGGTGCCGGAATCGCGGCCAGCCGAGATCGAGGTGGCTCCGACGCCCCCGGAACCCGTGGTCATGGCACCCATACCACCCCCCATCGCCACGCCAGCCCCGGCGCCGGTTGCACCCGCAGCTGTCGTCACATCTGCGCCACCGACAGTCGAACCACCGCGCTTCGATGCCGATTATCTGGACAATCCCGCGCCGGCCTACCCGTCCCTGTCCCGCCGTCTGGGCGAACAGGGCGAGGTCCTGCTGCGCGTCCATGTCGAGGCCAATGGCAGCGCTGCGCGTGTCGAAATCCGCAAGAGCAGTGGCTTCGAGCGGCTGGATCAGGCGGCTGTGAAGGCCGTGCGCACGTGGCGCTTCGCTCCCGCTCGACAGGGCGGCAATGCAATTGCCGCCTGGGTCGTCGTTCCCATTTCTTTTTCCGTAAGGAGTTGAGCATGCAACAAGACATGGGCTTTGCCCACTTCCTTGGCCACGCCGATGCACTGGGGCAGTTTCTGCTGGTCGTGCTGGTGACGATGTCGGTCGCCACCTGGTATCTCATCGTGGCCAAGTGGATCAAGCAATGGCGCACGCGGCGCCATGCACGGACCTTTCTCTCGCGCTTCTGGAACGCGACGGACATGAACGAAGTGACGGCTCATCTGCACGAGCAGGGGGTGGGGGATCCGTTCTCCCATATAACCCACCATGGGCTGCGCGCTGCCGAGCAGCACCACAATCGCAGCAGCCAGCGTCTGGTCGAAGCCGGGTCAGCCGACGAGTTCCTCACCCGTGCCTTGCGCCGCGCCATCGAGCAGGACACCGCGCGTCTGGAATACGGTCACACCGTGCTCGCCTCGGTCGCCTCGTCAGCCCCTTTCGTGGGTCTGTTCGGCACCGTCTGGGGTATCTATCACGCGCTGCTCAACATCGGCATGTCGGGCCAGAGTGGGCTGGACCAGGTGGCGGGCCCGGTCGGCGAAGCACTCATCATGACCGCGCTGGGCCTCGCCGTGGCAATCCCCGCGGTGCTCGCCTACAACGCGTTCACCCGGGCCAACCGTCTGTTGCTGGCCGAGCTCGACGGCTTCGCCCACGACCTGTTCGGCTTCATGTCCACCGGCATCCGCGCGGAAAACGCGGACGTACGGAAGCAAACCCTGACGAGGGCTGCGTAATGGCCTTCGGCGGTTTCTCCCCCAACGCGAGCACCCAACCCGTGGCGGAGATCAACATGATTCCGTTGATCGACGTCATGCTGGTGCTGTTGGTGATCTTCATCGTCGCCGCGCCGCTCATGACCCATGCGGTGAAGGTCGAACTGCCACGGGCCGCCAGCCAGGTCGACCCCTCCCCGCAGGAGCCGGTGCGGATCGCGATCGGCCCGGACGGGGAAATCAGCTGGAACGGCGAGCGGGTGTCGCGCGCCGGGCTCACAGTGCACTTGCGTGAGGCCGCTGCCCGGTCGCCTCAACCGGTACTGCACATCCTGGCCGACCAGGCGGGGCCTTACCGCCACATCGCCGAGGTCATGGCGGAAACCAGCCGTCTCGGACTGAGCCGGATCGGTTTCGTCACCGATCCGCGGCCACCCCGTTAACGTTTTCTTATCGCCAGCCAGCCCCCGATGCCAGCCAGCTCTCTCGTACGTCATTCAATGCTGACCAAACAAGAAGGAGTTGCTGATGTCCCATACCAACAAACAGAGCCGCCCGAACAAGGCGGATAGACCCACCGTTGCCTCGCGCATCAACCCTGGCTCCTCCAGCCCCGCCCTGCTGCCTCTGAGCGCGTTGATCATGGCCGGCCTGTCGTTGCCGGTCCTGGCCGAGGAGGCATCGCGCGCCACGGGGCGCGAGCAGGTGTTGTCCACCGTCACCGTCGAGACCGACGCCGAAGCCGAAGCCGCACGGGATGGCTATCGCGCCACCGCCACGCGAGTCGGCAAGACCCTGCAGGATCCGCACGACATCCCGCAGGCGATCACGACCGTGACCAACAAGATCATGGAGGAACAGCAGGTGGGCAGCCTGCGCGAGGCCCTGCGCAACGTCTCGGGCGTCACGTTCAACGCCGCCGAGGGTGGACGCTCGGGCGACAACATGATGCTGCGGGGCTTCTACACCTTTGGCGACATCTACCTCGATGGCATCCGCGACACCGCGCAGTACGATCGGGAAACCTTCAACCTGGAGCAGGTGGACGTGCTGCGCGGCGCCGGCGCCATGCTCTTCGGCCGGGGCCAGGCCGGCGGCGTTATCAACCAGGTGAGCAAGACCCCCCTGCTGACAGATCGGCACAAACTCACGCTCAGCGCGGGCAGCAACGGCTATCTGGAAGGTACGGGCGATTTCAACAAGCGTCTGGGGAAAAACACGGCCCTGCGCGTCAACGTCATGCACCGTGACGAAGACAGCTGGCGCGCGAACCCCAGCACCGGTGCGGAACCGGAGATCCACCGTGAAGGCCTGGCCGTCAGCCTCGGCCTCGGGATCGCCACGGACGACGAGTTCATTCTGAGCCACGTCGTGACCACCACGGACGACCGGATGGACTACGGCATCAGCTTCGATTCCGGCACGCGCCGGCCGGGCACGGTGCTGCCCGCCCACTACTACTGGGGGATCGATGCCAACTTCGACGAGGGCAAGACCAACATCAGCACGGCCACCTATACGCACCGTTTTTCTCCGAAGAGCGAGTGGCGCACCCAATTGCGCTATGCCGATTACGAGCGCACCTACTGGGCCACGAAGCCCAATCTGACCACACCCCAGAACCCTCAGGGCACCGTCGGCGGCAGCGTGACCCGGGCCATGGATTACGAGACGCTCACTCTGCAATCGGACTTCAACAACAAGTTCCGTGCCTGGGGCATGCAGCACGAATTCCTGACCGGTGTGGAATACCTGCAGGAAGACAGCTTCCGCAAGGGCCTGCAGAACTTCGGCGGCACGACCATCGCCAACCCGCCGGATTACCGGCCCAACCAGGTGGCCGTGGCCGGAAACCCCACCAGGTTCAAGTCCGATTCCTACGCCTTCTACGTTCAGGACAGCGTGGAATTCATTCCCCAGTGGAAGGCCACGCTCGGCCTGCGCCAGGACTGGATGGACGCCGACTATTCCAGTACCACCTCGCCCAGGCTCAAGTACAACGAGATGAGCACCCGGGCCGCCCTGTCCTACCACCCCAGCGACGAGACCCATTATTACCTGGGCTTTTCCGATTCCTTCAGTCCCACGGCGGACCTGTACCAGCTCACGGTTGCGCCCATGCCGGCGGAGCGCTCCAAGGTACTGGAGCTGGGCGCCAAATGGCTGTTGCTGGAGGGCGACCTGGCGCTGCGCACCGCGCTTTACCGCGCCGACAAGGAATGGGAGCGCAACACCGATCTGGAAGCCACCGCCGCCATCCTCACCAAGAAACGCCGCACCGACGGCCTGGAAGTGGAAGCGGCGGGCCGGGTGAACGACGACTGGGAAGTTTTCGCCGGCCTGGCGCTGATGGATGCCACGATTCTGGAAGTGGCCGAGAACGTGAATGCCACCACCGGTGTCATCACCTCAGCGAACCCCGACTACAAAGGCAAACGGGCACGCAATACGCCGAAATACACCTTCAACCTGTGGACCACCTACAAGCTGGGCGGCGGCTGGAAGCTCGGCGGCGGCGTGGAGGCCAAGGGCGACCGCTATGCCTACAGCCCCAGCGGCGCGGGCGCCATTCCCACCCTGCCGGGGGGCACCGTGTTTCACCCCAACACGGCACCGGCCTACACCCGCTGGGACGCCATGCTGGCCTACGAGCAGAAGAGCTGGGCGCTTCGCCTGAACGTGCAGAACCTGTTCGACAAGCTGTATTTCGATTCGGTCTACGACAACGGCGCCTTCACCGTACCGGGCACGAAACGCAAGGCGATTCTCACCGGCGAATACAAGTTCTGAGCATAAAGGAGCACGACATGAACAGAAGACACGCTTTGGGCACCCTGTCCGGGTTGCTCGCCCTGGCCGCCCTGCCCCGCCTGGCGCTGGCGGATCCGGTTCGGCAGGCCACGGTGGGTGCCGCCTGGCGCGGCCCGAACAAGAACGACCCCCATTTCGCCGGCGAATTGATCGCCGATTGGGACGCGCAAAAAATCGGCATTCGCTATGCCGTGCCGCTGCCGGGGCGCGCCCACGGCGTGCTGGCCGAGCCGGCAGGCGGCTTGCTGGTAACCGCCTACCGCTTCGGCGACTGGGTGCTGCGATGCGACAACCAGGGCAAGATCATGCGGCGCATCGCCCTCGCAGACGAAGGCAGTCGCCGCCTCTGCGGGCACGCCGTCTATGCCGCGGACCGCTCCGTGCTCTACACCACGGAAACCGACCTCCGCACGGGCCGGGGCTGGATCACCGCGCGCGACCCTGCCAACCTGAAAAAAATCGGCGAATGGGAGACCCACGGTGAGGATCCTCACCAGGCCGAAGTGGATCACGATGGCACGCTTCTGGTCGCGAACGGCGGCGTGCCACGCCGCCCCGAGGACGACAGGAAGCTCAGCCTGGACAACATGGATTCCTCCCTCGTCAGGCTCGACGGCCGCGACGGACGCCTGCTGGGCCAGTGGCGGCTTGATGATTCACGCCTCTCGCTGCGGCACATGGCCTGGAGCCGGCCGGCCGGGGACCCGGGGGCGCTGCTCGGTTTCGCCCTGCAGGCGGAGCACGCGTCCGCCGCGCGGCGCCGCACGGCGCCCGTGCTGGCGGTGTTCGACGGCAAGACGCTGAGCGTACCGACGCCGATCGGCGACGGTGTCGGTTACTGCGGCAACATCGCGCCGGCTCATCGTGGCGGCTTCGCCCTCACCAGCACGGCGAACAAGGCCCTGCTCTGGCACCCCGGCATCCCGGAAACGATGCAGACCATCGTGGAAATGCCGGAAGCCTACGCCCTCGCCGCCTGGCACGGGCCGGGCAAGGGCGGCGGCGCCCTGGTCGCCACGGCGGCGGGGCTGTTGCGCTGGCATCCCGAGGCTCAGGCACAGATCCTGCCGTGGCCTCAGCCGATGGCCCTCGACAACCACTGGGTGCTGGTCGGAGAGGTCTGAGGAACGACAACATGGAAACGAGAACGATGAAGCCACCGCCCTCGCCGCCGAGCGGCCATTTATGGCGCATCGCACAAGCCGGCGGCCTGGGTGTCACGCTCCTGCTCATTCTCGGGCTGTTCCGGGCACCTGGCACTGCCCTGCGCCTGCTCTGGGACGTGGCGATTCCCCTGTTGCCCGCCGTGTTCCTCATCAACCCGAAACTGTGGCGCAACGTCTGTCCGCTGGGTACGCTCAACATGATCGCCTCCAGCCGCCGCAGACCAGGAAAGCTGCCTGACCGGTGGCTTCCTGCTGCGGGTATAACGGGTATCTTCTTGCTCCTGCTCATGGTGCCGGCACGGCGTTTCCTGTTCAACGAAAACGGCCCGGTCCTGGCCGTCACCATTCTGGCGGTGGCCTTGCTGGCCCTGTTGTTGGGTGCCATGTTCAGCAGGAAAGCCGGTTTCTGCAATTCGGTCTGCCCGGTGCTCCCCGTCGAGAGATTGTATGGGCAAAGCCCCCTGCTGAACCTGGGTAATGCGCATTGCTCCGCCTGCGGTCAATGCGTATCCCGCGGATGTCTGGATGTGGCGCCGGCGAAATCCATCCCGCAAATCCTCGGAACTTCACGCCTGTCCCACAATTGGCTGCAGACCGGTTTCGGCGCCTTTGCCGCGAGCTTCCCGGGTTTCGTGCTGGGCTACTATCTCACCACCAACGGCCCCCTGGACACGGCTGGCAGTGTCTACTTCACCATTGCCCTCTACACGCTCGCAAGCTACGTGCTGACGCAAATCGTGGTACGCACCCTGAATCTGGGTGCAGAGCTGGCGGTGCGGCTCTTGGGCGCGCTGGCGATCGGCCTCTATTATTGGTTCGCGAGCGCCGTCGTCACCGAGCATCTCGGTCTGCATGACGGTGCAACCGTCACGATCCGCACCCTGGCCTTCGCCCTGATCGCCCTGTGGTTGTGGCGCGGCAGCGGCTCGCCAGCGGATACGCGCCGCATTCTGTTGCACTCCAGGTGATTCACCCAGTAACGCACCGCGAGCCCGGGAGGGAGTCGAGGGCCAGACCCAGACAAGGAAAGCCCGTTACCCAGGCAACGGGCTTTGTTACGCAGCGTGGGAACCTTGAAAAACATGAGGTCCACAGCCTTGCCCGTGAGATCGCCCACCCCCCGCGTCTTGTTCCTGGTGGCGTACTCGCCACCAGACTCCTCTTCTAAAAGGATGCGCTACCCACGACCGGGCCGCAATGGGACGCGATACAACCGCTGTCCCTGAACTTCTCTAAGCCTAAAAACCGCAGTTGGACGCATCCGATGGTGCGCCGGATCGCGTGCCTGCCGCGAAGCAACGACGCCGCAGGCCGGGGCCTGCAAGGAGGCGCGCCAAAGGCAGGTGC
>MKWN01000023.1:100056-250795 GCA_001899775.1 Thiobacillus sp. 65-29
GCGTGAGCCGGCGTGCCAGCGGGTGCGTAGCGGACCCACCTGACAGGTGAAGGCAAACAAAGGCGGACTTTTCAGTATTCATGCGGTGTTGGTGAGCGTATCAAGCGGTCAACTGCGGTTTTTAGGCTAAGAGTTCTCCCCGGCACGTTTCCCAACGAAAAGGAACCACTCAATTCCATAAAAACATAAAGTTACGATGTTGTTGACATTAGTTCTCATTTGTAATTAAATGAGAACCATTCTGTTTTGGGGGCGCATCATGTATGTCTGTGTATGCCAAGCTGTGACTGAGCGCCAGGTACGCGAAGCGGTGAAGGACGGCGTCACCTCCATGCGCGGTTTGCGCGAGCACCTGGGTGTAGCCGCCGAATGCGGCCGTTGTGCCCGTTGTGCCCACGGCATCCTCAAGGAATGCCAGGGCTGCGGCCAGGAGAATGACAGCCTGGCCTGCGCCGCCTGATTCACTACAATGTGACGACGGGCCCCGCCTGCGAACCCGTCCGCGCAGCCGGAGACGCCGAAACGAAAATGGGGTGCAAAACTCCGGTCCCCTATAGCCACAGGAGCGTTCCATGAAAGGCGACAAGAAAGTCATCCAGATTCTGAACAAGGCGCTGACCATCGAACTCACCGCCGTCAACCAGTATTTCCTCCACGCCCGCATGTACAAGAACTGGGGTTTGCACGCCCTGGGCAAGCACGAATACGAGGAATCCATCGAGGAAATGCACCATGCCGACAAGCTGATCGAGCGCATTCTCTTTCTCGACGGCCTGCCCAATCTGCAGGATCTCGACAAGCTGCTCATCGGCGAGAACGTACCGGAATGCCTCGCCTGCGATCTCAAGCTCGAACAAGCCGGGCGCAGCCACTACGTGGAAGCGATCGCCTATTGCGAATCGGTGCGTGATTTCGTGTCCAGGGAAATTCTGGCTGACATCCTCGAAGACACCGAGGAGCACATCGACTACCTGGAGACCCAGCTCGGCCTGGTCGATCAGCTTGGGGTGCAGAACTATCTACAGTCGGCGATGGGCGCGCTGGGCGAATAGACCTCGAGCGGCATCCGGGGACGCGCCCAGGCGCCGCAAGCGAGCTGAAATTCGCGGCATGTACGCACGCCGGCGCTCATGCCCGTTGTGTTTTCCGGGTGCGCGCCACCTCTTTGTCCGCGCCGATCACCACCAGCGCCGACGCCTGGATACGCCCTGCCGAACGCAGGCGATGCGGCACCCAGGCGTCGAAGTAGACGGCATCGCCCGGTCCCAGCGATTCGGTACGATCGGGAAAGGCGATCTCGATCCGCCCCTTCAGGACGAACAGCAATTCCTCGCCGGAGTGGCCGGCAAGCTGAGGCCCCTCGGCGAAAGCCGGAGGCGGCTCGACGATGAATGGCTGCATGCGTTTGGCACCGGCACCGGTGGCAAGCGCTTCGAGTACGCTGGCATCGTCGTCACCGGGGCGTTCGAGCCGCAGGCGGTCCGCACGACGCACCACCGTGACCGGTACGCGTGCTGCGGCACCGCCGAACAGCCGGGCGACGTCGACGCCCATCGCCGCGGCGATTCTCAGCGCCGCGGCGATGGACGGTACACACAGCCCGCGCTCGACTTTGGACAGATAGCTGCGGGTGAGCCCGCTGGTCTCCGCCAGCGCCTGCAGGCTCAGGCCCAGTTGCCGGCGCAACGGCCGGATGTGCAGCGTCATCGCGATGATTCTTCCTGTGTGAAACGGGGTGTAGTATATGACACACTGTGTCATTGACCTCCACGCTGTTCCGAGAGGAAATCCCATGCCCACCGCCGTCGCCATCCGCCACGTCTGCTTCGAGGACCTCGGCAGCTTCGCCGACGTGCTCGCCGCGCGCGGCATCGACGTCAGATACCTCGAAGCCGGCGTCGACGACCTCGCCAACCTCGACGCGCTGGCGCCCGACGTATTGATCGTGCTGGGTGGTCCCATCGGCGCGTACGAGGAAGCGATCTACCCCTTTCTTGCCGACGAGCTGCGACTGCTGGAACGCCGCCTCGCCGCCGAGCGTCCCACGCTGGGCCTGTGTCTGGGTGCACAGTTGATGGCGCGCGCGCTCGGCGCCCGCGTCTACCCGGGACCGGCGAAGGAGATCGGCTGGACACCGCTCGCGCTCACCGACGCCGGGCGCGCCTCGCCCGTCGTCCATCTGGACGGCACCAGGACGTCGATGTTGCACTGGCACGGCGACACTTTCGACCTGCCCGACGGCGCCACGCTGCTCGCGTCCACTGCGCTATGCCGCCACCAGGCGTTCTCCCGGGGGAAAACCACACTCGCCTTCCAGTGCCACCCGGAGGCGCGCGCCGCGACGATGGAGCGCTGGTTCATCGGCCACGCGAGCGAACTGGCCGCGGCGAGGATTCCGGTGCCGCGACTGCGTGCCGAAACCGCGCAACACGGTGCGATCCTGGAAACCCAGGGCGCGCGCTGTTTCGCCGACTGGCTGGAAGGCGTCGGTCTGTGAGCAGCGTGCCTTGCGCCGTATTGCGCGAACTGCGCGTCGGCCGCGCGCACGCCTTCGGCCCCAACGGCGAGCCCAGCGCAATCGACAAGCAAGCCGTCGCCACACCGTTGTGGCTGGGACCTCACGGCCTCGCCGGCGACGAACAGGGCGACCCGCGTCATCACGGCGGGCCGGAGAAAGTGCTGCACCACTATGCCGCCGAGCATTACGCCACGTGGCGGCTGGAACTGCCGCAGCGATCCGCCGCGTGCCTGCACCCCGGCGCCTTCGGCGAGAACGTCTCGACGCTGGGGCTCACCGAAGCGAACGTCTGCGTCGGCGACGTGTTCCGCCTCGGCGGCGCCATCGCACAGGTGTCACAGGCGCGCCAGCCCTGCTGGAAGCTCAACCTGCGCTTCGGGCTGGCCGGCATGGCGGAACGTGTGCAACACAGCGGCCGCACCGGCTGGTACTACCGCGTGCTCGAAGCCGGCGCGGTGGCACCCGGCGACGCCTTCACCCTGATCGAACGCCCCTGTCCGGAATGGCCGCTGGCGCGCGTGCTGCATTTTTTCTTCGTCGAGCCGCTCGACCGTGCGGCGCTGGAAGCCATTGCGGCGCTCAACGCGCTATCCCCATCCTGGCGGGATCTGGCGGCGCGACGCCTGGAATCGAACCAGGTGGAATCCTGGTCCGGCCGCCTGACCACACCCGCGACAAAGACATAACGCCTCACGCTGCAGGTTTTTATGTGCTTTATTGAGGATTCGCCCGGACGTCAACGGAGGATCCGATGCACGCTGCCGAAACCCGGCTATCGCGCGAAGCAATCACGCGGCTGATCGGCGCTGCCGTCCTGGCGCCCTCCCCCCACAACTCGCAGCCGTGGATTTTTCGCGTGCGGGGACGCTGCATCGGCGTGATCGCCGACCGCACGCGCGCGCTGCCGGCCAACGATCCGGACGATCGCGAACTGACCCTGAGCTGCGGCTGTGCCCTGTTCAACCTGCGGGTGGCCGCCGCCCACGCGCAGCTAGGAACACAGGTGCACGGACCCTCCGGCGCCTGCGATCCCGATTGCCTCGCACGCCTGGAAATCCTGCCGGACGCAGCGCCCGATGCCGCGCTGGCGGCGCTGCACGACGCGATGGCAGAGCGCCGTACCTATCGCAAGACCTTTGCTGCGCGCCCGGTAGCACCTGCCGCGCTCGATGCGCTGGTCGCCGCCGCGACCAGCGAGCAGGCATGGCTGCATGTCCTGCAGGGTGACAGCCAGCGCCGCATGGCGGCCGAACTCATCGCCGAAGGTGACGATGCGCAGTGGGCGGACCCCGCATGGCGTCGCGAACTGGCCGCCTGGATGCACCCGCGCCGTCGCGGCGACGGCCTGGTGCTGCCGGACCTGGCCGTACCGCTGGCGCAGGCCGTGGTGCGCACCTTCGACATCGGGCACGGTGTGGCCGCGCGCGACGTGCAACTGGCCGACGCCTCGCCCGTACTGGCGGTACTCGGCACCCGCGGCGACGATCTGGCAAGCCGCGTCGACGCCGGCCAGGCGCTGCAGCGAACGCTGCTGACGGCGTGCCGGCACGGCTTGCAGGCTTCGTTTCTCAACCAGCCGATCGAGGTCGCGCCGCTGCGCATGCGCCTGCTGCAGGCGATCGGGCAGACCGGCTACCCGCAGATGCTGCTGCGCCTCGGCCACGCGGAAAACCATCTGTCCGCCACGCCGCGTCGCCCCCTCGACGACGTGATCGAATTCGTGCCCGAGGGCTCGCCCGATGGAGGATGCTGACCCGACCCGATCCGGATATCCGGCATGGGACGCAGCGCTTACAACGCGCGCGACACCCAGCGCACGTGCTCGTCTTCCGGATGCGGCTCGATACGGAAGCCCAGCCCCTGCATCAGTTTCAGCATCGGCCGGTTGGAGTCGAGCACTTCGCCCGCCATCGTTTCCACGCCGTGCGCGCGCGCCACGTCCATGAGCACGCCCATGAGCTTGTGACCGATGCCCTGCTTCTGCCAGGTATCCCCCACCACGAGCGCGAATTCGCACGACTTGCCATCCGGATCGATTGCGTAGCGCGCCACGCCGAGTTCGACCTCACGGCCGTCAATCGTGGCCTGCACGATGAGCGCCATTTCACGCGCATAATCGATCTGAGTCAGGCGCGCGAGCATGACCGGCGACAGTTCGTTCATCGCGTCCATGAAACGGTAATAGCGGCTTTCCTCGGACAGCCCGCGCACGAAGTCCTGCGTCAGCTCTGCGTCTTCCGGGCGGATGGGACGGATCACCACGTCAAGCCCGCTCGGCAACTGCCAGTGCGTCACCAGGTGCGCCGGATAGGGATGGATCGCCATGTGCGCATAGCGGTCGGCACCCGGCACGCGCGGCGCGATGATGATGCGTGCGTCGAGCGCCAGCGCGCCGTGTTCGTCGACCAGCAGCGGGTTGATGTCGAGCTCGGCGAGCCAGGGCAGTTCGCACACCATCTCCGACAGGCGGAGCAGGATGTTTTCCAGCGCGTCCATGTCGGCCGGTGGACGGTTGCGGAACGCGCCGAGCAGTGTCGCGACACGCGTGCGGCCGATCAGGTCGCGCACGAGAAAACCGTTGAGCGGCGGCAGCGTCACCGCGCGATCGCGGAAGGCCTCGACATCGACGCCACCGGCACCGAACACGATCACCGGGCCCAACACCGGGTCGCAGGTCATGCCCAGCAGCACCTCGCGTGCGTGCGGCCGCTTCACCATCGGCTCGACGACAATACCCTCCAGCGTGGCGTCCGGGCGCAGGCGGCGCACGTCGGCGAGCATCTCGCCGAAGGCCGCACGCACCGCCTGCCCGCTCGACAGGCCAAGGCGCACGCCATTGACGTCGGACTTGTGGGTGATGTCCGGCGAATTGATCTTCAGCACCACGGGAAAGCCGATCTGCTGCGCCAGCAGCATCGCTTCCATCGGATCGCGCGCAATGACCGTCTGCGCCACCGGGATGCGAAACGCCGAAAGCAGCGCCTTCGACTCGACTTCACTGAGCAGGTGGCGACCATGCGCAAGTGCGTGCTCGATGATCAGGCGCGCACCCTCGACGTCCGGCTCGGCCTGCTGCGACAGCGGCTCCGGCGTCTGCTGCAACTGGCGCTGGTTCTCGTAAAAGGCGGAAAGAAAGGAAAACACCTCGACCGCCGGCTCCGGGGTGGTGAAATAGGGAATGCCCGCCTGCTTGAACAACCGACGGCCTTCACGCACCTGGTCCTCGCCCATCCAGCACGTCAGCACGGGCTTGTGCGACGTGCGCGCCACCTCGACGACAGCCTGCGCAACCGTGGTCGGCTGCGTCATCGCTTGCGGCGTCAGCATCACCAGCACGCCATCCACGCCAGGATCGGCGAGGCTCGCTTCCAGCGCCACGCGGTAACGCTCCGCGGTCGCATCGCCGATGATGTCGACCGGATTGCCGTGCGACCAGGTCGCCGGCAGGTGCTGGTCGAGGGTGGCGAGCGTGGCAGGCGCCAGCTCCGCCATGGCCACGCCGAGATCGACGGCGAGGTCGGTCGCCATCACGCCGGGGCCGCCGCCATTGGTGACGATGGCAAGGCGATTGCCGCTTGGCTGAATGCGCAGCGCGAGCGCACGCGCCGACGCGAAGAGTTGCAGGATCGTGTTCACCCGCACCACACCCGCGCGCCGCACCAGCGCGTCGAACACCGCGTCGGAACCGACCAGCGCACCGGTATGCGATTGCACCGCCTTCGAGCCCGCCTCGTGGCGCCCCACCTTGACCAGTACGACCGGCTTGCAGCGCGCGGTGGCACGCAGCGCACTCATGAAGCGCCGCGCGTCACGGATGCCCTCGATGTAGAGCAGGATGCCACGCGTCGCATTGTCGTAAGCGAGATAGTCGAGAATTTCGCCGAAGTCGAGGTCGGCCGACGCGCCCGTCGAAATCACGCTGGAAAAGCCGATGCCATTGGACTCGGCCCAGTCCAGCATGGCTGTGCACAAGGCCCCCGACTGCGACACCAGGGCCAGTTCTCCGGCATGCGTGGCGCCCTGGCTGAAGGTCGCATTCAGACCAATGGCGGGCCGCTGGATGCCAAGACAGTTGGGGCCGATGAAACGGATGCCGTATTTCGCTGCAACCCGCTTCACCGTTTCTTCCAGCGCAGCGCCTTTCTCCCCGATTTCGCGAAAGCCCGCGGAAAGCACCACGGCGTGACGGATGCCGCGCCTGCCGCAATCCTCCATCACCTGGGCCACCGTCGGCGCGGGCGTGGCGATCAGCGCCAGATCGGGGACTGTCGGCAGTTCACTCGCATAGGCATAGCAGCGCTCGCCGAACACCGTCTGGTGCTTGGGATTGAGCGGGTACACTTCGCCCTGATAGCCCGCATGGCGCAGGTTGCGGAACAATGTCCCGGCGACGGAATCCTCGCGCTCGCTGGCACCGAACACGGCCACCGAGCGCGCGTTGAACAGGGAGTGCAGATAGTGTTGCGGCATGGCTTGTTCACAGGAAGGCAAGGCTCCATGCTAGGCGCTTTCCCTTACCGTACCAAGCGTGTCGGCGTATAGTCGATCCAGCTCCTGCCACTCACGATGCACACCGCCTACATCACCCACCCGAGCTTTCTGCTGCATGACATGGGTGACGCGCACCCGGAAAGCCCAGCCCGACTGCGCGCCATCGACGACCGCCTGCATGCGGCGCAACTGTTCGATTTTCTCGGTCACCATCTGGCGCCGGAAGTCACCCGCGCCGAGTTGCTGCGCGTACACGACGCCGCCCATGTCGATGCGATCGGAGCCGCCGCGCCCCTCGACGGATTGCTGCGACTCGACCCGGATACATACATGGGCCCCCACAGTCTCACCGCCGCGCGCCACGCGGCCGGCGGCGCCGTACATGGCGTCGATCTGGTCATGGCCGGCGAGGCGGCAAACGCCTTCGTCGCCTGCCGCCCGCCGGGCCACCATGCCACACGCAACCGTGCGATGGGTTTCTGCATCTTCAACAACGTCGCCGTCGCCGCCGCCCATGCCCTCGACGCACATGGACTCGAACGCGTCGCCATCGTCGATTTCGACGTCCATCACGGCAACGGTACCGAGGACATCTTCCGCAACGATCCACGCGTGATGCTGTGCTCGACCTTCCAGCATCCCTACTATCCATTCAGTGGCGCCGACACGGCAAGCGCGCACATCGTCAACGTCCCGCTGCCAGCCGGCACCGACGGTGCCGCCTACCGCGAGGCCTTCGCTACGCGAATCCTGCCTCCCCTCGACGCCTTCGCACCGCAGATGGTGTTCTGTTCCGCCGGCTTCGATGGCCACCGCGAGGACGACATGGCGCAGTTCGGCCTGACGGAAGCCGACTACATATGGATCACCGAACAGGTGATGGCCGTTGCCGCGCACCACGCCGGCGGGCGCATCGTCTCCGTGCTGGAGGGCGGTTACGCGCTCAGCGCACTGGGGCGCAGTGTGGCGGTCCACATCAAGACCCTTCTTGGCGTGTAGTCATTCCAGGCACGGCGCGTTTCAGAATCACCAGAAATTCACCGTTAAGCCCGGCATGCAGGACACCCGTTTCCATGAATTCCTGCACCGGCAGATTCCGGTGCTGGTCGCCCTTTCCCTCGTTCCCGGGCTGGCCTACATCTTTCTGGGCTGGCTCCACGCGGTTTTCATGCCCGCGGTCGCCTGGTACCTCATAATGCTCGTCACCGCCGCGTGGGGCATCCGCCTGTACCGCAGTTTCGACGCCGCAACCATGAGCGAGACACGACGCGAGCAGTGGTACGCACAATGCGTGCGCCTGGTCTATGCGTTCTTTGTCTTGTGGGCGCTGATCTTCCTGATCTATGTCAGGCTCGATGCCTACAAGCTCCACTACATCGCCATCTTCACGGAAATAGGCGCGTCGGTGGTGGCCTCCTCGCTGCTCGCTTCGGACAAGCGGCTGTTCCGGCCGACCATTCTCGTATTGATGATTCCGCTGATCGTCTATTTCATGCTGGTCGGCGAATGGTATGCCTACGTGCTCGCGCTCTTTTCCACGATTCTGACCTGGGTTCTGCTGTACGCCGCGCAGAGCACCAACAACCTCCTCACCCAGACGCGCCATCAGGCCACCCATGACGCTCTGAGCGGTCTCTTCAACCGCCAGTACTTCATCGAGCATCTGCAACGCCGCATGAATTCGCTCAACGAAAGTGGCGAACATGGCTATCTCCTGCTCATCGATCTCGACCACTTCAAGACCGTCAACGACACCCTCGGCCACGATGTCGGCGACCGCCTGCTGCAGGGCGTCGTCGAACGACTGCTCGACAACCTCGCCGACCATTGTGTGGTCGCCCGCCTCGGTGGCGACGAGTTCATCGTCACCGGCGGCAGTTTCAGCGAGCGCGACGCCTGCGAGGCCGAAGCCCTGGAAACGGCACGACAGTTGCTCGTCGCCTTGAAGACACCCTATGTCGTCGGTGCCCATCAACTGCACATCAGCGCCAGCATCGGTGTGAGCCTGCTCGGGCCCGGTGACAGCAACGCCAACCGCTTCATCAAGGAAGCCGACATCGCCATGTACGAAGTCAAGGCAAGAGGCCGCGACGGCGTGTTCGTGTTCGACGAGGCAATCGCGCGCCGCGTGGAAGGCGACCTGGAAATCGAGCGCCTGCTGCCTTTCGCTCTGTCACGCGGCGAAATCACGCTGCACTACCAGCCGCAGGTGGACCGCGCCGGGCGCATCATCGGCGCGGAAGCCCTGGTACGCTGGACCAGTCCCACGCTGGGTGTTGTCCCTCCCGATCGCTTCGTCCCGATTGCCGAACAAACCGGTCTCATCATCGAACTCGGCCGCCATATTCTCGAAACTGCCTTCCGTACGCTCGACGACTGGCACGGCGCCGGCATCACCCTGCAGCAATTTTCGGTCAACATCAGCATGCGGCAATTCACCCATCCCGGCTTTGCCGCGCAGGTGGAAGAACTGCTAAGGCGCCACCTCGACCCCGCGCTTATCCAGACCTTGATGTTCGAAATTACCGAAACCGTCGTCACCGAGGACATCGATGGCGTCATCCAGACCATGCTGGAGTTGAAGGCCCTCGGCATCCGCTTTTCCATGGACGACTTCGGCACCGGCTATTCCTCGCTCAGCCACCTCAACCGCCTCCCCCTCGACGAACTCAAGGTCGACCGCGCCTTCGTCCTCGCCCTCGGCGATGACGAGAGCGATCGCGCCTTGGTGGGGACCATCCTCAACATGGCAAGTCTGCTTGGTCTGAACACCGTTGCCGAAGGCGTGGAAACCGCCGCCCAGTACGCGTTTCTCATGCACCACGGCTGCGGCATGTTCCAGGGCTATTTCCATTCGAAACCCCTCGCGAAGGAGGCGTTCGAACTCTTCATCCAGGACCACGCCACCGCACGCGACGCGATATAATCCTGCACTGCAAAGTCGGGCGCCCACGTCGCCCTGGATCGACGCGCCATGCCGGCCATCGCCCGACCGCAACACACCTGCCGGCGGTGCAACCCTGGACCCCGATGATCGACCTGAACGCCTGTCCGCTCTGGCTCTATCGCCTGCTACCCTTCCTGCGCTGGTGGCCGGGCGTGACGAAGCAGACGCTGCGCGCGGACGCCATCGCCGCGTTGACGGGCGCATTGATCGTGCTGCCGCAGGCGGTAGCCTTCGCCACCATCGCCGGCCTGCCTCCGGAATACGGCCTGTACGCGGCGATGGTGCCAACCGTCATCGCCGCGCTGTGGGGATCGAGTTGGCATCTGGTATCGGGGCCTACCACCGCGATCTCCATCGTGGTTTTCGCCTCGATCAGTCCGCTGGCCGAACCCGGCAGCGCTCAATTCATCGGCCTCGTGCTGACACTCACCTTTCTTGCCGGCGCGATTCAACTCGCCATGGGCCTGGCGCGGCTGGGCATGCTGGTCAACTTCATCTCGCACACCGTGATCATCGGCTTCACCGCGGGCGCGGCCATCCTCATCGCCTCCAGCCAGATCAAGAACTTCTTCGGCCTGGACGTACCACGCGGCGCGCATTTTCATGAAGTCCTGCTTTATTTCGGGCGCCACCTCGTCGAGATTCAGCCGTGGGTGCTGACGGTCGGTGCAGTGACGCTGGCGGCCGGTCTGCTGGCACGACGCTATCTGCCGAAGCTGCCCTACATGATCGTTGCAATGGTGGTCGGCAGCGTGGCGGCGGCACTGATCAACGCCGAACTGGGCAGCGAAGTCACCGGGATCCGCACCGTGGGCGCGCTGGCTTCATCCTTGCCTCCATTGTCGCTACCCGACTTCTCATTCACCGCGATCAAGCAGACGCTGTTTCCCGCCACCATCATCGCCATTCTCGCGCTGACCGAAGCAGTCGCCATCGCGCGTTCGATCGCGATCAAGTCCGACCAGCGCATCGACAGCAACCAGGAATTCATCGGCCAGGGGCTATCCAACGTCGCCGGCAGCTTCTTTTCCGGCTATGCCTCCAGCGGCTCGTTCAACCGCAGCGGCGTCAATTTCGCATCGGGCGCGAAAACGCCTCTCGCCGCTGCCCTGTCGGCCGTCTTCCTGCTGCTCATCGTATTGCTCGTCGCCCCGCTCGCCGCCTATCTGCCGGTGGCATCCATGGCGGCGATCCTGTTCATCGTGGCATGGAACCTGATCGACTTCCACCACATCGCCGAGATCTTCCGGCGCCACAAACGCGAACGCATCATCCTCACCCTGACCTTTCTCGGCACGCTGGTGGATCTGGAAAAAGGCATTTTTCTCGGCATCCTCGTGTCGCTGCTGTTCTATCTCTATCGCACCTCGCAACCCTCGATCCGCGCGCTGCTCCCCGACCCCGAGGACCTCGCCAATCCGCGCCGCAAGTTCGTTCCGGCAACCGGCACCATGCCATCCTGCCCGCAAATGGCGATTCTGCGCGTCGAGGGATCGATTTTCTTCGGCGCGGTCGAGCATGTCCAACAGCATTTCCGCAACGTCGACGAGACGGACCCGCAGAAAAAACATCTCATGCTGACATCCCGCGCGATCGGCTTCATCGACCTGGCGGGCGCCGAACTGCTGGCCAAGGAAGCAACGCGGCGGCGCAAGCTCGGCGGCGGGCTCTACCTGGTAGGCGTGCAACCCGACCTGTGCGAAATGCTGCGCCGCAGCGGGCAGGTCGACACCGTCGGCGAAGAACAGATCTTCCGCCACAAGGGCGACGCCCTGCGCGCCATCTATCCGCGTCTCGACAATGAAACGTGCCGCCGCTGCACGGCGCGCATCTTCCAGGAGTGCCAGGACGCGCTGCCGGATGGAACACCGCGTTCCATGGCCGGCTGAGCAGGCTCAGCCCGCCAGCATTTCCGCAGCATGCTGCCGCGTGGTCGCGGTAATGGTGCGGCCACCCAGCATGCGCGCGATCTCGTCGACACGTGCCGCGTCGTCCAGATGTTCGATGCGGGAGCTGACACAAGCGCCTTGGGTGTGTTTGACGACACGCAGATGCCGGGCACCACGCGCCGCAACCTGTGGCAGATGGGTGATGACCAGTACCTGGCGCGTCTCCCCCAGCTTCGCCAGACGCCGTCCGACCGCCTCGGCGACCGCGCCGCCGATGCCGACGTCAACCTCGTCGAAGATCAGGGTCGGCACGCCGGCCACACCAGAAAGCGCCGCCTGGATCGCCAGGCTGATACGCGACAGCTCACCGCCCGAGGCAACCTTGCCAAGCGGCCCCGCCGGCAGGGCGGCATGGCTGGCGACGAGAAAGGCGACGTCTTCCAACCCATGGGCACGCGGCTCGCTGACCGTTTCAAGACGCACCTCGAAATGTCCACCTGCCAGCGCAAGCTCATGCATCGCCGCGGTGACCGTCTTGTCCAGTTCGGCCGCGGCGCGCCGCCGTTCTGCACCGAGTGCTTGCGCGATTTCCCGGTAGCGTGCGAGCGCCGCATCCTCGGCAGTACGCAAGGCATCGAGATCGTCGCCGGCCGCCAGATCGGCAAGACGCGCCTCGAACTGGGTCAGCAGATCCGCCAGTGCGTCCGGCTGGGAGCGGTGTTTGCGCGCCAGACGATGCATCTCGCCCATGCGCCGGTCGAGCTCGGCCAGGCGCTCGGGATCAAGGTTCAGATGTCCGGCGTAGCGTCGCAGTGCATGCACGGCCTCGGCGATATCCGCACTCGCGGCGTCCAGCAGCGCGGCGATCTCGCCAAGGCTGTCGTCGACGGCCCGCATCGCGGCGAGCCGTCCCCCCAGCACGCCGAGTTGGGCCGACACTGCGGCGTCGCCTTCGTCCAGTCCCTCGATCAGGGCCTGACTGCCTTCAAGCAGCGTGGTGACATGCGCAAGCCGCGCGTGCTCGATCTGTAGCGCGTCCCAGCACGCAAGATCGTCACCCTGCGTGCGCAGTTCCTCCACCGCAAGCGTGAGCCCCTCGCGCTCGATCTGCCGTGCCTGGCCGTGGGTCTCGGCGTCCTCGCGCCGCTGCCGCGCCGCCTGCCAGGCGTGCCAAGCCGTGCTCACGTCCGCTGCCAGCGACTGCGCCCCGGCGTAGGCATCCAGCACCTCGCGCTGCACCGACGGGCGCAGAAGCGCGTGATGCGCATGCTGGCCGTGGATGTCGAGAAGGAACCCGGCGGCATCCCTGAGCTGCGCCAGCGTCGCGGCACTGCCATTGATGAAAGCGCGCGAGCGGCCACCGGCCTCGATCACACGCCGCAGGATCAGCGTACCCTCGTCCGCGACGAAGCCGGCTTCGTCCAGCCAGGCCACGAATCCGGCTGCATCATCCAGGGTGAATTCGGCGGCGATCTCGGTGCGCGCCGCCCCCTGCCGTACCATGCCCACCTCCGCGCGGTCGCCCAGCGCCAGGCCCAACGCATCCACCAGAATGGATTTGCCGGCACCCGTCTCGCCCGTGAGCACGGTCAGCCCGGGAGTGAAATCCAGCTCGACCGAGTCGACCAGCAGATAGTTGCGAATGGACAGATGCGTGAGCATCAAATGTTCAGAGCTTCTTGCCCCAGTGCAGCTTCTGCCGCAGGGTGTCGTAATAACTGTAGGAATGCGGATGCAGCAGCGTGACCGGATGCTTGGCGCGCGTGATCCACACATGGTCGCCGCTATGCAGGTCGAAATGCTCCTGCCCGTCGAAGTGCACGCGCGCGTCGTCCGCATACATCAGGTGCAGCTCGATGCGCGACTCGCTGTCCACCACGATCGGCCGGGCCGACAAGGTGTGCGGGCAGATCGGTACCAGCGCCATCGCCCGCAGCGTGGGATGAACGATGGGCCCGCCCGCTGACAGCGCATAGGCCGTGGTCCCGGTCGGGCTCGTTACCACCAGTCCGTCGGCGCGCTGGCTGTAGACGAACTCGGTGTTGATGGTGATTTCCAGATCGATCAAACGTCCCGAACCGCCCTTGCCGAGTACCACGTCGTTGAATGCGGTGGCCTCGAACACCCGCTCGTCACCCCGGCGTATCTGGCCATTCAACAGGATGCGCTCCTCGGCCACGTACTGTCCGCTGAGGATTTCGCCCACAGCCTCGTGCATGGCACCAATGGTGATATCGGTGAGGAAACCGAGCCGCCCGTGATTGATGCCGATCAGCGGGACGCCATGCGGCGCCAGCGTACGCGCGATCGACAGCATCGTACCGTCGCCGCCCAACACCACCACGACGTCGCTCTCTTCCGCCAGCTGGTGCAGTGCCCGCCGTGGAAAATCTTCGATGTTCAGGTGTTCCGCGGTCTGCTCCGCCACCAGGACGGCATGCCCGCGCTGCACCAGGAACCTGCCCAGCGCACACAGCGAGCCCTCGATGCCACGGGTATCGTACTTGCCCACCAGGCCGACGGTCTTGAAAGCGCTTTGCATGGGGCGATTATAGCCGTGAGTGGTGAGTGGTGACGTTCTCCCCTCTCCCGCCTGCGGGAGAGGGGCCTCCGTGAAACCGCTCCCCCCTCCCCGCTTCCCGTATAATTTCCCGATGCTCAATGATCGCGCCCGCGTACTCCTGAAGACCCTGGTGGAACGGTATATCGCCGAGGGTGAACCGGTGGGCTCGCGCACGCTGTCGAAACACGCGGGGCTCGACCTGTCGCCGGCGAGCATCCGCAACATCATGTCCGATCTGGAGGAAATGGGCTTCGTCGCCAGCCCGCACACCTCGGCGGGCCGTGTGCCGACGCCGCGCGGCTACCGCCTCTTCGTCGACACCCTGCTCACGGTGCAGCCACTCGACCGGCGTGCGGTGAGCCAGCTCGAAACCCGCCTCACACCGTCTGACCCGCAACAACTGATGACGGCGGCCTCTACCCTGCTGTCGGATCTCAGCCAGTTCGCCGGATTGGTGATGACGCCACGGCGCAACCCCGCGTTTCGCCAGATCGAGTTCATCAGCCTGTCCGACAAGCGTATCCTGCTCATCATCGTCACCATGGAAGGCGTGGTGGAAAACCGCGTCATCCTGACCGAACAACCGTGTAGCGCATCGACACTGACCGAAGCCGCCAATTATTTCAACCAGAACTTCTCCGGCCGCACCTTCGACCAGGTGCGCGCAAAGCTGCGCGACGAGCTCGGTCGCATGCGTGATGACATCACGCACCTGATGAGTGCCGCAGTGGACGCCGGGAGCGAGGCACTCGACACCAGCCAGGAGAAGGTCGTCGTCGCGGGCAGCCGCAAGCTGCTCGATGTGGAAGAACTCTCGAACAACATGGAACGCCTGCGCCGCCTGTTCGACGCCTTCGAGCAGAAGACCGGACTGCTGCGGTTGCTCGACCAGTCGCGCAGCGCGGCCGGCGTGCAGATTTTCATCGGCGGTGAATCCGAGTTGTTGCCGCTCGACGAATGCAGTCTGGTGACCGCGCCCTACTCGGTGGACGGCCAGGTGGTCGGCACGCTGGGCGTGGTCGGCCCCACGCGCATGGCCTACGAGCGCGTCGTGCCCATCGTCGACATCACGGCCAGACTCTTGTCCAGCGCACTGTCGCATCACTGATGCGCTACCGCGCCGAGCCCGCCTGCACCCATGGCCAGCCCTCGCGCGCAGGCGTGCTGCTGGTCAATCTCGGCACCCCGGCGGCGCCGACGGCCCAGGCACTGCGCCCCTATCTCAAGGAATTCCTTTCCGATCCGCGCGTGGTGGAAATTCCACGCACCCTGTGGTGGCTGATCCTCAACGGCATCATCCTCAACACGCGGCCGAAGAAATCCGCCGCGAAATACGCCGCGGTGTGGACCGCCGACGGCTCGCCACTGAAGGCGCACACCGAGAAGCAGGCCAAGCTCCTCAAAGGCTGGCTGGGCGAGCGCATCGCATCGCCCTTCATGGTCGACTACGCGATGCGCTACGGCGAACCATCGATCCCGGCGGCGCTGGACCGCATGAAAGCCGCCGGCTGCGACCGCATCCTGCTGCTGCCGGCGTATCCGCAGTACGCCGCGTCCACCACCGCCACGGCGAACGACGCCGCATTCGACTGGCTGAAATCCGTGCGCAACCAGCCGGCGCTGCGCACGGTGCGCCACTACCACGACCATCCGGCCTACATTCACGCACTCGCCGCGAACGTACGCGACTTCTGGCAAATGCACGGCCGCCCCGACGTGCTGCTGATGAGCTTCCACGGTGTTCCACGCGCGACACTGGACAAGGGCGACCCCTATCACTGTGAATGCCAGAAGACCGCTCGCCTGCTTGCCGAAGCGCTCGGACTGGAGGCGAAGCAGTATCGCCTCGCCTTTCAGTCGCGCTTCGGCCGCGCCGAATGGCTGCAACCCTACACCGACAAGACGCTCGCCACGCTGGGGCGCGACGGTGTGCGCCGCGTCGATGTCGTCGCGCCCGGTTTCACCGCCGACTGCCTGGAGACCCTGGAGGAACTCGCCATGGAAGGCCGCGCGACGTTCCTTGGCGCAGGCGGCAAGGAATTCCACTACATCTCCGCGCTCAATGAACACCCACGCTGGATCGATGCGCTCGGCCGCATCGCACTGGAAAATCTCGGTGGCTGGACCAGCGAACAATGGGACCGCGACAGCGACGAAGGGGCACGCCACGATAGCGCACGACGCGCGCGCGATCTCGGCGCGGCAAACTGAATCGGATATGCGGGTAGAAATATACCAACCCAAAACACCGGCAGACCGCGTCTATATAAGCCCCTGCTTGTTGACATGACTTTCTCCCTCCCGCAGGATTGCGCAGCGGGTCCATGTTCCCGGAAGTCGCATGGAATGCGGCTCTCCGGGCGTGATCGCTCAACACTTTTGTTCCTGACACCACTGGAGGAGTCTATGTACAAGAAAACCATCCTGGTACTTGCCGGACTGGCCGGGATCGCCCTTTCGGGCATGGCCAACGCAACCGACGTGCATACCCGTACCATCGCCTCGACCTGTATGAGCTGCCACGGCCCGGGCGGCAAGAGCGTCGGCGCCGCGCCCGGGTTGGCCGGAGTCAGTCAGGAGAAATTCGTGGACATGATGAAAGGCTACAAGGCCGGCACCCGCAAGGGCACCATCATGAAAAAACACGCCGCTGGCTACACCGATGCCGAATACGCAGCCATGGGCGCGTACTTCGCCAGCCTGAAATAATTTCCGAGGAGACCTAGAACATGACTCTGAATCGTCGCGATTTCCTGAAGATCTCCGGGGCAGGTGCAGCCGTGGCCCTGGCCGGCTGTGCCGCCACGCCCGGTGGCAGCGGCGCAGGCGGCCGCGCGCACGTCGTCGTGGTCGGTGCCGGTTTCGGCGGTGCGACCTGCGCCAAGTACCTGCGCATGTGGGACCCCAATGTCGAAGTCACCCTGATCGAGCCGAACGACAAGTTCGTTTCCTGCCCGATTTCCAACTGGGTGCTGGGCGGCATGCGCACCATGGATGACATCACCAAGGGCTACGACAACCTGCCCAGACATGGCATCAAGATGGTAAAGGATTACGTCGTCGCCATCGACGCCGGCAAGCGCGAAGTCAAGACGCGCGGCGGCGCCAGCATCACCTACGACCGTCTGGTGCTCGCCCCCGGCGTCGAGGTGCTCACCGACACGGTCAAGGGCTTCAAGGAAGCCGAAGCCGCCGGCAAGGTGGTGCACGCGTGGAAAGCCGGTCCGCAGACGGCGCACCTGCGCAAGCAACTCGAAGCCATGCCCGACGGCGGCACCTTCGTCATGTCGGTGCCCGCGGCGCCCTACCGTTGCCCGCCCGGCCCGTACGAGCGTGCCTGCATGGTCGCGCACTACTTCAAGCAGGCCAAGCCCAAGTCCAAGATCATCCTGCTCGATGGCAACCCGGACATCGCCTCGAAGAAGGGCCTGTTCATGGACGCCTGGAACACGTTCTACCCCGGCATGATCGAGTACCGCCCGAACAACGCACCACTCGCCGTCAGTGGTGACAAGATGGTCGTCACCACCGAGTTCGACGACGTCAAGGCCGATGTCATGAACGTGGTCCCGCGCCAGCGTGCGGGCGAGGTGTGCGAACTGGTCGGTGCCCGCAACGACAGCAACAAGGCCTGGTGTACCGTCAACCTCGCCACCTTCGAGTCGACCACCGTGCCGAACGTGCACATCATCGGCGACTCGGTGCTGTCGAACCTGCCGAAGTCCGGCCACATGGCGACGAACCACGCCAAGGTGTGCGCCGCCGCGATCATCGAACTCCTGGCCGGCCGCCAGCCCGACCCGATTCCGGTCGTCGCCAACACCTGCTATTCGGCCACTTCGGACACCACGGCGGGCTATGTCGCCAACGTGTTCCGCTTCGAGGCCGGCAAGGGCTATGTCACCCAACCCGATGGCGGCGCCACCGGCAAGGGCGACGAATACAACTTCAGCTTTGCGGAGTCCTGGGCGCTGAACATCTGGGCCGACGCGCTCAGCTGATCGCCAAGGTGGATCCGTTGAACGGGGCTTCGGCCCCGTTTTTTTTTGATTTTCGCGCGGTGGAGCTACCCACGGCACGATCCCTTTCGGCGTGCAAAACATTGCCAAAATTCCGGTCGCTACTATGATGGGACGACCACCGGAATTCTCGAAACGGAGGTCTCGCCATGGTTCCATGCAAGGTGGCAGTGCTGCTGGGCAGCCTGCGCAGGGACTCGTACAACAGGCGGTTGATGCTCGCCGTCGAAAGGCTCGCGCCGGCGCACCTGAAATTCGAACAGGTACGGATCGACGATCTGCCGCTCTACTCGCAGGATTTCGACGACGACTATCCACCGAACGCGCGGCGCCTGAAAGCGGACATCGAATCAGCGCAGGCCTTGCTGTTCGTCACGCCCGAATACAACCGCTCGGTTCCCGGTGTACTGAAGAATGCGATCGATATCGCGTCGCGGCCGTGGGGAACGAACTCGTTCGCCGGCAAGCCGGGAGCGGTGATCGGCGCCTCGATCGGTGCGATCGGTACGGCCATCGCGCAGCACCACCTGCGCAGCTCGCTGCATTTTCTCGACGTTCCCACACTCGGGCAGCCCGAGGTGTACCTGCACTTTCGTGACGAGGCCATCGCGCCCGACGGCACGATCGCCAACGATTCGACGCGCGAATTCCTGCAACGCTTCGTCGACGCCTACGTTGCGTGGGTGGAGCGTTTCGTCGCAAGGTGACCGGTGCACAAACGGTGACCGGCAAAATGCGGTCGCTGGCGGCGCAACGAAACATCCGCACCGCCGACGCAGTTCACCTCGCGTCCATCGATTACCCGGCGTGTCGGTGGGCGGCGCCCTGCCGGCCATGCACCAGCAGATACGCGCGCAGCGCCACGGCCTGGTTGTACTCGCTGTCGCGCGCACCATACAGCAGGGTCAACCGGCCCCGCCTTGCAGCGACCCGCAACGCCTCCAGTGCCTCCGCATTGGCGTCGAGCTCCGCGGTATAGCGCTGCACGAACTCGTCCCACTTCGCGCGATCGTGCGCGAACCACTGTCGCAAGGCGGTACTCGGTGCCACATCCTTGAGCCACGCATCGGCACGGACCTGCGCCTTGCTGAGACCGCGCGGCCAGACGCGATCCACCAGCACGCGCCAGCCGTCGTCCGCCGCGGCGGCATCGTAGACACGTTTGACTTGAATATCCATAGCGTTTCCTCCTGTGCGAGGTGTCCCGCCTCAGGGCACCCATCGCGCCACGACGGCATCACGGGTGGCGCGGACAATGGAAGGATAGGCAAAAACCGCAACAGGCGCGCGGCGCCGACCGCGCGAAGCGGGCACACAACAACCTGCGCCGCCTCGAAGAAAAGCCGGGAATGCCGGCGCCGTCAGAACGATGCGCCGATGGCGTGGGCACACACCGCCATCAGCGGCTGCGGGAGGATGCCAAGCGCGAGGATGGCGAGGCCGTTGACCGACATCAGAATACGGGCGTCGGCGCCGGCCGCGACTGGCTGGGGGTCGTGCGGCGTGTCGAAGTACATGAGTTTGACCACGCGGAGATAATAGAACGCTCCAACCAGCGACAACAGCACCGCCAGCACGGCGAGCCACACGTATCCGAGTTCGATCACCGCCTGCAGCACCGACAGCTTGGCGTAGAAACCCACGGTGGGGGGGATGCCCGCCATGGAGAACATCAGCAGCAGCATGATGAAGGCGAGCCACGGGCTACGGCGGTTCAAGCCCCTGAAGTCGTCAAGGCGGTCGGCCTCGAAGCCGGCGCGCGACAGCAGCAGGATCATGCCGAAGCCACCCAGGCTCATGAGTGCGTAGACGAGCACGTAGAACATCGCGCTGCCGTAGCCGCTCTGGGTACCGGCGAGGATGCCGAGCAGCATGAAGCCCATGTGCGAAATGGTCGAATACGCGAGCATGCGCTTGATGTTGCTCTGCGCGATGGCGGCGATGTTGCCGATCGCCATCGACAGCACCGCAAGCACCACCAGCATGTCGCGCCACTCGGCGACCTGCGATTCCAGGCCCTGGCCGAGGATACGCACGACGAAGCCAAAGGCGGCGATTTTCGGTGCGGAGCCGATGAACAGGGTCATCGCGGTGGGCGCGCCGTGGTAGACGTCCGGCACCCACATGTGGAACGGCACGGCGCCGAGCTTGAACGCCAGGCCGGCGACGATGAAGACGAGGCCGAACACCAGGGGCAGGCGCAGGTCCGTGCCGTCGGCGAGCAATTGGGCGATCTCGCCCAGGGCGAGCGAACCGGTGACGCCGTACACCATCGACATGCCGTACAGCAACATGCCGGACGCCAGCGCGCCGAGTACGAAATACTTCATCGCCGCCTCCGTGGCCACCGCGGAATCCCGCTGCAGCGCGACCATGGCGTAGAGCGAGAGGGACAGCAGTTCGAGACCGAGGTAGAGGCTGAGGAAGTGGCTGGCCGACACCATGACCATCATGCCCAGCATGGCAAACAGCGTGAGCACGAAGAATTCCCCGCGGTACAGATCCCGTGCCTTGAGATAAGCGCGCGCGTACACCATCACCGCCGCCGTCGACAGGTAGACGAAGAGCTTGAGAACGTCGGACAGCGGATCGTCGATGAACAGGCCGTGGAGCACCACGCCGGGTGCACTCGACAGATCGCGCAGCGTGAGGAAAGCCGCACCGGCGAGTGTGACGAGCGACAGCGTATAGGTGATGTAGCGCTTGCCGTCGTCGAGCGCGGCATCGACCACGAGGATCAGCGAAACCATGGCGAGAACGAAAATCTCGGGCAGCACGGGGGCGAATGACTGGAGACTCATGGATGCGCGCTCACGGGAGTTTGCTGTGGGCGACGTGCGCCAGCAGTTCGACCACCGACGCGTGCATGACATCGGTGAACGGCTTCGGATACAGGCCCATGCCCAGCACAGCGACGGCGAGCACGCCGAGCAGCAGGAATTCGCGGGCATTGAGGTCCTTCATCGCCTCGACCTGCGAACTGGCGACGGGGCCGAATACCACACGCTTGTACATCCACAGCGTATACGCCGCGCCGGTGATGAGCGAGGTGGCGGCGACGAAGGCGAACCAGAAATTGACCTTGCTTGCAGCCATGATGACCATGAACTCGCCGACGAAACCGCTGGTGGCGGGCAACCCTGCGTTGGCCATGGCGAACAGCATGAACAATGCGGCGAATACCGGCATCCTGTTCACCAGTCCGCCGTAATCCTTGATCTGCCGCGAATGCAGGCGGTCGTACATGACGCCGATACAAAGAAACAGCGCCGCCGACACGAAACCGTGCGAGATCATCTGCACCAGTCCGCCTTCCCAGCCCAGCGGGCTGAACATGAAGAAGCCGAGGGTGACGAAACCCATGTGCGCAACCGATGAGTAGGCGATGAGCTTTTTCATGTCCGCCTGCACCAGCGCCACCAGGCCGATGTAGGTGATCGCGACGAGCGACAGCGTGATGACCAGCCACGCGAGTTCGTGCGCCGCATCCGGCACGATCGGCAGCATGAAACGCAGGAAGCCATAGGCGCCGACCTTCAGGGTAATCGCCGCCAGCACCACCGAACCGCCGGTGGGCGCCTCGACGTGGGCGTCGGGCAGCCACGTGTGCACCGGCCACATCGGCACCTTGACGCCGAAGGCGAGCAGGAAGGACAGGAAAATCAGGACCTGCGCGGTCATGCCGAGTGTCGTCCGGTGCCAGGTCTGGATGTCGAAGCTGCCGCCGGCCTGGTAGTAGAGGTAGATCAGGGACACCAACATCAGCAGCGAGCCAAGCAGCGTGTAGAGGAAGAACTTGAACGCGGCGTACACACGGTTCGGCCCACCCCACACCCCGACGATCAGGTACAGGGGGATCAGCATGCCCTCGAAGAACACGTAGAAGAGAATGCCGTCGAGTGCGGCGAACGCGCCGTTGATGAGGCCCGACATGATGAGGAACGCAGCCATGTACTGCGCGACCTTGTCCTGAATGACCTGCCAGCCGGCGATCACCACCAGCAGCGTGGTGAAACTGTTGAGCAGGATCAGGGGCATCGAGATGCCGTCGACGCCCAGGTGGTAATGCACATTGAACGCGGGGATCCACGATTTCTTCTCGACGAACTGCATCGCCGCGGTGGTGGTGTCGAAGCCGGTGGCGAGTGGAATGGCGACAATGAGGCCGAGTGCGGCACCAGCCAGCGCCAACATGCGTGCCAGCGGTGCGTTGCGGTCGGATCCCGTGGCGAGCACCAAAAACGCGGTGACGATCGGTACCCAGATGACGAGAGAGAGGATTTCCTGTCCGAACATCGCTGTCGTTCTAGTTGAGCCGCAGGAACCACCACGTCACCAGGGCGAACACCCCGGTCAGCATGGCGAAGGCGTAGTGATAGATGTAGCCGGACTGCAACATCCTGGCGAGGCGGGAAACGCGTTCGACGAGATGCGCAGAACCGTTGACGATGAGTCCGTCGATGACGCCCCGGTCGCCGCCGCGCCACAACACCGCACCCAGCAGGCGCGCACCCCGGGCAAACAGCCAGTCGTAAAGCTCATCGAACCAGTATTTGTTGACGAGCATACGGTAGAGAAACTGGAAACGCCGCGCCAGCGCCGCCGGAATATCGGGGCGCTTGAGGTAGAAGAAGGCGGCCAGTCCCACGCCGGCGACCGTGAACCAGAACGGCAGGGTCATCACCGCGTGCAGGCCCATCGCCCACGGGCCGTGGAACTCCTGGTTCAGCTCGTTCATCACCGGGTGCCGGTCGGCGACGTAGATCGCCTTGCCGAAGAACTCGCCGAACAGCATCGGCTCGATGGTCATGTAGCCGATCGCCAGCGAAGGCAGGGCCAGCGCGAGTAGCGGTCCGGTGACCACCCAGGGGGTTTCGTGCGGCGTGGCGTCGTGGCCGTGGTGCGCGTCGGGTTCATTGCCGTGCGCATGCCCTTGATGGAAACGCTCCTTGCCGTGGAACACCATGAAATACATGCGGAAGGAATAGAACGCGGTGACGAACACGCCGGCCAGCACCGCCGCGTAGGCGAAACCAGCGCCCGGCAGATGCGACAGTTTCGCCGCCTCGATAATGGTCTCCTTCGAATAGAAACCCGACAGGAAAGGCGTGCCGATCAGTGCCAGCGAGCCGATCAGCGAGGTGATCCAGGTGATGGGCATGTATTTTTTCAGTCCGCCCATGTAGCGGATGTCCTGGTTGTGGTGCACGGCGATGATGACCGAGCCGGCCGCGAGGAACAGCAGGGCCTTGAAGAAGGCATGCGTCATCAGGTGGAACACCGCGACCGAGTAGGCCGACGCGCCGAGCGCCACGGTCATGTAGCCCAGCTGGGACAGCGTCGAGTAGGCCACCACGCGCTTGATGTCGTTCTGCACGACGCCGAGGAAGCCCATGAACAGCGCGGTGATCGCGCCGATCACCATGATGGTCGACAGCGCCACGTCGGACAATTCGTACAGCGGCGACATGCGCGCGACCATGAAGATGCCGGCGGTCACCATCGTCGCGGCATGGATCAGCGCGGAAATCGGCGTCGGGCCTTCCATCGAGTCGGGCAGCCAGACGTGCAGCGGGAACTGCGCCGACTTGCCCATCGCGCCGACGAACAGCAGCAGACCGATCGCGGTCATCAGGCTCCATGTCATATCCGGCCACACGGTGATGGTCTTGTCGGCGAGCGCGGGGGCCTTGGCGAACACGGTCGCGTAGTCGAGCGAGCCGAAATGCGCGAGCACCAGGCCGATGCCGAGAATGAAGCCGAAATCGCCGACCCGGTTGACGAGGAAGGCCTTGAGGTTGGCGTAGATCGCCGTTTCCTTCGTGTACCAGAAGCCGATCAGCAGGTAGGACACCAGGCCCACCGCCTCCCAGCCGAAGAACAGTTGCAGGAAGTTGTTGCTCATCACCAGCATAAGCATGGAGAAGGTGAACAGCGAAATGTAGGAGAAGAAGCGCTGATAGCCGGGGTCGTCCTGCATGTAGCCGATGGTGTAGACGTGCACCATCAGCGAGACGAAGGTCACCACCAGCATCATCATCGTGGTGAGCGAGTCGATGAGGAAGCCAACTTCGAGGTTGAGCCCGCCCACCGTCATCCAGGTGTACACCGTGCCGTTGAATGTATGTCCTGCCAGCACGTCGCGGAACACCAGCACCGAGGCGACGAACGACACCGTGACGCCGGCGATGGTGACGACGTGCGCGCCGGTACGGCCGATCCAGCGGCCGAACAGCCCGGCGACGAGTGCGCCGAAAAGCGGCGCCAGCGGAACGATGAGATAAAGCGTCTGCATGTCCATCCGCATCAGCCTTTCAGTCGGTCGAGATCATCGACGTTGATGGTTCTGAGATTGCGGAACAGCACCACCAGGATGGCAAGACCGATGGCCGCCTCGGCGGCGGCGACGGTGAGGATGAAGAACACGAACACCTGGCCATGAATGTCGCCGAGGTAATGCGAGAACGCGATGAAGTTCATGTTCACCGCAAGCAGCATCAGTTCGATCGCCATCAGCAGGATGATGATGTTCTTGCGGTTGAGGAAGATACCGAGCACCGCGATGGCGAACAACACGCCGCCCAGGATCAGGTAATGCGACAGTGAAATCATGCGCCCTTCTCCGCTGAATCCTGAATCCCGGCCCCTGGCGCCTTTTCCGCCGCCATCTTCACGATGCGCAGGCGGTCGTCGCGCTTGACCTTGACCTGTTCGGCCGGATCGATGAACTTGCTGTCCTTGCGCCGGCGCAGCGCCAGCGCGATCGCGGCGACGATGGCCACCAGCAGGATGACCGCGGCGAGCTCGAAGGCGTAGACATAGTCGGTGTAGAGCAGGCGTCCGAGCGCACGGGTGTTGCTGTAGTCCGCCGGCTGCGGCGACGGCGTGCCCATGACCTCCAGACCGAAGTAACGGCCACCGAGAATCAGCGCCATCTCGATCATCAGCAGTACGGAAACAAGGACGGCGACCGGCATGTACTTCCAGAAACCCTCGCGCAGCCGATCCAGGTTGATGTCGAGCATCATCACCACGAACAGGAACAGCACCATCACCGCGCCGACGTAGACGAGCACCAGCACGATGGCGAGGAACTCCGCCTCCAGCAGCATCCACAGGCCGGCCGCGGTGAAGAAAGCCAGTACGAGGTGAAGCGCCGCATGCACCGGGTTGCGCACGGTGATGACGCGCAGTGCGGCGAACACCAGGATGGCGGAGAAGAAGTAGAAGATGGCGGTCGTGTACATAGGGGTTAGGGGTTAGGGGTTAGGGGTTAGGGGCTAGGGGCCAGGGGCGGGAAGCCAGCTTCCACGCCCATGCTCAACATCGTCCGTTTGCCTACCTCCCGTTTCGTTTGTTTTCAATCAAATGGCGCGCAGCGCACCATCCCTAAATCCTGGATCCTGGATCCTGGCCCCTAGATCCTGCCCTATCGATACTGCGCATCCTGTGCGCGGTCTGCCGCGATCTGTGCCTCGTGCTGGTCACCGATCGCCAGCAGCATCGATTTCGTGTAGTACAGATCGCCGCGCTTCTCGCCGTGATATTCGAGAATGCGCGTCTCGACGATCGAGTCGACCGGGCAGGATTCCTCGCAGAAGCCGCAGAAGATGCACTTGGTCAGGTCGATGTCGTAGCGTGTGGTACGACGGGTGCCGTCCTCGCGCTGCGCGGATTCGATGGTGATCGCCAGCGCCGGGCACACCGCCTCGCACAGTTTGCAGGCGATGCAGCGCTCCTCGCCGTTGGGATAACGGCGCAGCGCGTGCAGGCCGCGGAAACGCGGGCTCTGCGGCGTCTTTTCCTCCGGGTACTGGACCGTGATCTTGCGCGCGAACAGATGGCGGCCGGTGAGCATCATGCCGCGCACGAGCTCGACCAGAAGCAGGCTGCCGAAGAACTGGGCCACTCGTTTCATGATAGGGATAGCCGTTTCATGGCGCGCTCAGTGAAACAGATGACCATAAGGCGTCTGCATCATCGCGCCGACGACGACGATCCAGACGATGGTGATGGGGATGAACACCTTCCAGCCCAGGCGCATGATCTGGTCGTAGCGGTAGCGCGGGAAGGTGGCGCGGAACCACAGGAAGAGGAAAAGCACGAAGCCGGTCTTCAGCAGCCACCACAGGATGCCGTCGGGCAGGAAGGGCAGCGGCGAGAGCCAACCGCCGAGGAACATCAGCGTGGTGAGCGCCGAGACCAGGATCATGTTGGCATATTCGGCAAGGAAGAACACGGCGAAGGCCATGCCGGAATATTCGACGTGAAAACCCGCGACGATCTCGGATTCCCCCTCGGCGACGTCGAAGGGCGCGCGGTTGGTCTCGGCGACGCCGGCGATCAGGTAGACGAGGAAGAGCGGAAACAGCGGAATGAAGTACCAGTGCCAGAAGCCCCCCGCCTGCCCCTTGACGATGTCGACGAGATTGAGCGACTGTGCCGCCATCAGCACGCCGACGAGCGCAAAGCCCATGGCGATCTCGTAGGACACCATCTGCGCCGCCGAACGCATCGCGCCGAGGAAGGCGTATTTGGAGTTGGACGCCCAACCGGCGATGATGACGCCGTACACGCCCATCGAGGTGATCGCCAGCACGTACAACAACCCGGCGTCGATATTGGCGAGCACCAGTGTGTCGGTGAACGGAATCACCGCCCATGCCGCCAGCGCCGGTGCGATGGCGAGGATGGGACCGAGAATGAACAGGCCGCGGTTGGCGCCCGCGGGAATGATGATCTCCTTCATCAGGAGCTTCAGGCCGTCGGCGATCGGCTGCACCAGGCCCAGGGGACCGACGCGATTGGGGCCGATGCGCACCTGCATCCAGCCGATGACCTTTCGCTCCGCATAGGTCAGGTAAGCCACACCGAGCATGAGTGGCACCACCAGTGCGAGTATCTTCACCAGCGTCCAGACGACGGTTTGAATGGTTGCCCAGTCCATGCGTCGCCTCCCTTACACCCGTTCGACCGCAACCGGGCCGAACATCGGGCCGAGGCTGGCGGTCAGCGGATGACCGGCGGGAATGCGGATGCACCCGTCGGGCAGATTGTCGTCGCGCTCGACCTTCAGGGTCAGCGCCGAAGCGGTCTGGCGCACCGAGGCGCGGCCGTTTTCCTCCAGGCCCAGGTGCGCGATCAGGCTGCCGTGCATGTGCGCGACCGGCAGCGCGGCGTCCGCCGTCCGTTGCAGTGCCGGTGCGCGACGCACCGTCGGATCGGTCTGGTAGATCGGCACCTCGGCGATGCGCTCGATACCCGCGGCCGCAGGCACGGCTGCCGGAGTCACGCCCGCGACACGGTTGTCGAGCGCCGCGCGCACCCCCGCCTCCGCCGTCTCGCCCAGCGCTTCGCGCAGCACTTCGCGCGTATCGTCCTGGTCGAAGCCGGCCAGACCCAGCAGGTTGCCCAGCACACGCAGCACCTTCCATGCCGGACGAGTTTCGCCAAGCGGCTTCACCACGGCGGCGAAGGACTGCACGCGCCCTTCGGTATTGACGAAGGTGCCGGAGGTCTCGGTCCACGGCGCGACCGGCAGCAGCACGTCCGCATAGTCAAGCGCACGACCCGTGTAGGACGACAGGGCGACGACGCATTCTGCATTCTGCAGGCTCGTCAGGGCGAGCACCGGGTCGTGCGTGTCGAGTTCCATCTCGACGTCGAGCAGCACGTAGGCGCGCAGATGCTGCGCCAGCATTTGTCCGGCGTTCAGTCCCTGGACTGCCGGCTGGCCGAGCGGCCCATGGTGCGGGACCGCGCCCGCCACCGCTGCACCCACGCTGTTGGCCGCTTCGCCCAGCACGCCGAACGACGCTCCCGCAAGCCGCGCGATCTCCTGCGCCAGGGCATGCAGCTGCGCGTACGCAGGATGATGCTGCGCGAGGTTACCGAGCAGCACGGCACGCCGCTCGCCGCTGGCAAGGCTCGCGGCCATGCGCTGCGCCGCGGCATCCGGCGCGCCCGTGCCGAGTTGCGCGGCAGCAAGTGCCGGCACCCCCTCGCCCTTCAATGTGGCAAGCGCCGCGCACACGCCCGCGAGCGCCGCCGGCAACTGCGAGGGCGCGACGGTGCTGCGCGCGTGCACGCGGGCGAGAAAATCCTCGCCGCTGACGCCGACAAGACTGATCTCGCCTCCCGCACGAACCGCAGCGCGCAGGCGCTGCGCGAGCAGGGGATGATCCTTGCGCGGATTCGAGCCGATCACCAGTGCACGATCGAGACCGGACAGCTCGGCCACCGGCAGGCCGAGCCAGAAGCTGCCGCGCGCCTGGCCGTCGAGCCCGAAGTCGGTCTGACGCAAGCGGTGATCGACGTTGCCGGCGCCAAGCTCGCGCATCAGTTTCTGCAGCAGATAGAGTTCCTCGACCGTGCGGTGCGGCGCGGCCAGCGCGCCGATCTGCGCCGCCGGGATGAGCTTCAGCCTCGCCACCACGTAATCCAGGGCGTCCTGCCAGCTCACCTCCAGCCACTGACCTTCACGTTTCACCATCGGCCGCGTCAGGCGTTCGGCGCTGTTCAGGCCTTCGTAGGCGAAGCGGTCGCGGTCGGCGATCCAGCACTCGTTGACCGCCTCGTTGTCGCGCGGCAGCACGCGCATCACGCGATCGTTCTTGACCTGTACCTCGATGTTGGCACCAAGGCTGTCGTGCGGGCTGATCGAGGGGCGCCGCGCCAGTTCCCACGACCGCGCACTGTAGCGGAACGGCTTGCTGGTAAGCGCGCCGACCGGGCACAGGTCGATGACGTTGCCGGAAATCTCGGACGCCACCTGGCTTTCCAGGAAGGACATCACTTCGGTGTGCTCGCCGCGACCCGGCATGCCGAGTTCCATGATGCCGCCGATTTCCACGCCGAAGCGCACGCAGCGGCTGCAATGGATGCAGCGCGTCATGTCGGTGGCGATGAGCGGGCCGAGATTCTTCTCGATCACCACGCGCTTGGCCTCACCGTAACGCGAAGCGGAGGCGCCGTAGCCGACGGCGATGTCCTGCAGCGTGCATTCGCCGCCCTGGTCACAGATCGGGCAGTCGAGCGGGTGATTGATGAGAAGGAATTCCATCACCCCCTTCTGGGCGTTGATCGCGTATTGCGAGCGCGTGTGCACCTTCATGCCTTCGGCCACGGGTGTGGCACACGCGGGCAAGGGTTTCGGCGCTTTCTCCACCTCGACCAGGCACATGCGGCAGCTTGCCGCAATCGACAGTTTCTTGTGATAGCAGAAATACGGGATCGTGATACCGAGCCGGCCGGCCGCATCCATGATGGTCTTGCCGCTCTCGATCTGCAGCGGCTGGCCGTCGATTTCAATGTTCAGCAGGGACATCGCTTACACCATGCAGCGCTTGTGTTCGACGTGGTATGCGAACTCATCGCCGAAATGTTTGAGGAAACTCTGCACCGGCATGGCCGCCGCATCGCCCAGCGCGCAGATGGTGTGTCCGGCGATCCGCCCGGCCACGCTGTTGAGCAGGTCCATGTCTTCGGGGCGCCCCTCGCCATGTTCGATGCGGTGGATGACGCGGTACATCCAGCCCGTGCCTTCGCGGCACGGCGTGCACTGCCCGCACGACTCCTCGAAGTAGAAATAAGACAGGCGCTCCAGCGCGCGCACCATGCACACCGTCTCGTCCATCACGATCACCGCGCCGGAACCGAGCATGGAGCCCGCCTTGGCGATGGAATCGAAGTCCAGCGTGCAGTCCATCATGATGTGGCCCGGCAGCACCGGGGCGCTTGATCCGCCGGGAATGACGGCCTTCAGCTTGTGGCCGTTGCGCACTCCGCCCGCCATGTCGAGCAGTTCCGGGAAAGGCGTACCGAGCGGCACTTCGTAGTTGCCCGGTTTGTTGACGTGGCCGGATACCGAGAACAGTTTGGAACCACCGTTGTTCGGCTTGCCGAGTTCGAGGAAGGCCTGGCCACCGTGCTGCATGATCCACGGTACCGAGGCGAGCGTCTCGGTGTTGTTGATGGTGGTGGGCTTGCCGTACAGGCCGAAGCTTGCCGGGAACGGCGGTTTGAAGCGCGGCTGGCCCTTCTTGCCCTCGATCGATTCGAGCAGCGCGGTTTCCTCACCACAGATGTAGGCACCGTAGCCGTGGTGCGCGTGCAACTGAAAACAGAAATCCGTGCCGAAGAGATTGTCCCCCAGATAACCTGCCGCGCGCGCCTCGGCGAGCGCGCGCTCGAAGCTCTGGTAGGTCTCGAAGATTTCGCCGTGGATGTAGTTGTAGCCGACCTTCGCGCCGAGCACGTAGCCGGCGATCGCCATGCCCTCGATCAACTGGTGCGGGTTGTAGCGCAGGATGTCGCGGTCCTTGAAGGTACCCGGTTCGCCCTCGTCGCTGTTGCACACGATGTACTTGTCGCCGGCGAAGCCGCGCGGCATGAAGCTCCACTTGAGCCCGGTCGGGAAACCGGCACCGCCGCGTCCGCGCAGGGCGCTGGTTTTCATTTCCGCGATGATGTCGTCGGCCGCCACCTTTTCCGTGACGATGCGGCGCAGCGCCTGGTAACCGCCATGGGCGACATAGGTCGCCAGAGCCGCCGGGTCGTCCAGCGACTGCGTCCAGCTACAGACCTGGGGTGTGGGCGTGAGCAGGCTCATTTGAGCCCGTCCAGCAATTCGTCCACCTTCTCCACCGTGAGATGGGTGTGCATGCAATGGTTGTTGTGCAGGCACATCGGCGCGTCGCCACAGGCGCCCATGCATTCGCCTTCCTTCAGTGTGTAGCGGCCGTCCTCGGTGGTCTCGCCGAAGCCGATGCCGAGCTTCGCCTTCAGGTGCGCGGCGATCTCGTTGGCGCCGCGCAGCGCGCACGGCAGGTTGGTGCACACGGTGATCTTGTGGCGCCCCACCGGCTGGGTGTCGTACATGTTGTAGAAGGTCGCCACCTCGTACGCCGCGATTGGTGGCATGCCGAGATAATCCGCCACGTACTCGATCAGTTCGGGCTTGAGCCAGCCTTTTTCCATCTGCGCGATACGCAGGGCGGCCATTACGGCTGATTGCCTGTGCTCGGCGGGATATTTCCTGATTTCAGCGTCGATCAACGCGAGGGATTCCTGCGACAACATCAGCGGTCGATCTCCCCAAAAACGATGTCCTGCGTGCCGATGATGGCGACGACGTCGGCGATCATGTGGCCACGGCTCATCTCGTCGAGTGCGGCCAGATGCGCGAAACCGGGTGCGCGTATCTTCAGGCGGTAGGGCTTGTTGGCGCCGTCGGATACCAGATAAATACCGAACTCGCCCTTGGGATGCTCGACCGCAGCGTAGGCTTCGCCGAGCGGCACGTGCATGCCTTCGCTGAAGAGCTTGAAGTGGTGAATCAGCTCTTCCATGTTGGTTTTCATCGACAGGCGATCGGGCGGCGCCACCTTGTGGTTGGCCGTGATGACCGGCCCCGGATTCCTGCGCAGCCAGTCGATGCACTGGCGGATGATACGGTTGGACTGGCGCATCTCCTCGACGCGCACCAGATAACGGTCATAGCAGTCGCCGTGGGTGCCGACCGGGATGTCGAAATCCATGCGGTCGTAGACCTCATAGGGCTGTTTTTTCCTCAAGTCCCACTCGACGCCGGAGCCACGCAGCATGGGGCCCGTGAAACCCAGCGCCTGGGCGCGCTCGGGCGACACGACGCCGATGCCGACGGTGCGCTGCTTCCAGATGCGATTGTCGGTGAGCAGCGTCTCGTAGTCGTCGACGTAGCCCGGGAAGCGGCGGGTGAAATCCTCGATGAAGTCGAGCAGCGACCCCTGGCGATTGGCGTTCATGTCGCGCAGCGTCGCCTCGTTGCGGGTGTGCTGCGCGTGGTACTGCGGCATGCTGTCGGGCAAATCGCGGTAGACGCCGCCAGGACGGTAGTAGGCGGCGTGCAGGCGCGCGCCGGACACCGCCTCGTAGACGTCCATCAGGTCCTCGCGCTCGCGGAAGGCGTAGAGGAACACCGTCATCGCGCCAACGTCGAGTGCGTGTGCACCCAGCCACAGCAGGTGGTTGAGGATGCGCGTGATCTCGTCGAACAACACCCTGATGTACTGCGCGCGCTCCGGCACCTCGATGCCGAGCAGCTTCTCGATCGCCATCACGTAGGCGTGCTCGTTGACCATCATCGACACGTAGTCGAGGCGGTCCATGTAGGGCACCGATTGCAGGAAAGTCTTGTGCTCGGCGAGTTTTTCGGTGGCGCGGTGCAACAGGCCGATATGCGGGTCGGCGCGCTGGATCACCTCGCCGTCCAGCTCGAGCACCAGGCGCAGCACGCCATGCGCGGCCGGATGCTGCGGGCCGAAGTTCATCGTGTAATTGCGGATCTCGGCCATGTCAGCGCCCTGCCCCGTAGCTTTCGTCGCGCACGATGCGCGGCGTCACCTCACGCGGCTCGATCGACACCGGCTGGTAGATCACGCGCTGCTGCACCGGGTCGTAGCGCATCTCAACGTGGCCGGACAGCGGGAAGTCCTTGCGGAAAGGATGGCCGATGAAACCGTAGTCAGTGAGAATGCGGCGCAGATCGGGATGCCCTTCGAACACGATGCCATACAGGTCGAACGCTTCGCGCTCGAACCAGTTGGCCGCAGGCCAGAGATCGATCATCGAGGCCACCACCGGCAGGTCGTCGTCGGGGCAGAAAACGCGCACGCGCACGCGACGGTTGTGCGTCAGCGACAGAAGATGCACCACCACGGCAAAGCGCGCACCCTCCCAGACACCATCGCCGTAATCCCGGTAATCCATTCCGCACAGATCGATGAGCTGCTCGAAGCGGCACTCCGGATCGTCGCGCAGCGTGCGCATCGCGTCGGCGTAGGCCTGCGAACGAATCACCAGTGTGAGTTCGCCAAGGCGCACGAAGGACTGCACCAGCGCATGGCCGAGCAGTTTTTCAACGGAGGATACGAAGGCTTCCATGGTCATGGCATCAGCGCGCAATGGTGTTGGTGCGCCTGATCTTGTTCTGCAGCTGGATGATGCCGAACAGCAGGGCCTCCGCGGTCGGCGGACAGCCGGGCACATAGATGTCGACCGGCACGATGCGGTCGCACCCGCGCACCACCGAGTAGGAGTAATGGTAGTAGCCGCCGCCATTGGCGCACGAGCCCATGGAGATCACCCAGCGCGGCTCGGCCATCTGGTCGTACACCTTGCGCAGCGCCGGCGCCATCTTGTTGCACAGCGTGCCGGCAACGATCATCACGTCGGACTGGCGCGGACTGGGGCGGAACACGATGCCGAAACGGTCGAGGTCGTAGCGCGCCGCACCGGCTTGCATCATCTCCACCGCGCAGCAGGCGAGACCAAAGGTCATCGGCCACATCGAGCCGGTGCGCATGTAGTTGATGAGCTGGTCGGCCTTCGCGGTGACGAAACCCTGGGACAGAACGCCTTCGATGCTCATTGACGAACCCCGGCCTCCACCCGCTCCATAAACATCAGCGCCGGCCCCATCTGCCGCGTATCGCGAAAGGGTGTTACTCCCATTCCAGCGCCCCTTTCATCCATTCGTAGATGAAACCGACGACAAGAATGCCGAGAAACACCATCATCGCGACGAAACCGGCCAGCCCGATTTCCTCCAGGACGATGGCCCAAGGGAAGAGGAAGGCGATTTCCAGATCGAAGAGGATGAACAGGATAGCGACGAGGTAATAGCGCACGTCGAATTTCATGCGCGCATCCTCGAATGCCTCGAAGCCGCATTCGTAGGGTGAAAGCTTCTCGCTATCCGGACGATGGGGAGCCAGAAGCCCGCCAGCGAGGATGGGCACCACACCGAAAGCCAAGCCGACCAGGATGAACAACAGGATGGGGAGATAATTCTCCAGCACAACACTCCTCCAGATGGACCCTGTCGGGCCATCGCGAATCAAATAATTATTTTATAAGTTTATAAGCTCAGTGAATGGGTCGTCAAGCCACCAACCCACCGCTTTGGACAAAAAAATCAATCGGATGCTAGGCAATTCGAACCATTGCCCACATCCGAGAAATTGATGGTGCCGACGGCGAGACTCGAACTCGCACGACCAAGGTCACTACCCCCTCAAGATAGCGTGTCTACCAATTCCACCACGTCGGCCAGAAGACTTTCCGTCTCCGGATTGGCGGCGCCGCCCGGCGCCACCGTAAAAACTCGATGTTGCTATTGCGGGATGTCCGCCGCCCGCGACCCTGCCGGTGCAGCCGGCGCCTGCGGTGCGGCCGGCGCGGTAGCCGGCACGGCGGTACGATCCAGCACGCTGGCTGCCGGCTTGTGCTGCTTCAGCGCAAAAAACGCCAGCCCCAGGCTGGTCAGGAAAAACAGCGTCGCAACGACTGCGGTGCTGCGGCTCAGGAAGTTCGCCGAGCCCGTCGAACCGAACAGGCTCCCCGACGAACCGCTCCCGAATGCTGCGCCCATGTCCGCACCCTTGCCATGCTGCAACAGCACCAGCGCGATGACGGCGACGGCGACCAGGATGTGGACGACCCAGACCAGTGTTTCCATGTGTTTGATCCCTACTTCGCGGCAGCCCGGCAGATCGCGACGAACTCGTCGGCGACCAGAGAGGCGCCTCCGATAAGGCCACCGTCGATATCCGGCTGAATGAATAATTCTGCCGCATTCGACGCTTTCACGCTACCCCCGTACTGGATCACCAGACCCGCTGCAACCCCCACATCCAGCGCGGCAACCTTGCTGCGGATGAAGGCATGCACGGCCTGCGCTTGTTCGGGTGTGGCGGTCTTGCCGGTGCCAATTGCCCACACCGGCTCGTACGCGACGACCGCTCTGGCGAGCGAGGCCACGCCCGCTGCGGCGATCACGGCGTCGAGCTGGCGCGCGACCACGGCTTCGGTCACACCGGCTTCGCGCTCCGCCAGCAGTTCGCCCACGCACAGGATGGGCGTGAGGCCGGCAGCCTGCGCCGCCATGTATTTCTTTGCCACCAGCTCATCGGATTCGCCATACAGGCTGCGCCGCTCCGAATGCCCCACGATGACGTACCTGCAACCGAAGTCGACCAGCATCGCGGCCGACACTTCACCGGTGAACGCACCCTTCGTCTGTTCGGACAGGTTCTGCGCACCCCAGGCGATGGACGAACCGGCGAGTGCCGCCTGCGCCTGTCCAAGGTAGGGGAACGGCACGCACACCGCGGCCTCGATGCCTTGCAGGGCGGGCTTGATCGCAGCCAGCAGCGCGGCATTTTCGACCAGGCTGCCGTGCATCTTCCAGTTACCGGCTACGAGCTTCTTGCGCATGGGAGTCTGCCAAACAAAAGTCCGCGATGGTAAGCGCAACGCGCCTCGGGGTCAACCGCCGGGCGTGTCGAAACCGGATCAGCCAAAACGGCCGGTGATGTAGTCCTCGGTCTGTTTCTTGCCGGGACGCATGAAGATGGTGCTGGTGTCGTCGAACTCGATGAGTTCACCCAGATACATGAACGCGGTGAAGTCCGAAATGCGCGCCGCCTGCTGCATGTTATGGGTGACGATGGCGATGGTGTAGTCACTTTTCAGCTCGTTGATGAGTTCCTCGATCTTGGCGGTGGAGATCGGGTCGAGCGCGGAGGTCGGTTCGTCGAGCAGCACGATCTCTGGCTTCACCGCGACCGCGCGCGCGATGCACAGGCGCTGCTGCTGGCCGCCGGAGAGCGACAAGCCGTTCTGCTGCAGCTTGTCCTTCACCTCACCCCACAGCGCGGCCTTCTTCAGGGCCCATTCGACGCGGTCGTCCATCGCGCTTCTCGACATGCGCTCGTAGAGGCGCACGCCGAATGCGATATTCTCGTAGATCGTCATGGGGAACGGTGTCGGCTTCTGGAACACCATGCCGATCTTCGCGCGCACCAGGTTGACATCCTGCTTCTTGTCGAGGAGGTTCTTGCCGTGGAACAGGATCTGCCCTTCCGCGCGCTGCCCGGGATACAGGTCGTACATGCGGTTGAAGGTGCGCAGGAGCGTCGACTTGCCGCAGCCGGACGGGCCGATGAAGGCAGTCACCTTGTTGGCGGCTATGTCCATGCTGACATTGATGAGCCCCCTGAAATCGCCGTAGTAGAAATCCAGGTTGCGCACCTGCAGCGCGGCGTTTTCATTGACAGGCGTGACGGGTTCGGACATCGGGATCAGGCTCCGGAGAAATTAACGTTTGTCTTTGTTGCGGAAGGCCACCCGCACGCCGATGTTCACCGCAAGCACCAGGAAGGCGATCAGCAGCGCGCCGCCCCAGGCCAGATTGATCCAGTTGTCGTACGGGCTCAGTGCAAACTGGTAGATCACCACCGGCAAATTACCCATCGGCGCGGCCATGTTGGTGCTGAAAAACTGGTTGTTGAGCGCGGTGAACAGCAGCGGCGCGGTCTCGCCGGTGATGCGGGCCATCGCCAGCAGCACGCCGGTCACCACGCCGGACTTGACCGCAGGCAGCGTCACCCTGAGCGACACCTGCCAGCGCGGCGCCCCCACAGCAAACGCGGCTTCCCGCAAGCTCGTCGGCACCAGCTTCAGCATGTTCTCGGTCGTGCGCACCACCACCGGGATCGCGATCAATGCCAGCGCCAGCGATCCGGCCCAGCCGGAGAATCCGCCCATGGTTGCCACGAACAGGGCGTACACGAACAGGCCGATGACGATGGACGGTGCCGACAGCATGATGTCGGTCATGAAACGGGTGAACGACGCGAACTTCGACACGCGTCCGAACTCCGCCAGATAGATGCCGGCGAGAATGCCGATCGGGGTCGAGATCAGCATGGAGAACAGCAGGATGAGGCCGCTGCCGACGATGGCGTTGCGCAGGCCGCCGCCTTCGGAGCCCGGTGCGGGCGTGTCCTGCGTGAACAGATCGAGGCTCAGCGCGGCAAAGCCCTTGGAAAACAGCGTCCACAGGATCCACAGCAGCGCCACGAGGCCCAGACTCATCGCGAGCATGGACAGCGTGATGCCGAGGCGGTTGATCCAGACACGTCGATTGTAGAGATTCATCGCCGGCTCCTCAAAGGCCTTCCGAGCCCATGCTCCGGCTGATCAGCCAGCGCGAGATCGCGAGCACGACGAAGGTCAGGATGAACAGGACCAGGCCCAGCGCGAACAGCGACGCGATGTGCAGGCCCGGGTCGGCCTCGCCGAATTCGTTCGCCAGGGTCGAGGCGATCGACGTGCCGGGCGCGAACAGGCTGGGGTTGATGCGGTTGGCGTTGCCGATGACGAACGTGACGGCCATCGTTTCGCCGAGCGCGCGCCCCAGGCCCAGCATGATGCCGCCGATCACGCCTACGCGGGTGTAGGGCAGGACGATGTTGCGCACCACTTCCCAGGTGGTGCAGCCCACGCCATAGGCGGATTCCTTCAGCACGTGGGGGACGGTCTCGAATACGTCGCGCATGACCGAGGCAATGAAGGGAATGACCATCAGCGACAGGACGATGCTGGCGGTAAGGATGCCGACCCCGATGGGCGGCCCGGAAAACCAGCCGCCGATGACGGGCACATCGCCAAGCCAGGCCTGAAGTGGCGGCTGGATGTACTCGGCGAACAGCGGCGCGAACACGAAGAGGCCCCAGATGCCGTAGACGATCGACGGGATGCCGGCGAGCAGTTCGATCGCGGTGCCCAGCGGACGACGCAGCCACAGTGGGCAGGTTTCGGTGAGAAAGAGGGCGATGCCGAAGCTGATGGGCACCGCAATCAGCAGCGCCAGCACCGAAGTCACCACCGTGCCGTAGATCGCCGCCAGTGCCCCGTACTCGTCGTCCGGCACGCTCCAAACGTTGGTCCAGAGGAAACCCGGGCCGAACGCCTTGAGGCTGGGCCAGGCCTCGATCGCGAGCGACACGAGGATGCCTGCCAGCGCGGCCAGCACGATCAGCGCGAACAGCTGGGTAGTCAGATGGAAGGTAAGGTCCTGCAGCCGGAATTTCCTGACCTGCCGCGCGTGCGGGTCGATGGCGGCGGTGGCACTGGGCTCGCTCACGGTGGATTGCCTGTCGGTTGTTTGCTTTCTGCGAGAGCGTCCGCCCAACGGCAGGCGCTTTCGCAGAAAATCGGGGGCGGCACAGCGCCCCCGATTCGATTTCTACCTGCCGCAGCAGGCTTACTTGATGTTCTTCATTTCGCCTTCGACCATCTTCACGACATTCGGCGGCAGCGCCACGAAGCCCAGTTCGGCGGCCATCCGCTGGCCATTGTTCAGCGCCCAGGTGAAGAAGGCGACCACGTCCTTCTGCTTCACGGCATCGGCGCCCTTCTCGTACGCAAGGACATAGGTTGCCGTGGTGATCGGCCAGGCATTCTTGTGCGTCTGGTCGAGCAGATCGGGCGCCATGCCCTTCACCTTGAAGTTCGCGCCCGCCGCCGCATCGGCCACCGCCTGCTGGTTCGGTACGATGAAGTTGCCCGCCTTGTTCTTCAGCGCGACGAAGCTCATGTTGTTCTTCATCGCATCGGCAATGTCGACGTAACCGATCGCGCCCTTGATTTTCTGCACGTTGGCCGCCACGCCCGGGTTGCCCTTGCCGCCGACGGCGTTGGACGGCCAGTTGACGGTATTGCCGGCGCCGACGTCGCGTTTGAAGGCCATCGACTGTTTGGCCAGGTAGTTCGAGAAGGCGAACGTGGTGCCCGAGCCGTCCGAGCGATGCGCCACGGTGATGGCCAGTTTGGGCAGGGTCACACCCGGGTTCAGGCGGGCGATGGCCGGATCGTTCCACTGGGTGATGGCGCCACGGAAGATGTCGGCCGCGGTAGTTCCGTCCAGCTTGAGTTTGCCGGAATCGACGCCCGGAACGTTCATGACGATCGTGACGCCGCCCATCACGGTTGGAACCTGCACCAGTTTCGCGGCGTCGAGATCCTCTTCCTTCATCGGAGCGTCGGTGCCGCCGAAGTCGACAGTCTTGGCCTTGATCTGCTTGACCCCACCGGAGGAGCCAATGCCCTGGTAATTGACCTTGTTACCGGTCGCGGTCTGGTAGGCTTCGGCCCACTTGGTATAAACGGCATAAGGGAAGGTTGCGCCCGCCCCCGTGATGTCGGCGGCCAGCGCGCTCACCGAAAAAGCAAGACCCATGGTGGCCGCAAGAGCACCCTGAGCCAGTGTGTTGAGTGTACGCATGTAAATATCTCCGATAGTTGTTGACGTTGCCGCGAGGGGCGACGTCGCCATACTATCGGGCGAATATTACAGAACTATTTCAGTGCGGGAAATCACCCCGCAGCGGCCGTTCTCACGGCAGCGGCAATTGCTTCAGCCATGTTACGCACCAGATCGGTGTCGCGTCCTTCGACCATCACGCGGATCAGCGGCTCGGTGCCGGACGCGCGCAAGACGATCCGTCCGCTGCCTTTCAGCGCAGCCTCGGCCTCGGCAACCGAGGCGCCGACCTGTGAGGCGGCATCCAGTTTGAAACTCTTGGCGACCGGCACGTTGATCATCACCTGTGGATAGGTCTCCAGGTCGGCGGTGAAAGCGTCGAGCGTCTCTCCCGTCTCGCGCAGCGCCCACAACACCTGCAGCGCGGAAACGATGCCGTCGCCGGTGGTGTGCTTGTCGAGGCAGAGGATGTGCCCGGAGGTCTCGCCGCCCAGCATCCAGCCATTCGCCTGCAGACGCTCCAGCACGTAGCGGTCACCCACCTTGGCACGCTCGAACGGAACCTGGATGCGGGCAAGCGCATGCTCGGTGCCCAGGTTGGTCATCAGTGTGCCGACCACGCCGCCTTTCATGTAGCCGGTCTGGATGCGGTGACGCGCGATGACGTAGACCAGCTTGTCGCCGTCGTAGATCCGGCCCGCTGCATCCGCCATCATCAGGCGGTCGCCGTCGCCGTCAAGGGAGATACCGAGGTCGGCACGGTGACGACGCACCGCCTCGGACAGCGCCTGGGTGTGGGTGGCGCCACAATCGTCGTTGATGTTGAAGCCGTTCGGTTCGTTGCCGATGGCTATGACCTCGGCGCCCAGCTCATGCAGCACATGGGGAGCGATGTGGTAGGTCGCGCCGTGCGCACAGTCGACGACCACGCGCAGGCCGCGCAGATCGAGACGATTGGGGAAGCTGCTCTTGCAGAACTCGATGTAGCGCGCGGCGGCGTCCTCGATGCGGCGCGCGCGCCCCAGCTGGCGCGCCGGCACGGTGACGATGGGCCGGTCGAGGCGGGCCTCGATGGCTTCCTCGACGCTGTCGGGGAGTTTCTGCCCGCCTTCGGAGAAGAACTTGATGCCATTGTCCTCGAACGGGTTGTGCGACGCGGAAATCACGACGCCGGCCTGCAGCCGCAGCGCGCGGGTCAGGTAGGCCACCGCGGGGGTGGGCATCGGCCCGGTCATCAGCACGTTCACGCCGGCGGCCGTGAACCCGGCCTCCATCGCAGCTTCCAGCATGTAGCCAGAAATGCGCGTATCCTTGCCGATCAGCACGGTGGGGTGCTGATCCGGCGGCAGGCTGCCGCGGTCGGCCACCAGCACCTGACCGGCGGCATAGGCCAGATGCATGACGAATTCGGGCGTGATCGGCGCCTCGCCCACTCTGCCGCGCACGCCGTCGGTGCCGAAATACTTACGCCCCATCGTCTGCTTCCTCCACTGCATTCCAGATCGCCAGCGCATCGCGCATGGCGGCCACATCGTGCACCCGCAGCAGCCGCGCGCCGCGCGCCACCGCCGCAAGATGCGCGGCAATCCCCGCATATTCGCGTTCGTCCACCGCGCGGCCGGTGAGCGCACCCAGCATCGACTTGCGCGACAGTCCGGCGAGCACGGGCACTCCCAGTGCAACGAGCCGGTCGAGTCGCCGCAGCAGCGCAAGGTTGTGCGCGACGGTCTTGCCGAAGCCAAAGCCGGGATCGATCACCAGCCGTTCGCGCGCAATGCCCGCCGCCTCGCAGACTGTCACACGCCCCTGCAGGAACGCGCCAACTTCCCGCACCACGTCCTCGTACACGGGCGCCTGCTGCATCGTCTGCGGTTCGCCCAGCATGTGCATCAGACACACCGCGGTATTGGACGCCGCAACCGTCTCCAGCGCACCCGGTGCGCGCAGGGCCGTGACGTCGTTGACCATCGCCGCGCCCGCCGCGAGCGCGGCGCGCATCACCTTGGGCTTGCGGGTGTCGATCGAGACGCAACAGCCTTCCCGGACGAGCGCATCGAGCACCGGAATCGCGCGGCCGATCTCCTCCTCTACCGGCACCGGCGCCGCGCCGGGCCGCGTCGACTCGCCACCGACATCGAGGATATCGGCGCCGGCGTCCCGAAGCTTGAGCGCATGGTCGATCGCAGCCTGCGTGGTGCCGAATCCGCCGCGCTCGGAAAACGAGTCCGGCGTGACGTTGACGATACCCATGACGAGGGGGCGGGACAGAGAAAGACGGAAGGCGCCTGCGTAGAGCGTATCCATAAAAAATGGAGGGGTTGAGGCCCCTCCGTCCCGATCGAACGTCGTCAGGTTTCCTGTGCAGGCTGGCCGGTGGGGGCCGGTGCGCTCGGCTTGTCGCCTCCGGCAGGCGGTGGCGGCGTCGCGACGGGCCGGGGCGGACGCACCGGACGCCCCGCCATGATGTCGGCGATCTGCTCGGCGTCGATGGTTTCGTATTCGAGTAACGCGGCGGTCATCGCCTCAACCTTGTCGCGGTTGTCGGTGAGGAGTTTCGTCGCCACGGCGTACTGCTCGTCGAGGATGCGGCGGATTTCCGCGTCGACCTTCTGCATGGTCGCTTCGCTCATGTTCTTGTGCGTGGTCACCGAGCGGCCGAGGAAGATCTCACCCTCGTTTTCGCCGTAAACCATGGGGCCGAGCGCCTCGGACATGCCATAGCGTGTCACCATGTCGCGAGCGATGCCGGTGGCGCGCTCGAAATCATTGGACGCTCCGGTGGAAATACTGCCGACGAAGATTTCCTCCGCCACGCGGCCACCGAACAACATGCTGATCTGGGCCAGCATCTGGTCCTTGTACAGGCTGAAGCGGTCCTGCTCCGGCAGCGACATGGTGACGCCCAGCGCCCGGCCGCGCGGGATCACCGTCACCTTGTGCACCGGGTCGCAACCCGGCAGGGACATGCCGATCACCGCATGGCCGGACTCGTGGTAGGCGGTCTTCTTCTTGTCCTCCGGAGTAATTACCATGGACTTGCGTTCAGCACCCATGAGGATCTTGTCCTTGGCCTGCTCGAAGTCGTTCATGTCGACCAGACGCTTGTTGCCGCGCGCCGCGAACAGCGCCGCCTCGTTGACGAGGTTGGCGAGGTCGGCACCGGACATGCCGGGTGTGCCACGTGCCAGGATGTCCGCGCGCACGTCGGGTGCCACCGGAACCTTGCGCATGTGCACCAGCAGGATCTGCTCGCGGCCGCGGATGTCGGGCAGGCCGACCACGACCTGGCGGTCGAAACGGCCAGGACGCAGCAGCGCCGGGTCGAGCACGTCGGGGCGGTTGGTGGCGGCGATGACGATCACGCCGGCGTTCGCCTCGAAGCCGTCCATCTCGACCAGCAACTGGTTCAGTGTCTGCTCGCGCTCGTCGTTGCCGCCGCCAAGGCCGGCGCCGCGCTGGCGGCCGACCGCGTCGATTTCGTCGATGAAGATGATACAGGGCGCGTTCTTCTTCGCCTGCTCGAACATGTCGCGCACGCGCGCGGCGCCGACGCCGACGAACATCTCGACGAAGTCGGAGCCCGAGATGCTGAAGAACGGCACCTTGGCTTCACCTGCGATGGAGCGCGCCAGCAGGGTCTTGCCGGTACCTGGGGGGCCGACCATCAGCACGCCGCGCGGGATGCGTCCGCCCAGTTTCTGGAACTTGGACGGGTCCTTGAGGAATTCGACCAGTTCCGCGACGTCCTCCTTGGCCTCGTCGCACCCGGCGACGTCGGCGAAGGTGACCGGATTGGCGTTCTCATCGAGCAGGCGCGCACGGCTCTTGCCGAACGAGAAGGCACCGCCGCGACCACCACCCTGCATCTGGCGCATGAAGAAGATCCACACGCCGATCAGCAGCAGCATGGGGAACCAGGAAATGAGCAGGCTCATCAGGAAGGACGGCTGCTCTTCCGGCTTGGCCTCGACCTGTACCCCGTTCTTCAGCAGATCGGACACCATCCAGGGATCGCTCGGCGCGTAACTGGTGAAACGCTGGCCATCGCTACGCTCGCCCTTCAGCACATTGCCTTCGATCACCACCTTGGTGATCTGCTGCTGGCGCACCTGCTCGATGAATTGCGAGTAGGGCATCTGCGACTGAACCGCGCGCTGCGCGCCGAACTGGTTGAACACCGTCATCAGGACGACGGCTATGATCAGCCAGATGACGATATTCTTCGACATGTTGTTCACGTTGACTCCTCGGCGCGCCATCGCGCCGTTTGACCCATTCTAAACCAAACCCCGGCTACGGCGGGGTCACGCCGCGTGCCGTTCGGCCACGGGCTCGCGGCCGAGCAGATAGACTTCCGTACTGCGGTCGCGCGAAGCATCCGGCTTGCGTATCGCGACCCGTGCGAACGCCTGCCGCATCCGTACGCGGAAATCCTCGAATCCGACGCCCTGAAATACTTTGACGAGAAAAGCGCCATCAGGTTTCAGCCACTGCACCGCAAAATCCAGCGCCAGTTCGCATAATTCATAATGCCGCGCCTGATCGCGCAGCGCCACCCCACTTATATTGGGGGCCATATCGCTCAAAACAAGGTCGACACGCTGCGTCCCCAGCTTTTCCTCCAGCCAGGCCAGGGCGGCCGGTTCGGTGAAATCCCCCGCCAGGCTTTCCACGCCCGCCAGCGGCGCGACCGGCAGGAGATCGATCGCCAGCACCCTGCCCCGCCCCTTCAGCTTCGCGACCGCCACCTGGCACCAACTGCCCGGTGCCGCGCCCAGATCGACCACCGTCATCCCCGGACGCAGCAGGGGGTCGCGTGCGTCGATTTCCAGCAGTTTGTACGCGGCACGCGAGCGGTAGCCGTCCTGCTGCGCCCGCTTGACGTAGGGATCGGTGACATGCTCGTGCATCCAGGCACGTCCCGATTTCGTTCGCTTGGGCTTGTGTGTCATGGCTATCGGCTACAATCCGCGCTCGCTTGAAGGAATCCACATGAAATCACTCACCCCCGCCCAGCGGCAATACCTCAAGGGCCTGGCGCACAGCCGCCAGCCGGTGGTCATGATCGGCGGCAACGGCCTCACGCCCGCGGTACTGAAGGAAATCGAACGCGGGCTCGCCGCGCACGAACTGATCAAGATCAAGGCGGCCAGCGACGAGGCGGAAACGCGCCGCGCCTGGATGGAGGACATCTGCGCCGCCACGGGGGCCGCGCCGGTGCAGCAGATCGGCAAGGTGCTGGTGATCTACCGCGCGGGGGAAAAACCGGCGATCACCCTGCCCGGCTGAGCGACGACGGCCGGGGACTATCGCGCCAGTCCCGCACGCCACACCAGCACGAGGCCGAGCGCGCTCTGGATGAGGTAAAGGATGCTGGAAACGCCATGCCAGTGGCGGAAACGGTCGGCGAACACGCTCTGCATCACCGCCTGCGGCATGGCTTGGTCCTTCAGGCCCTGCAGGATCGGCTGCACCCCGAACTGCGCCACGAGAATCAGCGCCAGCATCAAGGCCACGATCCAGAAGAACAACGTCTTCAGCGCCGCGCCCCCATCGCGGGCGACGCGATAGACGAGCAGGTACGCTGCCGCCGCGATGCCGATCCACGCCATCCAGTCGAACAGGCGCCCGGCGAGGTTGCCGGCAAGCTGCTTGTCGTCGAGTGCCGCAAACAGCACGGGCGCGGCCAGATAGCCGAGCGCCCACATGCCACCGATCCACAGCACCAGAAGCGTGCCGGCGAGGCCGTCCCAGAAGCGGCGCATGTTTACTTGTACAGGACGTCGAGCACTTCGTACTGGCGCACGCCGCCCGGCGCCTGCACGTCGACGCTGTCGCCGGCGTACTTGCCGATGAGCGCGCGCGCGATCGGCGAGGACACCGAGATCTTGCCGGCCTTGATGTCCGCCTCGTCGTCGCCGACGATCTGGTAGCTGACGGTGTCGCCGCTTTCGGCGTCTTCCAGTTCGACCGTGGCGCCAAAGACGATGCGGCCCTCGGCGTCGAGGGTTGCCGGATCGATGATCTGCGCGTGCGACAGCTTGCCTTCCAGCTCGGCGATGCGACCCTCGATGAAGCCCTGCTTTTCCTTTGCCGCGTCGTATTCGGCGTTTTCCGACAGGTCACCCTGCGCGCGCGCCTCGGCGATCGCCTGGATCACCGCGGGGCGTTCCACGCTCTTCAAATGCTGCAACTCGGCGCGCAGTTTCTCGGCGCCCACCACGGTAAGGGGGATTTTGTTCACGAACCTGCCCTCTGGAATCAGCGCAGGCGCTGGTGCAACGCCTGCAGGGAATAGACTTCGAGCCCGTCGCCGTGGCGCATGCCCATGCATGCGGCGACGGCGCCGGCGAGCGTGGTGAAGTAGACGACCCGCCGCACCAGCGCCTCCGCACGAATGGCGTAGGAGTCCTTCACCGCCTTCTTGTCCTCGACGACGTTGACGATGAAGTCGATGTCGCCGTTCTTGATCATGTCGACGATGTGCGGGCGGCCTTCCTTGACCTTGTTGACGATGGCCACCGGAATGCCGGCCGCCTCGATCACCTGCGCCGTGCCGCGCGTGGCGACCAGGCTGAAGCCCAGGTCACGCAGGCCCTGCGCCAGTTCGACCACCGCGGCGTGGTCCACCGAGCGCACGCTGACGAACGCGCGGCCGCCCGGCTTCGGCAGGCCCGAGCTGGACGCCAGCTGCGACTTGACGAAGGCCTCGCCGAAGTTGACGCCGACGCCCATGACCTCGCCGGTCGACTTCATTTCCGGGCCGAGGATGGTATCGACGCCGGGGAACTTGCGGAACGGGAACACTGCTTCCTTGACCGAGTAGTACGGCGGGATGATTTCCTTTTCGAAGCCCTGCGACTTCAGCGAAATGCCGGCCATCGCGCGTGCGGCGATCTTCGCCAGCGGCGCACCGATGGCCTTGGAGACATACGGCACGGTGCGCGAGGCGCGCGGGTTGACTTCGAGCACGTAGACGGTGTCGCCCTGGATCGCGAACTGCACGTTCATCAGCCCGCACACCTTCAATGCTTTCGCCATCGCCACGGTCTGCCGCCGCAACTCGTCCTGCAGCGCGTTCGACAGACTGTAGGGCGGCAGCGAGCACGCCGAGTCGCCGGAATGCACGCCCGCCTGCTCGATGTGCTGCATGATGCCGCCGATCACCACCTGTTCGCCGTCGGACAGCGCGTCGACGTCCACCTCGATCGCGTCGTTGAGGAAGCGGTCGAGCAGCACCGGCGACTTGTTGGAGACCTTGACCGCCTCGGTCATGTAGCGCACGAGATCGGCCTCCTCGCGCACGATTTCCATGGCGCGGCCGCCGAGCACGTAGGACGGGCGCACCACCAGCGGATAGCCGATCTCGGCGGCCATGCGCAGCGCGCTGTCGGGGTCCCGCGCGGTGCGGTTGGGCGGCTGCTTGAGCCCCAGGTCGTGCAGCATCTGCTGGAAGCGCTCGCGGTCCTCCGCGGCGTCGATCATGTCGGGACTGGTGCCGATGATGGGCACGCCGTTACGTTCCAGGTCACGCGCCAGCTTGAGCGGGGTCTGGCCGCCGTACTGCACGATCACGCCGACCGGCTTTTCGATGCGCACGATCTCCAGCACGTCTTCCAGGGTGAGCGGTTCGAAATACAGGCGATCGGAGGTATCGTAGTCGGTCGACACGGTCTCCGGATTGCAGTTGACCATGATGGTCTCGAAGCCGGACTCGCGCAGGGCAAGCGCGGCATGCACGCAGCAGTAGTCGAACTCGATGCCCTGGCCGATGCGGTTCGGGCCACCGCCCAGCACCATGATCTTCTTCCGCTCGCTCGGGTGCGCCTCGCACTCTTCCTCGTAGGTGGAATACATGTAGGCGGTCTGCGTGGCGAACTCGGCGGCGCAGGTGTCGACGCGCTTGTAGACGGGATGAATCGCCAGCGCGTTGCGGCGCGCACGCACCGCGTGCTGGTCGGTGTTCAGGAGCTTCGCCAGGCGGCGGTCGGAAAAGCCGGCGCGCTTCAGGCGGCGCAGCGCAGCGGCGTCCAGGTCGGCGAGCGTATGGCCGGCAAGCTCCGTTTCCATTTCGATCAGGCCGTGGATCTGGTCGAGGAACCAGGGGTCGATCTTCGACACCGCATGGACTTCGTCGAGGCTCATGCCGACGCGGAAGGCGTCGCCGACGTACCAGATGCGCTCGGGTCCGGGCGACATCAGCTCGGCCTCGATCTCGTCGCGGTCGGTCGTCTTGGGGTCGAGGCCATCGGCACCGACTTCCAGCCCGCGCAGCGCCTTCTGCAGCGATTCCTGCAACGTGCGGCCCATCGCCATCACCTCGCCCACCGATTTCATCTGCGTGGTCAGGCGATCGTCGGCCTGCGGGAATTTCTCGAACGCGAAACGCGGGATCTTGGTGACGACGTAGTCGATCGACGGCTCGAACGAGGCCGGGGTGGCGCCACCGGTGATGTCGTTCTGCAGTTCGTCGAGCGTGTAGCCGATCGCGAGCTTGGCCGCGACCTTGGCGATCGGAAAACCGGTCGCCTTCGAGGCCAGCGCGGAAGAACGCGACACACGCGGGTTCATCTCGATCACCACCATGCGCCCGTCCGCCGGGTTGGTGGCGAACTGCACGTTGGAGCCACCGGTGTCGACGCCGATCTCGCGCAACACCGCCAGGCTGGCGTTGCGCATGATCTGGTATTCCTTGTCGGTCAGCGTCTGTGCCGGCGCGACGGTGATGGAGTCGCCGGTGTGCACGCCCATGGGATCGAGGTTCTCGATCGAGCAGACGATGATGCAGTTGTCGTGGCGGTCGCGCACGACTTCCATCTCGTACTCTTTCCAGCCAAGCAGCGATTCCTCGATGAGGAGTTCGTGGGTCGGCGATGCCTCGAGACCGCGTTCGCAGATGGCGACAAACTCGTCCTTGTTGTAGGCGATGCCGCCGCCCGATCCGCCCATGGTAAACGACGGCCGGATGATGGTCGGGAAGCCGAGCGCCGCCTGCACCTGCAGCGCCTCCTCCATGCTGTGGGCGATGGCCGAGCGCGCCGAGCCGAGGCCGAGCTTGGTCATCGCCGCCTTGAATTTCTCGCGGTCTTCCGCCTTGTCGATGGCTTCCTTGGATGCGCCGATCATCTCGACGCCGTATTTTTCCAGCACGCCGTGGCGCGCGAGGTCAAGGGCGCAGTTCAACGCCGTCTGCCCGCCCATGGTCGGCAGCAGGGCGTCGGGACGCTCCTTCTCGATGATCTTCTCGACCACCTGCCAGGAAATCGGCTCGATGTAGGTGACGTCGGCCATGTCCGGGTCGGTCATGATCGTCGCCGGATTGCTGTTGACGAGAATGACCTTGTAGCCCTCCTCGCGCAGCGCCTTGCACGCCTGCGCGCCGGAGTAGTCGAACTCGCACGCCTGGCCGATGACGATGGGGCCGGCGCCGATGATGAGGATGCTGTGGAGGTCGGTACGCTTGGGCATGATCAGTGGGCTTTGGCATCCGCCATCATCTGGATGAAGCGGTCGAACAGGTAGCTGACGTCATGCGGGCCGGGACTCGCTTCGGGGTGCCCCTGGAAGCTGAACGCCGGGCAGTCGGTACGTGCGATGCCCTGCAGCGAGCCGTCGAACAGCGAGACATGGGTGCTGCGCAGGTTGGCGGGCAGGGTCGCCGCGTCCACGGCAAAACCGTGGTTCTGGCTGGTGATGGCGACGCGGCCGCTGTCGAGGTCCTTGACCGGATGGTTGGCGCCGTGATGGCCGAACTTCATCTTCACGGTCTTCGCACCGGAAGCGAGTGCCAGCAGCTGATGGCCAAGACAGATACCGAAGAGGGGGATCTTCGTGGCGACCAGTTCACCAATCGCGCGGATCGCGTAGTCGCAGGCCTCGGGGTCGCCGGGGCCATTGGAAAGGAAGATGCCATCGGGCTTCAGCGCCAGTGCCTGTTCGGCGGTCGCGGTCCCCGGCAGCACGGTCAGGCGGCAGCCACGCTCGGCCAGCATGCGCAGGATGTTGCGCTTGACGCCGTAATCGAAGGCGACGACGTGGAAGCGCGGCGTTTCCAGCCTGCCGTAGCCGGAACCGAGCTTCCACTCGGTTTCGGCCCAGTCGTAGGCGGCGGGCGCGCTGACGACCTTGGCGAGGTCCATGCCGGCGAGCCCCGGGAAGGCACGTGCAGCCTCCAGTGCCTTCGCCTCGTCGACCGCGCCTGCCATGATGCAGCCGTTCTGTGTACCCTTTTCGCGCAGGATGCGGGTCAGGCGGCGGGTGTCGATGTCGGCGATGGCGACGATGTTCTCGCGCTTCAGGTAATCGGACAGCGTTTCGCTGGCGCGGAAGCTCGAATGCAGCCGCGGCAGGTCGCGCACCACCAGGCCGGCGGCATGGCTGCGCGCCGCCTCGACGTCCTCGACATTGATGCCGGTGTTGCCGATGTGCGGGTAGGTGAGGGTGACGATCTGCCGGGAATACGAAGGGTCGGTGAGGATTTCCTGATAGCCGGTGAGTGCGGTGTTGAACACCACCTCCCCGCTCGTGACGCCATCGGCGCCGATCGATTGGCCGCGAAAGACCGAGCCGTCAGCGAGAACCAGGATGGCGGGTTGGGCACGAGACAAGGAAAACTCCGAATGGCAGGTGACAAAATTCAGGCGAGCCGCTCGCGCGAACCCGCCTGAATTTGAATACTAAAATTATAGCCCAATTGACGCCCGGCTTCAACGTCCGGGCGACTGGTTTCACGGATGCAGGTGGTCGAGGCCGCCGTCCATGTCGAGTTCGGTCAGCTCGGTGAAGCCGCCGATGCAGTGGCCGTCGACGATGATCTGCGGCACGGTGCGCGCGCCGTGGGTGACGACGGCGAATTCCTTCATCGCCTCGCGGTCGAGGTCGATGCGGACCTCGTCGTAGCCGATGCCACGCTTGTCGAGAAAGGCCTTGGCCTTGACGCAGATGGGGCAGGTGCCGGTGCTGTAGACCTTGACGGCGTTCATGGGCGTTTCCTGGTTCATTTCAGATTCAGCACGTCGCGCATGTCATACAGGCCGGGGGCGCGGCCCTGCAGCCATTTGGCGGCGCGCAGCGCACCCTGCGCGAAGGTGGCGCGGCTGCTGGCCTTGTGGGTGAGCTCGACACGCTCGCCGATGCCGGCGAACAGGAGCGTGTGATCGCCGACGATGTCGCCGCCGCGTACCGTGGCGAAGCCGATGGTGTCCGGCTTGCGCTCGCCGGTGACCCCCTCGCGGCCGTACACCGCGCACTGCGCCAGATCACGTCCGAGCGCATCCGCCACGGCCCGCCCGAGACCGAGCGCGGTGCCGGACGGCGCATCGACCTTGTGGCGGTGATGCGCCTCGACGATCTCGATGTCGTAGCCCTCCGCGAGCACCTGCGCCGCCATCTCGGCGAGCTTCAGCAGCAGGTTGACGCCGACGCTCATGTTGGGTGCGAACACGATCGGGACCTGCTGCGCGGCGGCAGCGATGCGCGCGCGACCGGCGTCGTCGAAGCCGGTGGTGCCGATCACCAGCGGCACGCCGGCGGCGACGCAGGCGTCGAGGTAGACAAAAGTCGCTTCGGGGCGCGTGAAATCGATCAGGGCACCGGCGCCGGCGAGCGCCACCGCGGGCTGGTCGCTCACCCGCGCAGTACTGGACACGCCGAAAGCGGCGCCGGGATCCTGGCCGACAAGCGGGCTGCCGGCGCGATCCAGCGCCGCGTGCAGGATGCAGGCGGGGTCGGCGGCGACGGCTTCGACGAGCGCCCGGCCCATGCGCCCGGACACGCCGGCGATCACGGTGCGCAGGCTCATGGCCGCCCCTCCCGCAGGATCGACAGCACCTTCTCCTCGACGATGCGCCAGCGGCCGTCACGCTCGACCATGCGCAACTGCTTCACCACGGCATCGCGATAGCTGTCGGACCGGTAGAACTGGTTGAAGGTGACGGTCGCACTGCCGTCGTCGTTCCGATCGACCGACGGCGATTCGATTTTCAACTCGATGTTCTTCGCCAGACCGAGCAGCAGGCGGCGACGCTTTTCCCAGTCGGCGCGGCTGTCGCCGCCGGTGGGCGTGAACCGCGCGTCGTAGGCCGCGAGGTACGCTTCCTCGTCGCGGCCGGACCAGGCATCGGCCCAGACCTTGAGTGCCCGCAGCACCGGATCGTCGCTGTCCGCGCCCGCGGCGTACGGCTCGGGGAACGGCGGAATGACGTCAGGCTTGATTTCGGTGACGTCGGTCGCGGCCTGCAGCGGCGGTTCGGCGGCTACGCGCGGGTCGACGTAGGGCGGCGCGTTGGGCGGACTCGGCAAGGGCGGCACGACGCCCCGCACCGCCGGTGCGGCACGGGGCGTCTCGGCAGCGGGCGTAACGGGTGCCGCCGCAGGGACGGCAGGCGCGGCCGCGCCCACGACGTGGGCGACAGGCGCCGGCGAAGCGAGTGCGACCGTCGGCGCAGCCGTAGTCGCGGCGTCCGTCGCCGGCACGCTGCCTTCGGCGGGCGGCACTTGCCCCTCGATGCGAATCAGCGAATCACCATCGAAGAACAGGGACAGGCGCCGCTGTTCGGCGAGTTTGCCGGCCTTGTGAAAAACGTAGACGTAATCCCAGCGGTCGCTGTGGAAGGGGTCGACCACCAGCGGCGTGCCGAGCAGGAAGCGGACCTGCGAGCGGGTCAGGCCGGGTTTCAGACGGGCTACGTTTTCCTGGTCGAGTGCATTGCCCTGTTGCACGTCGATGCGATGCGGGCCGATATTGAGGCCGGAACAGCCGGCAAGCAGGCCCAGGAGCAGGACGGAAATCGAAAGTCGACGCATGAGCGGAAATCGCGTGAGGACCGGACGGGCCACAAAAGCACGTATCATAACGTATTCGCGAACCCGTTCCGGAGCCCAGCGTGAGCAATCCGTCCGATCTCAAGAGCATCGGTCTCAAGGCGACCGTGCCGCGCCTGAAGATCCTCGATCTGTTCGAGCAGCACAGCGAGCACCATCTGACGGCAGAGGAGGTGTACCGCATGCTGTCCGACGATGGCCAGGATATCGGCCTGGCGACGGTGTATCGCGTGCTGACGCAATTCGAGCAGGCGGGCCTCCTCATCCGCCATCATTTCGACAGCGACCGCGCGGTGTTCGAACTCAACCAGGGCGGCCACCATGATCATCTGGTATGCCTGCAATGCGGCAAGGTCGAGGAGTTCGTCGACAGCGAAATCGAGAAGCGCCAGGAACGCATCGCGCGAGACCGCGGCTTCGTGATCCGCGACCACTCGCTGCAGATCTACGCCGACTGCATCAAGGAAAATTGCCCCAACCGAAAGACGGGCGGCGGTCGTTAACGTAAAACTCGCGCAGCGAGATCCTGTCCCCCTCTCTCGCTTGCGGGAGAGGGAGGGGAGAGGGGAACGTTCATGGCGAGTCGCCGTTTCATATTCCGGGACGGCGAATTGCCATGAATGTTAGCGCGCGTAGGCGTCCACCACTGCGCACAGTTCGGCGATGCCGTCGAGCAGACGCGGGGTGGGGCGATGCAGACGATCCGCGTTCACCCGCGCGAAAGCCCCGTGCTGGACGGCGGGCAGGCGTGCATGGCGCTGCCAGTCGCGGCGCGGGTCGGGGCCGTCGCTGCCGCCGATGACAAGCGCGGGCGCGCGCCGCAGCACCGCCTCGCGCGACACCACCGGTGCGGCCGCGTCGAGGTCGGCGAACACGTTGCGCGCGCCGCATAGCGCCAGCGCTTCGCTGATCCAGTGGCGGCCACCGACGGTCATCAGCGGGCGGTCCCACACCTGATAGAACACCGGCAGCGCGACGCGCCGCGTGCGCTTCAGCGCCGCAAGCCCGGCCGTGAACTGCCGCGCGGCGCCCTCCCCGGCTGCCGCATGGCCGCTCGCCTCGCCCAGCATTCGCAACAGGCGCGCGACATCGTCGAGCCGCGCCGCACGCGTGTACAGCACCCGTACGCCCAGGCTGCGCAGACGTTGCAGGTCGGCCGCGCGCTGGCCATCGAGCCACACGACGACGAGGTCGGGCCTCAGCGCGACGAGGCGTTCGAAATTGACGCGATGGGCGTCGCCCACGCGCGGCAGGGCGCGTGCCGCGGGCGGGTAATCGCTGGTGCTGTCGACGCCAACGAGTTGCGCGCCGGCACCCACGGCAAACAGCAGTTCCGTGAGGTGCGGCGCGAGCGCAACGATGCGCTGCGGCGGCCGCGCCAGTTCGAGCGTCTGGCCGCTGTCATCGGCGAGACGCACGGCCGTGGCCTGTGCCGACAGCAGCAGCGCCCAGCAGACGACCAGAACACGGCCGATCACGGCTCGGCGCGCGGATTGCCGTGGAAAATCAGGCTGGTTTGGCCGCCGTCGATACGCAGGCGGGTGAGCGTGGCAGGGGCCACGTCGATACGGTAGGCATGCGCAACGGGCATTTGCAACGTCCACGCCAGCGCCATGCGCATCACCCCGGCGTGGCCCACCACGAGCAGATGCCCACCCGCGTAACGCGCAACCAGCGCGTCGAGGGCGGCGGTGACGCGGGCGTGGAAATCCTCCAGCGGTTCCGCGCCTGGCGGACGCGCGCCGACCGGGTCGGCCTTGAAGCGCGCCACGGCACCCGGATTGGCCGTTTCGATCTCGGCGGCGCTGCGCCCTTCCCACGCGCCGAAGCCGCCTTCCATCAGCCGCGCATCGAATTCCAGCGGCAGTCCGCGCTCCACGGCGAGGGCCTCGGCAAAGGCGCGGCAGCGCGCCAGCGGCGATGAGACGATGCGTGTCCAGGGCGTCGCTCCGGCGACCGCGGCGCGCATCTGCGCCCAGCCTTTCTCCGACAGGGGATCGTCGACCTGGCCACGATAGCGGCGTCCACCGACGGGCTCACCGTGGCGCATCAGGTCGATGACCATCATCCCAGCACGACCAGGTTGTCGCGATGGATCAGCTCCGGCTCGTCCATGTAGCCAAGCTCGGCCTCGATCGCGCTTGAGGCCTTGCCGGCGATGCGGCGTGCCTCGACGGCACTGTAATTGACGAGGCCGCGCGCGATCTCGCGGCCCTCCCCATCGACCACGGCGACCACTTCGCCGCGCGCGAACTCGCCGGTGACGCCCTTGACGCCGACGGGCAGCAGGCTCTTGCCGTCTTCGACCAGTGCGCGCACCGCTCCAGCATCGAGCAGCAGCGCGCCGCGCAGTTGCAAATGATCGGCGAGCCACTGCCGGCGCGCCGCGAGCGGCGCCTGGCGCGCCACCAACTGGCTGCCGATGGCTTCGCCCATCGCCAGGCGCAGCAGCACGCGGTCCTCGCGGCCGCTGCAGATCACGGTGTGGGCGCCGCTGCGTGCCGCGCGCTTGGCGGCGAGAATCTTGGTCAGCATGCCGCCGGTACCCACACTGCTGCCGGCACCGCCCGCCATGCGTTCGAGTTCGGGATCGCCGGCGTGGGCGTCCATCACCAGGGTCGCCTCCGGATTCTTGCGCGGGTCGGCGGTGTAGAGGCCGGGCTGGTCGGTGAGGATGACGAGACAGTCCGCCTCGATGAGGTTGGTGACCAGCGCACCGAGCGTGTCATTGTCGCCGAGACGAATCTCGTCGGTGGCGACGGTGTCGTTCTCGTTGATGATCGGCACGACCTTGAGTTCGAGCAGCGTGCGCAAGGTAGTGCGCGCGTTGAGATAGCGCGTGCGGTCAGCGAGGTCCTCGTGGGTCAGGAGCACCTGCGCGGCGTGCAGGCCGTGGGCACGGAAAATCGATTCATAGGCCTGTACCAGCCCCATCTGCCCCACGGCGGCGGCGGCCTGCAGCTCGTTGACCGCTTTCGGGCGCTTCCTCCAGCCCAGGCGCGCGATGCCTTCGGCGATCGCCCCTGAGGACACCAGCACGACCTCCTTGCCCTGTGCGGTGAGCGCGGCGATCTGCTCGGCCCAGCGCGACAGTGCGGCATGATCCAGGCCGCGACCTTCGGCGGTGACGAGGCTGGAGCCGACCTTGACGACGATGCGGTGGGCGTGTTTGAGAACGGACGTAGTCATCGGGCTGCCTGTTTCAGGTTGCGCACCGCTTCGGCGGCGTCGCGCACCGCGATGCCGCCGGGACACAGGATCTCTTCGAACAGCGGCTTGTGATAGGAGAGCAGCGAGCGCAGCCTGATGCCCTCCCAACCGGCGTTGCGCGCCTTCGACCAGGTGCCGTCGGGCTGGCCGTAGGCGTACAAGCGGCGCTCGCCGGTCGCGCAGCGCAGGCCTTCGAACATGACGTTCTTCGCGCCGCCCGCCGCCTCGATCACCACGGTATAGCGCACGACCTTGTCGCTGCCGACGCTGATGGAGACGGAATCGATGAAGTGGCGGTTGCGTGTCGCCGACGACACCGTGAAAGGCAACAGGTTCTCCACACGCGGATACGGCGGCAGTTGCGCCGCCACCTCGACCCAGGGTTTGTCCTGTTCGAACTCCATGTCGAACTGGCCCCACTCGGCATGCGCGACGAGGGGCCCACACAGCAGCAGGGCATACAGTTTTTTCATGCCCGGCATTCTAGGACATCTGGCTCTGGCTGTGTTTCACCGGCGGGCACGCTGACATGCATCATCTGAGCAAAGGTGGGGCTGCACGTGCTTTCAGGGTCCGCGCTGAGTACAATGAGACCGGACGCTGCCCCCTCCCTCGGCTTCGCATTGATCTGAATGGTTCAACAACTGGAAACCGCCGATAGCGTACGCCGGCAGGTCTCACCCCGTATCGCGCAGAAGCGCAAGGCCGAGTTCGGCCAGTTCATGACGCCTTCCAGCGTGGCACGCTTCATGGCGGGGATGTTCCCGCCCAGCACGTTGCAGACCTGCCGGCTTCTGGATGCGGGTGCGGGGGTGGGTGCCCTCTCCTGCGCGTTCCTGGACCGTTGGGTAGCCGGTGGCTTTGACTTCGAGACCGTGGAGGTCACGGCTTACGAAATTGATGCCTCGCTTCGTGAGCATCTCAAGCAGCACCTGGCGAGCTACAGCAGCGTCAAGGCCGAAATCATCGCCGGGGATTTCATCGAACTGACGGCCACTGCGGATGATCTGCTGTACCAGGACCAGAAGCGCGGAAGCTACACACACACGATCCTCAATCCGCCGTACAAGAAGATAAACAGCAATTCCGCTCACCGGCTCGCCTTGCGCAGGGTCGGCATCGAGACCGTGAATCTGTATTCCGCCTTCGTCGCACTGGCCGTGGCACAGGCCGCGCCGGGCGGCCAGATCGTGGCGATCATCCCGCGCAGCTTCTGCAACGGGCCATACTACCGCCCGTTCCGTGACTTCATCCTCAAGCGTGCAGCGATCCGTCACATACACCTCTTCGAATCACGCAACAAGGCTTTCAAGGACGACGAAGTACTGCAGGAGAACGTGATCATCCGCCTCGAGCGAGGCGGTCAGCGGGGGCCGGTGACGATCAGTACTTCGACCGACGACAGCTTTACCGACCTGGCCACGCACGAACAGGCGTTCGACCGGATCGTGTTCCCGGGTGATCCGGAACGATTCATCCATGTCCCCACGTCGCCCGAGAAAAACACGATCGAGCTATTGCCGGCCGTGCGCTACACGCTCGCTGACTTGGGTATCAGGATATCGACCGGACCCGTGGTCGACTTCCGGGTAAGAGCGCACCTGCGGGACATGCCCGAAGAAGGCACCGTACCCTTGCTCTATCCAGGCCACTTGAAAAGCACCGGAACGAGTTGGCCGGCGCCCGACTTGAAGAAGCCGAACGCGATCCTGCGCAACGAAGCGACCGAAAAATGGCTTTACCCCAATGGCTTCTACTGCGTGGTGCGCCGATTCTCATCAAAAGAAGAGAAGCGCCGCGTGGTGGCCAGCGTGATCGATCCCGCGGCCTTTGGCGACCATACGGCACTAGCCTTCGAGAACCACCTGAACCTCTTTCACGAGGACAAGCACGGCTTGCCAGAGCTGCTGGCAAGGGGCTTGGCCGTGTTCCTCAATACGACCGCCGTGGACGAGAGCTTCCGCCGCTTCAACGGCCACACGCAAGTCAATGCAACCGATCTCAAACTGATGAAATATCCCAGCCGCGAGGTGCTGGTCGAGCTGGGCACGTGGGCCAGACAGCACGTTGAACTCAACCAGGAAATGATCGACGAACAACTGGTGAAACTGACTGCATGACCCGCAGAAAAAACAAACACATCGCTGCCGCCCAGCAGATCATCGTTTCATTGGGCCTGCCGATGGCCCAGCAAAACGAGCGGTCCGCCCTGTCACTGCTGGCTTTGTTGAACCTCACGCCGGGCAAGGCGTGGTCGCAGGCAGAAAACCCGCTTATCGGCATCACGCCGCTCATGGATTGGACGCGCAAGCATTACGGCAGAGAGTACGCGCCGAACACTCGGGAGACGTTCCGCCGCCAGACCATGCACCAGTTCTGTAATGCCGGTGTGGCCCTCTACAATCCGGACAAACCCGACCGCCCGGTGAACAGTCCCAAGGCGGTTTACCAGATCGAATCCGCCACACTGGTCCTGCTTCGCACCTTTGATACGCCGAAGTGGCGCGACAACCTCACCGCTTATCTCGCCGAACGTGAAACACTGGTCGCCAAGTATGCGAAAGAGCGCGAGCAAAACCGTATTCCGGTCAAGATTGGTCCGGGTAGGAAAATCACCCTCAGCCCCGGCGAGCATAGCGAATTGATCCGGGCCATCATCGAGGACTTCGCACCGCGCTTTGCGCCGGGCAGCGTGTTGGTTTATGCCGGTGATACGGGCAACAAGTGGAGCTACCTCGACACAGCACTCCTGACGGGGCTGGGCATAAGCGTGGACCCACACGGCAAGATTCCCGATGTGGTTCTGCATTTTACCGAGAAGAACTGGCTGCTGTTGGTGGAATCTGTCACCAGTCACGGCCCGGTCGATGGCAAACGCCATACCGAACTCGCAGAGCTGTTTGCCAGCTCCAAAGCCGGACTGGTTTATGTGACTGCCTTCCCGAATCGTACGATCATGGGGCGACACCTTGGCGAAATCGCTTGGGAGACGGAAGTATGGGTAGCCGATGCTCCAACGCATCTGATCCACTTCAATGGCATGCGCTTCTTGGGGCCTTATGTCTCCCGAGAAGGGTGAGGTCATGTCGACAAAGCCCTGAATCTTTCCGCGTCGAATTACATACACCCCAACCCGCTGCAGACTTTGGTCACAGCGGAATTCAGGCGTTATTGATTCGGCCGCACGCTGTCTGCAGGAAGATGGGGGACGCCGCTCAGTGGCCCGTCATCGCGGCGCGCGTGCGCACCAGCTTGCCGTCGCGGTAGTCCGCAAACGCCTGCTCGATCTCCTCGCGGCGATTCATCACGAAGGGGCCGTATTGCACCACCGGCTCGCCGATGGGCCGGCCGGCGACGAGGATGAAGCGCGCGCCCTCGCCTCCCGCGTCGATCGCGAAACCCTCGCCCTTGCCGAGCACGGCCAGCGTGTGTCGCGGCAGCGCTTCGCCGGCGAGCGTGGCGTCCCCTTCGAAGACATAGACGAAGGCGTTGCGGTCACCGGCCAGCGGCGACTCGAACCGCCTGCCGGCTTCGAGCCTGACGTCCAGATACAGCACGTCGGTTTCCGGATCCTCGATGACACCATGAACGTCATCGTACTCGCCCGCCAGCACGCGCACGCGCGCTCCGTCGCGCACCGTTTCGGGAATCGCCGCGGCGGAGAATTCCTGGTAGGCGGGGTCGGACATCTTCTGGCTCGCCGGCAGGTTGATCCACAACTGGAAGCCGCGCATCAGGCCCGCGGTCTGCTTCGGCATCTCGGAATGGATCACGCCGCTCGCCGCTTTCATCCATTGCGCGCCGCCGGCCTGCAGATCGCCACGGTTGCCCATGCTGTCGCGGTGCTCCATGTGGCCGTCGAGCATGTAGGTGAAGGTGATGAAACCGCGGTGCGGATGTTCGGGAAAGCCGGCAATGTACTCGTCCGGATTGTCGCTGCCGAAATGGTCGAGCATGAGGAAGGGATCGAGATTCTTCAGCGCCGGCGTACCGATGCTGCGGTGCACGGTAACGCCCGCGCCCTCGGTCACCTCGAGTGCGGGAACACGCTGGCGGATGGTTCGTAGGGTCATGACGTTCTCCTTTCAAAAATACAGGAACACGGCTTCAGGCGGCAGCACGCTGCTGCCAGTCGCGATCGAGCACGGCGTCGACGCGCGTGGCCGCCTCGTGTGCCGCCGCGGTACCGCGCAGGTTGCCGCAGTCCGCGGCAATCACCTCGATGTCCGTAATGCCGAGAAAGCCCAGCACGAAGCGCAGCCAGGGCGTGGCGAAGTCGATCGTGCTGCCCACTTCGGTCCCGCCACTGGCCACCAGGATATAGACCTTCCGGTCGGCCAAAAGTCCCCGGGGGCCCTCCTCGGTATAGCGGAAAGTCACACCGGCGCGGGCGATCTGGTCGACCCAGGCCTTGAGGCTCGCCGGCACGCCGAAGTTGTAGATCGGCGTGGCGATCACCCAGACATCGGCGGCCTGCACCTCCTCCACCAGCGCGTCGGAACCGGCCAGAGCGGCATGCTGGTCCGCGCTGCGGACGTTCGCAGCGGTGAAATTGGCGGCGATCCAGTCCGCGCCGATAAAGGGCAGCCCTTGCGCCAGGTCGCGTCGCGTCAGCGCCACCTCGCCGGTGCGTTGCGTCAATCCGGCAATGAAGCGATCCGCGAGTTCGCGCGTGACCGAACCCTCGGCACGGGCGCTGGCGTCGACGCGCAGGACGCGCACGGGGGCTTGAACAGACTGAACGGGGCTGGCTTGCATGGCATCTCTCCTGTAAACGGGGCGTCCGGGTGACGCGGTAATGCCATTATTACTTTTGCTTTTACCAGAATAAATATAAACTTTATTAAATTACTGTTACTATACCGAGCACAATGGGCCGCTTCGCACGCATGCAAATCTTCGTGGCGGTGGTCGAGGCAGGCAGCATCACCGCTGCCGCGGAGCGGCTCGATCTTGCCAAGTCAGCCGTCAGTCGACGGCTTGCCGAACTGGAGGCCGATCTCGGCGTCTCGCTGATCCAGCGCACCACACGCCGCCTCAATCTCACCGAAAGCGGACGGGCGTATTACGCGCGCTGCGTCGCCATCCTCGCCGATGTCGACGAGGCGGAGGCCGAGGTATCGCAGGCGCACGGGGCATTGCGCGGCCGCCTCAAGGTGGCGCTGCCGCAGGCCTTCGGGCTGCTGCATCTGGCGCCCCTGATCCAGACCTTCATGAAGCAGCATCCGGACGTTCAGCTCGAACTCGACTTCAACGACCGGCAGGTCGACCTGATGCAGGAAGGCTTCGACCTCGCCATCCGCATCGCCACACTTGCGGATTCGAGCCTGATCGCCCGCCGCCTCACCACCATCCCGCACCGGGTGGGCGCAAGCCCGGCCTATCTCGCCCGGCGCGGCACGCCGCGCACGGCGGCCGATCTTGCGCACCACGACTGCCTGGTCTACAGCAATGCGCGCGACCCGGACCTGTGGAGCCATCACGCTCCGGACGGCCAGGCGGGACAGGTGCGCGTACCGGTCCGGCTCGCGGCGAGCAGCGGAGAATTCCTGTTGCAGGCCGCGCTCGCCGACGAAGGCCTCGTTCTCCTCCCCGTCTTCTACGTGCATGCCGCCCTGCGCTCGGGGCAACTGGTCCAGGTGCTGTCAGACCACCGATGGCCGGAACCGGCCGCCTACGCGCTGTATCCGCCGACGCGCCACCTCTCCGCTCGCGCACGTGCCTTCATCGATTTTCTCGCCGACACGCTCGACGTCCCGGCGGCCGGGAAGGCGCCCCGGTCAGCGGCTCACTTGCGCTCCGAATAGGTCGGCAGGGTGATGCGGAATGCCATCGCCGCCAGGCGCGCCGCAAGTACGGTTGCCATCCCCGCCCAGGCGGCGGCGACGGGCGACACCGACAGCGCCTGCAATCCCACCAGTACCAGCGCGCCCAGCCAGGCCGCCGAGGCGTACAACTCGCCGCGCACGAAAATCAGCGGCACCTCGTTGCACAACACGTCGCGCAGCACGCCGCCGACAACACCGGTGATCATGCCCAAGAGGCTCGCCACCAGCCACGGCGTCTGCCATTCCAGCGCAATCTGGGTGCCGACGATGGTGAACAGCGCGAGGCCGAAGGCGTCGGGAATCAGAAACAGACGTGGCGGCAGACGCAGGTTGCGCACAGCGAAAAAAACCACCAGTGTCGTGGCCAGCGCGACGATCAGATAAACCTGGTCGGCAATCCAGAACACCGGCCGACCCAGCAGCACGTCACGCACCGTGCCGCCGCCCAGCGCGGTGGCCGCCCCCACCATGACCACGCCGATCAGGTCCATCTGCTTGCGCCCGGCGTCGAGCACGCCGGTGAGCGCGTTCACCGCCACGGCCGACAGTCCTGCCCAGTACAGCATCATTTCCATGTGTGCGACCCGATTTGCGATGCGCCAGTATATTGCGCACGACGCCCGCCTCACGCGCCGCGTGCAGGCGCTACAATCCGCTCATGCCGCACGCCACTCTGAAACGCTACGCCTGGCTCTCGATCGCCGCCGCCATCGCCACCATCCTGCTCAAGGGCTGGGCCTGGTGGATGACGGGCTCGGTCGGCCTGCTGTCCGACGCGCTGGAATCCTTCGTCAACCTGGCCGGAGCCTTGATGGCGCTGGCGATGCTCTCGCTCGCGGCCATGCCGGCCGATTCCAGGCATGCGTACGGCCACGGCAAGGCGGAATATTTTTCCAGCGCGTTCGAGGGTTTCCTCATTCTCGTCGCGGCCTTGTTGATCGGCTACGCCGCCATCGAACGGCTCCGCAATCCACAGCCGCTCGAGGCGGTCGGCGTCGGCCTGATCGTCTCGGTGGCGGCGTCGATCATCAACCTGATCGCCGGCCGCATCCTGCTGCAGGTCGGGCGCAAATACCGCTCGATCACGCTCGAAGCCGACGCGCATCACCTGCTCACCGACGTGTGGACCTCGGTGGGGGTGATCATCGGCGTCGCGCTGGTGTGGGTGACCGGCTGGCTGTGGCTGGACCCCGTCATCGCCCTTGCGGTGGCGGTAAACATCGTATGGACGGGCTGGAAGTTGCTGCAGCGCTCCGCCGACGGGCTGATGGACGGTTCGTTGCCCGGGGACGAAGTCGCTACGATCGAGCGCGTGCTGGATGGGTACCGTGCGCAGGGTTTGGATTTCCACGCGCTGCGCACGCGCCAGTCCGGCACACGCGCTTTCGTTTCAGTACACGTGCTGGTACCGGGTGCGTGGACGGTACAGGAAGCGCACGACTGGTCGGAACGCATCGAGTGCGAGATCCGCTGCGCGCTGCCGCACGTACACCTGACGACGCATCTGGAACCGCTGGAGGATCCACGCTCGCACACCGATCAGCACCTCGATCAGCCGGTGTGCTGCGAGTGACGCAAGCGCCGCCATACCCAGGCATAGGCAATGAGGTTCACCGCGATGACCATGGCGCCCAGGCCCTGTTGCAGCGATACGGTCAGCTGTTCCGGATACAGCACCGGTAGCAGGTAACGCTCGACGAAATCGCCCTGATAGGCCTCGCCGCCTCCCAGCCGGCGCAGGTGGTTTTCCAGTGGGGTCAGCGGGCAGATGCCGCCGCTGAACTCGATCCAGGCACCCCACGCCGCCGCAGGCAGGTGCAGCGCGGCGAGCCACGGATGACGCGCGACCAGAAAGCCCCCACCGACGACGAACGCAACGAATCCGAGGTGCAGCAGCACCAGCAGGTCCGCCAGCAGGGTCATCACGCGACAGGTGCCTGCCCGCTCCGATACATATAGTCCCGCCTGAACGGATAGCCGGGCTGCGTGCCGCCCACGCCTTTGCCCGCCAGCACCTGCCACAGCTCCAGCCAGCCGCGCTCGAAGGCGTGTGCGGACCCCGCCATGTAGATGCGCCAGATGCGATACCTCTGCTCGCCGATCAGGCGCCGCGCCGCGTCGGCGTTCGCCTCCAGCCGGCTGACCCAGTGCCACAGCGTCCTCGCGTAATGCGGACGCAGGTTCTCGGCGTCGAGACATTCGAGCCCGCTTGTCGCCGCGGTGCGCAGCACCTCGGAAACGTGCACCAGCTCGCCACCCGGGAAAACGTAGTCGTCGACGAATTCGGAAATGCCGCTGCCAAGTCCGCCACTGTCGGGGGTGGCGGCGGTGATACCGTGGTTGAGCACCAGCCCGCCCGGCTTGAGCAGCGCGGCGATGTGGGAAAAATAGGTCGACAGGTTGCCGCGCCCGACGTGCTCGAACATGCCGACGCTGGCGATCTTGTCGTAGCCCTCGCGTTCGGGAACGTCGCGGTAATCCATCCTGCGCACCTCGACACGGTCTGCAAGTCCGCGTTCCGTCACCAGGCGCGAAGCATGGGCATGCTGATCCTCGGACAGGGTAATGCCGACCGCGTGCACGCCGTAGCGCTGTGCCGCATGCAGAACCAGCCCGCCCCAGCCGCAGCCGATGTCGAGAAAGCGCTCGCCGGGTTTGAGGTCGAGCTTGCGGCAGATGTGATCGAGCTTGGCTTCCTGCGCCGCGTCGAGACTCATCTCCGGTGTGTGGAAATAGGCACACGAGTAGACTCGCCGCGCATCCAGCCACAGGCCGTAGAAATCGTTGGAGACGTCGTAGTGATACTGGATGTTGCGGCGGTCACGGGCGCGCGTATGCTGCCACCACTTCCTTGCCCTCGCGCGCGACCGGGCATGGTCCGCGCCGGCCCGGCACAGGCGTTCACCCAGGGCCAGGATGTCGCGCGCATCGCCGTCCATGTCGAGATGTTCCTCGACGTAGGCACGCGCCAGGGTGCCCAGGCTGGGCTCGGCCATGGCCTTGAGGCTGGTCGGCCGCCGCAGGCGCACCCGCACCGCCGCGGGATCGCGCCCGACTTGCCGACCATCCCACAACTCGACCGCCAGCGGCAGCCCGGAGGCCTCCACCCGCCGGCGCACCTGATGAACCAGCCATTGATCCAGCATCGCAACCTCCTCCATAAAGAAGGCAGCGCGTGCTTATCGTGATTATCGGCCGCCTGAACTCGAGGAGGCGCTGAACATGTCACCACAAGGAATTTGTTCAGTGCCTCTTCAACATCTTAGGCTAGATCGAGCGCCAGCGCAGCGCGGACGTTTTCCGGCAGCGTCGTCGCCTCGATGGTGTAGGCGGGCAGGTCGATGCCCATGCGGATCGCGCTGCCGCCCTTGGCGGCGGCGATCGAGGCGGGATCGAGTTCGAAGCGCAGGAAATGCACCGACGAGGTCTTCTCCTCGGTCTCGCGCTCCAGATCCTCGTCGGCGATGGCGTAAACGCGCGGCCCATCCGCCACCTGCATCCAGACCCGGAGCTCGATGCCCTTCAGGCGCCCCAGCGCGACGCGCCGTTCCTCCGGATCGGAATACTGGATCATCATCGTCGCCTTCCAGTTCGTGCCGTCCGGCACCAGCGGGTTGTAGGCGTCGAGTTCGTCCTGGATACCGGCATCCTCGAAGGTCCGCTCGGCACGCAGCATTTCCTGGATCTGGTAGCGCATGGTCTGTTCGTCCTCGAACATCAGCGCGACGTGCTCCCCCAGTTCGACCAGACGGTTCTTCTTGTGCGCCATGACCTCGGCACGCATCTGCGCACGCACCTTGGCATAGCCCTCGAGGGTCAGCAGGCTGTCACGGGTGATTTGCGGCATGTTCTTCTCCTTGCAAACGATCAATCGAGGCCATAGGCAATGCGCAGCAACGTGATCGGATGCTGTTTCTGCGCGGTGGCGTCCTCGCCCATGCCCTGCAGGATGTGGCGCGCGGCGATCGCGCAGTCCGAACTCACGTAATCCGGCTTCGGTTCGGCCATCTGGCGGAACACCGGCCTGCCGATCTTCATGGATTTATCGTAGAACTCGCTCTTCACCCCCCAGGTGCCGTCATGGCCCGCGCAACGCTCGACCAGCGTCACTTCGGCTCCGGTCAATTGCAAGGCATCGCGCGTCTTGTTGCCGATGTTCTGCACGCGCTGGTGACAGGGCACATGATAGGCCACCTTGCCGAGCGGTTTCCTGAAATCGGATTTCAGCAGGCCGTCGACGTTGCGCGCCATCAGATACTCGAACGGGTCCCACATCGCTGCCTTCACCGCCTGCACGTCGGCGTCGTCGGGAAACATCAGCGGCAGTTCCTGCTTGTACATCAGCGTGCACGACGGAATCGCGGTGAGGATCGCGTAGCCTTCGCGCGCGAGCTTCGCCAGATGCGGGATATTGGTTTCCTTGAGTTTCGCCACGGCATCCAGATCGCCCAGTTCCAGCTTGGGCATGCCGCAGCAGGCTTCCTTGTCCACCAGCACGTGCGGAATCTCGTTGTGGGCGAGCAGCTTCAAGAGATCATGACCAATGCCGGGCTCGTTGTAGTTGATGTAGCAGGTCGAATAAATGGCCACCTTGCCCGGCGTCTTGGCGCCGTCCTTCACCGGAAAATCGTTGCGTGGCCTGGCTGTGGCACGGAATTTCGCGCTGTCGTATTGCGGCAGTTTGCGCTCGGGATGGATGTGCAGCACGCCGTCGACCAGCTTGCGGATCGGCTTGTTCTGCAGGCTGGCGTTGACCACCTGCACCACCACCGGGATCGAGGCGAGCTTGCCCATCAGGTCGGTGCTGGACAGCAGCTTGTCGCGGAAGCTGGCACCGCCTTTCTTGAACTTGATCGCCTTGGCGCGCAGCATGGTGTGCGGGAAATCCAGATTCCACGGATGCGGCGGCACGTAGGGACACTTGGTCATGTAGCACAGGTCGCACAGGTAGCACTCGTCGACCACCTTCCAGTAATCCGCCTTGGCGACGCCGTCGACTTCCATGGTCGGAGACTCGTCGACCAGATCGAACAGGGTGGGAAACGCGGTGCACAGCGACACGCAGCGGCGGCAGCCGTGGCAGATGTCGAAGATGCGCTCGAGCTCGTGATTGAGCTTGTCTTCGTTGTAAAAGTCCGGGTTCTTCCAGTCGAGCGGGTGACGGGTCGGGGCTTCGAGGCTGCCTTCACGAATGTTCATGGGGATCCTTGTCGTACGAAAGGCCAAAAAATCATCCGCGAAGGACGCGAAGGGACACGTAGAAAAACCGGAGCATCACCCCCCACGTTCCCGGTATGCGAACCATGGAGGCTGAACATTCGGCGCGTCCAAATGACTGCCGTACCCGCGAGCGCCACGGCCCAGCGTGTCACTCCGGGTCTTCTTCGCGCGCCTTCGCGTCCTTCGCGGATGAGATTTCGCAAAGGGGCGGACCCAGGTCCGCCCCTCGCCTGTCCGTCTTACTGACCCAGGCTGTCCAGGGTCTTCTGGAACTTGTTGGCGTGCGAGCGCTCGGCCTTGGCCAGCGTCTCGAACCAGTCGGCGATCTCGTCGAAGCCTTCGGTGCGCGCGTCCTTGGCCATGCCCGGGTACATGTCGGTGTACTCGTGGGTCTCGCCTGCAATCGCGGTCTTCAGGTTCTCGGCGGTGGGGCCGAACGGCATGCCGGTCGCCGGATCGCCGCACTTCTCCAGATACTCCAGATGGCCGTGGGCATGACCGGTCTCGCCTTCCGCGGTGGAGCGGAACACGGCCGCGACGTCGTTATAGCCTTCCACGTCGGCCTTGGCTGCGAAGTAAAGGTAACGGCGGTTGGCCTGGGATTCGCCGGCGAAGGCGTCTTTCAGATGCTGTTCGGTTTTCGAGCCCTTGAGTTGCATAACCTGATCTCCTGGTTGAAGTGAGGATTGCCCTGCAGCAGACTTGTCTGCCCTCCGACGCGCGAACGGCCGCTTGTTTATAGCACTTCGCCCCGTCAGAGTCATGGATAATTAGACTTAGTCTAATATCTAATTTGGATTTAAACCTAGTATCATTAGATTGTCAACCACGAACCACTTTCCGGAGCATTCGCCATGCCCCTGCCACCCGACGACGCTTCCTGGCGCAAACGCCTGAACCCCGAACAATATCGCGTCCTGCGCGAACATGCCACCGAGGCCGCCTTCACCGGACGCTACTGGAACCACCATAGCGACGGCATCTATCGCTGCGCCGGCTGCGGAGCAGTCCTTTTCGACTCCACCGCCAAATTCGATTCCGGTACCGGCTGGCCGAGTTTCACCCGTCCGGTCGATGGCACAGCCGTGCAGGAAACGACCGACACCCGCCACGGCATGGTGCGTACCGAAGTGGCCTGTACCCACTGTGGCTCGCACCTCGGCCACGTCTTCCCCGATGGCCCCGCACCCACCGGCCAGCGCTATTGCATCAATTCGGCCGCATTGGCTTTTGCAGAACGGAAGGCTTGAACGTGCAGCGTTTCGAGGCCGAAATCGCGGCGATCACCCCGGCCACGCCCACCATCCACACCCTGCGGCTGACGATTTCCGACCCGGCGTTCCGCTTCCTGCCGGGACAATGGGTCGATTTCAGCGTCACAATCGACGGCGCGCCGTGCACGGCCGGGTACTCCATCACCAATTCGCCGCTTGGCCGCGGCGGCATCGAACTGGCGATCCGCACCAGCGCCCGGCATCCGGTGGCGCGCTGGATTCACGGCGCGGCACGCGTGGGCGACCGCGTGCAGGTGAGCCAGGGCCAGGGGCCCTTCGTGTATCTCCCGGAAATGAGCGAGAACATCGTACTGATCGGTGGCGGCGTCGGCGTCACACCACTGATCTCCATCTTCCGCCACGTGCGCGACGCCGGTCTGCCCACACGCGCACGCCTGCTCTACAGCGTCTCCACCCCGGAGGAAATCCTCTTCCGTGACGAACTCCGGGCTGCCGCCGACACGCACGCCAACCTTGCCGTGGACTTCACCGTTTCCCAGCCCGCAGCAGGCTGGACCGGCCTTGCCGGCCGCATCGACGCATCCAAGCTCGGCCGGCTCGATGCGCCGCCGGACACGCTTTACTACCTGTGTGGCCCCAAGGGTATGGTCGAGGACATGAGCGCCCTGCTGCACGAGGAGATGCACGTACCGATGAGCCGCATCATTTTCGAAAAGTGGTGGTAGCCGGAACGATCCAACCATTCCGGCGCCCCACCTGGCGGGATATAGTGTCCCCTCACCCCCGAACGGAGACCGACCCATGCGTAGTGTTGTCCTTCTTGCCACCCTCCTCACCTGCGGCTCCGTCCTCGCCGGCCCCAACGATGTCGTCCGCGCCTATCCGGCACAGCGCGTCGCGCCGAACGTGCACGTGATCCACGGGCCACAGGGTGTCCCCTCGGTCGAAAACCAGAGCTTCATGAACAACCCTGCCTGGGTCGTCACCCAGGACGGTGTCGTGGTCATCGACCCCGGTTCGAGCGTGCAGGCCGGGCGCATGGTCGTCGCACAAATGAAGAAGAGCACGAACAAGCCGGTCACCCACGTCTTCAACACCCACGTCCACGGCGACCACTGGCTGGGCAACCAGGCGATCCTCGAAGCGTGGCCGCGCGCGAAGCTCATCGGCCACCCGGAGATGATCCGCAAGGCGCACGACGGTGCCGCGGCCTTCTGGATACAGGTCATGTCCGAGATGACCCGAGGCTACACCGACGGCACGCGCGCCGAAATTCCCACCATCGAGGCAGCCGACGGCCAGGACTTCAGGATTGGCGGCAAGACCTTCCGCATCCACGGCTCGACCGACGGCCACAGCAAGACCGACCTCATGATCGAAATGCTCGAGGACCGCATCGTCTTCACCGGCGACAACGTCCTCAACCGCCAGGTCATGAACCTTGCCGACGGCACGTTCAAGGGCGTGATGCGCGAAACCGGCCGCGCACTCGCGCTCGATGCGCGCCTCTACATTCCGGGCCACGGCAAGACCGGCGACCGCACGCTGGTCGAGGAGCAGAAAGCCTGGTTCGACACTCTCATGGCGGAGGTGCGGCGCCTGTACGACGCCGGCATGAGCGACTTCGAGATGAAGCCCACCGTCGCCGAAAAACTGAAGGCCTTCAGCCACTGGGCCGAGTGGGAAACCAATCCGGGACGCCAGATCAGTCTCGCGGTGCTGGAAATCGAGCAGGAATGACTGGCGAGCGGGAAGCGTCCGTCCATCACCGTCTTCCCCCCATGCAGCAGCCAGTTGAGGCACTCGCATACCTCGCTCACCACCGCAAGAAACTGGCGGCGGTCTTCGTCGTACAGGAAAATGTCCTCCCGACCATCACCCCACGAGGTGACGTGATAGAGCGCACCGGCAAATTCAAGACGAAAGCTGTAATCACGGTTTTTCGGAACACCCTAACGCTTGAGTTAAGGGGCTGGCCGGAAGCGGACGAAGGCCGCTGTAGGCCAGTCCAGCTTGACCGCAATGTCAGCGGGCGTTACCCGCGGCGCGCGTCAAGGTAGTTGTCGCCTCGGTCATGCTACCAATGTTTGACTATGGTTACCGGCCGAATGCGTTTTCATGACGGAGCCAGCTTCTGGATTGAGCGTGACGGCGCCGATGGGCGCCCCGTTGCGCGTAGCGCCAGACCAGCGAGCCGGGTTATGAGCTGCGTAAATACATGAACAACAGGAGCATGATCAATGTAACGATCCAGCCCAAGACGTATCGAAACATCGCGCGCTGGGCCTTCTCTTTTTCGAGCCAGGTGCGCGGATGAATACCCCTTAGCAGGAAAACAATCTTGCTCGCCAAATTGACGCACACAATGTTTACAGCGAGCAGCAAACCTGCGCCCACGGCAAGTGCCGGGTTCCCGCTTCCGAGCATGATCCCGAGCGTTGCAGCAGGTGGCAGCAACGCCACGGCGACCATTACGCCTACCAGCACCGACGATAGGCCGGTAGTCAACGAAAGAGCGGCTGCCGCACCGGACGCAAGTGCCAAAAAGACGGAGTCGAGCGTGGCGTTGGTTCGCGATATAAGCTCATTGCTGGTCAGGGCTGATGGCCAAAATAGTCCAAAGATCGCTGAAAAAGCAATCGCCAGCAAAATGCCGACGACAAGGGCCTTGGCCGACTTTCGCATCAAGATAACATCGCCCAGGGCAGTCCCAAGACTTAGAGCAAGATTTGGACCCAACAACGGCGCGATAACCATCGCACCGATCACAACGGCGATATTGTTCTCGATAAGCCCGATCGCCGCCACCAGCGTGGACAAAACCACTAACACAAGAAAATTCGCGTCCAGTCGAGTGCCTTTCTCAACTTCTTCGTAAAGCAACTCTCTCGCGGCCGTTGCAGCGTCTCTCTTCTTGTTGTCTTCCTCAGCGGACTTTGGCAACGTTGCCTCAACGGACAAGACTACTATGCGGGCAGTGGGCTGAGCGCCAAGAATGTTTTGTAGGGTGTCGAGAGCCAACTGAACATTGTCATCATTGACCAGCATCCGCATCTGCCGCATACCATCTTCCCCGACGACGCCAAGCCTAAGGTCCAATGCTTTTGCTTTCTCAGCGATGGCCGAGACAGTGTCCGAACTACCCGCATCGGCGATGATCTCGACGTATTTCATGGCCAGTATTCCTTGGTGGCTGTCATGGCAACTGGGCCCAACGCCCGAATTCAGCGGCGCGAACGATGAGCGAGCGCCTGCTGGAATGAGATGTCAGGCATGCACACGACGAAGCTCACGAGCAGACCCAACCAGAACCGTAACCGCTGACTTGAGGAACAAGACTGCGATTGCGGCACCTACGACAATGTCAGGCCACGCCCTCCCCGTGGCCCAGACCGCCACGGCAGCGCAGATGACCGAACTGTTGGCGATGATGTCATTGCGCGAGCAAAGCCAAACGGAACTCATGTTGATGTCGTCAGCGCGATGGCGCCAGAGGAGCGATAAACAAATGCCGTTGGCCGCTAGAGCCATGAACCCAACCACGCCAATCACATCAAACGCGGGCACATACGGCACGGCGATCTTGTAGGCAACCTGGCCAAGCACGACGAGGCCAAAGGCCGCCATGATGATGCCTTTGATAAGTGCCGAGAAAGCCTTGGCTCGTGGCCCTCTTGTAACAGCAAAGATGCTGAACCCGTATACCAGCGCGTCACCAAGCATGTCGAGCGAATCCGCGATCAGCGACACCGACCCGGATAGCAGCCCTGCCAGAAACTCGATAGCAAACATGACCGCGTTGATGCCCAAGACGATCTTGAGCGTTGCGGCTTGACGGAGCTTCAATGCTTCAAGCTCACAGGCTTTGTCTGAACAGCAATCATTCATACGGTTTGACCATCGCCGCTTCTCCTTGTCCCGGCACTCGATTGTACTGATGATGTGAGTTTCGCCGGTTTCGCCCAGCATGCCCTCACTTGGTACATGGAGTCGTCCTGTGGGTCTTTGAGGAGGACGTGAAGTCGACCACCGGCGTTCTGCCGGCGTTCCTTGCTCAGTGCGTCCAGCTCCCCGAGGCCGAGAGCCGGGGGGTTGGCTCATTTCCGATCCTGTAGCCAGCCCTCGTCGTAGCCAGCGTCGCGGATCGGCATGCTGTGGGCAATTGGAATTTCGTCGGCCATGGTAGTAGTTCGACTGTGTTCAAGACGCCCAACGCCTGAATTCAGCCGCCGCCGAAGGCGGTCGGCCGGGATGAAATGTTAGGCACCACCCGAGGCTCGCTCCCATGATGCGACAGGCCCTGGTTGTACGTGAAACAATGGATGGCACACAGGGAAGTCTAGATCATGCCATTGGGCAAGTACAGCCGGACTGCGCTTGGCTAGCTTTTGTCGCAGGTGATGCCACTCAAGCAAAAGTTGCTCATCATTCACAGGGATGGAACGCACCGACCGGACTGGCCCGATTTTTGTTGCGTCAAATTTGTAGCCGCGAGTCGTGGCCTCAACATGAATCGCTGCGAGATAAAAATTGATTGCAGAGCGGGACGATGATTGGTTTTTGAATCTTTCTAGCTGAGGGTGATTGGTGTATCCACGTGTTTCTCCTCGAAGCACGGCCTTGGCGAGAAGTGATTCCCGCCACAGGGCGACAAGGCCTTGTGGGTCGAGATATTTAGGGTGGAGTGACCAGAGACGCATCTTGTGGTGCCTTACCAGGCTGCTGAAATACCCCACGCGGATGCGTGGCGCGTTGCATCAAGTGTTCGATTTTTCATCCAGTTCGTTCGCATGAGTGGATTTCTGCCCTCATTGAACCTGTTTTCGAGCTTTTGAGGCCCATTTTCTCGTATTTCCTGTCCCTCACGCCACCTGTGGACGGATTTTCCCCAGCGTGCGCATGCGCGTGAGGTTGTAGGTCGTCATGGTCAGCACAAACAGCGGGTCGACCTTCTTCCGCCCGCGCACCATCACCTGGCGAATGCCCCCGGTTGTATTGGGTCTGCTCCATGAGTTGAGGTTCGGAGCGGATGCTGTAGAACACCTGCAGAAGCATGCCACGCAAGAGCTTCTCGGGCGCGATGCCGGGGCGCCCGCCTTTGGCGTCGGCTTCGTACATGCCGGAGAACAAGGCATCCATCTTCACCAAAGCGGCGTTGACCATCTGCCGGATGGGCCGCAGCGGATGGCCGGCCGGCACGAAATCCTCCAGCTTGCGCAGGGTGAACAGGCTCTCGGTAAAGGTGTCGGGTCCGCGCATGAAGGGGGTCTGGGGATGGGATCAGTGAATGGCTGTCAGTTTAGCTTCTGCCGGACTGGTGGCGTGCGCCGGCTGGGGAGTATTTCAGCAGCCTGCTAGATGCCCATGCGGTCCGGTTGCAGCACCGCTTGCGGTGCGAAATCGGCATTTGCATCGCGCGCGAACCGGATTCGGCCCGCAAGCGGGCCTCATACCCCCTGATGGACAATCCGGGCTGATAACACTTGATTGTCTTGGCACCGTCGACCATTGCACACCAACGTGCCCACCATGTCGCCAACATGGCGCGCCAGTCCGCCAACCACGCACGTACCATCGCGTCGGCTCCAGAAGTCGAGTGAAAAAATCTCTGGCGGCTCAGTCGTGCAAACGCGTGACACTCGCCACCCGCCCCGGCTGCCACTCGCCGTCGAGGCTGACCCATTCGACGCGCTCGCCGAGCATGCGCACAACGCCGGGGCGGCGGTTGTCGCCGGTGTCGGAAAACTCGAAATGGAAATCGCGCTGAAACTGCAACTGGCCGCCGGGGTTGCGGGCGAGGCGCAGGCGGCGCAGCGCCACGCTGTCATCGAGGAACTGCACGCCGGCACCGGCGCACGCGTGGCGGCCGGCGGCGACGGCCTGTTCGCGCGCTTGCAGGCCCGCGTACCAATACCACGCGCCGGCGGCGGCGAGCGCCAGCAGCAGGATTTCCCAGCTCACTGTCCGGGGGGGTCGGACTTGACGGGGCTGCGGAAGAGCGCCGCGACCTGTTTTTTCTTCTGCAGCGGGCGCGCGGGTACGGGCGCGCTGTCGACGCGGCTGGATTCGCGCGGCTCGTAGGGGGCATCGAACAGGGCGTCGCGCGGTGCGGCCGATGGCGTGCGGACCGGCCCGCGTGCGGGACGTTCGGGGCGGCCGTTGCGCTCGCGTGATCGGGACGGGCGCGACTCGTAGGCCGGGACGTCGGCGGCGCCGGGCTCGAAGCCGGGGACGATGACCACGTCGATGTCGCGGCCGATGAGTTTTTCGATGTCCTTGAGGTAGCGCGTCTCCACCTCGCTCACCAGCGAGATCGCCTCGCCGCTCGCGCCGGCGCGGCCGGTGCGGCCGATGCGATGGACGTAGTCCTCGGCGTTGTGCGGCAGGTCGTAGTTGACGACGAAGGGCAGCGCCTCGATGTCGATGCCGCGTGCGGCGACGTCGGTGGCGACGAGGACGCGGATGCTGCCGGCCTTGAAGGCGTCGAGGGCCTTGATGCGTTCCTGCTGGGTCTTGTCGCCGTGGATGGCGTCGGCGTGGATGCCGGCCTTGTTGAGTTCGTTGGACAGACGGTTGCAGCCGAGCTTGGTGCCGGTGAAGACGAGTACCTGGTCGAGGTTGCGGCTCTTGATCAGATGCGCGAGCAACTGGCGCTTGCGCTCCTGCTGCACCGGATGCACGACCTGAGTGACGGTGACGGCGGTTTCGTTGCGCGCGACCTCGATGAAGGTGGGATGGTTGAGGATGCTGTCGGCGAGCTTGCGGATTTCCTCGGGGAAGGTGGCGGAGAACATCATGTTCACCCGCTGCGCGGGGAGCAGCGCGACGATGCGCTTGAGATCGGGCATGAAGCCCATGTCGAGCATGCGGTCGGCTTCGTCGAGTACGAGGGTGTTGACCTGGTTCAACAGCAGGGTTTTGTTCTGCACGTGGTCGAGCAGGCGCCCGGGCGTGGCGACGAGGATTTCGACACCGGTCTTGAGGATGGGAATCTGGGTGTTGATGTTGACGCCGCCGTAGACCACCAGCGAGCGCAGCGGCACGTGTTTGGTGTAGGCCTGGATGCTCTCCTCCACCTGGATCGCCAGTTCGCGGGTGGGGGTGAGGATGAGCGCGCGGATCGGATGCTTGGCGGGCGAGGTGCTGGTGTTGGCGAAGGGGAGCAGGCGCTGGATCAGCGGCAGCGCGAAGGCGGCGGTCTTGCCGGTGCCGGTTTGCGCCGCGCCGAGGATGTCGCCGCCGTGCAGCGCGAGGGGGATCACCTGCGCCTGGATCGGCGTGGGAGTGGCGTAGCCCATCTCGTCGAGGGCGCGCAGGATGTCGGGGGCGAGCCCCAGTTCAGCAAATGTCGTCAAGGTGCTTCCAGTCAGATTTCGATCCAGTCAAAGCCCGCTTCCTGGCAGGCCACGCGTATCTCCCCCGTGTCGCAATCGAGCGCGCCGGCGAGAGCCTGGCACGCGAGTTCCGGCGTGTTGTTCTTCAGCGAGATGTGCGCCGCCATCACGCATTGCAGCCGGTCGTGGCGAAGCTTCGCCAGCAGGGCCGCCGCCTGGCCGTTTTCCAGGTGGCCGAAACGCCCGCCGACGCGGCGCTTGAGGCTCGCCGGATACGGCCCGTTCTGCAACATGGCGGCGTCATGGTTGCATTCGAGCACCAGCGCATCGACGCCGGCCAGCGTCGCCTCGATGTGGGGCGTGGCGCAGCCGGCGTCGGTGAGTACGCCCAGCCGCCGATTGCCGTCACCGAACACGTACTGCACCGGCTCGCGTGCATCGTGCGGCACCGGGTAGGGCTGGATTTCCAGCCCGTCGATGGCCAGTGCGGCGTGGCTGTCGACCACGCGCACGGCGACGCCGTCGAGATCCTGCGCCATCGCCAGCGTGCCCGCCGTGAGCCAGACGGGCAGGCGGTGTCGGCGCGCCAGCCGCCCCACTCCGCCGATATGGTCGGCGTGCTCGTGGGTCACCACGATGCCGGCGAGCGCGTCCGGTGCCAAGCCCAGCCGCGCCAGCCGCGCCACGCTGTCGGCGAGACCGAAGCCGCAGTCCATCAGCACCCGCGTTGCGCCGGCTTCCACCACCAGGCCGTTGCCGGCGCTGCCGCTGCCGAGGAAGGCGAACCGCACGCGCGCGCCCCGGATTTACTTGAGTTCCTTGTGCAGCAGGTTGAGGATGCGGGTCTGCGTGCCGGCGTCCGCGCCCTCGACGTTGACGCGGCTCTTCTCGCCGGCGTCGCCGACGACGATGCGCACCTGCGGCGAGGCCTGCGGTTTCTTGCTGCGCCAGAAGGCGAGTTTGGCGAGTATGCCTTCGTCGCGCTTGCTGGCGTTGTCCGCATCGGGGTCGATGTAACGCACGAAATAGGTGCCCTTGGCGCGGTCGCGGTCTTCCACCGCGAAGCCGACGCGGTCGAGCGCAAGGCCGACGCGGCGCCACGCGCGGTCGAAGGGCTCGTCCACCTCCAGCAGCGCGTTGCCGCCGTCACGCACGAGGCGCGCCTGCTCCGGCGTCTGCTGCTGCGCCAGCAGAGTTTGTGCACGGTTGTCCTCGACGCCGAAGCGCAGCATCAAGCGGCGCAGCATTTCCGCCTCCAGTTCTGGATCGGCGGCGCGCGGCTGCCACACGGTCTTGTCGCGGCCCTCGGTGGCGTAGACCTCCATCATGCCGCGGTGGCTGAGGTAAATTTCGGTGCCGCCCTGCCCCGCCTCGATGCGGGTGCGGAACTTGTCGCGCTCGGCGGTGGAATACAGACCGTCGAGCACCTTGCCGAGCGTGCGGCGGATCGCGTCCTGCGGAATCTTGGCGCGGTTTTCCGCCCAGTCGGTTTCCATCACGCCGGTCTCGGGCGATTCCAGATTGATGATGAAGCCGGTTTCCTGCCAGAAGTCCTTGATCACCGGCCACACCTGCTGTGGCGTGGCCTGCACCACCAGCCAGCGCTGCGTGCCGGCACGCTCGATGCGCGCCTTGTCCTGCGCCGGCAGCAGCGTCTGCGCACTCGCGGGGGCGCTCTTGCGTTCCTGGCTGTAGGTCGACAGCGTCGCGGCGCCACTGCCCTGGGCATCGGGAATGGCGTAGCGGTTGTCACCCGTCGGCGCGACCAGGTCGGGCGGCACTTCCAGCGTCGGCAGCTTGCCGGCCGCCTTGTAGTCGATCTTCTTGGATTCGATCATGCCGCAACCGGCGGCGGTCAGGGCGATCAGCAACAACAGGGGCAAAACACGCATGAGAGGTCCTGTGGCGTCAGCGGCAGCGCGGCTGCACTAGATGAGTCGGGCGTGGCGCATGGCCTCGCGCACGGTGTCGTGGTGGGCCGCCGACAACGGCGTCAACGGCAGGCGCAGCCCGCGGCCGATGAGACCGAGTTCGGCACACGCCCACTTGACCGGAATCGGGTTGGCCTCGACGAACAGCTTGCTGTGCAGGGGCAGCAGCAGGTTGTTGAGTTCGCGCGCACGTGCAAGATCCCCGGCGAACGCGGCCTCGCACATCTGGTGCATGAGTCTGGGCGCGACGTTGGCGGTCACCGAAATCACGCCCTGCCCGCCGAGCAGCAGAAATGGCAGCGCCGATGCGTCATCGCCGCTGTACAGCGCCAGATGCGCCGGCGCGCGGCGGATCAGGTCGCTGCCGCGTTCCATGTTGCCGGTGGCGTCCTTGATGCCCACCACCCCCGGCACCTCGGCGAGGCGCAGCACGGTGTCGTTGGCGAGATCGGCTACGGTGCGGCCGGGAACGTTGTAGAGGATGAGCGGCAGGTCGACCGCTTCGGCGATGCGGCGGTAGTGCTGGTAGAGACCTTCCTGCGTCGGTTTGTTGTAGTAGGGCACGACGGACAGGCCGGCCTGCGCACCGGCGGTCTTCGCGCATTCGGTGAGCTCGATCGCCTCGCTGGTGGAGTTGGCGCCGGTGCCGGCGATCACCGGCACGCGTCCGGCGGCCTGATCGACCACGGTGCGGATGAGGAGGCAGTGTTCGTCGTAGTCGACGGTCGGCGATTCGCCGGTGGTACCGACGACGACGATGCCGTCGGTGCCTTCGGCAATGTGCCAGTCGACGAGGCGGCGCAGCGCGTTGAGGTCGACGGTGCCGTCATCCGTCATGGGGGTGACGATCGCGACCAGGCTGCCCCGGGGAGTGTTCATGTCTGCCATGCTGAGTCCGCAACGCGCCGCTGGGCGGCGCGATCACAATGAAATCCCATTATTCTAATGCATCTTGGCGCGTGCGGCTTTGCCGGCCAAGGAGGCGCCGAACAATTCGGCACCGTCGTTCCGGCGTACGTCGGAACCCGGTCAAATCAAGCAGCTGGACCCTGGCGTTCGCCGGGGTGACGAATCGTTCGGCGCTTTTCTAACGTTCATGGCGATTCACCACTCCGGAGCATGAAACGACGAATCGCCTTGAACGTTCCCCTCTCCCCGCCCTCTCCCGCAAGCGGGAGAGGGGGACAAAGTCTCGCTACGCGAGTTTCACGTTAACTCTGCGGCGGACGCGGATTGTGCCAGCGGCCGCCGGCCAGCAGGAGGTCGCCCTCGCTCGGTCCCCAGGTGCCCGCCTCGTACAGGCAGACAGGGTCGTGATGCGACAACACCGGTTCGACCACGCGCCAGGCCGCCTCGACCGCATCCTGGCGCGCGAACAGCATGGCCTCGCCGTCCATGGCATCGCCGAGCAGACGCTCGTAGGCGCTCATCTCGTCCGGATGGTTGTTGCACACGTACAGCTCGACCGGCCGCCCCACCATGCGGTCGCCGGCGTTCTTGGTGCGTGCGCCCAGTGCGATCGACACCGTCGGCGACAGGCGCATGCGCAGGTAGTTCGGCGCCAGCGGGCCGGCCTCGGACAAAGCGAACACACGCTGCGGCGGCAACTGGAATTCGGCACGGATTTCCGTGGTGGTGAGCGGCAGATGCTTGCCGGTGCGCACGATGAAGGGCACGCCCGCCCAGCGCCAGGTGTCGACGAAGAAGCGCACCGCGGCGAAGGTCTCGGTGTCGGAACCGTGGGCGACGCCCTCCTCCGCACGGTAGCCCTCGTACTGCCCGCGCACCACGTCGCCCGGCGCCAGGGGACGGATCGCCTTCAGCAGCTTGGCCTGCTCGTCGCGCACCGCCTCCGCGCTGGTGCCCAGCGGCGGCTCCATCGCCAGCAGGGCGAGAATCTGCAGCAGATGGTTCTGCAGCACGTCGCGGATCGCGCCGACCGAGTCGTAGAAACGCCCGCGGCCGGCGACACCGAAGTTCTCCGCCATGGTGATCTGGATCTGGCGGATGTGGTTGCGGTTCCAGATCGGTTCGAGGAAGGAATTGGCGAAGCGGAAATACAGGATGTTCTGCACCGCTTCCTTGCCGAGGTAATGGTCGATGCGGAAGATGTCCGATTCCGGCAGCGCCTCGTGCAGCGTGGCGTTGAGCGAACGCGCCGATTCGAGGTCGCGGCCGAAGGGTTTCTCCACCACGACGCGCGCGCCGCTGGTGCATCCCGCGGAGGCGAGACCGCGCACCACCACGGGAAACATCGCGGGCGGAATCGCAAAATAATGCAAGGGCCGCTGACGATGTTCGAGCGCCCGGCGCAGCGCGGCGAACGTCTCCGCGTCCTCGTAGTCGCCGTTGATGTAGGTCATCAGGCTGGCGAGATTGCGAAACACGGCGTCGTCGACGCCGCCGCCGAAGGTCTCGATGCCGTCGCGCGCGTGCTGGCGCAGGCGGTCGAGGTCCCATTCCGGCGTGTGCGCCACGCAAATCACCGGCGGCAGCGTGCGGCCGTGGCGCAGCATGTCGTGCAGCGCGGGAAAGATCTTGCGCCGCGCCAGATCGCCCGTGGCGCCGAACAGAACGATGGCATCGGAAACCGGTTTGTCTGACATCGTGCTTCACTCCTCGAAAGATTGCATGGCGAACCCGACACCTGCCCCGGCCCTGCGTCAGCGCGGCATCAGCGTCCCCAGCCAACCCCCCAGCGCCTCGATGGCGGGGGATATGGTGTGGGCCACCAACGGCACCGCCCACACCCACCCCGCCAGCACGCCCAGCGCGGCGATGCCGAGCCCCGCGGAGAACATGTCGATGCCGGGGCTGCCGCGGGCGAACAGGCCGAAAGCGAGCTGCACCAGCAGGGCCAGCGCCAGCAGCGGCAGCGCAAGCGCGACGCCCGCGGCAATGAGCCAGCCGCCCGCTTCCGCCAGCGTGCGCAGGTCGGCAGCGGCCGGCAGCAGGGCGACGGGCATCGCGGTGAAGCTGTCGCGCAGGGCATCGACCACCAGCAGGTGTCCGCTGGCGGCCAGAAAGGCCATCGCCGCAAGCCAGCCGGCGAGCGCGCGCCAGGCGGCATCCATGGGCTCGGCCTGTTCCGCGGTGAGAGTGAGGAGACCGCCGCTGGCGGTGTGACCGAACCAGGCGAAACCGGCGCTGACGGCGGCGAACACCAGCCGCACGCACAGCGCCAGCGCGGCGCCCCACAGGGCCTCCATGGCGAGCGCGAGCACGCCTTGCACGCTGAACGGCGGCGGCACGGCGGCACTCACAGCGGGCGCCAGCGCGGCGGCGAGCGTGGCGGCAAGGCCGAGGCGCAGCACCGGCGGCAGGCGCCCGGCCAGAGGATCGAGCCAGGTCCAGCCGGCAAGCCGGGCGAAGACGAGCATCCAGACGGCGAGATGGGTTTCGGCAAGCGGCATCACTCGATGAGTGCCGGGAATTCGGTCAGCAGCATGCGCGCGAACTCGGCGAGCTGCCCGCCCATCCAGGCGCCGAGGATCGCCAGCACCAGCGCGACGACGATGAGCTTGGGCACGAACGCCAGGGTCGGTTCGAGAATCTGCGTGGCGGCCTGGAACAGGCTGACGGCGAAGGCCACGGCGAGCCCGGCGACCAGCGGCGGCGCAGCGATGAGCAGCACGAGCCAGAGCGCGTCGCGGGCGATCTCTTCCATCAGAAGCTGCCTGTCAGCGAACCCACCAGCAGATGCCAGCCGTCGATACTGACGAACAGCAGCAGCTTCAGCGGCAGCGAGACGAGCTGGGGCGGCAGCATGATCATGCCGAGCGCGGTGAGCACGGCCGCGACCACGAGATCGATGATGAGAAAGGGCAGCACCACCATGAAGCCGATCTGGAACGCGGTTTTGAGTTCGCTGGTGAGAAAGGCCGGTGCAAGGGCGGCGAGCGGCACGGTTTCGGCGCGCTTCGGGTCGACACCCTTTTCGTCGGCGGTGAAGAGCGCCAGGTCTTCCGCGCGCGTCTGGCGCAGCATGAAGGTCTTCAGCGGATCGGCCGCCTTCGCCGCGGCGTCGTTGAAACTCAGTGCGCCGGAAAGAAACGGCTGGTACGCCACGGCGTCGATGGTTTTCAAGGCCGGCGACATGACGAAGATCGTCAGCAGCAGCGCCAGGCCGGTGAGCACCAGATTGGGCGGTGCGGTGTGGCTGCCCAGTCCCTGACGCAGCAGGAACAGCACCACGGCGATGCGGGCGAACGCGCTGAACGCGAGCAGCAGCGCCGGCAGGAAGGGGAACAGCAGGAGCCAGGGCAGGCTCGCGCCCGGCACGCCGATGACCTGCCCGCCCGCGCCGGGCGTGACGCTCAACAGCGGTACGTTCGATTCGGCGGCGAAGGCGGCGCCACTCGCGAGCAGCACGCCCAGCAGGAACAGGATTCTCATGCGCGCGGCTCCATCGACGGTGGCGCGGTAAGCACGTGCAGCAGGCGCACGTTGCCGCTGGCGACCCCCAGCACGAGGCGCGTGTCCTCGACTTCGACCACGACGACACGCTCGCGCGGCCCCACTGCGGTCGAGCCGACGACCCGGATCATGCCCTGCGCACCCAGGCCCGGCAGATGGCGGCGCGCGAACCAGGCGACGGCGACGAAGCCGCCGAGGATGAGGGTGAGGCTCACGATCACGGTGATGAAGCTGGAAGCGGTCATGCGGTGGCCCCTGTGACGATTCGTTGTGCCCAGCTGGCCATCATCCGTGCATCGCGCGGCAGCTCCAGGCCGAGCGTCGCCACTGCGCCATCCGCGATGATGCGCCAGGCGAATGTGGCCGGCATGGGCGCCGCATCCGGCTGGTCGAGCCAGCGCTCCGCCAGCATGGTGTCCAGCGTGGCCTGCAAGCCTGCGGACAGGAACGGGACGCGTCCACCCGTGAAGCGGCCGCCCAGCCGCCGCGCCAGCCACAGTGCGGCGAGCGCGTCGTCGATGCGCCAGACGGGAGCAGCCGGCGCGAGCACCGCTGTGTGTGCAGCCAGCGGCTCAAGTCCCACGGTGCAGCGCAGGCGGGCGCACAGGGTGTCCGCGAGCGCGCGCTCCAGGTGCGCCGCCAGGCCCACGCCGCCTTGCAGCGGCGCTGCCAGCCAGGCGTGCTCCTCCTCGGTGAGTTCGAGCAGTTTCATGATCCGCGCCGCCCGCTTTCGCGGCGGTGCCGCAGTTCGGCCAGTTCGTCGTGCTGGCGCTGCTCGATGCGGCGCTGTTGCACCGCGAGATGCGCCCGATGACGCTGTTCGAGCAGTTGCAGGGCCTTGAGCCGTTGCGCTGCCTGCATCCATTCTGCAAGGCGCGCCTGCCATGCGTGCCAGGCGGCGTCGATGGCGGCCTGCGCGGCGGCGCGTTCGTCCGCCTGGGCGCGTTGCAGGCGCTGCGCGGCCTGCAATTGCACTGCCGGCACGCCGCTGCGCAGGCGCCCGCCGAGCTGGACGATGTGCGCGTCACGCAGGCTGTTGAGCTGTACCAGGCGGCCGCGCGCGCGCAGCCAGACGCCGTGGCTGTGCTTGACCGCGCGCGACAGCGCTTCGGCGCGCTGTTCCGCGAGCGCCAGCACGCGCGCGAGGGCGAACGGCCTCACGCGAGCACCTCGTCGAGACCGGCCTGCGCGGCGTCGAAGGTGGCACGCTCGCGCATGCCCTGCATGAGGTAGCCCTGCATGCGCGGATACAGGCGCACGCCCTCGTCGAGCACGAGGTCGGCGCCGGGGACGTAGGCGCCGACCGCCATCAGGTCACGGCTGCGCATGTAGCGCGAGTACAGGTATTTGAAGCGTCGCGTGCGTTCCAGCGCCTCCTCCGCAAGCAGATCCGGCTGCGCCCGGCTGATCGAGGCCTCAATGTCGATCGCCGGGTAGTGGCCGGCGTCGGCGAGGTCGCGCGACAGCACGATATGCCCGTCGAGAATCGCGCGTGCGGCGTCGGCGATCGGGTCCTGCTGGTCGTCGCCTTCCATCAGCACGGTAAAGAAGGCGGTGATCGAACCGCCGCCCGGCTTGCCGTTGCCGGCGCGCTCGGCGAGCGCCGGCAGCTTGGCGAACACCGATGGCGGATAGCCCTTGGTCGCCGGGGGCTCGCCGATCGCCAGCGCCACCTCGCGCTGTGCCATGGCGTAGCGGGTGAGCGAGTCCATGATGAGCAGGACGTGCTTGCCGTGGTCGCGAAAATATTCGGCGATCGACATGGCGTAGGCGGCGCCGTTGAGGCGCATCAACGGCGGATGGTCGGCGGGCGACGCGACCACCACCGCACGCGCCATGCCCTCGGTACCGAGGATGCGATCGATGAATTCCTTGACTTCGCGGCCGCGCTCGCCGATCAGCCCGACCACCACGACGTCGGCCTCGGTATAGCGCGCCATCATGCCGAGCAGCACGCTCTTGCCCACACCGGAGCCGGCGAACAGGCCCAGCCGCTGGCCGCGTCCGACGGTGAGCAGGCCATTGATCGCGCGCACGCCGACGTCGAGCGTCTGGCGGATCGGCGCGCGCTCGAGCGGATTGACCGGACGGCTGTACAGCGGCACGCGACGCTCCAGCGGCACCGGTCCGAGGCCATCGAGCGGCCGTCCGGCACCGTCGAGCACGCGCCCGAGCAGACGCTCGCCCACCGGCACCTGGCGCACGCGGTCCTGCGCACGCCGGCGCGGCACGTAGCGCGCACCCAGGCGCGGCGGCTGCGCCGCCAGCGGGTCGTCGGGAACCACGCGTGCACCGGGCATGACGCCATAGATGTCGGTCGCCGGCATGATGAACAGCCGGTCGCCGGAAAAGCCGGCCACTTCGGCCTCGATGCTCTGCCCGCCGGGCACCTGCACATGGCACTGGCTGCCCACCGGCAGACGCAGGCCGACCGCCTCCATCACCAGACCGGACACGCGGGTCAAGCGCCCGCTCGACGCGATGGGCGTCGCCCATCCCACCGCACGACGGCAGTTGGCGAGGTATTCGCGCAGGCGCACGATGCGATCGCTCATGCGCGCAACCCCACGTCCAGACGGACGGTCGCAAGGAACATGACGGAGTTCACCAGGAATTCAGGCTGCATCATGACGTCCTCGCCGCCTCAGTCGAGCCAGTCACGGTTGGAGCCGAGCACCTGCACCACCTGGCGCCAGCGCGCCGGCAGGGTGGCGTCGATGTCGCCGTGCGGGGTCTCGATCAGGCAACCGCCGCGCACGATGCGCAGGTCCTCGACAACACGCAGGCGCGCCTTGTCGAGGACCTGCTCCAGATAAGGCCGCACCAGCGCGGCATCGTCCGGATTGAGCAGCAGGCGTGCCTCGCGCGTGCTTTCCACCATCTGTTTCAACGCCAGGTTGACGACCTCCAGGATGCGTTCGGGATGCGCGGCGAGTTCGCCCGCCACCACCTGGCGCGCGATGTCGAGTGCAAGTTCCAGCACCATGTCGGCGAGACGGAAATCGAGGTTTTCCAGGGCATCGCCGAAGCTCTCGACCAGTTGCTTCATGCGCGCGCAGGACTGCTCGCCCTCGGCGCGTCCCGCCGCCAGGCCTTCTGCATAGGCTTCGGCACGCACCTGTTCGCGCAGCCGCGCCAGTTCGATTTGCGGATCGGGCTCCGGCGACGCCGCGGGCGTCGCCAGCTCCACCACCTCCCAGCGTTCGAAGGCGGTGGTGTCGTCGTCACGGCTCATGCAGCACTCTCCTCCGCAAGGTGAATCGCCCCCTCGGCCAGCAGGTGGCGCAGATTTTCGCCGACGGCCTCCTGTGCGGCCTGGATTTCGCTGACCGGCACGGCGCCCAGGGTGTCGAGATCGTCACGCAGGCGCTGCGCCGCGGTCGGCGTCATCACCGCCGCCAGCGCCTCGAGTACGCGGCCGTCGCTGCCCTTCAGCGCGTGCAGCAGCGTGCGCGCACCAATGTTGCGCAGGAAAGTCCTCCGCCCTGCTTCGGAAAGGCGTACGAGATCGTCGAAGCCCAGGTTGCGCACGCGCAGGCGCGCGACCAGCGCGGCATCGCGCTGTCCCAACTGGTTTAATGCCGCGGCGCTGCTCCCCGCACTCATCTGCGCAAGGAGTGTCGCCGCCATCGTCTCGCCTGGCGCCGCAGCCACGCGATCGAGTCCCGTCAGCCAGCCGTCGAGCTCCGCCAAGGCGTCGGGCGTCGGGACACCGCCTTGCGCGAGAGCCTGCAAGGCGTCGGCCCGCTGCGTCGCCGGCAGCAACTCCAGCGTGGCAGCGGCGACGTCGCGTGGCAACTGCCCGACGATGACCGCGACGAGCGTTGTCGACAGCGGTTCGAGCAAGCCGGCGATCTCGGCGGGCGGACGCCAGGCGAGCCGTTCCAGCGCCGCCGAAGCCGGCATGCTGATGCGCTGCCACGCCTCGCGTGCACGCTCCGGCGGCAGCGCCTGCTTCAGCGCATCATCGAGAAAGCGCCGGGTATCGGCGGCAAACCCGGTCTGCTCGGCGGCCTCGGTCGCATAGTCGCGCAGGATCTCGCGCACCCGCTCACGCGGCAACACTTCAATCGTCCGCATGGCGCTGCCAAGCTCGCTGACTTCCTGCGGGCCCAGGTAGCGCAACACGGCGGCCGCCGCGTCCTCACCCAGCGCAAGGAGCAGCGCGGCGGCCTTTTCGATCCCCGCGCGGCTCATGCCCGCATCCACAGACGCACCACGTCAGCCGCGACGCGCGGGTCGGCAAGCACGTCGCCGCGCAGACCGGCCAGCGTGGCGTCGAGATCGTCTTCGGCCGGTGCCGGTGGCACCACCTCACGACGGCGCCACAGCAGGAATCCGCCCAGCGCCAGCGTGGCAAGACCCGCTGCCCAACCCAGGGCTGCCCGTGGCAACCCGCTTGCGGCGGGCCGCGGTTGCGCCGTACGCACCTGCGGAATCACCGCTGGTGCGGCCGCCTGTGGCGCCGGCGGCGTCACGTCCTGCGCAGGTGCCGAGGGCGTCGCCGGCAGCACGAACACGCCCAGGCTGTCGCCGCGCGAGCGCACCAGCCCGAGTGCCTGCCAGGTCATCTGCTCGGCACGCCGCACGTCCTCCGGCGCCGCATCGAGCCGCAGCACGACGATCGCGTTCACCCGCACCACGCGCCCCTCGGGCACGCGCGTGGTGCGCACGCTTTTTTCCAGCGGACGCGCCTCGCCTGCCACCACGACGTTGCGCACGCGTTCGACGGTCTGCACGGTTTCGCTGTCGTCGAGGGTGGCGGTGACCTGCACGCTGACCTGGTCACCGAGCCACGGCGTCAGCACCGCCAGCGCGCGCCGCGCGAGGTCCTGCTCGATCACCGTGCGCGCGGAGGGTGCGGGGGTCGACTCGACCGCGCCCAGCACCACACCGTGTGGATCGATCACCTGGACGTGCTCACGCTGGAGGCGCGGCACGCTTGCCGCCACCAGGGTCTGGATGCTGGTCACCTGCGCGGTGTCGAGCCGGGTGCCGGGGCGCAGCCGCACCAGCACCGCGGCGGTTACGGGGGGCGCGTCGCGCAGGAAGGGCGACACCTTCGGCAGCGCGAGGTGGACGCGGGCAAGCTCGACCGATTCGAGCGCCTGCACCGAGCGGGCGAGTTCCCGTTCCAGCGCGCGCTGCTGCCGCTGCTGGGCCTGGGCCGAGGTGAGTCCGAGCGCCGGTGCGTCGGCGGCGGTGTCGGTGGCGGCCTCGTCGCTGCGCGGCAGCCCGCGCGCGGCGAGGCGATAGCGCGCGGCGTGCAGGCGGTCGGCCGGAACCTCGATGCGGCCGTCGACCGGCGACAGGCGATACGGGATATCCAGTTGTTCCAGCGCCGCGATGATTTCGCCGCCGGCGCGATCCGACAGTTGCGCGTACAGCGTCTGGTAAGCCGGCGCGTTGAAACGCAGCCACGCCGCGGCCAGCGCCGCGAGCGGCAGGACGACCAGCAAGGCGAGCATAAACCGGCGCCACGGGCTGGCGTCGACAACGAGATCGCGCAGGGCGCTCAGCCAGGCCGGCACTGCCCGCACCTCGTCCGTGTCAGGCGGCCCGGGCGGGCCGCGTCAGGCTGGAGGGAGTGAATGTCCACGCCCTGATTATATAGTGCGTTACAACCAGTCCGGCGCCGCAACGGCACGCAACACGACGTCCACGCGACCATCGCGCTCGCGCCCCTGAAACCACCAGATCGCGCCTTTCTTCAGTGCGGTGTCGAGGTCCTTGCCGGCAAGCAGGCGCATCGCGGCCTGGCCCAGGGTCGGCTGATGCCCCACCACCAGGGCCGGGGCGGGTGCATCCGGCCAGCCGGCGGCGGCGAGCACGGCATCGGCCGTCGCGCCCGGCGCGAGCGCTGCCAGCGTCTCGTAATGGCGCCCCAGTGCCTGCGCGGTCTGCATGGTGCGCGTGGCGGGACTGACGAGCACGCGGATATCCGGCGGCAAACGCGGATTGAGCCAGTCGGCCACGCGCGAAGCCTGCTTGCGGCCACGCGCGGTAAGCTCGCGCTCGAGGTCGGGCACACCATCCTCGGCTTCGGCATGGCGCCACAGTATCAGGTCCATTTTCGGCTCCACTTTACCCATGATTTTCCTATTGTGCAGCCTTCGCCAGCGCAGGCGATCGCAGCGGCAGGCGCAGACTGAAGCAGGTGGGTGCGCCGGGCTCGCTCGACACGCTCGTGCTGCCGCCGTGCTTTTCCGCCACGGTGCGAACGAAGTAAAGACCGAGGCCGGTTCCGCCCGCCGCGCCGCTGCCGCGGCTGAAGCGCTGGAACAGGCGTGCCTGCACCTCGGGACTGATGCCCGGTCCACGATCGGTGACGGCAAGCGTCGCCCAGTCATCCGTGGTCTCCAGCGCCACTTCGACCGCGCTCTCCTGTGGTGCATGCTGCACGGCATTCAGCACCAGATTCAGCAGCGCACGATGCAGGAGGCCGAATTCACCCTGCATCCACACCGGTTCGTCCGGCAGGCGGCGTACCAGATGCACGCTGCGGGCACGCGCCACGGTCCACGCGTCGTCGACGGCCTGGTGGGCCAGTGCGACGAGATCGAGCTCCTCGAAGCGGGTGGCATCCAGCGCCTCGGCACGCGCCGCGCGCAGGAACTTTTCGGCCAGGGTCAGCGCACGGGCCAGCGGCTCGTGCAGGCGCGCGGCACCGGGTACGTCGTCCAGTCGCATCAGTGCGGCGGCGATCGGCGCACGGATGTCGTGCGAGAGAAACGCCAGGGTTTCGCGCCGCTCTTCCTGCAACTGGCGCAGGCGGTACGATGCGGCCTGAACCTGGCGAATGCGGGCCGCGAAGGGATCGCGCGGCAGCGCGTGCAACGGCAGGCCTTCTTCGCTGCCAAGCTGCTGGTGCAGACGCTTCAGCTCGTGGTCGAGGAAACGGCCGGCACTTTCCAGCCGTCGCCAGCTCCATACCGGGTAGGCCAGCAAAATCGCCAACAGCGCCCCGGCAGGCGGCACCCAGATCTGCACCAGCCCCGGCAGCAGCGCCGCGACAACCATCACCGCCGCGAACCACACGCTGGTGGCAACCAGTCCACCCAGCGGATGGGTACGCGGCAGCCAGGCGAGCGGCGCCAGCGCGAGCAGCGCCCCGATCGCCAGCACCCACGCCAGCGGCACCTCGCGCACGAGGCGGCCGCTGCGCATGGCGTCGAGCGCGTTGGCGTGGATTTCCACCCCTGGCATCGGCTGGCGCTGACCGGACACCGGTGTCGGCAGGAGGTCGCCCATGCCGGCCGCGGTGGCGCCGACCAGCACAATGCGATCGCGGAAGGTGCCGGGCGCGAAATCGCCCGTCAGCACCTGCACGTAGGACAGCGTACGCACGTGTCCCGGCGGACCGAGGAAGGCGAAGCGCCGCTGCGCCTGCCGTACCAGCGCGAATGGTGATTCCTCCGCGATCTTCGGCGGGGTGCGTGACAGGCTCGACGGCAGCAGGCCCGCCACGTCGAGTACCGCCTGCGCGAAGTGCGGCCACACCGGGGCACCCACGCCCTCCCACAGAAACAGGCTGCGGCCGATACCGTCGAGGTCGAGCTCGACATGCACGCGCCCGAGGCCGGCGGCCTGTTCCACGAGTTGGGGCAGCGGCAGGGTCTCCAGCACCTGGCCGTTGACGCGGTTGTTCTCCAGCAGCACCGGCAACACGACATTGCCGGCGCGAGCCACCGCCTCGGCAAGCAGCGCGTCGGCCGGCTGGTCCGCCGTGTCCGGCTCGGCAAACACCAGGTCGAGCCCGATGACGCGCGCGCCGTCGGCATGCAGGCGGTCGAGCAGCGTCGCGTGCAGCCGGCGCGACCACGGCCAGCGTCCAAGCTTGGACAGGCTGTCCTCGTCGATCCCGACGATGACGATGTCGGCCGGTGGCGGGCGCACCTGCAGGCGCAGGCCGAGATCGTAGAGAAGATTGTCGACGCGCCCGAGCACGCCGCTGCCGGTGGTCACGGCTGCCACCAGCAGCAGGATCAGCGCACTCGAGAAACGGTCGTTGCCAAACAGGTGCAGCAGGCGACGCACGGGGCAATCACAGCAGCAGCGGCAGCAGGAGAAGCAGCACGGGCCAGCGCGGCGGCGGCGGTGCCTCGATCAGGCGGCTCGCCCACGGACCGGCGGTGCCATCGGCTTCGACCAGGCGGGCGGCGAGATAGTGATCGGCCCGTTTGACGCCGGTCGCGCGCATCTGGCCGTCGGCGCTCGTTCCCTGCCAGACCGGCTGCCGGCGTTCGGCATCGGTGGACAGCACGAGTTCGTAATGCAGCCCGGGCGGTGGCGGCGGCAGGGCGAGCGTGAGCGTGCCATCGGCAAACTGCGGCGCGGCCTGTGCCAGGTCCGGCGCACCCGGCAGCGGATCGTAGACGAAGCGCTGCGGCGGTGCGAACGGCCCCGGGCCGTCGGCGTCGACGCTTGCCACGCGCCAGTGATACGTACCCGGCGCGAGGTCCGCCGCCGGCTGCTGGCGGCTGTCCGCAGTGCGTGTCGCCAGCAAGGGCTCGGCGAAACCCGCATCGCGCGCCAGTTCCACCCGATAGGCGTCGGCGCCCACCACGGGACTCCATTGCAGAACGGGACGCGGCGTGCGTACGCGCGCACCGGGGCCCACGACCAGCGGCGGGAAAGGCCGCGCATCGACCTCGAATGCGTGCACGGCATCCTGCCCTTGCAGACCCAGCGCATCGGCCGCACGCACGCGCAGGGTGTAATGACCGTCGGGTAGATCGCCGAAACCGAGTTGCGGCACGTCGCTCGTCTGTTCCAGGAGAATGCGCTCGAATGTCGCATCCGGCGCGATCTGCCCCTGCCAGGCCACGGCACCGGCCTGCGCCGGCAGCACGAAGCGCAGCGGCAGCGCATCGATGCGCCGCGGCAGCGCGGCCAGATCCGGCGCCGGCAGCAAGGCCACCGGCGACTGCGGCGGCTGTCCCGCCGCGGCCAGGCTGCCCTGCCCGGCGCCGACCCGCATCTCGCGCCCGGCGGCGACAAGACCGACCGCGCCTTCCAGGGTTTCCTCGCGGGTGACGTCGGTATCCGCCGCGACACGGAAACGGGTGCCCCGGACCGCCGCCACCGCCGAGGGGGTGATCACCTGCAGCCGGCTGCCCGTCGCACGAGCGGGATTGGCGCCCACCTCGACACGACCGTGTTGCAGGCGCAGGCGGCTGTCGACCATGCCGCCCCCCGCATACACGCTAAGCGTATCGAGCGCCAGGCGTGCGCCGGGCTGCAACACCAGCAGCGAGCCGTCGGCAAGCCGCAGGGTGACGCTGCTGTTCGCCCCCGCGGCGAGGGCCGCACCGGCACCGAGCGTCTCACCGGCCGCGACCGGGCGCTCGGCCGCGCCCGGCAGCGTCACGCGCGCATCGCCGGATACGGCGACGACCTGCGCCGGTGCCGGTTCGTGGCGCAGCCACGCGAGCGGAATGCGCAGGGTGCTGCCGGGCAGCAACCGGTAAGGATCGGCGATGCCGTTGAGACGCTGCACGCGCGGCCAGTCCTGCGCACGCGCAAGATAACGCGCCGACACGCCGATGAGGGTGTCGCCAGGCCGCAGGGTGTAGCGCCATTCCGGGGCGTCGTCGGTGGCAGGCGGCGCGGCGAATGCCGGCAGCGCGAACAGCAGCAGGGCAAGGAAACGCGCGCGCATGGCCTACTCGACGCGCTCCAGGCGGTAGCCCTGGCGATACACCGAGGTAAGCCGCCAGCCGTTTTCCGGCACCAGCTTCAGCTTGCTGCGCAGATGGCTGACATGCACGTCGACGGTACGCGTGTCGATGTCGGGGCTGGAACCCCATACCACCTGGATGAGGTGTCCACGCGGCAGCAGCATGCCGACCCGGCCGAAGAAGTACAGGGCGAGTTCGGTCTCCTTCTCGGTGAGCCTCACGGGCGCACCGTCCTGTTCGAAGCGACGCTTGTCGAAGTCGATGCGCAGGCCGCCGAAGTCCTGCACCGGCTCCGGCCGCAATTGCGCCGAGCAGCGTCGCGCCACCGCATGGATACGCGCGACCAGCACGCTGCGCGAGGGCGGCTTGACCATGTAATCGTCGGCACCCGCCTGGATGACCTGCACCACATCTTCCTCGGCGTCGCGCCCGGTGAGAAAGACCACCGGCGGCAGGGTGCCCTTGAGCTTCAGACTGGCCATGACGTCGGGACCGCTCATGTCGGGCAGCATCCAGTCGAACAGGCACAGGTCGTAGCGTTCTTCGGACAGCGCGCGCACGCACTCGCGCCCGGAGCGGAACCAGGTGACGTCGTGGCCGGCCTGTTCCAGCCATTCGATAATGGTGGCGGCGAAGGCGGCGTCATCTTCCAGGAAGGCGATTTTCATGGCAGGCGATGCATGCGGGGAGGGCCCGGAATTCATTGTTGGCAGTCCGATTCGCGATTGTGCTTGGAAAAAGCGGGGGAATCCCGCCCCCAATCTACCAGCAAGGGCGCAATTTGACGAAATTTTGCAGTTCCACCACCCTTGCATCGCCATCGGCCCCCGCGGCGACGGCAGCGAGCCAGCCACGCGCGAACATGAGCATCGGGGCCGGTCCTGCATCCCGCAGCAGCCCGGCTCCGACATGCGCGTCGTTGCAGCGTCCGAGGCTGTCCTGCAGGCGGCACAGCGCGGCCAGATACGGCGTCCCGCGACACGTCGGAAACAGCGCCCCGAAGAATTCAACGGCGTAGCGCTGGCGCTTGATCGCTATACGCAGCGCGTGTCGCTGCGCCGGTGTCAGCGTGGCGAACGTGCGGGCACCGGCGACGATGCCTTGTTGCCCGCGCCGCAGGGATCGCCGCGCCAGATCGACGAGCGGCGACGCCTGCACCGCGCGCCGGGACTCCGGCGCCTGGCGCCAGCCGTGCTGCTGCAGCCAGCGCTGCATGGCCAACAGCCAGACGCCGGGATGCGCCGCAGCGAGCGCCTCACGCATCGCCGCATGCACCGCTTGCCGCTGCGCCTCGAGTACCCGCATGCCCTCCGCAAAGGCCACAGGATCGGCCGCATACGGCGCGATCACCGGCAGCGTCTCCGCGCACAGCACGTCCCAATCACGCGCCGGACCCAGCGCGGCGGCCAGCGCGCGCAAGCCACCCAGCAAGGGCGCCGGCAGCACGCACGCCTTGCGGTACAGTCGCAGCGCCGCACGCAATCGCCTCAGCGCCACCCGCGCCTGATGCACGGACTCGGTATCTGCGCCCTCTCCCGCATGGGGCCAAAGATCGCTGAGCGGGAACAGCACACCGGGCAGGCTCGCCTGGAAATGCGCCAGACAGTTCTGTACCGTCGCGGCGAAACCTTCTTCCACGCTCGCGCGTGGATCGAGTTCGAGCGCCGCGGCGCGCGCCGCGACGGGGGCATCTCCGCGTGCCAGGCGCGCGCCGCGCTCGGCCTTGCTGGTGTCGAACGGCAGGCAGTCGAACGTGCCCGCCCAATCCAGCGCCAGCGCGAACAAGGCGTCCGCCTGGCCGCCCTTGAGTTCGAGTTCGACCTCGCACAGCGGCTCGCGGCGTCCCCCTGCACGCACCTCGCCTACGTCCAGTGCCACCTCGATCTGCGCGCCGCCGCGCCCCTTCACCCGCCAGGCCGTGCGATGAAAGCGCGTCTCGAACGCGGGCACCAGCGCCCCGCGCACAACCTCCGGCACATACGCCCGCGCCTCGGGCGGGAAGCGCGACCAGTCGAGTGCACCGCGTTTCACCGTCATCTCGAATTCGACCCGCCGCGACAGACCACCGGCACGCTCGCCCTCGGTTTTCAGCGTCTGCATCCAGCGGCGGCCCGAGCGCCGCAGCCGCAGCGCCACCCCGGCCGCACTCAAGGCGAAGTCCGGCGTGTCGAAATAGAGGGTGACGAGATCCTGCTCCCGCGGCACGCTACGCCGCCGCGCCATGCGCCGCACGAAGGCGTCGATCTGCGTCGGCGGCAATGTCAGCTTGAGTTCGATTTCGAGCGGAGCGTTCATGGGACGATGATGCGCCACAGGCGGCGGACATTGATGATCGAAACACGTAAAGGATAATGCAACGATGACACACCTCGACCCGGACACCCTCCTCAACCGCGAGCTCGGCATCCTCGAGTTCCAGCGCCGCGTGCTGGCGCAGGCGGAAGACCCCGGCGTACCACTGCTGGAACGCCTGAAATTCCTCTGCATCTTTTCCAGCAACCTGGACGAGTTCTTCGAGGTGCGGGTGGCCGGCCTCAAGGAGCAGATCCGCGCGAATGCGACCCAGCGCTCGGCCGACGGCCTGACCGCGCGCCAGCAATACCGCGCGGTGTCCGAAACCGCGCATGCGCTGGTGGCGCGCGAGTACGAGTTGTTCAACCAGCACATCATCCCCGCGCTGGCCACCGAGGGCATCCACTTCTTCCGCCGCACGCACTGGAACGAAGCACAGGCGGCGTGGATCCGCGACTATTTCTTCCGCGAGCTGATGCCCGTGTTGACGCCGATCGGCCTCGACCCCTCGCATCCCTTCCCACGCGTACTCAACAAGAGTCTGAACTTCGCGGTGGAACTGTCCGGGCGCGACGCCTTCGGGCGCAGTTCCGGCGCCGCCGTGGTGCAGGCGCCGCGCGCGCTGCCGCGGGTGATCCATCTCCCCGAAGCGGTCGCCGGCTGCGCGCACGGCTTCGTGTTCCTGTCCTCGGTCCTGCACGCGCACGTCGGCGAGCTGTTCGCCGGCATGACGGTCGAAGGCTGCTACCAGTTTCGCGTCACCCGCAACTCCGATCTCTTCGTCGACGACGAGGAAACCAAGAACCTACGCCAGGCCTTGCAGGGCGAACTGCCGCAGCGCAATTTCGGCGCGGCGGTGCGGCTGGAAGTCGCCGACAACTGCTCGCCGGCCATGGCCGCCTTCCTGCTGGAACAGTTCGAACTCGGTGCCGACGATCTGTACCAAGCCAACGGCCCGGTCAACCTCGTGCGGCTGATGCAGGTGCCCGACTGGGTCGACCGGCCCGATCTCAAGTTCCCGCCCTTCGTGCCCGCCCTGCCCGCACGGCTCGCCAAGGACGCCGACATCTTTGCGCAGATCCGCAAGGGCGACATGCTGCTGCACCATCCCTTCGAGTCCTTCCAGCCGGTCATCGATTTCATCGAACAGGCGGCGATCGACCCGCAGGTCGTCGCCATCCGCCAGACCGTGTACCGCACCGGCACCGACTCGCAACTGATGCAGGCGCTGATCCGTGCCGCGCAGGCGGGCAAGGAAGTCATCGTGGTGGTCGAACTGCTGGCACGCTTCGACGAGGAAGCCAACATCAACTGGGCGGCACGACTGGAGGCGGTGGGCGCGCACGTCGTGTATGGCGTGGTCGGCCACAAGACGCACGCCAAGCTGGCGCTCGTGGTGCGCCGCGAGGAAGGCGGGCTGCGCCGCTACGCGCACCTGGGCACCGGCAACTACCATGCGCGCACCGCGCGCCTGTATACCGATTTCGGCCTGCTCACCTGCGACGAGGCGATGACCGCCGATGTCGCCAGCCTGTTCACCCAGATCACCGGCCTGGGCAAGGCCGGCAAACTGAAGCGCCTGTGGCAGTCGCCCTTCACACTGCACAGCGAGGTCATCGCCGCGATCGAGCGCGAGGCGGCCTTCGCCGCCGCCGGCAAACCCGCCGCCCTCATCGCCAAGATGAACGCCCTGCTCGAACCGCGTGTCATCGCCGCGCTCTACGCTGCCAGCCAGGCCGGGGTGAAGATCGACCTCATCGTGCGCGGCGTGTGTGCACTCAAGCCCGGCATCAAGGGGTTGTCGGAGAACATCCGGGTGCGCTCCATCGTCGGCCGCTTCCTCGAACACACACGCATCTTTTATTTCAGGAATGGCGGCGACGAACGTGTATACCTGTCGTCCGCCGACTGGATGGACCGCAATTTCTTCCGCCGCATCGAAACCGCCTTTCCCGTGCTCAACCCCAAACTGAAAAAACGCGTCATCGGCGAGGGACTGAAACCCTACCTGCGCGACAACATGCAGGCCTGGGAGATGCAGCCCGACGGCAGCTATCGCCATCGCCGCAAGCGCGGCGCCAAGGCCTGTTGCGCGCAGACCGAGTTGCTGGCGCTGCTGGCGAAGGGGAAATAGGCGGCGTGCGTTGCGCACGCCCCCTTGAAACCCCGGAGCTTCACCCTCATTTGCCGTGAACCTTGTATGTGAGTCAACGGGAGATCACGGCATGTCCGCCACCAAAGAAACCCTGGGCTTCCAGGCCGAAGTCAAGCAGTTGCTGCAATTGATGATCCATTCCTTGTATTCCAACAAGGACATCTTTCTGCGCGAGCTGATTTCCAACGCCTCGGATGCCGCCGACAAACTGCGCTTCGAAGCGCTCACCGATCCGGCGCTGTTCGAGAACGACCCGGAACTCAGAATCCGCGTGGCCTTCGACCGTGAGGCGCGCACCCTCACCCTCTCCGACAACGGCATCGGCATGAGCCGGCAGGAGGTCATCGACCACATCGGCACCATCGCCAAGTCCGGCACGCGCGAGTTCTTCGGCCAGCTCTCCGGCGACCAGCAGAAGGACGCCGCGCTGATCGGCCAGTTCGGCGTCGGGTTCTATTCGGCGTTCATCGTCGCCGATCGCGTCACGCTCACCACCCGCCGCGCCGGAATGACCGCCGAGCACGGCGTGCGCTGGGAATCGACGGGAGCCGGCGACTACACCCTGGAAACCGTGGACAAGCCCGCGCGCGGCACCGAGATCGTGCTGCACCTGCGCGAGGGCGAGGACGAGTTCCTGTCGGATTACAAGATCAAATCGGTGATCCGCACCTATTCCGACCATATCACCCTGCCCATCGTGATGAAAAAGACGGAATGGAAGGACGGCGTCGAAACACCCACCGACGAGGACGAGACCGTCAACAAGGCCTCCGCGCTGTGGGCGCGCGCGAAGAAGGACATCAGCGACGACGAATACAAGGAGTTCTACAAGCACGTCGCGCACGACTACGAGCCGCCTCTGGCCTGGTCGCACAACCGCGTCGAGGGCAAGCAGGATTACATCTCGCTACTCTATGTGCCCGCGCACGCGCCCTTCGACCTGTGGGACCGCGAGCGCCGGCACGGCATCAAGCTCTACGTGCGGCGTGTGTTCATCATGGACGACGCCGAGCAGTTGATGCCGGGCTACCTGCGCTTCATCCGCGGCGTGATCGATTCGGCCGACCTGCCCTTGAACGTCTCGCGCGAAATCCTGCAATCGAGCCGCGACATCGATGCCATCAAGGCCGGTTCGGTGAAGAAAGTGCTCGGTATGCTCGAAGACATGGCCGCGAACCAGCCCGAACAGTACACGGTATTCTGGACGGAGTTCGGCCGGGTGATGAAGGAAGGTCCGGGCGAGGACTTCGCCAACCGGGAAAAGATCGCCGGCCTGCTGCGCTTCGCCTCCACCCATACCGACACCGACGCGCAGATCGTGTCACTGAAGGACTATGTCGGCCGCATGAAGGACGGCCAGTCCGCGATCTACACCATCACCGCCGACAGTTTCGCCGCCGCGCGGAACAGCCCGCACCTGGAGATCTTCCGCAAGAAGGGCATCGAGGTTCTGCTGCTGTCCGACCGCGTCGACGAATGGCTGCTGAGCAACCTCACCGAATTCGACGGCAAGCCCCTGAAGTCGGTGGCCAAGGGCGGCCTCGATCTGGGCGAGCTGGAAGACGAAGCCGAAAAAACCGCACAGAAGGAAGCCGAAGCGTCGCTGCAGCCGCTGGTCGAACGCATCAGGACGACGCTCGGCGAGCGCGTGAAGGATGTCCGCGTCACGCATCGTCTCACCGACTCACCCGCCTGCCTCGTCACCGGCGAGGGCGACATGAGCGCGAACCTGGAGCGCCTGCTGAAGGCCGCCGGCCAGGCCGCGCCCACGGTGAAGCCGACGCTGGAAATCAACCCGACCCACGCGCTCGTCACGCGCCTGAACAGCGAATCCAATGAAGATCACTTCGCGGACTGGGCCAACCTGCTGTTCGAACAGGCCATGCTCGCCGAAGGCGGCCAGCTCGACGATCCGGCGAGCTTCGTGCGGCGCCTGAACGGCTTGTTGGCGATGTTGCCGAGCACCTGATCCAGTCGCCGCTGTCACGGCAACATTCTCCGCCCCTACCCAATGTTCAATCCCAGCCGCGACCAGGTCCGCCAGTTCTTCTTCGACGTGTGGGCGAAATACCGCGCCGGCCAGCCGTTGACGGGAGCGGAGCAGCCCGCCCTGGAAGCGGTGCTCGCCCACCCCGAATACCATGCCATCCTTGAGCACCCCGAGCGCTTCCGCGACCGTGAATACCGCCCCGAGGACGGCGAAACCAATCCCTTCCTGCATCTGGCCATGCATCTGGCGTTGAGTGAGCAGCTCGCCATCGACCAGCCACCCGGTATCCGCACGCATTACCAGCGTCTGCTGACCCGCCACGGCGATGCCATGGCGGCACAGCATGCCGCGCTCGAATGCCTTGCCGAGGCGATCTGGCAGGTGCAGCGCCACGCTGCGCCCTTCGATGCAGCCGCGTACCTGGCCTGTCTCGACCAACACGCGGACTGAACCCGGCGCCCGCCGGGCCGCCACACGCAATTCAGTTTTTCCATCTTCTGCCGATAACTCTGTAGCAACCCGGTGCTGCGGCGACCGGCTCTCTTTCAGCGACCATGAAACAGGCAGAACAGCTCAAACTCAGCGGCCAGCTCCCCTCGCCACGCGGCGTCGCGCTCGCCATCCTCGAACTGTCGCGGCGCGAGAACGCCACGCTGGGAGAAATCGCGCGGGTGGTGCAGACCGACCCGGCGCTTTCCGGCCGCCTGATCAAACTCGCCAACGCCGCGACCAGCATCGCGCGCCCCGTGGTCTCGGTGCAGGAAGCCGTGGCGCGCCAGGGCATGCTGACCGTGCGACAGCTCGCCCTTGGTTTTTCGCTGCTCGACCAGTACCGCAACGGTGCCTGCAAGGGCTTCGACTACCAGAGATATTGGTCGCATTCCCTGTTGATGGCTTTGACCATGCAGGCACTCGGCCAACGTGTGCACGTCGCCGCGGCGGATGAGCTGTTCGTCTGCGGCTTGCTGGCACAGGTCGGCCGGCTGGCGCTGGCGACCGCCTATCCGGAGCCGTATGACGCGGTGCTCGCCGCACACCGCGCCGACCCCGGCCAGCCGCTCGCCGCGCATGAACGCGCGCGGCTGGAGACCGATCACTGTGAGCTGGGTCATGTCATGCTCACCGACTGGGGGCTGCCGCGCGTATTTGCCGACCCCCTCGCCCATTACGAGGAAGCGGATCACCCGGGCTATCCACAGGATTCACGCACCCACAGCCTTTTCGTCATGCTGCGCCTAGCCCACAACCTGGCCGACCTCGGACTCGCCGAGCCCGACGAGCGTGCCCGGCGCGTGGGAGAATGGATGGCGCAGGCTGCCGATCTCGATTTTTCCGACGCGACAGCCGGTCCCTTCATCGACGAAGTGGTCGCCGCCTGGCGCGAATGGGGCAAGCTGCTGCATGTCCCGGTGACGGCACTGCCGAGCTTTGCCGAGATGCAGCCGTCCCCGCCGGCCGCAGCGCCCCCCGCGCGGGCGCCGCTGCGCATCATCGTCGCCGATGGCAATGCCTTCACCCGCCGCAAGACCGTGGCCATGCTGGTGGAGGACAGCAGCCATGTCGTCTATCCGGCCGATAACGGTGACACCGCGCTGGCGCTGGCGCTGGAGGTGTGCCCCCACGTCATCGTCTCCACCTTCGAGCTGCCCGGCCTGGACGGCATCGAGCTGTGCCTGGCCTTGCGCGCCACCGACGAAGGCCGGCGCATCCACATCATCCTGATGGATGAGGGCCAGAGCGAAGAGCAGTTGACGCGCGCCTACGAGGCGGGAGCCGATGGTTACGCGCCACTCGCCATCAGCCCCAAGGGCCTGCACACCCGTCTGCGCGCCGCGCAGCGGCTGGTGCAGCTGCAGGATGGCGGGGAGAAGGACCGCGCGCAGTTGCGCCAAATTGCCGCCGAACTTGCGGTCGCCAACCGGCGGCTGGCGAATGCCGCGCTCACCGACCTGCTGACCGGACTGCCCAATCGCCGCGCCGCGATGGACCTGCTGCAGCAGATCTGGAGCGCCGCCAACCGCTCCGGCCGCCCCTTTGCGGTTCTGGTGCTCGACGTCGACCACTTCAAGAACATCAACGACAGCTATGGCCATGCCGCCGGCGACCTGGTGCTGCGCGAGGTCAGCACCATGCTGCGTAACGCGGCACGCCGCGAGGACAGCGTGTGCCGCATCGGCGGCGAGGAATTCCTGGTGATCTGCCCGAACACCGAGCTCCAGCTGGCACGCGTGGTCGCCGAACGTCTGCGTGACGCGCTCGCTTCGCGTCCGATCGCCATCGGCAAGACCCTGCGCACCATCACCATCAGCATCGGAATCGCCGAGCGCGAAGCCGACATGCCGGAGCCCGATGCACTGATCGGCACCGCCGACCGCGCCCTCTACCAGGCCAAGTCCGCGGGCCGCAACCGCATCTGCATCGGCCAGTATACGTGCCAGGTCGCGCCCGCGCAGGACACCACGACGCTGTCCTGAGTCCACCGCGCTGCACCGTCTGCGCGACGTCTACACGGAACGAACCGACAGGCGGGTAATCCATGCCTCGGCCGGCTGCGGCCGCTGGAAGTGGTATCCCTGGAAGCGCTCGCAGCCCTGGCCACGCAGGAAGGCCAGTTGGGCCTCGTTTTCCACGCCTTCGGCCACGACTTCGAAGTGCAGGTGACGCGCCATCGACAGGATGGTTTCGACGAGCGCCACGTCGTTGATGTCGTGCGGCACGTCCTGCACGAAGCTCTTGTCGATCTTGAGTTCCGATAGCGGCAGGCGCTTGAGGTACGCGAGCGAGGAATAGCCGGTGCCGAAATCGTCGATGGCGAAGCGCAGCCCCAGGGCGGCGAGTTCGGTCATGCGCGCCACCGATACCGGCGCATGCTCGATCAGCAGGTTCTCGGTGATTTCCAGCGTCAGGTAGGTGGGATCGGCACCGGTCGCGGCCAGTATCTCGCGGACCCGCTGCACGAAATCGTCCTGGCGGAACTGGCGCGGGCTGACGTTGACCGCAATGCGCAGGCCGCGGCCCTCGCGGTCGAGGCGGGCGATCAGCGCGCACGCCTCGCGCAGCACCCATTCGCCGATCGGGACGATGAGGCCGCTTTCCTCCGCCAGCGGAATGAAGCTGGCGGGCATGATCAGTCCGCGCTCGGGATGACGCCAGCGCACCAGCGCCTCGGCACCCACCACACGCCCCTCGGTGTCGACCTGCGACTGCATGTGCAGTTCGAAGCTGCGGGTGCGCACCGCCTCACGCAGCGCCTGATCGAGTGCGTAGCGCTCCGACACCGCCTCCTGCATGGCTGGCTCGAAATACACCAGCGCGTTGCGGCCGCGTTCCTTGGCGCGATACATGGCGGTATCGGCCTCGCGCATCAGGTCGTCGACGCCCTCACCGACCCTTGGAAACAGGGTGATGCCAATACTGGCCCCCGTCACGAACTCCTGGTCGCCGACCACGACCGGGGTTCCCATGGCGCTGCGCAGTTTCTCCGCGACCGCCAATACCATGGCGCCTGCATCGTCCAGGTCGCCCGCCAGTTCGGGCAAGAGCACCACGAACTCGTCACCCCCCAGACGCGCCACCGTGTCCTCCTGACGCAAATGGAATTGCAGGCGGCGCGCAATCTCGCGCAGCACCGCGTCGCCCATGGCGTGGCCGTGCACGTCGTTGATCTGCTTGAAATGATCCAGATCGACGAACAGCACCGCACCGCAGCGGCGATTGCGGCGCGAAGCGGCAAGCGTCTGCTCCAGCCGGTCGAGGAACAACGTGCGATTGGGCAGACCGGTCAATGCGTCATGATAGGCCAGGCGCTCGATTTCGGCTTCCGCGCGCTTGGCGTCGGTCACGTCCATACAATGCCCGATGAAGCCAAGGAAGCGGCCGCGCGCATCGTAGCGCGGCCCCCCCTGGTCGATGATCCAGCGGTAATCGCCGCTGGCGTGGCGCAGCCGGTATTCCATCGAGAACGGCTCGCGCCGCGCGAAGGCGCCGCGGTAAATTTCCAGGCAGCGCTCGAAATCCTCGGGATGCACACCCTCCACCCAGCCATTGCCCAGCTCCTGTTGCAGGGTGCGCCCGGTGAAGCGCAGCCAGGGCTCGTTGAAATAATCGCAACCCATGTCGACGCCCGACGTCCAGATCAGCGCCTGGCCGCCATTGGCGAGCGTGCGGAAATGCAGCTCGCTGTTCGCCAGATCCTCGCGCAACCGGTGTTCCACGGAGACGTCGCGGAATACCAGCACCGCACCCCGCACTTCCCCGCGGGTATTGAAAATCGGTGCAGCACTGTCGGCGATATGGCGCAGCGTGCCATCGCGCGCGTGCAACACGATGTCGCCGGAGAGCTTTGTCACCTGCCTGTCGCCGAGCGCCCGCCCGAGTACGGCCTCGATCGACTCGCCCGCCGACGCCTCGATGGTGAGCACCTCGGAGGCTTTTCGTCCTAGCGCCTCCGAACGCTCCCATCCGGTCAGTTTTTCAGCGACCGGGTTCATCAGCACCACACGGCCATCGATATCGGTGGCGAGGATCGCGTCACCGATCGAGTTAAGGGTAATCGCCAGGCGCTCCTCGCTGGTCGCCAGTTCCGCCTGGGCCTTCTGGACGGCGCGTACCATGGCGTTGAAATTCTCGGCCAGTTCGGCGATCTCACCGACCCCGGTTTCCGGCACCGAGACATCCAGCCGGCCCGCCCGCATGGCTGCGGCAGCGCCCGCCAAACGGCCCAGGGGGGCAGCGACATGGCGCTGCATCAGCCAGGCGAGCAGCAGCAGCAATAGCATCGTACCGGCGATATCCGGTGCACGGGCCTTGAACACGAACAGGCGCATCAACTGCCGCTCGCGCACAAGATCGAAACTTATGTACACCACACCCGTATGCTGGCTGCGCACGCGCTGTGGATCGTCGGCGAGACTGAATGGCTGCATCGCCGCGATACGTGTCCGGTCCGGCGTGAGGTCGTACACGATCGGCAGGCGTCCTGCCTTGGCCGTCGTGAAGCGTTTCAGATCGAACTCCGGCATCACCTCCGCCACGGGTCGCCCACGCCACGCATAATGATTGGCGGCGAGCACGCGGCCGGTCTCGTCGAGCAACATCACCACTTCGGTACGTGGGTCGGTGGCCTCCTGCGCAAGATCCGTCTCGACCAGGCCGCGGCTCGAATCCCACCCTTCGCTCGCCATGCGCGCAATGTGGGTGCTGTGCACGCGCAGGTCGCGACGCGCCTGCTGGTCGAGTTGCGCCATCCTCTTGTCGAGCGCGTTGAGCACCGACCCGCCCACCACCAGCAGGAGCAACAGGGCCATGCCCAGGGGCAGCACGACACGCAGGCGCAGGTGGCGCATCAGGTCTCTCCCGGCAGGAAACGCGGCTCGGCAAGGTCGCGCAGGTCGGGGGCACGCTGCAGCAGGCCGAGTGGCCGCATGGTTTGCGCAAGCTCCGCCGCCGCGCCCCCCAAACGAGGGCTCACGCCACCCAGCCAATCGCGGTTGGCCGCGCGATCGAGCATGCGGATCCCCTGCAGCGCCATGCGCGCGTCGGCATGGCTCAAGTGCAGCCGCGGCGCCATGCGACGCAGTGCGTCGTCCGGCAGCGATTGCAGGTGTTCCTGTGCCTTGAAATGGCCCGCGACCAGCTCGCGAAAGTTGTCCGGCGCCTCCTCCAGCGCATCCGCCCGGGCCGCCAGGACATCGACGAGCAGGCCCGGTATGGCGCGGCTATCGAACAGGCGCCGCGCGCCTTCGCTTTCGAGCTGCGTCGCGAAAGGCTCCCAGCTCACCACGGCGTCCACCTGCTTCCCGCGATAGGCCTCGACCTGCCGGCCGCTGGTGAGCCGGACTTTCTCCACCTCGTGCGGTGCAAGGCCGGCATGCTCCAGCAGCTTTGCGAGTACCAGCGCGCTGGCGGCCGTCTCCTCGACGCCGATGCGCCGTCCCTTGAGCTCGTCCAGGCGGCGAATATCGGGGTGTGCCATGACGACATCCGCCCCGGCGGAATAATCGAATACAAGGATGGCGCGCAGGTCGACACCCCCTTCGCGCGCGAGCAGGCATTCGTCCAGGGTCAGTGCGGCCGCCTCGATGTCTCCAGTGGCCAGCAGCATCAGGCTGCTGGTGTTGGAGGGCATTTCGACGAGACGCAGCCGGCGCGGATCGTAAAAGCCGAGTTCACGCGCGAGGAACAGCGGCTCATAGCCGATCCAGACGATACTGCCCACCCGCGTCAGCGGCGGCACCGCGCACCCGCCAAGCGGCATAAGGGGCGCAAGCGCAGCCATGGCGAGCAAACGACGACGGCTCCTGTCCATCTCTGTCCCCACCCTTGCGGGCTTATTGTTTAAGGCCACCAGGCGGAAACCACCGCGCGGGCCGGTCTCCAATGCCGGGGGCAAAACCGCTTCGCAACGCAACCCATCGCAAGCGATGCCGCCAAATATTCGCGCAGCACGCTTTAAACCTTAGTATATCCACTGCTGCCGGCAGTCAAGCGCCGCCGGCAGCATGTTCAACCGCGCCGATGTTTCGAACGATCGATCCTGCATGACATCCTGATCCGCACATGGACTACCTGACAGGCTGGCTTCCGGCCGAACTTTCCGCGCTGCCGCGGTACATCGCGGCACTCGCCATTGGCCTGCTGATGGGGCTGGAACGCGAGCGCAACCCGGCGGCGAAGGCCGGTCTGCGCACCTTTGCCCTCACCGCGCTGCTGGGTGTGCTCGCGGCGCATCTGGCGACCGAGCTCGAAGTGCCCTGGCTGATCGTCGCGGGACTGGTGCTGGTCGGCGCGATGATGATCGCGGCCTACCTGCGCTCACCGGCGCAACCGGATGGCGACCCCGGCACCACCACCGTGGCGGCATTGATGCTGTGCTACGGGCTGGGTGTGCTGGTGTGGCACGCGCAAATCCAGCTTGCCGTCATGCTCGGCATCGGCGCGACCATGCTGCTGTACTTCAAGCCCGAACTGCGCGGCATCAGCCAGCACATGAGCCGCCGCGACCTGCTCTCTGTGCTGCAGTTCGCGGTGCTCTCGCTCATCATCCTGCCGCTGCTGCCGAACCGCGACTACGGGCCTTACGGCGCGCTCAATCCCTACCAGATCTGGTGGATGGTGGTGCTGATTTCCGGTGTCGGTCTCGCCGGCTACGCCGCGTTGCGCATCATCGGCCAGCGGCGGGGCTCGGTGGTGCTGGGCGTGCTTGGCGGCCTGGTGTCTTCCACCGCCACCACGCTGGCCTTCAGCCGCCATGCCCGCGCCAGCGCGGCGATGCTGCCGGTAGCGGTCGTCGTCATCGTACTGGCCAATCTCATGGTGCTGGTGCGTCTCGGCGTGCTGGCCGCGGTGCTCGCCCCATCCGTGCTGCCGGCCTTGCTGCCGGTTCTCGCGGGGGGGCTCGCGACCGGCGTCGTCGGTGCGGTCTACGGCGTCATCCGTCTGCATCCGCAGCGCGAGCTGCCCACGCTGGAAATGGGCAACCCCACGGAACTGCGCACGGCACTCGGCTTCGGCCTGATCTATGCCACGGTGCTGCTGGCCGCCGCCTGGCTCGCCGACTGGCTGGGCAACCACGGCCTGTATGCGGTGGCCGTGGTGTCCGGTCTCGCCGATGTCGCCGCCATCACCCTCTCCAGCCTGCGCCTGTACAACCTCGACAGGATGCCGGTCGAAGTGCTGGTCAACGTCATCACCCTCGCCGTACTCGCCAACCTGGTCTTCAAGTCGGTGCTCGCGCTCGTCATCGGCGGCTGGTCGATGGCGCGCCATGCGATCGCCGGCATGGGCGCCATGGGTCTCGGGATGATTGCCGCATGGGTTATAATGCGTGGTTTTTCCGCCTAGCAGCCGAGCACCGCCATGGAAGCCGAAAGCCTCAACCAGATCGAATCGAGACTCGCCGACCTCGGCGAGCGCGCGGGCCAGCTCAGGGGGTTTCTTTGACTACGCTGGCAAGAAGGACCGCCTCGAAGAAGTGACCCGCCTCGCCGAGGCGCCCGACTTCTGGAACGACCCCGAAAAAGCCCAGGCCCTTGGCCGCGAGCGCAAGGCGCTCGAAGACGTCGTGCTGGTACTCGACCACGTCGCCGCGGGACTCAAGGATGCCGGTGAGTTGTTCGAGATGGCGCGCGCCGAGAACGACGATGACACACTCAGCGCCGTGCGCGACGACCTCGAAACCCTGGAACGCGATGTCGCCCAACTGGAATTCCGCCGCATGTTCAACAATCCGGCCGATCCGGCGAACTGCTTCGTCGATATCCAGGCCGGCGCGGGCGGCACCGAGGCCTGCGACTGGGCGTCGATGCTGCTGCGGCAGTACCTGAAATATGCCGAGCGCAAGGGCTTCAAGGCCGAACTGCTGGAGGAATCCGAAGGTGACGTCGCCGGCATCAAGTCCGCCAGCATCAAGATCGAGGGCGACTACGCCTACGGCTATCTGCGCACCGAGACCGGTGTGCACCGCCTGGTGCGCAAGTCGCCCTTCGACTCTTCGGGCGGCCGCCACACCAGCTTCGCCAGCGTGTTCGTCTACCCGGAAGTCGACGACTCCATCGAAGTCGAGATCAACCCCGCCGACCTCCGGATCGACACCTATCGCGCGTCCGGCGCCGGCGGCCAGCACATCAACAAGACTGACTCGGCGGTACGCATCACCCACCTGCCGACCAACATCGTCGTGCAGTGCCAGAACGACCGCTCGCAGCACAAGAACAAGGCCGAAGCGATGTCGATGCTGAAATCTCGCCTGTACGAGGCGGAGCTGCGCCGTCGCCAGGCCGAGCAGGACAAGCTCGAAGCCGGCAAATCCGACGTGGGCTGGGGTCACCAGATCCGCAGCTACGTGCTCGACAACTCACGCATCAAGGATCTGCGCACCAACGTCGAAGTTTCCGCCACGCAGAAGGTTCTGGATGGCGATCTGGACGTGTTCATCGAGGCGAGTTTGAAACAGGGCGTGTGATGAACGTGGTGATGAAGAACCTGGCCGATGCCGGCCGAACCTGTCATTCGTAGGGTGGAAATACAAGATCGGGAATATGCGCTGTCGCGCCGACCCGGCAGCTTGCGGGGCCACCGCACAATGCTCATGCTGTCCGGCCCGGCTCAGATCGCGCCCTGAGACTGGCGATCCGTCCCGCAACTACACGTGCGGCGTCACCGGCGGCAGGATCGACGCGGCTGCGGCCTCCACGGCGACGATGTCGAACTGCATCGTCTCGAGGTTCGCCATGACGTAGGTGGGCGGGTTGCCGACGCCGCCGACGGTGCCGGGATTGATCAGCCAGGTGTGGCCGCCCTTGACAGTGGACACCTGCACGACGCTGGCCTTGTGGTCATGGCCGCAGCAGACGACGTCGTAGTCGCCGGTGCAGGCGAGTGCACGCGCGTAGTGCGGGTAGTGAACCAGGAACAGGTTGCGGTCGGCCAGGGTGATTGCGGCGTCCTGGCCGTGGTAGCGGATGACGCTACTGGACTCGGCGGCGAGCCGGCTCATGTTGTAGAGATCGCCGGTGTTGTTGCCGTGGATGACGTGGACCGGCAGTTCGAATTTCTGCAGGACGCGCAGCGTCGTCGGCGCGACAACGTCGCCGCAATGCAGCACCGCCTGGGCCCCCTGCCCGCGTGCGTGTGAGACCGCCGTCTCCAACAGGCGGCGGTTGTCGTGGGAATCGGAGACGATGCAGATTTTCATGCGGGAAGCGGGAAGCACTGGGAGCCGAGCCTCATCAGGCCCTCAGTGCAGGCAGCCATACAAGGGGAAGCCGCGCATTATACCTGCGTGCGGGCGCGGCGCCCTTGCCGTGAGCGTGGAACTGCGCGGGGTCACGCCATCGGGCCGAGGGCGTCCCGCCGCGGGGCATGGCGATTTCCTGTGGATGCGCCGGCCTGCCGTTTCCGCGATAATTCGACTTTTTCATGCTGTTCGCCCCCGCCCCCCCTCCCTTCGGCCACCGCCAGTCCGGCCTCGCCGGTGCCGCCGACGCGCTCTACCTCGCCGAGCTGGCGCACCAGGCCGCGCCGCTGGTGGTGGTGTGCGCGAGTGCCTGGGATGCGAACCGGCTCGCCGAGGAACTGCGCTGGTTCGATCCGGACCTGCGGGTGTGCGCGTTTCCCGACTGGGAAACGCTGCCCTACGATGCTTTTTCGCCGCACCCGGACCTGGTCTCGGAGCGGCTGGCGACGCTGTATCAGATTTCGCGCGGCGAATTCGACATCGCGGTGGTCGCACTGGCCACCTCGCTGTATCGCCTCGCGCCGCCGGGCTTTCTCGCCGCGCATACCTTCTTTCTCAAGCAGAAAACCAGTCTCGACGAAGCGGGCTTTCGCGCGCAGATGGCGCTGGGCGGCTACACGCACGTGAACCAGGTCTACGCGCCGGGGGAATTCTCGGTGCGCGGCGGCTTGATCGACCTTTTCCCGATGGGCAGCGCGGTGCCCTACCGCATCGATCTGTTCGACAACGAGATCGAGACGATCCGCGCGTTCGACGTCGACACCCAGCGCAGCATCTACCCGGTGAGCGACGTGCGCCTGCTGCCGGCGCGCGAATTTCCGCTCGACGAGGCGGGAATCACCCGCTTCCGCCAGAACTTCCGTGAGCACTTCGAGGGCGATCCGTCGAAATCCAAGCTCTACAAGGACGTGAGCAACGGTCTCGCGCCGGCCGGAATCGAGTACTACCTGCCGCTGTTCTTCGACACCACGGCGACCTTGTTCGACTATCTGTCAAAAAGTACGCGCCTGGTGTTCCACGGTGCACTCGACGCGGCGGGGCAGGCATTCTGGAGCGACGCGCAGGGCCGCTACCGCCTCCTGTCCGGCGACCGGGACCGGCCCCTGCTGCCGCCGACCGAGCTGTTCCTGCCCACCGACGCGTTCTTCACGCTGGCGAAGACTTACGAGCGCCTGGACCTCACGCAAAGCGGTCAAGGTCTCGCACAGCCGCTGCCTCCCATTGCGGTGGACCGCCGCGAGGCGCACCCGGTAGCGAAACTCAAGGCTTTCGTCGACGGTTTCGCGGGCAAGGTACTGATCGTCGCGCCCTCGGCAGGCCGGCGCGAGACGCTACACGAATACCTTGCCGAGCACGGCCTCGATGCCACGCTTGTCGATACCTGGCGCGACGCACTGACGCACAACGATCGCATCCTGCTCACGCACGGCCCGCTCGCCGAAGGCTTCATGACGGCGGACGGCGCATTCGCGATCGTCACCGAGACCGAGCTCTACGCGATTCCGCCGAAGACGCGACGTGCTCGCGAGGCACGCACGACACAGATCGACAACCTGCTGCGCGATCTGTCCGAACTGAAGCCGGGCGATGCCGTGGTGCACGCGCAATACGGTGTCGGGCAATACCTGGGCCTGACCAACATGGACCTGGGTGATGGCGCCACCGAGTTCCTGCAGCTCGAATACGCTCGGGGCGACAAGCTCTACGTGCCGGTCGCCAACCTGCATCTGATCTCGCGCTATGCCGGTGCCGGCGAGGGCGAGGCGCCGCTGCACCGCCTGGGTACCGACCAGTGGGAGAAGGCACGCCGCCGCGCCATGCAGGCGGCGCGCGATACTGCGGCGGAACTGCTCAACCTGTATGCGCTGCGTGCCGCGCGTGAGGGTTACGCCTTCACCTTCTCGCCGCACGATTACGAGGCTTTCGCCGAGGGCTTCGGTTACGAGGAGACGCCGGACCAGGCGGCGGCGATCGCCGCGGTCATGGCCGACATGCAATCGGGCAAGCCGATGGATCGCCTGGTGTGCGGCGACGTCGGCTTCGGCAAGACCGAGGTCGCGCTGCGCGCCGCCTTCATGGCGGTGATGGGCGGCTATCAGGTGGCGGTGCTGGTGCCGACCACCTTGCTCGCCGAACAGCATTTCAACAATTTTTCCGACCGTTTTTCGCAGTGGCCGGTGAAGCTCGCCGAGCTGTCGCGCTTTCGCACCGCGAAGGAGCAGGCCGCGGCGTTGCAGGCGCTCGCCGACGGGACGATCGACATCGTCATCGGCACCCACCGGCTGATCCAGAAGGACGTGAAGTTCGCCCGCCTGGGCCTGGTGATTCTGGACGAGGAGCACCGCTTCGGCGTGCGCCAGAAGGAGCAGCTGAAGGCGCTGCGTGCCGAGGTCGACGTGCTGACGCTGACCGCCACGCCGATCCCGCGCACGCTGGCGATGTCGCTCGAGGGCATCCGCGACTTCTCGGTGATCGCCACGGCGCCGCAGAAGCGGCTGGCGGTGAAGACTTTCGTCCAGTCCTTCTCCGGCGGGCTGATCCGCGAGGCGGTGCTGCGCGAACTCAAGCGCGGCGGCCAGGTGTACTTCCTGCACAACGAGGTCAGCACCATCGAGGCCATGCGCGAGCGCCTGGAGAAACTGCTGCCGGAAGCGCGCATTCGCGTCGGCCATGGCCAGCAGAGCGAGCGCGAACTGGAGCAGGTGATGCGCGACTTCTACCAGCAGCGCTACGACGTCCTCTTGTGCACCACCATCATCGAGACCGGCATCGACGTGCCGACCGCCAACACCATCCTCATCAACCGCGCCGACAAGTTCGGGCTGGCCCAGCTGCATCAGCTGCGCGGGCGCGTCGGCCGCTCGCACCACCAGGCTTTCGCCTACCTGCTGGTGGACGAGGATCGCACGCTGACGCCGCAGGCGAAGAAGCGCCTGGAAGCCATCCAGCTGATGGAAGAGCTCGGCTCCGGTTTTCATCTCGCCATGCACGACCTGGAAATCCGCGGCGCCGGCGAGGTGCTGGGGGAAAAACAGAGCGGCGAAATTCTCGAGGTTGGTTTCTCGCTCTACAACGACATGCTGGCAGGCGCGGTGGCGAGTCTGAAAGCCGGCCGCGAGCCCGACATGAACCAGCCGCTGGGCATCGTCTCGGAAATCAACCTGCACCTGCCCGCACTCTTGCCCGACGACTACTGTCCGGACGTGCACGAGCGCCTGGTGCTGTACAAGCGCCTGGCGAGCTGTCACGACGCGGACGAACTGGCCGCGCTGCAGGAAGAACTGATCGACCGTTTCGGCGAACTGCCGGACGCGGCGCGCGCGCTCCTCGCCGTGCACCGTCTGCGCATGACGACGCGCGCCTGGGGCATCGTCAAGCTCGACGTGTCCGGCGAGGGCATGAGCGTGCAATTCACCCCCAATCCACCCATCGATCCGGGTAAAATCATCACTCTTATCCAGGGCAAGGCCGGCTACCGCCTCGCCGGCCCGGACCGTCTGAAGCTCGACATCAAGCTGCCCGACCTGAACCGCCGCGTGGGCGCCGTACATGCCCTGCTTGCCGCGCTCGGCGACCCCTTGACCACTGCCAACCCGTAACGCGCCATGAACCTGATCCAGCCTTTCGCCGCCCTCCGCCCCGCACCTGGCCGCGCCGACGATGTCGTCGCGCCGCCCTACGACGTGCTCTCGACCGCGGAGGCGCGCGAGCGGGCGCAGGGCCGGCCGTGGAGCTTTCTGCACATTTCCAAGCCGGAAATCGACCTGCCGGCGGGCACCGATCCCTACGCGCCCGAGGTGTACGCGAAGGCAGCGGAAAACCTGCGCGCCATGGTCGACGCCGGCGTGCTGACGCGCGATCCCGCGCTCTGCTACTACGCCTACCGTATCGTCATGGGCACGCACAGCCAGACCGGACTGGTCGCCGCCGCCTCGGTCGCCGACTACGACACCAACCGCATCCGCAAGCACGAGTTCACGCGCCCCGACAAGGAAGACGACCGCGTGCGCCAGATCGACGCGCTCGACGCGCAGACCGGGCCGGTGCTGCTCGCCTACCCCAATGCGCCCGAAGTCGACGCCATCCTCGCCACGGCCGCGGCGGGTACGCCCGATTCGGACGCCACGCTCGACGGCGTGCGCCACACCCTGTGGGTGATCCGCGACACTGCCGTGCAGGCGCGCCTCACCGCCGCGTTCGACGCCATGCCCGCGCTCTACATCGCCGACGGCCACCACCGCTCGGCCTCGGCCTCGCGCATCGCCGCCGCGCGCCGCGCCGCCAATCCCGCCCACACCGGCGGCGAGCCGTACAACTTTTTCCTGTCGGTGATCTTCCCCGCGCACGAAATGCGCATCATGGATTACAACCGTGTGATCACCGACCTCAACGGCCTCAGCACACAGGATTTCCTCGCCCGCCTCGGCGACGCGTTCGGCGTCGAACCTGTCACCGCCGCGGTCAAGCCCGATCGCCCGGGTACGTTCGGACTGTATCTGGGGGGACGTTGGTACCGTCTCACCATCCGCCCCGAGCGGATCCCCGCCGACCCGGTCGGACGTCTCGACGTCAGCCTCTTGCAGAACAACCTGATCGCACCCATCCTCGGCATCGACGATCCGCGGCGCGACAAGCGCATCGACTTCGTCGGCGGCATCCGCGGGCTGGCGGAGCTGGAAAAGCGCGTCGACAGCGGAGAAATGGCGCTGGCGCTGGCGCTGCATCCCACCCGCATGCAAGACCTGATGGCGGTCGCCGACGCCAACGAAGTGATGCCGCCAAAATCAACCTGGTTCGAGCCCAAGTTGGCCGATGGTCTGGCCTCGCACATGCTGGGCTAAGGTTTTCCGGATTTCTGCCGTAGTTGTATCCAGACTCCCCTGGATACAGCCACAGGACCATCCGTGAAAATCGACAAACGCATCACCCCCACCGCCGCACCCAAGGTTTCCGGCACCAAGGGCAAAGCCGGAGGCAAGGGCGCGACCGCCAGCGCCGCAAGCGGCGACTCGCTGACGCTCACCGAGTCGAGCACGCGGGTGCGCGCGCTGGAGGCCGATCTGGCCTCGGTCGAGGTGACGGATGCCGGCAAGGTGGAAGCAGTCAAGGCCGCGCTCGCCGACGGCAGCTTCGCTGTGGATGCCGAAGTGGTCGCCGACCGCCTGATCGACCACACCAAGCAAACGCTGCGCAAGCGTCCACGCAAGAAGTAAAATCTGGTCTCGACTTGTTTTCGAGGCCTTCCCATGACTGACATCACACTCACCGTCACCGGCATGAGCTGCGGCGGTTGCGTCAACAGCGTGCAGAACGTGCTCAAGGCCCTGCCCGGCGTGCAGACGGTCGAGGTCACCCTCAGCCCTGGTCAGGCGCGCGTGAGCTATGACGACAGCCGTGTCGACCGCGCGGCGCTGGTGGCAGCGATCGTCGGCGCCGGTTTTGGCGTCAGCGACTGAGCTGACACCGGATCATTCCGGTTTGCACAGCGTTTCCAGCGGCTCCGGCCGGTGGACGCTCATCCCCTGCACGTAATCCACGCCCATTTCCTTCAGCAGCGCAAGGATCTGCGGTGATTCGACGTACTCGGCCACGGTGCGCAGACCCATCTGCTGCCCGATGCGGTGGATCGCCTCGACCATCGAGCGGTCGACCGGATTGTGCACGATGTCGCGCACGAAGGCGCCGTCGATCTTGAGATAGTCGACCTTCAGATTCTTCAGGTAGGTGAAGGACGACAGTCCGCTGCCGAAATCGTCCAGCGCGAAGCGGCAGCCGAATCCGCGCATGGCATCAATGAAACCGTTGACCACCGCGAGGTTGCCGATCGCCGCGGTTTCGGTGATCTCGAAGCACAGATGGGGGCCGAATTCCGGGCTCGCCTGCAGATGGGCAAGCAGCGTGCGGCGAAACTCCGGGTCTTTCAGCGAAGCCCCGGAAAGATTGATCGCAAACAGGCAGTGCAGCGGCGGCGCCGCGGCGAGATGACGGTGGCACAGGCGCAGGGTCTCCTCGATGACCCAGGTGTCGAGCGCCGGCATGATGGCATAGCGTTCTGCCGCCGGGATGAAGGCCATCGGCAGGATTTCGCTGTCGTCGTCATCGCGCATGCGCAGCAGCAGTTCGACGTGACGCGTCCCCTCGCTGCCGCCGTCGGTGCGGCGGATCTCCTGCCACGACAGGTACAGGCGCTTCTCCTCCAGCGCGCGATGAATGCGGGTCACCCACTGCATCTCGCCGCGGTGGCGCGCGAGGTCGGAATCGCGGGTTTCATAGAGATGGATCTGGTTGCGTCCACGGTCCTTCGCCACGTAACAGGCCGCATCGGCGGCGGTCAGCAGGCTGGCGACGTCGCTGCTGGTGCGATCGATCGCCACCATGCCCACGCTCATGCCGATCGAAAATACGCGGTCGCCCCATTTGAAACGGAAACGCTGCACCTCGTTGCGGAAACTGTCGGCGACTTCCAGCGCGTCCGCGACGCCGCAATTTTCCAGCAGCAGCGCGAACTCGTCGCCGCCGAGGCGCGCCAGGGTGTCGCGTTCGCGCAGGTTGCCCTTCAGGAGCAGTGCCAGCTGACGCAGCAACTCGTCGCCCGCGGCATGGCCACAGGTATCGTTGATGACCTTGAACTGGTCGAGATCCATGTAGCACAGCACGTGCTCGCGCCCCTGCTGCAGGGCGGTCTGCAGGGCGCGTTCGAGGCGCAGCTCGAACTCGCGCCGGTTGATGAGTCCGGTAAGCGCGTCGTGGCTCGCCTGGTAGACCAGCCGCGCGGTGGCCATGTCGATCTTTTCCTGCATCTGGCCATGCATCGCCTCCAGATGCGAGGCCATGTGGTTGACGCCGCGCTGCAGCATGCCCAGTTCCGCATTGCTGTCCTGCGCGACGCGCTCGTCGAGATGCCCCTCGCCGATGCGGCTGACGGCATGGGTCAGGGCGAGGATCGGCCGGGTGATCTGGCGACCGATGCGCCAGGCCAGGTACAGGCTCGCCACCAGTCCGGCCAGCAGGATGGCGAGGCTGTGCAGGATCGCCTCGCGCTGGCTCTGCAGGGTCGCGCTGCGCGACACGTCCAGCGCCACCCAGCCGAGCAGTTGCGGCGATTCGCTGGCGCGCCCCCCCGGAACGTCCTGTGCCTGATAGTCGTCGACCACCACCTCGGTACGGGTGATCGGTGCGTAATAGACCAGATGTTCCTTGTATTCGATCTGCTGGATGCGGGTGGTCGGCAGGCCCGCGTGCGCCGCGCCGTTCCAGTTGCCGAGCCCGGCCTGCACCATCAACTGACCGTCACCGGCAAGCACCGCGACGCCACGGATGTCGGGCTCGATCGCCGCCTTCTCCAGTAGCGTGCGCAATACCTCGACGTTGCCGGACGCCACGCCGTATTCCGTCGCCGGCCCGAGCTGGCGGACGATCGCCACGGCGCGGGTGCGCAAGGACTCGTCGAGATCCTCGATCTTCGATGTGATCATCTGGAAAAAGAGCAGCACGCCGACGATCGCCATCGGCAGCACGGCCAGACCGATCACCCGTCCCCGAATTCCTGGTACGTAGCGCATCAGCGCCCCCCTTCCAGGCGCTTTTCGAGTTCGGCTGCGGCGGGCAGCGCAATGCCCAGCGAGCGCGCCACCTGTTCGTTGACCGAGACGCTGAAATAGGCGGGATAGGTCGGTGCAGGCAAGCGTGGCGTGGCGGCCTGCAACGCCTGAATCAACCACTCGGCCGCCTGCCGGCCAATCTGTGCGGGGCTCGAGTGCAGCGACAGCAGGGCACCGGCGCGCGTCAACGAATGCGAATAGCCCTGCACCGGAATCCGGTAGCGATAGGTGGTGAGAAAAATGCTCTGCGCGGTGTTGCGATTGAAAATCTGCGGATCGGGGACCGCAAGCAGCAGGTCGGAACCGGCCAGTACGGCTTCAAGCGGGGTAATCAGACGCGCGTCCGCCGGTACCGTCTGTTTCACGAGTTCCAGTTGCTGTGCCGCAAACGCCGGCGCGATCTCCCCGGCGAGCGCGGCCTGCTCCGTGCTTAACAGCACGCCGACACGGCTGGCAGCGGGAAATGCCAGACGCGCCAGATGCGCCTGGCGTTCGAACGGCTGATCAACATAGATCGCCGAGACATTGCGCCGGCCGCCGTCCGCCAGTCGCGTCCGCCCGGTTTTCACGAACCAGCTGCGCGGCACCAGTACGGCGAGCACGGGTGCGCGATTCGCCGTGTCCGCCGCTGCCTCCGCCGCCACCACGCCCACCGCCAGCGTCAGTTGCGCCGTACCCAGCGCGGCCTCGCCAGGATTCCCGGCATAGACCCGCGCCACCTCGTGCCCGGCGTCACCCAGCAGGACGCGGACGACCTGGTAGATTTCCTGGTACGGCGCCGAATCGTCACTCAACACGACGGTGACGCGTCCGGCGACAGCCTGCGCGGACAGGCCCGCCAGGCAGACCATGACCAGCATCTGGCGCAAGCCCCGGCCGATCCAGGCCAGCGATGCAGCGGTCAACCTGCCTCCCCTGCCGGACGCCACAGACAGGCGCCGCGGCTCTCGCGGTCGATCGCATCGAGAAGCGCGGCGTGGGCGGCCAGTTCTTGCGCCGACGCGGCGAGCAGTACCGGACGCGGCCGAACATGCCCGCTCGAACGCGCCTCGACACGCGTCGTGTCGAGGCCGATCGCCAGCGTCTCCTGCCCGCGCGTCATTTCCAGATACACCGCCGCCAGCAGTTCGCAGTCGAGCAGCGCACCGTGCAGGGTACGCGCCGTGTTATCGACGCCATATTCCCTGCACAGCGCATCGAGGTTGTTGCGCTTGCCGGGGCGCAATGCCTTCGCCATCGCCAGGGTATCGGTCACGCCTTCGCACCAGCGCGCGAGCGGAGACATGCCCAGCTGGCGCAGTTCCATGTCGAGAAAGCCGACGTCGAACGGCGCATTGTGGATGACGAGCTCGCTCCCCTGGATGAAGTCGACGAATTCCTGCGCGATGTCCGCGAAGCGCGGCTTGTCCTGGAGGAACTCGTTGCTGATGCCGTGTACCTGCATCGCACCGGGATCGATTTCGCGCTCGGGGTTCACGTAGCGGTGCAGGTGGGTGCCGGTGAGACGGCGATTGACCATCTCCACCGCGGCGAGTTCGATGACGCGATGACCCTGGTTGGGGTCGAGGCCGGTGGTTTCGGTGTCGAGGATGATCTGGCGCATGTTGGGCAGGGATCAGTTCACGCCAGCCTGGCGCACACCCTCGTTGGCGAGTGCGTCGGCGCGTTCGTTCTCGGGGTGACCGGCGTGCCCACGCACCCAGTGCCACTCGATTTCATGTAGCTGGCCCAATGCGTCGAGTTGCAGCCACAGGTCCTGGTTCTTCACCGGCTTGCCGGCGGCGGTGCGCCAGTTGCGTTTCTTCCAGCCCGCCATCCACTCGCTGATACCCTTCTGCACGTATTGCGAGTCGGTGTGAATCTGCACGCGCGACGGCCGCTTGAGTGCTTCGAGCGCGCGGATCACCGCCATCATTTCCATGCGGTTGTTGGTGGTCTGCGCCTCGCCGCCGCAGATTTCCCGGCGATGCGTGCCGGCGACCAGCAGCGCGCCCCAGCCACCTGCGCCCGGATTGCCCTTGCAGGCACCATCGGTATAGATGTTGATCGTTTCAGCGTTCACGGCGCATCCGGTAATGCTCGAGATTGACCACCTTGGCCGCCGGCGCCAATAACTGCGCGACAGGAGTCGACCACTGCGGCTGGATGATGGTCATGCCCTGCACGCGCTTCACCGCCTGCAGGAAATACACGCCACCGCCCATCGCCCACCAGCGGTCACCGGCGGGCTCCATGAAGCGCAGACGGCGCAGCCAGTTCTCCTGGTTGACCGGGGGCCGATAGCAGCACATGCTTCCGGCTGCCACTTCCAGGCCGAGCAATGCCATCCAGTCCTTGACCCGCGACACGTTGAGGAAGCTGCCATTCCACGGGTAGCCACGCTCGCCGCCCTGCAAGCGGCGCGCCAGCCCCCACAGGCTGCGCGGATTGAAGCCGGCGAGCACCAGCCGCCCCTCGGGGCGCAGCACGCGCTCGGCCTCGCGCAGCACCTGATGCGGGTTGGCGCTGTATTCCAGCACGTGCGGCAGCAGGATGAGGTCGAGCGACTGGCTCTCGAACGGCAGGAACATCGGGTCGGCGCGCACGTCGGCCGGTGCCTCCACCGCACAGCTCACGCGCAGCGGAATGCGGCTGTTGCGCAGGAAATCGAGATGCGGCAGGCCGACCTGCACCGCATTGAAGCCGAACACGTCCGATACGGCATCATCGAAATACTGCTGCTCGCGGAACAGCAGATGCTGACCCAGCGGCGTGTCGAACCATTCGGTGTTCAGTCTCGATAACATACCCACCTCTGCTCAGATACCCAACCTGCCATGTTGACCCTGATTCCCCTGCCCGCGTTCGAAGACAACTACATATGGACCTGGCACGACGACCGCCACGCCGTCGTCGTCGACCCGGGTGACGCCGCGCCGGTCATCGACTATCTCGCGGCCCGCAACCTCGCCCTGGCGGCGATTCTCGTCACGCACCATCACCGCGATCATACTGGCGGCATCGCCGGCCTGCGTCAACGCTACGATTGTGCGGTCTACGGGCCCGACAACTCCCGCATTCCGCAGGTCACGCACGCAGTAAAGGGTGGCGACCGCATCACGCTGCCATCACCTTTGCTTTGCTTCGACGTCATGGCGACACCCGGCCACACGCTCGACCATGTCAGCTATCTCGGCCACGGCCACCTGTTCTGCGGCGACACGGTGTTCGGCTGCGGCTGCGGCAAGCTGTTCGAAGGCACGCCGGCGATGATGGCAGCGAGTCTCGACGCCATCCTTGGCCTGCCGGATGCTACCCGACTCTGCTGCGCGCATGAATACACCCTCAGCAATATTGACTTCGCCATGACGGTGGACGGCACCAATCCAGCGCTTGTCGAGCGCGCAGACATGGATCGCGCACTACGCGCCGCCGGTCGCCCTACCCTGCCCTCCACGCTCGCGCTGGAGAAGGCGACCAATCCCTTCCTGCGTTTCCACGAGCCCTCCATGCGGGACCTTGCCGCTCGGCGTCTGAATCGGCCCGACCCCGCGCCGGCCGAGGTCTTCGGCGCGATCCGCGCCGCCAAGGACGCCTGGGACGGTTGACCCTGTCCACGGCTTGGGTTTAGGATGGGCGACCGATCGAGTACAGGAAAACGTTTTGCCCGGAATCAGAACCTTGTGCCGCGCCATCCTGGCGCTGGCCATCACGGCAAGCCTTCCCGCTCTGGCATCCGAAGCCGCTGCACCGTCGATGCAGGCGCTGGAATGGCATGAAGCCGCCGCCACCGATGCGGCCGGCGAGGCCGGGGCCTACGACGACGTCTGGGCACGCCTTCGCAGCGGCTTTCGCATCGACGATGCGAGCGCGCCCAACCCGCTCGTCGCCACCCACGAATCCTGGTTTGCCGCGCGCCCGCAGAACGTGCAGCGGCTGATCGAGCGCGCGCGCCCCTATCTCTACCACATCGCCGAGGAACTCGAGCAGCGCGCGATGCCGATGGAAATCGCGCTGCTGCCGATGATCGAAAGTGCGTTCAACCCGACCGCGCTGTCGCCCGCCGCCGCTTCCGGTCTCTGGCAGTTCATTCCCTCCACCGGTCGCCTCTATGGCCTGAAGCAGGACAAATGGTACGACGGCCGACGCGACTTCGCCGAAGCCACACGCGCCGCACTCGATTACCTCGGCAAGCTCTATCTCGACTTCGGCGACTGGCAGCTCGCCCTCGCGGCCTACAACTGCGGCGAAGGCTGTATCGCGCGCGCCATCCAGAAGAACGTCGACCAAGGCCTGCCGACCGACTACGCCAGTCTCACGCTGCCGAACGAGACCCGTCATTACGTGCCCAAGCTGCTGGCGGTGCGCAATATCGTGCGCGAACCGGAGCGCTTCGGCGTGGCCATCGCGCCGCTCGCCAACCGCCCCTATTTTGATCAGGTCACGGTCAACGCCAGCCTCGACGTGCATTCCGCCGCGCGGCTCGCCGGCGTTTCCAGCGACGAGTTCCTCGCGCTCAATGCCGCCTTCCCGCGCAAGATCATCCGCTCCGACACACCCGTCAGCCTGCTGGTGCCGGTCGACAAGGCCGAAACCTTCCAGCGCAATCTGGAGGCCGGCAACTGGGACACCTGGAAGCCCTACGCGGCAGCGAAGGGTGAGTCGATCGACGCCATTGCCAAACATTTCGGCACCAGCGTCGCGCGTCTTGACGAGCACAATCAACTGCATCTCAAGCGCGGCCGCCTCGCGCAGGCGCAGACCATTCTGGTACCGGTCAGGCGCGGGCCGGCCGCGCCGGCGGCGGGCGCCAGCAGCGCGACCAGCGACGAGATTGTCACACGACACGAAGTGCAGCGCGGGGAAACCCTGTTCGGCGTGGCGCGCCGCTACGGCCTCACGGTCGCCGAGCTGTCGCAGAACAACCCCGGCCTCAACGGCAGTCTGCGTGCGGGCCAGACCCTGTACCTGCCGGCCGGCACCCGGATCGTCGCGCAAGCCGCCGCACCTCAACTCCAGACGGTCAGTCTCAAGGCCGCCGCGGCCAAACCGCTCGACTACACGATCAAGCGCGGCGACACCCTGACCGCCATCGCGCAACGCTTCGACGTCAGTCTGGCCGAGCTCAAAGCGTGGAACGCTTCCCTGCGCAGCGTCTCCACCCTGCAACCCGGCCAGCGCCTCGCCATCGAACGCCGCTGACCGCGGCAACGCTCACTCGCCTGCAACCCTGTGGCAGCGCACCCAGTGCGTGGCGTCGATGTGCGTCACGTCCGGGTAGCTTTCGCGGCAACGTGCGTCGGCCTGCGGGCAGCGCGGATGAAAATGGCAACCGACGGGTGGATCGATCGGTGAAGGCTGGTCGCCGGCAAGCCGCGGCGCGGCATCCGTCGCGATGGTGTCGACGCGCGGCACCGCCGCGACCAGCGCCTGCGTATAGGGGTGGCGCGGCGCACGCAGCACCTGGGCTGCCGGCCCCGATTCGACGACTCGACCGAGATACATGACGGCGACCCGGTGCGCGAGATACTCGACCACTGCGAGGTTGTGGGTGATGAAGAGATATGCGAGCCCCAGTTCGCCCTGCAGATCCTTCAGCAGGTTGAGAATCTGCGCCTGCACTGAGACGTCGAGCGCGCTGGTCGGTTCGTCGCAGATCACGAGCTGCGGCGACACCGCCAGCGCACGCGCAATCGCGATGCGCTGGCGCTGCCCGCCGGAAAACGCATGCGGATAGCGGCCGCCGGCATCATCCGGCAAGCCCACCTGCTGCAGCAGACGCGCCACCGCGGCGCCGCGCTGTCCGGCATCGCCCACGTGCAGCGCCTCCATGCCTTCGAGCAGGATGTCGGCAACGCGCATGCGCGGATTGAGCGAGCCGAACGGATCCTGGAACACCATCTGCGCCTGCCGCCGCAGGCGGTCGAGGCGCGCCGCCGTGACCGGCTCGCCGGCCAGCGAGATGCGCCCGGCGCTCGGCTCGATCAGGTGCAGCATGGCCTTGCCGACCGTGGTCTTGCCACAGCCGGACTCACCCACCAGCGCCAGCGTGCGCCCCGCCTCGATGACGAGCGAGACGCCATCGACCGCACGCAGATGACCGACGGTGCGCTGCAACAGCCCGCGCCGGATCGGAAAGTGCACCTTGAGATCGTCGACCTGCAGCAGCGGCGCCGCGGGTGGCGCGGGGGCCCGCCGCGCCGCCGGCGCCCGCACGCCCGTGGCGGGCAATTCTCCGGCGCGGTGGCAGCGTACACGCTGGTCGCCGAGTGCCTGCCAGCCCGGTGACTCGACGCGGCAGCGCGCCACCACATGGGGGCAACGCGGCGCGAAGCGGCACCCTGTGAACGCGGTATCGAGGCGTGGGACCTGGCCGGGGATGGTGGCAAGCCGCCCGCCGTCGCCGGGCCGCGGCAGCGCCTCGAACAGCATGCGGCTGTAGGGATGCTGCGGCGCAGCGAAGAAGGCCGCACGTGTACCCTCCTCCAGCAGTTCGCCCGCATACATCAGACCGACCCGATCGGCATTCTGCGCCACCACGCCGAGATCGTGCGTGATCAGCAACATGCCCATGCGCCGCTCGCGCCGCAGCGTGCGCAGCACGTCGAGCACCTGGGCCTGCATGGTGACGTCGAGCGCCGTGGTCGGCTCGTCAGCGATCAACAGCTCCGGCTGTCCGGCAAGCGCCATCGCGATCATCATGCGCTGGCGCAGGCCGCCGGAAAGCTCGAAGGGATAGCTGTCGAGGCGGCGTGCCGCGTCCGGCACACCCACCGCATCGAGCAGTCCAAGCGCCGCCTCACGGGCCGCTGCACCGGACAGATTCCGATGCAGCGCCAACGCCTCGCCGATCTGCTCACCCACGCGAATCACCGGATTGAGCGCGAGCATCGGCTCCTGGAAGATCATCGCCATGCGCCCGCCGCGCACCTGCCGCATCGCCCGTTCGGGCAGGGCGAAAAGCTTCGTGCCATCGAGCTCGACCGTGCCGGAAACGACGCGTCCCCCATCGGGCAGGAGACGCATCAGCGAGAGCGCGGTCATCGATTTGCCGCAACCCGATTCGCCCAGCAGCGCATAGGTTTCCCCGGCGGTAACCTGAAACGACACGCCATCGACCACGCGCGCGCCGCCGATCTCGGTGACGAGATCGCGAACCTCCAGCAGCGCGCTCATCGCCGCCCTCCCATGCGCGGATCGAAGGCGTCACGCACGCCGTCGGCGAACAGGTTGGCCGCCAGCACCAGCGCGAACATGAAGGTGAACGCGGCGCCGAGCTGCCACCACACCACCGGCTCGCGCGCGAGTTCCAGGCGCGCGCCGTTGATCATGTTGCCCCAGCTGTACATCGTTGGATCGACGCCGACGCCGACGTAGGACAGCACCGCCTCGGCGAGCACCAGGCCGGAAAAATCGAGCACGATGGCGATCAGCACCAGATGGAACACGTTGGGAAAGATGTGGCGGGTGAGAATGCGCGCGTGGGCGACACCGAAGGCACGTGCAGCCTCGACGTAATCGAGCGTCCGGAGTTTCAGCGTCTCGCCGCGCAGCAGCCGCGCAAGCCCGGTCCAGCTCGTGACGCCCATGATGACGCACAGCGCCAGCAGACGAATGTCCGCACGCGCCGCCGCGGTGTCGAACGACTCCGGATTGGATTCGATGTAGACCTGCACGATCAGCACCGCCGCGGCGATCAGCAACACACCCGGAATCGAATTCAGCACTGTGTAGACGTACTGGATGACGTCGTCGATCCAGCCGCGGAAATAGCCCGCGGCAATCCCCAGGCCGATCGCCAGCGGCAGGGTCACCAGCGTGGTCAGGGTGCCGATCACGAGACCGGTACGGATGCTCTTCAGGCTGATGTAGAGCACGTCCTGCCCGACCTTGTCGGTACCGAAGACGTGATAGGCTGCCGCGAGTTGCAGCAGGATGGCGCCCAGCACGGCAAGCAGCGTCGCCGTCGCCGCCAGGGTGCGTGCCGGCCAGTCAAGCCGCCCCGCGCGCCAGTCGGCGAGCCACGCCCGCAGTGCGATCCTGGCACGGTGCGCGCGCCACGCCGCGAACGCGACGAACACGAAGAGGCTCGCCGCCAGCCCCAGCGCCAGGCCGACACCCACGCGGCGCGCGATGTCGGGCAGGTGCGCGGCGGCATCGGTCAGATGGGCACCGCCATGAACGAGGCGCGGATAGTCGCGCACCGTGGCGCCGTCACGCTCGATGAATTCCTTGGCATAGAGCTGCATCGCCAGCGGCGCCGAATAGGTCTTTTCCTTCTGCGTGCGCAGCTCGCCCGCCAGCGCATCGAACACCGAGAGCACCTCGACGGAATACTGCGGCGCATCGGCCGGACTGTCGGGCAGTTGTTCCCGATAATGCAGCGAATCGAGCAGGCCGATCGTGACGAACACCGCCAGCACCAGCGCCGCCGCCATCGCCATCGGCCGCTCCGCCACCGCCACCCAGGGGGCGCGCAGGTGTTCCCTGCGGCGTATCGTCCACACCAGACCCGCCACTGCCGCGAGCAGCAGGAAGATCAGCGCATCGGTCCACAACACTACGGGTTGCACGCTCATCGCAGCCTCACCCGCGGGTCGACCCATGAATAGGAAATGTCGGTGAGAATGAGCCCCACGATGTAGAGGAAGGAACCGAGGAACACCATCGCGCGCACCACCGCGAAATCCTGTGCCTGAATCGCATCGATGGTGTAGCTGCCCAGACCGGGAATGCCGAAGAACGACTCGGTGATGAGGCTGCCCATGAACAGCAGCGGCAACACCACCACGGCGCCGGTGAGGATCGGGATCATGCCGTTCTTCAACACGTGGCGGAACAGCACGCGCACCTCCGACAAGCCCTTGGCGCGGGCGGTACGCACGTAGTCCTTGCCGATTTCCTCGAGGAAGATGGTGCGGTACCAGCGCGCTCCGCTGCCGATGCCGGCAACGACGCTGACCAGCACCGGCAGCAGGATGAAGCGCCAGGCGTCGGCCCCGTCGGCGAAGCCGGAGATCGGCAGCAGGTTCCACAGCTTGGCGACGAAATACTGACCGGCGATGATGTAGAACAGTCCCGAAATCGACATCAGCACGACACACAGCACTACTCCGCCCAGATCCAGATAGGTGGAGCGGAAGAACACCATCAGCAGGGCGAAGCTGATGTTCACCAGAAGTCCGATGGCGAATACCGGCAGCGCGATCGCCAGGCTCGGTCCCATGCGCGTGCGGATCTCGTTGCCGATATCGCGGCCGTCGTCGCCCTTGCCGAACTGGAAGGCGAACATCGCCGCCGAATGCTGGAAGAAGATGGTGTTCGTGAGCTGCTCCACGCCCGTTGCCGTGTCGTTGAGCAGGAGCGGTTTGTCGTAGCCATGCTCCACCTTCCAGCGCTCGATCGCTTCCGGCGTCACGTGCTTTGCGCCGAGTTGCAGACGCGCCATGTCGTCCGGCGTGTTGACGACGAAAAACAGCGCGAAGGTGAGCAGGTTGACGCCGATCAGGATCGGGATCGCGTAGAGCAGACGACGCAGGATGTAGGCGAACATCAGGCCACCTTCTTTTCGTGCCGCCGCCATGCGATCACAGCAGGCGCAATCAGCGCGACCAGCCCGAGCGCCCCCGCACCGACCGGCCACAGCACCGGACGGTTCCACTCGGCGCGCCGCACCGCGCGCAGCTGAGGATCGATACGGCGGTATTTGAGCGTGTTGTTGGCCATGAGATTGGGCTTCACGTTCGCCACCCAGCCGTGCACGAGGCCGAAGGACTTGGGATAGTAGGCGAAGATCCACGGCGCGTCGCGGCGCACGATCTCCAGCATCGCGTCGATCACCTGCTGGCGTGCTGGACCGTTGTCCATGTCCTTCATGCGCTCGAACAGGCGGTTGAATTCCGGATTGTCGTAATTGGCGGCGTTCTCGCCGCCGGTGCCAACCTTCTTGTGCGGCCCGTAGAGCAGGAAAAAGAAATTCTCCGGATCCGGATAATCGGCGTTCCAGCCCCATTCGAACAGCTGCGCATTGCCCTTGCGCATCTTGTCCTGAAAGCGGTTGTAGTCGGTGCCGCGCACCACCAGTTGCACGTTGAGCTTGTCGAGCTGCTTTTTCATCCAGTCCAGGCGGGCCTTGGCGTCCGGGCCGCTGGCCATGGTGTCGAAATAAAGCACCAGCGGTTCGCCGGTCTGCGCGTTGCGCCCGTTTGGATAACCCGCTTCGGCGAGCAGCTTTTTTGCGGCCTCGATCGGCCGCCGCTGGATGCGTCCCTCGCGTGCCTCGTAGACATAGGGGTTGATGCCCTCGACGCCGTCCACGTGACCGAACATGCCCGGAGGAATCGGCCCCTGCGCGGGAATGCCGCGGCCGTTGAGAAAGATCGAGATGTACTCGTCGTAGTCGAACGCGATCGACAGCGCCTGGCGCAGCTTCTGCCGGTCCGTGCCGAGCCCGCCGACCACCGGGTCGAGCATGTTGAAGCCGACGTACCACAGCGAAGTCGCCACGGTGGTGACCAGGCGGATGTCCTGCGCACGCATGCTGTCGGTGAGCTGCGGATCGCCGCCTACGGAGAAGGTCACCGCCTGGTCGAAGCTGTCGGAACTGATGCCGGAACTGTCGTAGTAGCCTTGCAGGAACTTGCTCCAGTACGGGATGGTTTCCTTCTCCAGGCTGAACACCGCGCCATCGATGCGCGGCAGCGCGCGTCCGGCATCCGCCAGCAGGCCGGTCGCGCGGTCCGCCTCGCTTCCGGCGTCGGGATAGGTCTCGCCGTGGAAGTTGGGATTCTTTTTCAGCACCATGCGGCGGTTCGGGTCGTTCTCCGCCAGGTAGAACGGCCCGGTGCCGACCGGCTGCCAGTCGAGCGTGAAATTGCGGTCCGCCATGCCCGGCTGTGCGTAGAAAACCTCCGCTTCCCACGGAATCGGTGCGAAGAACGGCATCGCCAGCCAGTAGATGAACTGCGGATACTTGCCCTTGACATGGATGCGGTAGGTGTAGCGATCGACCACCTCGGCGCCGGCGAGCGCAAACGCGTTGAGATCGAGCGGCGCACCCGGCCGCGCCTTGCCCGCCTGCTGCAGGGCTTCGCCGAGATCCTTCAGGCCGATGATGTGCTCGGACATCAGGCCGAAGATGGGCGAACTCAGTGCTGGATGGGCAAGCCGCTTGATCTGGTAGACGTAGTCGGCGGCGACCAGTTCGCGCGTGCCGACATGCTCGAAATCGGCAATCTGCCGCTTGCCGGCAACGAAGGCGGCGTCCAGCGCATGATAAACATAGCGCCCCACCGCATCCCGCGCGAACGCCGGGTGCGGCTGGTAGAGAATGCCGGGACGGATCCTGATTTCGTAGACACTCTCCGCGATCTGCGCGGCCGGCGCATCGTCGGCCAGCGGCCTGCCCGCGGCATCGCGATAGCGCGGACGCGGCACCGCGGACGCGGTGAGCGGTATCAGCTCGTAGGGCCGCTTGAGAAAGTGGTACTGCAGCGGCGGCTCGTAGATCTGGCCGGTGAACTCGACCTCGTTGGAGCTGTAGGAGCGGGCCGGGTCGAGATGCTTGGGCCGCTCGGCGAACGCACTGTACACCACGTTGGCGTCGGCGGCGCTGCCCGGATACGGATCGTTCCAGGTGTCGCTGCAAGCCGCCAGCAGCAACAGCCCCAAGCCCAGCAGTAAAGTCCCCGCGTGCGTCATGGCGGCAGTGTACCCAAGCGCACCGGTATCGTCAGCCGTTATAATTGAGCCAACCACTTTTCTTCGGGGCCATCATGGGATTTCTTGCAGGCAAGCGTTTGCTCATTACCGGCGTCATCTCCAACCGCTCGATCGCCTACGGCATCGCCGCCGCATGCCGGCGCGAGGGGGCTGAGCTCGCGTTCACCTACCAGAACGACCGCATCAAGGAGCGGGTCACCGAATTCGCCGCCGAATTCGGCTCGAAGCTCGTGTTTCCGTGCGATGTGTCCAGCGACGAGCAGATCGCCGCGGCGTTCGCCGGGCTCCGCGCGCACTGGGACGGCCTCGACGGGCTGGTGCATTCGATCGCGTTCGCGCCCAAGGATGCGCTGGCCGCCGACTTCCTCTCGTCGGTGACGCGCGAGAACTTCCGCGTCGCCCACGAGATCAGCTCGTACAGCTTCGCCGCGCTGGCCAAGGCCGCGCTGCCGATGATGGAAGGCCGCCCGGCATCGCTGCTGACGCTGTCCTATCTCGGCGCCGTCCGTTCCGTACCCAACTACAACGTCATGGGCCTGGCCAAGGCCAGCCTCGAATCCAGCGTATATTACCTGGCGCAGAGCCTCGGCCCCAGGGGTATCCGCGTCAACGCGGTGTCGGCCGGCCCGATCAAGACGCTCGCCGCCAGCGGCATTTCCAATTTCGGCGAAAAGCTTGACCTGGCGGCCCGCTACTCGCCGCTGCGCCGCGGCGTCACCATCGAGGAAGTAGGCAACGTCTCGGCCTTTCTGCTGTCCGACCTGGCGTCCGGCGTCACCGGCGAAATCACCTATGTCGACGCCGGCTTCAACACCACCACCGGTGGCCACGACGACCCCGTCTGACGCGCCGCGTGTTTCACGCCGATTTGCGCGGCAGGGTCTCCTGCTTCAGCGCCCCTCGACCGCGTTGGGTTGCACCTTGATCTTGTAGCCGGCTTTCACCAGCGCAACCAGCGCCTGCATGTCGGCACGCTGCTGCGCCTGCACCAGGCCCGCCTCGATCGACGCCCGCAACTGGGGATCGACCTCCGGCGCATCCAGTACGCGGCTCACCCGCAGGATGCGATAGGAACCGTCGGGGCGGGTGTAACCCGCGTAGGCCGGCAGCACGTCCGTTTTCATGCGGAACGCGGTCTTGACGCCGGCCTCGTCGAGTTCGGCGGACGCTTGCCGTCCCACGACCTTGAAGGCCGACCACGCCATCCCTGGCTCCTCGCCACCTTCGAGGGCCTTGATCCGCGCCGCCCCTTCCTCCGTCAGCAAACGGGCCGTCTGTCCGGCACGCAGGTGCGCCTCAATCTCCGGCGCGACCTCGGCAAGCGGGCGCAAGCGCGCGGGACGATGGTCGATCACACGTGCGGCGACGAGCGTGCCGGGTTTCACTTCGATCGCCTCGGTGTTCTGCCGGCCGGTCACCGATTCCTTCGCGAACAGCGCCTCGACCAGCGCGGGATGATTGAAGGGCGGCGGTGCCGACTTCGCGCTCATCCAGTCACTCTGGCGCACCACTGCGCCGATGGCCTTGGCCGCCGGGGCGAGCGAACCGGCGTTCTCGTACACCAGGTTGCTGAAGTTTTCCGCCAGACCGGCAAACCGCTTCTGCGCCTGCTGCTTGCGCAGTTCGTCGACGATCGCGCCGCGCACCTCTGCCAGCGGCGCCGCGTGGGCAGCCTGGATGCCATCGAGGCGAATGATGTGGTAGCCGAAATCGCTTTCCACCGGGCCGCGAATCTCGTTCGGTTTCATGGCGAACACCGCGTCCTCGAACGGCTTCACCATCATGCCCCGGCCAAAGCTGCCGAGGCTGCCATCCTGCGCCGCGGAACCGGGATCCTGCGATTCGGTCCGCGCCAGCTCGGCGAAGCGCGTGGGCGACTTCTGCAGCGTCGCGAACAGCGCCTCTGCCTTGGCCTTCGCCTTGGCACGCGTCGCGGGATCGGCGCTCTTGTCGGCCGCGATCAGGATGTGGCTGGCGCTGCGCTGCTCGGGCTGGCCGAAGCGCGAGGCATTGGCCGCATAGTAATCCGCCACCTCCTGCTCGCTCACCTCGATTCCCGCTGCCACCGCAGGCGCATCGAGTTCCACGTATTCGGCACGAATCTGCTCGGGGAGGGTGTAGTCGGCCTTCTTCGCCTGGTACTCGCGCTCGACGTCGGCGGCCTCGACCTTGACGCGTGAGGCAACCGCCGAGGCCGGCAGGTCCACCCAGGAAACCTCGCGCTGCTGCGCGACCAGGCGCGCCATCTGCTGCAGCGAGGTGGCGGATGCAAACGTCGCATGCACGACCGGGCTGGACATGATTTCCAGCATGAAGGACTGGCGCAGTTCGTTCTCGAACGCCGCCGGCGTGCGTCCGTTCTGGCGCAGCACCGCCTCATAGCGTTGCTGCGAGAACTTGCCGTCCTCCTGGAAGGCGGGGATCTGCCCCAGCACCGCCGCCACGTACGCATCCGGCGTGAAAATCTTCCGCGCCTGCGCCTCCTGCAGCAGCGCCTTGCGTTCGATCAGGCTGTCGAGAACCCGGGTGCGGAACGCAGCCGTCTCGGCCACGGCCGGATCGAAGCCAGGGCCCAAGGCCTCGCGCATGCGATCGGTCTGCGCCTGGATCTCGCGCGCCAGCTCGTCGCGCGAAATGCCCGCCTTGCCGACCTCGGCGGCCAGGCCGCCACTGCGGTCCCCGGACATGTAGGACTCGATGCCGAAAAGAGCGAAGGTGACGGCGATGAGGCCAAGAATGGTTTTGGCGAGCCAGCCATGGGCATGCTTGCGGATTGCTTCGAGCACGGTGGATTCACTCCGGAAACGTCATCGCGCGATTTTCGCGCAATTTACCGCGCGCGTCTCGCTTCGCGGCTGATGGCACATGAAAAAAGGCGAACTTGCGTTCGCCTTTTCGAGTTGGCGGAGTGGACGGGACTCGAACCCGCGACCCCCGGCGTGACAGGCCGGTATTCTAACCAACTGAACTACCACTCCCGATTATTTGGCGCCACCGCTACCGCCATGGCGCCGAAACCGCTGTGTTTCTTGTCGCGCCCCGCTGGTGGGTGCTGAGGGGTTCGAACCCCCGACATTCGCCTTGTAAGGGCGACGCTCTACCAGCTGAGCTAAGCACCCGACAAAGACCAAAATTCTACAATAGATTTCCGGGTCCTGCCAAGCGCGATGTGCGCTTCATGCAATCAGTTGATCGCATCCTTCAGTCCCTTGCCGGCGCGGAACTTCGGCACCTTGGCAGCCTTGATCTTGATGGACGCGCCCGTGCGCGGATTGCGGCCTGTACGTGCAGCGCGCTTGCCGACGTAGAAGCTGCCGAAACCCACCAGCGTCACCATGTCGCCCTTCTTCAGTGCCTTCTTCACGGCTTCGACCGCGGCATCCAGTGCGCGTCCGGCGGCGGCCTTGGAGATGTCGGCAGAGTCGGCGATGGCATCGATCAGTTCGGATTTGTTCACGTGTTGTCCCCTTCAGTAAAGTGGCACAGGAAAGCCCTGTGGCCGCTTTATAACAACCCGCAAAACCTTGTGTCAAGCGCTTTCCAGACCGATGCACAAAAAAATCCCGCGACTGGCGCGGGATTCCGGAACGTCAGTGGAAAAAGCTCAATGCCGTCAATGCTTGAGCGCAACCTGGGACGTGGCATCTTCTTCCGGCACGGCGATGGCAGGGGCGGCTTCCGCATCGTCCGGGAGAGGTTCCGGCGCGCGTTCGAGCGCCAGTTCCAGCACCTCGTCGATCCATTTCACCGGATGGATGTCGAGCCGGTTCTTGATGGTATCGGGAATCTCGGTGAGATCCTTGACGTTTTCCTGCGGGATCAGCACGGTCTTGATGCCGCCGCGATGCGCAGCGAGGAGTTTTTCCTTCAGCCCCCCGATCGGCAGCACCTCGCCACGCAGGGTGATCTCGCCGGTCATCGCCACGTCGGCGCGTACCGGGATACCGCTCAGGATCGACACCATCGCGGTACAGATGGCAATGCCCGCGGATGGCCCGTCCTTCGGCGTCGCGCCCTCCGGCAGGTGGATATGGATGTCGCGCTTCTGGTAGAAGTCCTGCTCGATGCCCAGCTTGCGCGTGCGTGCGCGCACCACCGACAGCGCCGCCTGGATCGACTCCTGCATCACTTCGCCGAGCTTGCCGGTGGTCGTCATCTTGCCGCGCCCCGGCAGCGCCACGGCCTCGATGGTGAGCAGTTCACCGCCCACCTCGGTCCAGGCGAGACCGGTGACCTGACCGACCTGGTTGTTCTTCTCCGCAATGCCGAAGCTGAAGCGGCGCACCCCCAGGTACTTGTCGAGATTGCGCGCGGTGACGCTGATTTTCGCCGCCTTCTGCTTCTTCAGCAGCAGCGCCTTCACCGCCTTGCGGCAGATCTTGGAAATCTCGCGTTCGAGGTTGCGCACCCCGGCCTCGCGCGTGTAATAGCGCACGATATCGCGCAGCGCGGATTCGGCGATCACCAGTTCGGTCGTCTTGATGCCGTTGACCTTGAGCTGCTTCGGCACCAGGTAGCGCTCGGCGATGTTGATCTTCTCGTCCTCGGTGTAACCCGACAGGCGGATCACTTCCATGCGGTCGAGCAGGGGCGCCGGCAGGTTGAGCGAGTTCGCCGTGGCGACGAACATCACGTCGGACAGGTCGTATTCGACCTCGATGTAATGGTCCTGGAAGGTGTGATTCTGCTCGGGGTCGAGCACTTCCAGCAACGCCGATGACGGATCGCCACGGAAGTCCTGGCCCATCTTGTCGACTTCATCGAGCAGGAACAGCGGGTTCTTCACGCCGACCTTGGTCAGGCTCTGCAGGATCTTGCCCGGCATCGAGCCGATGTAGGTGCGGCGATGGCCACGGATCTCCGACTCGTCGCGCACGCCACCCAGTGCCATGCGCACGAACTTGCGGTTGGTCGCGCGTGCGATCGACTGGCCGAGCGAGGTCTTGCCCACCCCGGGTGGTCCGACCAGGCACAGGATCGGCGCCTTCACCTTGTCGACGCGCTGCTGCACGGCGAGGTATTCGAGAATGCGTTCCTTGACCCTGTCCAGGCCATAGTGGTCCTGGTCCAGCACTTTCTCGGCCTTGGCGAGATCCTTGCTGATCTTGGTCTTCTTCTTCCAGGGCAGGCCGACCATCGCTTCGATGTAGCTGCGGATCACCGTCGCCTCGGCGGACATCGGCGACATCATGCGCAGTTTTTTCAGCTCGCCAAGCGCCTTGGCCTCGCCTTCCTTGGACATGCTCGCGCCCTTGATGCGCTTTTCCAGTTCCTCGAGCTCGGCACCTTCCTCGATGTCGCCAAGCTCCTTCTGGATCGCCTTGACCTGTTCGTTGAGGTAATACTCGCGCTGGCTCTTCTCCATCTGCCGCTTGACGCGGCCGCGGATGCGCTTTTCCACCTGCAGGATGTCGAGTTCGCCTTCGAGCAGGCCGAGCAGGTGTTCGAGCCGCTTGTCGATGGCGATCATCTCCAGCACTTCCTGTTTCTGCTCGAGTTTCAGCGGCAGGTGCGCGACGATGGTGTCGGCGAGCCGGCCGCCCTCGTCGATGCCCGACAGCGAGGTAAGGATTTCCGGCGGAATCTTCTTGTTCAGCTTGACGTACTGGTCGAATTGGGTCAGCAGGGCGCGACGCATGGCCTCGACCTCGACCGGTTCCTCGCTTTCGGCAGGGAGAACCTCCGCGCGCGCGGACAAATGCGTCCCCGTGTCGGTGACCTCCAGCACGCGCGCGCGCTGGTTGCCCTCGACCAGCACCTTGACGGTGCCGTCGGGCAGTTTCAGCATCTGCAGCACGGTGGCGACGCTGCCGGTGCCATACAGGTCTTCCGGCGTCGGATCGTCCTGGGCGGCGGTTTTCTGCGCGATCAGCAGGATGCTCTTGCCGGATTCCATCGAGGTTTCCAGCGCCTTGATGGACTTCGGGCGGCCCACGAACAGCGGGATCACCATGTGAGGGAAGACCACCACGTCACGGAGCGGCAACAATGGCAGGTCGATCTGTTCCTTGAGGGTGTTGTCGCTCATGTCGGTTTCCTGATCGGAGTTGAAAGAAGAACGCGCAAAAATTCAGTGCACGCAGTTCGATATGAGGTGCAGGAGTTGGAAATCAAGGGGGGGCGGAGGTTCGCCGCGCCGTTTTGCGGGTTGGCTGCGCCCCGGAAACGCCACCGTGGCCTCATGCGGCGGCCGGCGCGAAGTTGCCGGCCTGCCGCGCCGCCGTTCGGGACAACGGGTGCGCGGCAGGCCATGATGAAAGGGCTCAGGCCCCGGCGGCCAGCGGCTGGTCGCCCTGGTCGGAGTAGATCAACAGCGGCTTGCCTTCGCCCTCGATCAGGCTACTGTCCACCACGACCTTGCTGACCCCTTTCAGCGACGGCAGGTCGTACATGGTGTCGAGCAGCGCGTGTTCGATGATCGAGCGCAAACCGCGTGCGCCCGTGCGGCGCGTAAGCGCGCGTCGGGCGATTGCGCCCAGTGCGTCGTCGCGGAATTCCAGTTCGACGCCTTCCATCTTGAACAGCTTGGCGAACTGCTTGGTCAACGCGTTCTTGGGCTCGGTGAGAATCTGTACCAGTGCCGCTTCGTCGAGCTCATCAAGCGTGGCGACAACCGGCAAACGGCCGACAAATTCGGGAATCAGGCCGTATTTGATGAGATCTTCGGGTTCCGCCTGCTGCAGAAGTTCGGCATCGCGCCGCGTTTCGTCGACTTTCTTCACCTGCGCACCAAAGCCGATGCCGCCCTTCTCGGTGCGGTTGCGGATGACCTTTTCCAGGCCGCTGAAGGCGCCCCCACAGACGAACAGGATGTTGCTGGTGTCGACCTGGACGAATTCCTGATTCGGATGCTTGCGCCCGCCCTGCGGCGGCACCGAAGCGGTGGTGCCCTCGATCAGCTTGAGCAGCGCCTGCTGCACGCCTTCGCCGGAGACGTCGCGGGTAATCGACGGGTTGTCCGACTTGCGCGAGATCTTGTCGATCTCGTCGATGTAGACGATGCCCTGCTTGGCTTTTTCGACGTCGTAGTCGCACTTCTGCAACAGCTTCTGGATGATGTTCTCGACGTCTTCACCGACGTAACCCGCCTCGGTCAGCGCGGTGGCATCGGCGATGACGAAAGGTACGTTGAGCAGGCGCGCCAGGGTCTGCGCGAGCAGGGTCTTGCCGGAACCCGTCGGCCCGATCAGGAGGATGTTGCTCTTCGCCAGTTCGACCTCGCCCGTGGCGCCGGTATTGCTGCGCAGGCGCTTGTAGTGGTTGTACACCGCCACCGCCAGCGCTTTTTTCGCCGCCGCCTGGCCGATCACGTACTGGTCGAGGATGCCGCGAATCTCGTGCGGTGTCGGCAGGTCCGAACCGCCCTTCTGGCTGTCGGCCTGCTGGATTTCCTCGCGGATGATGTCGTTGCACAGCTCGACGCATTCGTCGCAGATGAACACCGACGGCCCGGCAATCAGCTTGCGGACCTCGTGCTGGCTCTTGCCGCAGAAGGAGCAATAGAGAAGTTTGTCGCCCGAGCCTTTGTCTGCCATGCCAGTTCCTTGCTTAATTGCCTGCTGCCTCGTTGCGGCTGGTCAGCACCTTGTCGACCAGCCCGTACTGTACCGATTCATCCGCACTCATGAAGTTGTCACGGTCGGTATCGCGCTCGATGGCTTCCATGCTCTGCCCGGTGTGTTTGGCCAGCATGCCGTTGAGGCGTTCCTTCAAGTACAGGATTTCCTTGGCGTGAATCGCGATGTCCGACGCCTGGCCCTGAAAGCCGCCGAGCGGCTGGTGGATCATCACCCGCGAATTGGGCAGGCAGAAGCGCTTGCCCTTCGCGCCCGCGGTCAGCAGGAACGCGCCCATGCTCGCGGCCTGGCCGATGCACAGCGTCGACACGTCCGGCTTGATGAACTGCATGGTGTCGTAGATCGCGAGACCCGCCGAAACCGAGCCGCCCGGCGAGTTGATGTAGAAATAGATGTCCTTGTCGGGGTTTTCCGACTCGAGAAACAGCATCTGCGCCACCACCAGGTTGGCGGTGGCATCGTTCACCGGGCCGACGAGGAAAATCACGCGCTCCTTGAGCAGGCGCGAGTAGATGTCGTAGGCGCGCTCGCCCCGGCCGCTCTGCTCGACCACCATCGGCACCAGCCCCAGCCCCTGGGGCTCGATGAAGCTGCTTTCCAGATCAATGCGCATCAGGCACGTCCCATCAATTCGTCAAAGGAGGTTGTCACGTCTTCCACTTGGGCCTGACCTGCGACCCATGCTACCACATTCTCTTCGAGCGCCAGGGACTCGATTTCCTGCATGCGCTCAGGGTTTTGCAGGTACCACTGCACCACCTGCTCGGGCTCCTCGTAGCTCTGCGCCTGCTCCTCGATCAGGGCGTGCAGCTGTTCCGGCTGCGCCGCCAGGGTGTTCTTCTGCACGATCTCGGCAAGAATCAGGCCGAGCCGCACGCGCCGTTCGGCCTGTCCAGTAAACATATCGGCCGAAAGCTTCATCGTCTGAACCCCGCGCTGCTGCATGTCGGCTTCGGTCATTTTCATCAGGCGCTCGGTCTCCATCGCCACCAGGCTCTTCGGCACGTCGAGCGTGCTGTTGCCCAGCAGCAGTTCCATCGCCTGCTCTTTCATCTTGCCCTTGATGCGACGCGTCACCTCGCGCTCGAGGTTGGTCTTGACCTCGGCCTTGAGCTTGTCGAGGTCACCGTCCTCGATGCCGAGCATTCTGGCGAAGTCGGCGTCGAGCGGCGGCAGCACCGGCGCCTGCACGTCCTGCACGCGAATTTCGAAACGCGCGGTCTTGCCGGCCAGTTCACGCGCCGCGTAGTCAGCGGGGAACGCGACGTCAAAAGCCTTGCGCTCGCCCGCGCTCACGCCCACCAGATTCTGCTCGAAATCCTTCAGCAGGCGGCCCTCGCCGATCACCGCGCCGAAGCCCTCGGCCTTGCCGCCCTCGAAAGGCACACCGTCGACCTTGCCCTCGAAATCGAAGCGCACCAGATCGCCTTCCTGCGCCGCACGATCGGCCGGCGCGAAGGTCTGGCGCTGCTTGCGCAGGATGTCGAGCGTCTTCGCCACGTCGGCCTCGCCCACCTCGACCACCGGGCGGCTCAGCTTGCCGTCGCCCAGCGCGCCAATCGCCACGTCCGGATAGACTTCGAAGCTCGCGCTGAAGATCATTCCCGCGGCCGCCTCGGACGGTTTGGCTTCGAAGCGCGGATAACCGGCAACCTTGAGCTGGTGGGCCTGCACAGCCTCGCCAAAGCGCGCCTGCAGGGTCTCGCCCAGCACGTCCTGGCGCACGCCGGGGCCGTGCACGCGCGCCACCGCGGAGAGCGGCGCCTTGCCGGGGCGAAAGCCGTCCATCCTGACGTTGCGCGCCATGCGCTTGAGGCGGCTCTGCACTTCGGCTTCCAGTTGGTCCATCGGCACGCTGATGTCGAAGCGGCGACCCAGCCCTTCGAGGATTTCGAGATTTGCTTGCATCGGAAAGTTTCCTGGCTCAGATTGAAATGGGGTGAGAAGCGAATGACTTCAAGTTGCTGGTGCGAAAGGGGGGACTCGAACCCCCACGCCTTGCGGCGCTGGAACCTAAATCCAGTGCGTCTACCAATTCCGCCACTCTCGCGGCGTGGCCGCAAAATCGTCAACTAATTAGTATAATATAATCAAGATGATGCCGTCATCCAGGCGAACCACGCCTCCCGCCTAAGTCTTTATTCCCATTCCGTTTTTTGTTGCCGGTGCCGGTCGACCATTACGAAAACTTCCCTGTCGCGTCCTGGCTCCTGCCCGCCCGCCTGCGGCGGCCGGTGGAGGCGATCTACCGCTTCGCGCGTAGCGCCGACGACATCGCCGACGAGGGCGATGCGCCCACGGCGGAACGCCTGGCGGGGCTCGCCGCCTACCACGCCGCGCTCGACCGCATTGAACGGGGCGACACGCCCGACGATGACGCGGTGTTCGGCCCGCTGGCCGCGGCGATCCGCGAACACGCCATTCCCCTTGCCCCTCTGCGCGACCTGCTGTCGGCTTTCGCGCAGGATGTGGAAAAGACCCGCTACGCGCATTTCGGCGAGCTCATGGACTACTGCCGCCGCTCGGCCAACCCGGTGGGGCGTCTGATGCTGCACCTGTACGGCGACCGCGATCCACGCCACCTGGCGTATTCCGACGCGATCTGCAGCAGCCTGCAATTGACCAATTTCCTGCAGGACATCGCAGTCGACTACAGGAAGGGGCGCATCTACCTGCCGCAGGACGAAATGGCGGCGCACCACGTGGGCGAGGCGCAGATCGCGGCGGGCGACGCGGGCGGCCTGTGGCATGCGCTCATGCGCCGGCAGATTGCGCGCGCGCGCCAGTTGCTGCAGGCGGGCGCGCCGCTCGGTCGCGCGCTCACCGGCCGCATCGGGCTGGAACTGCGGCTGACGATCCGCGGCGGCGAGACCATCCTGCGCAAGCTCCATGCCGATCCCGCATGCGTATTCGACAATCGTCCGGTGCTGACGCGCGCGGACTGGATCCTCATGCTGGCGCGCGGCCTCGTCTGAACATGGACCCGCACCGCTACTGCCAGGAGCGCGCCGCCGCCAGCGGCTCGAGTTTCTATTACAGCTTCGTTTTCCTGCCTGCCGAAACGCGGCGCGCGATCACCGCGTTCTATGCGCTGTGCCGCGAACTCGACGACGTGGTGGATGAATGCAGCGATGGCGCGGTGGCGGCAGCAAAGCTCGACTGGTGGCGCGAGGAAATCGGCCGCTTCGCCGCCGGCGCACCGCAGCACCCGGTGACCCGGGCACTGCACGCGACACAAGCGGGGCGTCACATCCCGCCAGCATTGCTGCTGGAGATCGTCGACGGTATGGCGATGGACCTCGACCACGTGCGCTATGCCGATTTCAGGACCCTGCGTCTGTACTGCCACCGCGTCGCCGGCGTGGTCGGCGAAGTCGCCGCGGACATTTTCGACGGCCCGCGCGGCGCGCACGACCGCGCGCTGCGCCGCTACGCCCATGAGCTTGGGCTGGCGTTCCAGCTCACCAACATCATTCGCGACGTCGGCGAGGACGCGCGGCGCGGCCGCATCTACCTGCCGCAGGACGAACTGGCGCGCTTCGGCGTCGCCGAGCGCGACCTGCTCGACGCCCGCGACTCGCCCGCATTCCAGGCGCTGATGCAGTTCCAGTACGAGCGGGCGATCGCGCATTACGACAATGCCCTTGCCACCCTGCCCGCCGCCGCGAAGCGCGCGCAGCGTCCCGGCCTGGTGATGGCTGCGATCTACCGCACACTGCTCGATGAAATCCGCCGCGACGGCTTCCCCGTGCTGCGCGCGCGCGTGGCACTCACGCCGCTGCGCAAGCTGTGGCTGGCGGCACGTACCTGGGTGGCGCCATGAACCCGCGCGTCGCCGTGATCGGCGGCGGCTGGGCCGGCTGCGCCGCGGCGCTGACGCTCGCCGACGCCGGCATCACGGTGACGCTCTACGAAGCGGCGCACACGCTTGGCGGCCGCGCGCGCGCGGTGGAACTCGAAGGCGCGACACTCGACAACGGCCAGCACATTCTGCTTGGCGCCTATGCGCAGACGCTCGCCCTGATCGAGCGCCTGCACCCGGCAGGCGAGGCGTTGTGGCGCCTGCCGCTGGCACTGGAACAGCCAGCGGAGTTCCGGCTTGCCTGCCCGCGCCTGCCCGCGCCCTGGCATCTCGTGACCGGACTCCTCGGTGCACACGGCCTGCGCTGGCAGGACAAGCTGGCGGCGGCACGCTGGATCAATGCGCAACTGCGCGACCGTTCGCGCCGGGACGGGCTGAGCGTGGCCCAGTTGACCCGCGATCAGCCGGAGGCCGTCAACCGGCTATTGTGGCATGCGCTGTGCGTTTCCGCGCTCAATACGCCACCTGAACAGGCCAGCGCGCAGGTCTTCGTCAACGTGCTGCGCGACGCGTTCGGCGGACGTCGCGCCGACAGCGATCTGCTGCTGGCGCGGCGCGATCTCGGCACGCTGCTGCCGGTGCCCGCCGCCGCCCGCGTTACCGAGCGCGGCGGCGCGGTACGGCGTGCATGCCGGGTGACCGCGCTCGACGTCAGCGACGCAGGGGTCCGCATCGCCACGCGCACCGACGCAAGCACATACAGCCACGTCGTGCTGGCGGTCGCCCCGCAGCACGTGTCTGGCCTGCTGCCGCGCAGCGCGTCGTTCGCGGCATTGTCCGGGACGATGCGGCGCTACCGTTACCAGCCCATCGCCACGCTGTATCTGCAATTCGATCCGGCCGTGCGGCTGGCTCGACCGCTCTATGCGCTCGGCAACGGTCCTGCACAGTTCGTGTTCGACCGTGGCCAGAGCCACGATCAGCCGGGTCTCCTCGCGCTCGTCGCCAGCACGGCGTCAGCCCTGCCCGCCGACTGGACGGTGCAGGCGGAGCGACAGTTGCGCGGCATCGTCGATGCCGGGCCGCCACGCTGGCGCCGCCGCATCGTCGAAAAGCAGGCCACCTACGCGTGCGTGCCCGACCTCGTCCGCCCGTCCAACCGCACCGCACATCCGCGCGTGTTTCTCGCCGGCGATTACACGGAAGGACCGTATCCCGCCACGCTCGAAAGCGCGACACTAAGCGGAGTACAATCGGCCGCCGCCCTTCTCGAATCGCTATGAAAGACTACCAAGCCCGCCCCGACCTGCTCGCCGGCCGCGTCGTCCTCGTCGCCGGCGCCAGTTCCGGCCTCGGCCGCACGGCCAGCCTTGCGTACGCACGCCATGGCGCCACCGTCGCGCTGCTGGCACGCAACGAAGCCCGGCTCGAAACCGTGTACGACGAAATCGTCGCGGCCGGCGGCCCCGAACCGGCGATGTTTCCCTTCGATCTCGCCGCCGCCGACGACCGTGGCCTGGAAACGCTCGCCGGCACCATCGCCCACCATCTGGGACGGCTCGACGGCATGCTCTACAGCGCGCACCAGTTCTTCAGCCTGACCCCGCTTGCCCTGCAGACGCTGGAGCAATGGCAATCGCTCATGCGCGTCAACCTCATCGCGCCCTTCGCGCTGACCCGTGCCTGTCTGCCGCTGCTGCGCCAGGCGCCCGACGCCTCGGTCGTCTTCACCGGCGAGTCGCACGGGCACAGGCCCGCCGCGTACTGGGGCGGGTATGCGGTGGCGAAAGCCGGACTCGAAACCCTCACACACATCTGGAACGAGGAACTCGCCGACACGGCGACGCTGCGCATCAACACCCTGATTCCCGGCCCGGTGGCCACGACGCTGCGCGCCCGCACCCACCCCGGCCACACGCCCGACGCGCTGCCCGCCCCGGATGACCTGATGCCCTGGTATCTGTACCTCATGGGCCCCGACAGCCAGACGGTGCGCGGCCAGATCATCGAGTGCGCGCCCTGACACATTGATGAAGGTCGGTCGCTACGAGATTCTCGAAGAACTCGGCCAGGGCGCCATGGGCCGCGTGTACCGTGCGCGCGATCCCCTGATCGATCGTCCTGTGGCGATCAAGACCGTGCCGATCGAGGAATTGCAGCGGGACGGCCGCGACGCCGAGGCGCGCTTCCTGCGCGAGGCGCAGAGTGCCGGCCGCCTGTCGCATCCGAACATCGTGACCATCTACGACGTGGGCGAGGCCGACGGCCTGGCCTACATCGCCATGGAATTTCTCACCGGCGCCACCCTGCGTGAAGTCATGGACAGGGGGCCGATGCCCCTCGACCTCGCGCTGGAAACGGCGCAGCAGATGGCCGATGCGCTGGCTTTCGCCCATGCGCATGGCGTCATCCATCGCGACGTCAAGCCGGCCAACGTCATGATCAGCGGCGGCCAGGGCCGCATCAAGCTGACCGACTTCGGCATCGCCCACCTCGCCAACAGCGACCACACCCAGGCCGGCCAGATGCTCGGTTCGCCGCGCTACATGTCACCGGAACAGGCGATGGGGCGGGAGCTCGACGGTCGTTCCGACATGTTCTCACTGGGTGCCGTGCTGTACGAAATGCTTACCGGGCACTACGCCTTCGACGGCGACAACCTGCCCGTGATCGTCTATCGCGTCATCCACGACACTCCGGTCGCCGCGGCGACCCTGCGTCCGGCCCTGCCCGCGCCCCTGCTCGAATTGCTCGACCGCCTGCTCAGCAAGGATCCCGCCGCGCGCCCCGATGCCCGGACCGCATCGGAGATGTTCGCCACGCTGCGCGCCGGTGCGGCGTCAGCGGCCATCACTCCGGCACCACGCCCCCGCCTGTGGCCTTTCATCCCGTTTGCGATGCTCGGCGTCTTCGTCATCGCCACAGCCATCCTGCTGCTGCGACCCGAGGCCGTCGAACCACCTCCCGGGGCTGCGTCCGTTCCCGTGCCCGTTCCAACGCCCGTACCCGAGCGAACGGAAAGCGTGCCACCCGTGGCCTCGCAACCCGCCGCGAGTGAACCCGCGCCGTCTGCTCCGGTGCCGGTCGCACCACCCCCCTCCACGGTGCGGACAGCCCCTCCGGCCACCGACGCCTATCTCGCCGGCCTCGACAAGAAAGCCGTCGAACTGCGCATCCGCCGCACCGAGCTGCTGCTCGAATACACCGAGCAGCACCCCGACGTCGCCCAGATCGACCGTCAGCTCGAACAGCTAAGCGACGAGCGGCGGCGCTACCTGCGGCAGGCGCAGCGGCGCGCCGCGCCGTGAGTCACCGATTCAGGGGACGCGGCGCCTCACTTCTGGTCGCGGGTTTCCGCCTCGATGCGATCGAGTTCGGCGTCGAGATCGGTTTCCGACATCGGTGAATAATCGGATTCAGGCGCGGGCTTGTTGCGGGTGATCAGTTGCGCGACCACGATACCGAGCTCGTACAGGACCCACAATGGCACGGCGAGCATGAACTGCGACACCACGTCCGGCGGGGTGAAGATGGCGCCGACGACGAACGCGCCGACGACCACATAGGGACGAATCTCGCGCAACTTGGCCACCGACACCATGCCCATCTTCACCAGCAGCACGACCGCCACGGGCACTTCGAAAGTGATGCCGAAGGCCATGAACAGGGTCAGGACGAAATCGAGATACTTGCCGATGTCGGTCATCACTGCCACGCCCTCGGGCGCGACACCGACGATGAAACCGAACACCACCGGGAACACGAGGAAATAGGCAAACGCCATGCCGGTGAGAAACAGAACCACGCTCGCCACCACCAGCGGCACGCCGATGCGTTTCTCGTGCTGGTACAGGCCGGGCGCGACAAAGGCCCAGATCTGGTAGAACACCCACGGCAGCGCCAGCAGGAAAGCGGCCATCAGAGTAACTTTCACCGGCACGAAGAACGGCGTCGTCACCTCGGTGGCAATCATCTGGCCACCCTGCGGCAGCGCCGCCAGCATTGGCCTCGCCAGCAACGCGTAGATATCCTGCGCCCACGGAAACAGGGCGATGAACAGGACCACCACCACAACCACGGCGCGCAACAACCGGTCGCGCATCTCGATGAGATGCGAGATGAAGGTCTCTTCGACGGCTTTGTTCATGACGATTTGTCGCCGGACGTACCGTGGGCTGTCTCGACCACCGTCGTCGGCGCGGCGATGGGGTCATCCAGTGGCAGACTCTGCTGCGGCGCCTGCTCCTCCACCAGTTGCTGCATGGCCGGTGCGGTGACCGGGCGCTCGCCTTCGGTCGTGCCCATCGCCTCCATGACGCGGGTGACGTTGCCGGTTTCCTTGCGCAGGTAATCGTCGACCACGGTGGCCTGCTGCTCGACACCGGACGCCGCCGACTCCACCGAGGACTTGAGCGTCTCCCCGGCCCGACGCAGCTCGTCAAGCTGGATTTCACGGCTGATGTCGGATTTCACCGATGTCACATAGCGCTGCATGCGCCCGTACAGGTGCCCGACCGTACGCGCCACCCGGGGCAGACGCTCGGGGCCGATGACGATCAGCGCCACGACGCCGATGACGAGAAGTTCGGAAAAGCCGATGTCGAACATGATTCAGACGCAAGTTGCAAGCTTCAAGTTACAAGGGGTTTTCTTGCAACTTGCATCTTGCATCTTGTCGCTCAGCTCTGCTGCCTGTCCTTCACTTCGGCGTCGATGGTGCGACCGCCCGGCTCGCCTTCGGCGATTTTCGGTGCGTCTTCCTTCATGCCTTCCTTGAAGCCTTTGACCGCGCCACCGAGGTCGCTGCCGATGTTGCGCAGCTTCTTGGTGCCAAAAATCAACAGCACCACCAGCAGAACGATCAGCCAATGCCAGATGCTCAAGCTACCCATGGAATGTCTCCTTGTCGATTAGGTGCGACGGACGGGATCGCCGCCGCCGAATACGTGGATGTGCAGGTGGAACACTTCCTGGCCGCCGCCACGCCCGGTGTTGACGAGCGTCTTGAAGCCCGCGTCGAGTCCCTGTTCCTTCGCCAGGCGCGGTGCGAGCAACAGCATGCGGCCCAGCAGCGCCTGGTGCTCCGGGGCGCAATCGGCGAGCGAGGCGACATGCATCTTCGGAATGATCAGGCAATGCACGCGGGCAAACGGGTGGATGTCGTTGAACGCCAGCACCTCGTCGTCCTCGTACACCTTGGTGGACGGGATCTCGCCTGCGACGATCTTGCAGAAAATGCAGTCACTCATGTCGGTTCGCCTTCTCGACCAGCCCGGACAAGCCCTCGCGGCGCGCCAGCTCGTTCAGCACGTCGGCCGGTTTCAGACCCGTGTGCGCCAGCAGCACCAGGGTATGAAACCACAAATCGGCGACTTCGTAGATGATCTTTTCGGCTTGGCCGTCCTTGGCCGCCATCACCGTCTCGGTCGCTTCCTCGCCGATCTTCTTCAGGATCGCGTCGGTGCCTTTTGCGTACAGCTTCGCCACGTAGGAGCTGTCGGGCGACGCCTGCTTGCGCGCTTCCAGCGTTTCGGCGAGACGGTCGAGGATGTCGCTCATTTGTAGATCTCGTCGGGATGCTTCAGCACCGGTTCGACCGCCACCCAGCGATCGTTCTCCAGAGTCTGGAAGAAACACGAGCGGCGCCCGGTGTGGCAGGCGATGCCGCCGACCTGCTCGATCTTCAGGAGCACCACGTCGCTGTCGCAATCGGTGCGGATTTCGCGCACGTGCTGCACATGGCCGGATTCCTCGCCCTTGCGCCACAGACGGTTTCGCGAGCGCGAGAAATACACGCCGCGCCCGGTGCGCGCGGTTTCCTCCAGCGCCTCGCGGTTCATCCAGGCCACCATGAGGATTTCGCCGCTGGCAGCATCCTGGGCGATCGCCGGGACGAGTCCGTTGGCATCCCACTGGATGACATCAAGCCAGCTGCTCACAGGCGCACCTCGATGCCGTGTTGCTGCATGTATTCCTTGGCTTCGCGGATACCGTATTCGCCGAAGTGGAAGATGCTTGCCGCCAGCACCGCGTCGGCATGGCCTTCCTTGACGCCATCGACCAGATGCTGCAGCGTGCCGACGCCGCCGCTGGCGATGATGGGAATACCGACCGCGTCGGAAATCGCGCGCGTGAGCGCGAGATCGAAGCCGCTCTTGGTGCCGTCGCGGTCCATCGATGTCAGGAGCAGTTCACCGGCGCCCAGGCCTTCCATTTGCTTCGCCCACTCGATGGCATCCAGGCCGGTGGCCTTGCGGCCGCCGTGGGTGAACACCTCCCAGCGGTCGCCGACGCGTTTGGAATCGATCGCGACGACGATGCACTGGCTGCCGTAGCGGTCGGATGCGTCCTTCACCAGCTGCGGATTGACCACCGCCGAGGTGTTGATGCTCACCTTGTCGGCGCCGGCGTTGAGCAGGCGTTGCACGTCGCCCACCACGCGCACGCCGCCGCCCACGGTCAGCGGAATGAACACTTCGGCGGCGACCGCTTCGATGATGTGCAGAATGAGGTCACGGTCGTCGGAAGACGCCGTGATGTCGAGAAAGGTCAGTTCGTCGGCGCCCGCCTCGTTGTAGCGGCGCGCGATCTCGACCGGATCGCCGGCGTCCTTCAGTTCGACGAAGTTGACGCCCTTGACCACGCGGCCATGGGTGACGTCGAGGCAAGGAATGATGCGCTTGGCCAGCATGACTAGACGCCGAACACACCGCCGGCGAGTTCGTCGGCGAGCTTCTGTGCCGCGGCGAAATCGAGCGTGCCCTGGTAGATGGCACGGCCGGTGATGGCGCCGATGATACCGTCCTTGGCGACGGCCGACAGCGCACGCACGTCGTCGAGGTTGGTGACGCCACCGCTGGCGATGACCGGGATCGACAAGGCCTGCGCGAGGCGCTGGGTGGCCTCGACGTTGACGCCCGTCAGCATGCCGTCGCGGCCGATATCGGTATAGATGACGGCCTCGACACCATAGCCCTCGAAGCGCTGGGCGAGGTCGACGACGTCGTGCCCGGTGAGTTTGGACCAGCCTTCCACTGCGACCTTGCCATCCCTGGCGTCGAGGCCGACCATGACGTGGCCGGGGAAGGCGTCGCAGGCCTCGTGCAGGAAACCGGGGTTCTTCACCGCGGCGGTGCCGATGATGACATAACGCACGCCGTCGTCGAGGTAGCGCTCGATGGTGGCGAGGTCACGGATACCGCCGCCGAGCTGCACCGGCATCTCGTCTCCCACGGCATCGACGATGGCGCGGATGGCTGCGTCGTTGACCGGCTTGCCGGCGAACGCGCCATTGAGGTCGACCAGGTGCAGGCGCCGCGCACCTTGCGCCTGCCAGTGGCGCGCGGTGGCCGCCGGATCTTCGGAAAATACCGTGGCCTTGGCCATTTCGCCCTGTTCCAGGCGCACGCAGTGGCCGTCCTTGAGGTCGATCGCAGGAATGATCAGCATGGTCGTACGGAAGCGAAGTTAGGCGCAGGCCGCGCCGGACAGTGCGGCGGCCGGTGCCGAGGCGCACGGCTGCCAGGTTGCGAAATTGCCCAGCAGCGCCAAACCGGCATTCTGGCTTTTTTCCGGATGGAACTGCACGGCGAAGATGTTCCCCGCCGCCACGGCGCAGGTGAACGGAAACGGGTAATGCGAGAAACCGGCGATCACTTCCGGCGCGTCGGGCTGCACGAAATAGCTGTGCACGAAATAGAAGCGCGTGCCTTCCTCGATACCCGCCCACAAGGGATGCGGCATCGCCTGGTGCACGTCGTTCCAGCCCATGTGCGGAACCTTGAGCTTGTTGCCGGCGGCGTCGTGCATCGCCTCGGGCGGAAAGCGCTGCACCGTGCCGGGTAGGATGCCGAGGCAGGCGGTATCGCCCTCCTCGCTGTGCTCGAACAGCACCTGCATGCCCATGCAGATGCCGAGGAAAGGCTTGCTGCGCGCCGCATCGACGATGGCGTGGCGCAGGCCGCGGGCGTCGATCTCGCGCATGCAGTCGGGTGCGGCGCCCTGCCCCGGAAACACCACGCGGCTGGCTTGCGCGACCACCTGCGGGTCGGACGTCACCACCACGCGCGCCGACGGCGCGACGTGTTCGATGGCCTTGGACACCGAACGCAGGTTGCCCATGCCGTAATCGACGACGGCGATGTCGATCTTCACAGGGCGCCTTTCGTCGAAGGCAGCACGTCCCCCATGCGCGGGTCGGCCTCCACCGCCATGCGCAGCGCCCGGCCGAAGGCCTTGAAGATGGTCTCCGCCTGGTGATGCGCGTTGATGCCCCGCAGGTTGTCGATGTGCAGCGTGACCCCGGCGTGGTTGACGAAACCGCGGAAGAATTCGAGGAACAGGTCGACGTCGAATTCGCCGATGCGCGCACGCGTGTAATCGACGTGGTATTCCAGCCCGGGGCGGCCGGACAGGTCGATCACCACGCGTGACAAGGCTTCGTCGAGCGGCACGTAGGCGTGGCCATAGCGGCGGATGCCCTTCTTGTCGCCGAGCGCCTGCGCGAAGGCCTGGCCGAGCGTGATGCCGGTGTCTTCGACGGTGTGATGCGCGTCGATGTGCAGGTCGCCCTCGGCCTGGATGTCGAGGTCGACGAGGCCGTGGCGCGCGATCTGGTCGAGCATGTGATCGAGGAAGGGCACGCCGGTGGCGAGCTTTCCCACCCCCGTGCCGTCGAGATCGAGGCGGACCGTGATGCGGGTTTCGAGAGTATTGCGGCTGACTTGGGCGGAACGCATGGCGTCAGAAATTGAGGCGGTAGGAGGGATTCTAGCAGGCCGATCCCGGTTTCAGCACAGCGCCTGCAACGCGCCGACCAGCGCGTCGCATTGCGCGTCGGTGCCGACGGTGATGCGCAGGAAGGGCGCGATGCGCTCGGGATTGCGGAAATGCCGCACGATGATGCTGCGTTCGCGCAGCGCGGCCGCCAACGCCGCGCCATCGTGGGCGGGATGGCGGGCGAAGATGAAATTGGCCGCCGAGGGCAGCACCTCGAAGCCAAGGGCCTGCATCGCGGCCACCAGACGGCTGCGTGTCGCCACCACCCTGGCGCAGATCGACTCGAAATACGCGTGGTCCTCGATCGACGCCAGCGCACCGGCCTGCGCGAAGCGGTCGAGAGGGTAGGAATTGAAGCTGTCCTTCACCCGATTGAGCGCCTCGACGAGGGGGGGCTGGCCGATGGCGTAGCCGACGCGCAGGCCCGCCAGCGCATGCGACTTCGACAGCGTGCGAACGACCAGGAGTTGCGGATGGCGCGCCACCAGCGGCACCGCCGATTCGCCGCCAAAATCGATGTAGGCCTCGTCGATCACCACTACCGAATCGGCATTGCCGGCGAGCAGGCGTTCGATTTCGCCCAAAGCCAGAAGGCGCCCGGTCGGCGCATTGGGGTTGGGGAAGACGATGCCGCCGTTGGGCGCGCGGTAGTCGTCGACGTCGATTTCGAACGCTTCCGTCAGGGGAACCGTGCGGTGGGCGATCGCGTACAAGCCGCAATACACCGGGTAGAAGCTGTAGCTGATGTCCGGGAACAGGATCGGCAATTCGTGCTTCAACAGGGCCATGAAGGCGTGCGCCAGCACTTCGTCGGAGCCGTTGCCGACGAACACCTCGTCCGGCGTCACGCCGTGGTATGCGGCGATCCCCGCACGCAGACGGTCCGAATTGGGGTCCGGATAGAGGCGCAGGGTGTCGGCCGCCTCGGCGCGGACCGCCTCGATGACCTTCGGACTGGGGCCGTAGGGGTTCTCGTTGGTGTTGAGCTTGATCAGGTTGGCCAGTTTCGGCTGCTCACCCGGCACGTAGGGCGTGAGGCCGTGCACCACGGCGCTCCAGTATCGACTCATCGCGGACTCACCGATGGGTCAGGCGGTACTCGGCCGAGCGGGCGTGCGCCTGCAAGCCCTCGCCGTAGGCGAGGGTGGCGGCGATGCGGCCGAGCGTCTGCGCACCGGCCTGCGAGACGTGAATCAGGCTGCTGCGTTTCTGGAAGTCGTACACACCCAGCGGCGAGGAGAAGCGCGCGGTGCGCGAGGTCGGCAACACGTGGTTGGGCCCCGCGCAATAGTCACCGAGCGACTCGCAGGTATGGTTGCCCATGAAGATGGCACCGGCGTGGCGCAGCCTGGGCAGCAGCGCCTCGGGATCGGCGACCGCGAGTTCCAGGTGCTCGGGCGCGATGATGTTGGCGATGGCCGCGGCCTCGTCGAGGTCACGCGTCTTGATCAGCGCACCGCGGTTGCTGAGCGAGGTACGAATTACCTCGCTGCGCGGCATTTCCGCGAGCAGCCTGTCGATGGCCGCCGCCACGGCGTCCAGATAGGCGGCGTCCGGCGACAGCAGGATCGATTGCGCCAGTTCGTCGTGTTCGGCCTGCGAAAAGAGGTCCATCGCCATCCATTCCGCCGGCGCGCTGCCGTCGGCGATGATGAGGATTTCCGAGGGGCCGGCGATCATGTCGATGCCGACGGTGCCGAACACGCGGCGCTTGGCGGCGGCGACGTAGGCGTTGCCGGGACCGACGATCTTGTCGACCTGCGGCACGGTCTCGGTACCATAGGCGAGCGCTGCCACCGCCTGCGCACCGCCGATGGTGAACACACGATCGACTCCGGCGATTGCGGCGGCGGCGAGCACCAGCGGGTTCTTTTCCCCACCCGGCGTGGGCACCACCATGACGAGTTCACCGACCCCGGCGACCTTGGCGGGAATCGCGTTCATCAGCACCGAGGAGGGATACGCCGCCTTGCCGCCGGGCACGTACAGGCCGACGCGGTCGAGCGCGGTGATCTGCTGGCCCAGTACGGTGCCATCGTCCTCGGTGTAGGTCCAGGAATGCTGCACCTGCCGCTCGTGATAGCGACGCACGCGTGCCGCCGCGGTTTCCAGCGCCGTGCGCGTGTCCGCCGGCAAACCATCGCGCGCCGCCGCCAACGTCGCGGCGTCGAGTTCCAGACTGGCGAGCGTGTCGGCCTTCAGGCGATCGAAGCGTTCGGTGTACGCCAGTACCGCATCGTCCCCGCGCGCCCTCACATCCTGCAGGATGGCGGCGACGGTCTCTTCGATGGCAGCATCCGTGGCATCGTCGAATTGCAGCAGGCGATCGAGGTGTGCCCGAAAATCAGGCGCGGCGCTGTCGAGGCGGGTAAGCGTCACCACGGGGTGTGTCCGGTTTCTACAGAATGTCGCCGATTGTACCGTTTTTGCGGGGGTGGGTGCCGCCGTGCGGAACCGGGTCGGGTATCATGTACCCAGGATTTTCCAATAATCCTAAAAACCGCAGTTGGACGCATCCGATGGTGCGTCGGATCGCGTGCCTGCCGCGAAGCAACGACGCCGCAGGCCGGGGCCTGCAAGGAGGCGCGCCAAAGGCAGGTGCGTGAGCCGGCGTACCAGCGGGTGCGTAGCGGACTCACCTGACAGGTGAAGGCAAACGAAGGCGGACATTTCAGCAGTCATGCGGCGTTGGTGAGCGTATCAAGCGGTCAACTGCGGTTTTTAGGATAATTAGACAAAGTCTAGTATTTTGTGGTATTGTGATTTTATGGAATACACTCGCGAAAACATCAGCACCAAGCTGCGCAACCACGGCATCAATCCGACGCATCAGCGCATCGAGATCGCGCATGCGCTGTTTTCACGCCACGAGCATCTGTCCGCCGATCAGGTGATGGCGATCGTCAACACCCGCCACGCCGAGACGTCCAAGGCCACCGTCTACAACACGCTGCGGCTGTTCCTCGAGAAGGGCATGATTCGTGAACTGGTGGTCGACCCGACGAAGATCTTCTTCGACCCCAACACGACGCCGCACCACCACATGTACGAGGTCGATACCGGCCGGCTGTCGGACATCCACGGCGACATCCAGATCACCGGCCTGCCGCCGCTGCCACCGGGCCTGGTGACCGAGGGCGTCGACCTGATCGTGCGCGTTCGCCACGCCAGCTGATTGCCCAGGCCCGTTGATGAAACGGGTCCATATTGACGCCCAACTCGCCGCCGACACGCTGGCGGCGGTCGGCATCGCCACGCATATCCTCAACGCCCACGCGGCCGGCGCCGTGGGTGATCTACCTTTCCTGCACGCCCAGCCCGAACTCTGGATTGATGACGAAGCGCAGGCCGAGCGTGCACGCGCCATTCTTGCATCGCTTCGCGACGTTCCGGTATCGGGCGAAAAGTCGTGTCCGCGCTGTGGCGAGGTAAATCCGGGGCATTTCCTGAGCTGCTGGCATTGCGGCGGCGGACTCAGGGATTATTGATTCGGCCATCTGAAATTTGAAGTGGCGGGGTAATCCGATTCGATATTGCAAGGTCGGGAAGGTGAATGGGCCGAAGCAATCATCCTAAAAACCGCAGTTGACCGCTCCATTCCCTTGCAGATATCGCATGAACCCTGAATTTTCAGGCTTCGTTTGCTGCCACCTGTTGGGTGAGTCCGCTACGTACCCGCTGGCACGCCTGCTCACGCGCCTGCCTTTGTCGCGCCTCCTTGCAGGCCCCGGCCTGCGGCGTCGTTGCTTCGTGGCAGCCACGCGATCAGACGCACCATCGGGCGCGTCCAACTGCGGTTTTTAGGATAATCAATTAAAACAGCGTTCTATTGAGGCGGCTCAACGAATCTGTCTGACCTTCCCCCGAAATTTCGTTTTCCAAGGGTGACGTAGTATTGGCGTTAACTTGGGAAGAGG
>MKWN01000024.1 GCA_001899775.1 Thiobacillus sp. 65-29
TGATCGACACCACCAAGGAATCCGCCGCCGCGATCGCCGCGCTGCGCACCACGCCGTCCGGCGCCTTCGGTTCCTGTCGCTTCAAGCTGAAATCGCTGGAAGCCAACAAGCGCGAATACGAGCGCCTGATCGAGGTGTTCAAGGCGCACAACATCGGCTATTTCTTCTACAACGGCGGCGGCGACTCGGCCGACACCTGCTTCAAGGTCTCGCAGTTGTCCGAGGCGATGGGCTATCCGATCCAGGCGATCCACGTGCCGAAGACCGTCGACAACGACTTGCCGATCACCGACTGCTGCCCCGGTTTCGGTTCGGTCGCCAAGTACATCGCCGTATCCACCCTGGAAGCCAGCTTCGACGTGCGCTCCATGGCCAAGACCTCGACCAAGGTGTTCGTCATCGAGGTCATGGGTCGCCATGCGGGCTGGATCGCCGCCGCCGGCGGCCTGGTCGAGGACCAGGGCATTCCGGTCGTCATCCTGTTCCCGGAAATCGAGTTCGACCAGAAGAAATTCCTCGCCCGCGTCGACAAGAACGTCAAGGAGTTCGGCTACTGCACCGTGGTGGTCTCGGAAGGCTGCCACTATCCCGACGGCCGCTTCCTCGCCGAGCAGGGCACCCGCGACGCCTTCGGCCATGCCCAGCTGGGCGGCGCCGCGCCGGTGGTCGCCAACATGATCAAGGACGCGCTCGGCCACAAGTTCCACTGGGCCGTCGCCGACTACCTGCAGCGCGCGGCGCGCCACATCGCGTCGAAGACCGATGTCAAGCAGGCCTACGAACTCGGCAAGAAGGCCGTCGAGCTCGCGGTCAAGGGCCACAACTCGGTGATGCCCACGGTCGACCGCATCTCCGACAAGCCCTACAAGTACAAGATCGGCATGGCGCCACTATCCAAGGTCGCCAACGTCGAAAAATTCATGCCGCGCGACTTCATCACCAAGGACGGCTTCGGCATCACGGAGAAGTGCAAGCGTTATCTGACGCCGCTGATTCAGGGCGAGGACTATCCGAAATACAAGGACGGCCTGCCGGTTTACGTGACGCTGAAGAACGTGGCGGTAGCGAAGAAGCTGCCGGATTTCAAGCTGTGAGGGGTCAGGATTCAGGAATCAGGATTCAGGGAGCGAGCGGCTACGCCGCGCAATTGACTGCGCGCGGTCTCTGCCCGCACCACCCCTAGCCCCTGGATCCTGAATCCTATCCCCCAAAAAATGACACTCGACCGCGCACGCCAGCTGCTCAAGGTTCAGGCGGATTTTGGCGGGTTCTACAACGGCAACTCCGCCAAGCTGATCCTCTCCGAGGTGCAGCGGGAACATGGCCAGGCCGCGGTCGATGCATTGATTGTCGAGCTTCAGCTCGATCGGGTGTTCGGGTTCGAACCCGGCACGCGCTTCGAAGGCGGGCTTGCGATCGGAAAAGAGTGATTCCGATCTGAATATTTGTTGAGTTGGGGGGCGACGTCAGTTGCCGTCCGTGTCGTAAAAACCGAAAAGGAGGCGTTACATGTCGACGGAGATGTTGTGGATTCTGGCCAGCGCGATACTGGCCTTGTTGTACGGGGTATTCTCGATCAGCTGGATTCTGAAGAAGCCGGCCGGTAACGCCCGCATGCAGGAAATCGCACTGGCGGTGCAACAGGGGGCGCAGGCCTACCTGAACCGGCAGTACACCACCATCGGCCTCGTCGGCGCGGTGCTGTTCGTCGCCCTGTGGCTCGCCCTGGGCAGCTACACCGCCATCGGCTTCCTCATCGGTGCCGTGCTGTCCGGCGCCGCGGGCTTCATCGGCATGAACGTCTCCGTGCGCGCCAACGTGCGTACCGCCGAAGCCGCCTCGCAGGGCCTCAACGCTGCGCTCAACATCGCCTTCAAGGGCGGCGCCATCACCGGCATGCTGGTGGTCGGCCTCGGCCTGCTGGGCGTGGCTGGCTACTATGCCGCGCTGACATCGATGGGTGCGGACCACATGGACGCGATCCATGCGCTGGTCGGTCTGGGCTTCGGTGGCTCGCTGATTTCCATCTTCGCGCGTCTCGGCGGCGGCATCTTCACCAAGGGCGCCGACGTCGGCGCCGACCTGGTGGGCAAGGTCGAGGCCGGCATCCCCGAGGACGACCCGCGCAACCCCGCGGTGATCGCCGACAACGTGGGCGACAACGTCGGTGACTGCGCCGGCATGGCCGCCGACCTGTTCGAAACCTACGCGGTGACCCTGATCGCCACCATGCTGCTCGGCGCGTTGATGTTCACCACCAGCCCCAACGCGGTGATCTACCCCCTGGCGCTCGGCGCGGTGTCGATCGTCGCCTCCATCGTCGGCTCCTTCTTCGTCAAGGCGCGCGAGGGCGGCAAGATCATGAACGCGCTGTATCGCGGCCTCGCCATTTCCGGCGTGATTGCACTGGTCGCGTTCTATCCCGTGACCACCATGATGTTCGGTGACGGCCTGACGGCGAACGACGGCACGGTCATTTCCGCAATGAATCTTTATTACGCTGCGATCATCGGCCTTGTGCTGACCGCCGCGATGGTGATCATCACCGAGTACTATACCGCCACCGAATACGCCCCGGTGCGTCACATCGCCCAGGCTTCCACGACTGGCCACGGCACCAACATCATCGCCGGTCTCGGCGTGTCGATGAAGGCCACCGCCGCACCGGTCCTGGCCGTGTGCCTGGCGATCTGGGGCGCCTACGAGCTGGGCGGCCTGTACGGCATCGCCATCGCCGCGACCGCCATGCTGTCCATGACCGGCATCATCGTCGCGCTCGACGCCTATGGCCCGATCACCGACAACGCCGGCGGCATCGCCGAAATCGCGACCGCCATGCTGTCCATGACCGGCATCATCGTCGCGCTCGACGCCTATGGCCCGATCACCGACAACGCCGGCGGCATCGCCGAAATGGCCGAACTGCCGAGCGCGATCCGCGACATCACCGATCCGCTCGATGCCGTGGGCAACACCACCAAGGCCGTCACCAAGGGCTACGCCATCGGTTCCGCCGGCCTGGCCGCGCTGGTGCTGTTCGCCGACTACACGCACGCCCTGGAAAGCAAGACCGGCGGCGTAACCCTGTTCGACCTGTCCGACCACATGGTCATCATCGGCCTGTTCATCGGCGGCATGGTGCCCTATCTGTTCGGCGCCATGGGCATGGAAGCCGTCGGCCGCGCCGCGGGTTCGGTGGTGGTCGAAGTGCGCCGCCAGTTCCGCGAAATCGCCGGCATCATGGAGGGCAAGGCCAAGCCGGATTATTCCAAGGCGGTCGACATGCTGACCAAGGCGGCGATCAAGGAAATGATCGTGCCCTCGCTGCTGCCCGTGCTGGTTCCCGTGCTCGTCGGCGTCATCCTCGGCCCCAAGGCCCTGGGCGGCGTGCTGCTCGGCACCATCATCACCGGCATCTTCGTCGCCATCTCCATGACCACCGGTGGTGGCGCGTGGGATAACGCGAAGAAGTACATCGAGGAGGGCAACCATGGCGGCAAGGGCTCCGAGGCGCACAAGGCCGCGGTCACCGGCGACACCGTGGGCGACCCCTACAAGGACACCGCTGGCCCCGCCGTCAACCCGCTGATCAAGATCATCAACATCGTGGCGCTGCTGATCGTGCCGCTGATCGCCTGAGCGGGATTAAATGTGGCAAAACCGCCTCGCACCGTCGTGTGGAGGCGGTTTTTGTCTTGTGGCCCTGCATGATGCCGCGTCCGCGCGGCACCGAATGCGGTAAGCTTGCTGCGGGGCCAATCCCCGAACACTGAACCGGGAAACACCTTCACAGAGAGAGGAGACGCAATGAAAAAGAACATGGGTGGTATGGATCGTGGAATCCGTGCGGTTGTCGGACTGGGACTGATGGGTTACGCCATGTCCAACCTGCCAGGTGCCGAGACCATGATGGTGCCAGCCGGCATCGTCGGCTTTGTCTTCGTGCTGACCGCGCTCATCGGCTGGTGCCCGGCCTATCTGCCGTTCGGCATCAAGACCTGCAAGATGAAATAAACTTTCACGCTGTTTCGCGGTCTGCAAAGTGCGCCCACGGGGCGCACTTTTTTTGTGCGCCCGGCACGGGCGCACTCTTGTGGGTGAAAATCCCACCGTAAGTTGATCACAGCGAACGACGCGAAGACGAACCTGCCGTATTCGAGGCGCTTGGCGAACAGGCACAGGCCGTCGCCGTCCCACCACAGCACCTTGATGCGCTCGCCACGCCGGCCGCGGAACACGAAGACATGACCGCTGAAGGGATCGGCCTGGAGTTGCGTCTGAACGAGTGCGGTCAGCCCATCGAAGCCGCGCCGCATGTCGGTGACGCCGGCCGCGATCCAGATTCGCGTCCCCGCTGACGGTGGAATCATCGTAGCAACACCGCGAGGACCTGCGCGAGCGCTTGGGCGTCGGGACGCCCTTCGACGCTCAGCCGTGCCTCCTTGCACTCGATGATCAGACGCCCGGATGCTACCGGCGGGACGTTGTCGGGGACGCGGTTCGTGCCCGGGACTTCGGCTTCGTGAATGACTACCGGTACGAACTTCGCCTCTTCCAGGCGTCCTTCCCGGTAGGCCTTGCGCCAGGCGAAGATCTGATTGGCGTTGATGTCGTGCCGGCGCGCGAGCCGCGACACGGAAAGACCCGGTTGCAGGGACTGCTCGACGATGGCGCGCTTGAATTCGATCGAGTGCCGGCGATACGGCCCGCGCGGGCCTCGGCGCGTGTGCTGATGCAGATTTGTGTCCATGAATGCGATCGTGGGCACAAATTTGGGTGCCCCCTCCAAGGGAGGATCGTCATGGAGGATTGCGATGAGGGGAAGACGGTGGGGAGTGGACGCTTACGAGCATGTAGCCAAACGCGTGGCACAAAATGCGCGCTGCTGGTGGCGGAATAGCATGGGCGACATCCAACGGGTGCTGACCATTGCCTACTTCGATAAACTCGGCCTACCCCGACTCTCATGACCTCAACTTCTCGAACCGCCCGGTGCGGACCCGCATGCCGGGTGGTGTGGGAGGGGATCGGTCAGATAAACTGACCGCCCCTATCCCGATCGGAGTCCTCATGCGCCCTGTCATCCTGTTGATCGCGCTCGCCATTTCCACCCTCGCTCATGCCGGAGGCGTCGAGCGCCTGAAGGCATTCGTCAGCGGCGCGCGCACGGCCGAGGCCGACTTCAGCCAGAGCGTGCAGGACCGCAGCGGGCGGGTCACGCAGAAGGCGAGCGGCAAGATGGCCTTTTCACGCCCCGGCAAATTCCGCTGGGATTACACGGCACCCTACGAGCAGGTGATCGTCGGCGACGGGACCCGGTTGTGGCTGTATGACGTCGATCTCGAGCAGGTCACGGTCAAGCCGCTCGCCGAAGTCGTCGCCGGCACACCGGCGGCGTTGCTGGCCGGCGACGACGCCATCGAGAAATATTTCGTGCTCAAGAACGCCGGTCAGAGCGAAGGGCTGGAGTGGCTGGAGGCCGTGCCCAAGGGCAGGGACACCACCTTCGAGCGCATCCGCATGGGGTTCAGGGGCGAAGTCCTCGTGCAGATGCAGCTCTTCGATCATTTCGGCCAGCGCACCACCCTCGTGCTGTCGCACCTGGTGCGCAATCCCGCCATCGCGGCGTCGCGCTTCAGCTTCACGCCGCCCAAAGGCGTGGACATCATCGGCGAGTAAGACGGGCCTCTTCCCGATGTCGTGGTGCTTGCCATGGCCGATGGTTGCGCCGGGGGGCGCGTAGCGGATTCACCCGACAGGTGACGGCGAGTGAAGCCAAACAATTCAGCGTTCATGCGATACCCGCAAGGGAATGAAGCGGTCAACTGCGGTTTTTAGGATAATCCTAGAAACCGCAGTTGGACGCGCCCGATGGTGCGTCGGATCGCGTGGCTGCCGCGAAGCAACGACGCCGCAGGCCGGGGCCCGCAAGGAGGCGCGCGAGCGGAGTCGTTGCCGCGCAAGCGGCTTTACGAATCCGGCCTGCCCCTTGCGGGTGCAAAGGCAGGTGCGTGAGCCGGCGTGCCAGCGGGTGCGTAGCGGACTCACCTGACAGGTGAAGACAAACGAAGGCGCACATTTCAGCATTCATGCGGCGTTGGTAAGCGTATCAAGCGGTCAACTGCGGTTTTTAGGATAATTCTCCCTGATGCCTACCCAGGACCTTTTTCAGCCCGATATCTCCGCTGCGGCGCCAGACTCGAATGCGCCACTGGCCGAACGTCTGCGCCCGCATACGCTCGCCGACGTCGTCGGGCAGACGCATCTGCTCGGTCCCGGCAAGCCGCTGCGGCTCGCCTTCGATGCGGGCAAGCTGCATTCGATGATCCTGTGGGGGCCGCCGGGGGTCGGCAAGACCACGCTCGCACGGCTGACGGCGCAGGCGTTCGGCGCGGATTTCATCGCCATTTCGGCGGTGCTCTCCGGGGTGAAGGATATTCGCGAAGCGGTCGAGCGGGCGCGCGCGAACCGCGCACGGGGATGCGCCACCATCGTCTTCGTCGACGAGGTCCACCGCTTCAACAAGGCGCAGCAGGACGCCTTCCTGCCGCATGTCGAGGCGGGGCTGTTCACCTTCATCGGCGCCACCACCGAGAATCCCTCGTTCGAGGTCGTCGGCGCGTTGCTGTCGCGCGCGCAGGTCTACGTGCTGAAATCGCTCAGCGCCGAGGAACTCGGCCAACTGATGGCGCGCGCGCTGACGGAACTGCCCGGGCTGAAGCTCGCGCAGGGGGTCGGCCCGTTGCTGGCGGCCTGGGCGGATGGCGACGCGCGCAAACTCCTCAACCTGCTGGAGCAGCTCGATACCGCCGCGTGCACCGCGCAGGTGGCGGAGGTCGACGCGGCCTTCGTCGAGAACGCGCTGGCGCAGTCGCTGCGGCGCTTCGACAAGGGCGGCGAGGCCTTCTACGACCAGATTTCCGCATTGCACAAGAGCGTGCGCGGCAGCGATCCCGATGCCTCGCTCTACTGGCTGGTGCGCATGCTCGACGGCGGCGCAGATCCGCGTTATCTCGGCCGACGCCTGATCCGCATGGCGAGCGAGGATATCGGTCTGGCCGACCCGCGCGCGCTGGGGCTGGCGCTCGACGCCGCCGCGACCTACGAGCGCCTCGGCTCACCCGAAGGCGAACTCGCGCTTGCCGAAGCCTGTCTTTATCTCGCCTGCGCGCCGAAGAGCAACGCGGTCTACGTCGCCTACAACACCGCACGCGCGTTCGTGCAGGCGCATCCCTCGAACGAGGTTCCCATCCACCTGCGCAATGCGCCGACGCGGCTGATGAAGGAACTCGGTTATGGGCGCGCCTACCGCTACGCGCACGACGAGCCGGAAGCCTACGCGGCCGGCGAGCGCTACTTTCCCGAGGATGTGCCCGAACAGCGGTTCTATCAGCCGACACCGCGCGGACTGGAGGGCAGGATCGCCGAGAAGCTGGCGCATCTGCGCACGCTGGACGAGGACGCGGGGGAGACGTGAGCCCGGGTACTCGAACCGGGGTTTTGCCAAAAATCCATAAATAGACCAATTCGGTGCACCCGGGCGGTCCACGTTTTTCAAATGGAAAGCGGCGCCGGACGGTGCCGAGCTCACGCGCGACACGCTCGAACGGCTGTCCTGCATCCTGGGCATCTACAAGGCGCTGCAGATTCTGCTGCCCGATCCCGGTGCCGCCGACACCTGGTGAAGCGACCCAATAACGCGCCGCTCTTCGGCGGCCGAAGCGCGCTCGCCCGCATGCCTGGCGGCAACGTCGCCGACCTTCTCGCGGTGCGTCAGTATCTCGACGCGCAGCGGGGCGGGTGGGCGTGAGTTATCTGACCGCCGCGATACGGTGGCGACCGGCCTGGCGCGTCATCCCGACCCGCTATCCCGCCGTCGGCCTGTTCGAGCGCGTCGCGCGTCCGGAGGATTTCGATGCGCTCTACGCGCTCGAAGCGATGACCAACGACCGCCTGCGCGACGAAGTCGGCGACATCAGCCTGGTTCCCGTGGGAGAGCGCCTGTTCGATCCGGGCAGCACCTGCATCATGGCGGCATTCACCCACGCCAATCCGCAGGGCAGCCGCTTCAGCGACGGCAGTTATGGCGTGTTCTATTGTGCGCGCACGCGCGCGACGGCCATCGCCGAGACGCGCCATCATGCGGCCCGCTTCATGGCCGCGACGCACGAGCCGCCGATGCGCCTGCACATGCGGCTTTACGCCGTGGAGGCGCAAGGCCGCATCGCCGACCTGCGCAAGGCCGCGCTGGAGGATCCACGCATCGTCGATCCCGCCAACTATGCCCCCACCCAGGCGCTGGGCCGCATGTTGCGCACCGAAGGCGCGCTTGGCATCGTCTACCCCTCGGCGCGTCACACCGGGGGACAGTGCCTTGCCGCCCTGCGTACCGTGCTGGTAAAGGACTGCCGGCACGCGGCCTACATGGAGTACCAGTGGGACGGGAAGGGGATCGTGGCGGTGTTCGAGGTGAGCCGGGTCATGTGACAGGTAGACGAACTGTCATGGCAATCAGGTCGGCGGGCGGCTTCCAGCGCCCCCCTGTAGGAGCACCCGCAAGGGGTAGGCCGTGGTTGTAATGCCAATGAATTGGCAACAACCACGCACCGGCACCTTTATGCCCTCCGGGTGCTCGCCGCGATCATTCGCGGGATAATGCTCGATTGAACCCGAAACCGATGCCGTTCATGCACCGTCTCGCCGCCTTCCTGGCCGCTGTCGTACTTGCAGCCTGCACCACGCCCCCTCCCACACCTGCGCCGCCACCCGAACCCGCGCCGATCGTCGTGCCTGCGCCCAAGCCGCCACCCAAGGTGGCGCTGGTGCTGGGCGGCGGCGCGGCGCGCGGCTTCGCGCACATCGGTGTGATCAAGGCGCTGGAGGCACAGGGTATCGTGCCCGACATGGTGGTGGGCACCAGTGCCGGATCGGTGGTGGGGGTTCTTTATGCGGCGGGCCTGGACGGGTTCGCGCTGCAAAAGCTGGCGCTTGGCATGCAGGAAGACATGGTGGCGGACTGGACGCTGCCGAATCGTGGTGTACTGAAGGGCGAAGCCCTGCAGGAATTCATCAACCGGAACGTTAAGAATCAGCCACTGCAGAAGCTGCGCCGGCCGGTGGGCGTGGTCGCCACCGATCTTCTCAGCGGCGAAATGACGTTGTTCCGCCGCGGCGACGCGGGCATCGCGGTGCGCGCGTCCAGCGCCGTACCCGGCGTGTTCCAGCCGGTCGAGATCAGCGGACGCGAGTATGTCGACGGCGGCTTGACCTCGCCGGTGCCTGCCCAATCAGCACGCGCGATGGGGGCGGACTTCGTCATCGCGGTGGACATTTCCAGTGTCGGCCGGCGCGAGAAACTCTCCGGTACGCTGGATGTGCTGTTGCAGACGTTTGCGGTGATGGGGCAGGCGATCAGCCGCCACGAGCTGGAGAAGGCTGACGTGGTGATCCGGCCGAGGACGGCGGCGGTCAGCAGCACGAACTTCGAGGACCGGCATCTCGCCATTCTCGAAGGCGAGAAGGCCGCGGCGGCGGTGATGACCGAGTTGAAGACCAGGCTCGCCAACGCGCGGACGCGTCAGGAAGCCCGGTAACACAGTACCGTCGTTGTGGCGTTCGCCCGGGTGATGGCGTGACGCGCGTTTTATCCTGCATTCCGCACCGCAGAGACACAGAGACACAGAGAAACCCGAAAAACAGGAATTCGCTGTGTGCGGTGCCACTCACCCATCGGGTGAGCCATGGAAAAAACACGAGCACATGTTTTTGCTCTGTGTCTCTGTGTCTCTGTGTCTCTGTGGTTCAACTGTTTTTTCCTGGTTCATTGGGAGCTGATATGGACATTCCGGAATTCAGGTTGCGCGGTGACCATGTCGCGCTGTGCGACCTCCTCAAGCTTGTCGGCATGGTCGACAGCGGTGGACAGGGCAAGGTCCTGATCGCCCGTGGCGCGGTCAGCGTCGACGGACGGCCGGAACTGCGCAAGACGGCAAAAATCAGGGCGAACCAGACGGTCCAGTGCAGGGATCAGCGGGTTCGTGTGGTGGGGGACCGAGCGACGTGACGTTCAGAGAAAGCAGAAATAGAAACGCCCGTCGTCGAAGCTGACCGTCAGGCGCGCGCCGCGATTGAGCGCATAGTCCCACGAGCCCTTGACCGCGCAGCCCTCGTGACATTCGCTCACGCCGGCGGGCGACTCGAGATCGCGTTCGCGGTCGTACCAGCTCAGGAGCATGGTGGTATCACCCAGCCGGTGTTCGGCGATGGCGGTGGCAAGCTTCAGTGCGGCATTGAAATCCAGATCGAGTTCGGTCGTGTCGAGGCGCAGGGTTTTCATGGCGTGTCGCGGGTGAGGGCCCTCAGGGCATAGAGCATGTCGAGCGCGACCTTGGGCGTGAGGCTGTCGGGGTCGAGCTCGTGCAGCTGGTCGAGCGCAGGATGTTCCGGCAGCGCGCTTGCCTGTCCCGCGGCAAACAGATCCCCTTGCGGTCCGGCCTGGAGCTGGGCTTCTTCCAGCTCACGCAGGCGGCGGCGCGCGGCCGCGATCACCGGGCTCGGCACGCCGGCCAGGCGCGCCACCTGGATGCCGTAGCTCTGCGAGGCGGGACCGTCCTCGACCGCGTGCAGGAACACCAGGTCGGCGCCGTGTTCCCTGGCGTCCAGATGCACGTTGGCGAGCTGGCGGAATTCCTGCGCCAGTTGGGTGAGCTCGAAATAATGCGTGGCGAAAAGCGTGAACGCGCGCGTCGCGCTGACCAGGTGGCGCGCCACCGCCCACGCCAGCGCCAGACCGTCGAAGGTCGAGGTGCCGCGTCCGATCTCGTCGAGCAACACCAGGCTTTTCGCGCTGGCGTTGTGCAGGATGTGCGCGGTCTCGGTCATCTCCACCATGAAGGTCGAGCGCCCGCCCGCGAGATCGTCCGAGGCGCCGATGCGGGTGAAGATCTGGTCGATGTCGCCGAGCCGCGCCGCGGTGGCGGGCACCCACAGGCCGCAGCAGGCAAGGAGCGCGATGAGCGCGACCTGGCGCATATAGGTCGATTTGCCGCCCATGTTGGGGCCGGTGATGAGCAGCATCTGGCGGGTGCGGCTCAACTGCGTGTCGTTGGCGATGAAATGGTCGACCTGCGTTTCCACCACCGGATGGCGGCCGCCGCGGATGACGATGCCGGGCTCGCTGACATACTCGGGCGGACACAGACGCAGCGTGACGGCGCGTTCGGCCTGGCTCGCCAGCACGTCGGTTTCGGCGAGTGCGGCGGCGACGGCGAGCAGTTGCGGCACGTGTGGCGTGAGCGTGTCGAGCAGCGCCTCGAACAGCGCCTTCTCGCGCGCCAGCGCGCGTTCCTGCGCGGACAGCGCACGGTCCTCGAAGGCCTTGAGCTCGGGGGTAATGTAGCGCTCGGCGTTCTTCAGCGTTTGGCGGCGACGGTAGTCGTCCGGCACCCTGTCGGTCTGCGCGCGGCTCACCTCGATGTAGAAGCCGTGCACCTTGTTGTATTCGACCTTGAGGGTGGCGATCCCCGAGCGTGCGCGTTCGCGCCTTTCCAGCTCCAGCAGGAAGGCGCCCGCGTCACGCGTCAGCGCGCGCAGTTCATCGAGCTCGGCATCGTAGCCGTCGGCGATCACGCCGCCCTCGCGCAGCACCGTGGCCGGCTCCGGCAGGACGGCGCGCGCAAGTACGGCGTGCAGGTCGGGGCGTGCGCCGAGCGCGGTCTGAAGCGCACCCAGCCGCCCCGCGTCGTCGGGCAGCAGCGCGGCGAGTTCGGGCAGCAGCGCGAGCGTGTCGCGCAGACCGGAAAGATCGCGCGGGCGCGCGTTCCTGAGCGCAATGCGTCCGGCAATGCGCTCGACGTCGGCGCAGCCCTTGAGGGTGCGGGTGAGAACGGCGACGGTGTCGGGGCGCTCGGCCAGCACGCCGATCGCGTCGCGCCGCTGCGTGAGGATTTCGCGATCGCGCAGGGGATGGTGCAGCCAGTGACGCAGCAGGCGCGTGCCCATGCCGGTGGCGGTGGTGTCGAGCACGCTCAGCAGCGTCGGCGAGGTCTCGCCGCGCAGCGTTTCGGTAAGCTCCAGATTGCGCCGCGTGGCGGCGTCGAGCTGGACGAACTCGCCGTCGCGCTCGGCGTGGATCGCCTGCAGGTGGGGCAGGGCGGTACGCTGGGTAACCTGGATATAGTCGAGCAGCGCGCCGGCCGCGGCAATGGCCTGCGTCAGGTCGGCCACGCCGAAGCCGGCAAGGTTCCGGCTGCCGAACTGCTGCGCCAGACGCTTGTGCGCGCCCGCGGAGTCGAACTGCCACGGCGCGAGACGGCGCACCGCGCACGGTGCGGCGAATTCGAAGCCATCCGGCGCGAGAATTTCCGCCGGCCGCACGCGCGCGAGCAAGGCGGGCAGGGCGGACGGCGCGATTTCGCCGACCTGGAAACGCCCCGCGGCAAGATTCAGCCAGGCCACCCCCAGCGTGTCGCCCGCCGCCGCAATCGCCATGATCAGCGTGTCGCGCGTCTCGTCCAGCAGACCCGAATCGGTCAGCGTGCCCGGCGTGACGATGCGCGTGACCTGGCGCTCGACCGGCCCTTTCGACGTCGCCGGATCGCCCACCTGCTCGGCGATCACCACCGACTCGCCCAGTTTCAGCAGGCGCGCGAGATACTGCTCGGCACTGTGATACGGCACACCGGCCATCCGGATCGGCGCGCCGGCCGAGCTGCCGCGCGTAGTCAGCGTGATGTTCAGGAGCCGCGCCGCCTTCTCCGCGTCATCGAAGAACAGCTCGTAGAAATCGCCCATGCGGTAGAACAGCAGCATGTCGGGATGCTGCGCCTTGATGCCCAGGTACTGCTGCATCATCGGCGTGTGCGTATGTATGGCTTCTTTTATCATTAAAAACAATAAGTTATTATATTTTGATCGTTTTATTGGGGCAAAATTGGGGCAATTTGTACGAGTTTCTTCATACCCTGCCAGATGCGCCCCAGCTCTCTGGGGGACTCCGAATCTATCCAGCGGCCATAGACTTTCACGAGCATCGAGTAGTCACTGTGTCCCATCTGGTTCGCGATAAAGGCCAGGTTGCCGCGTGCCGTGAGGTTCCAGCAGGCGTAAGTGTGGCGGGTCTGGTAAGGCGGGCGATGCCGGACTTCGGCGCGCCGGGTCAGGTTGCTCCACTTCGTATTCCATGCGCTCGGTACATACCACGCATTCACGTTGGTCTTGCGCGCCTGCGTCTTAGGCGACAATAGCAGCCGCGCGCGATCAACTCGCGACTCATGGCGATTTAGCCAGACTTCCAAGTCAATCGCATCGCGCGTCAACGCATCTTCGATCAGCACCTTGAGTGCAGCCTGAGCAGGCGGGAACAGCAGGATGGTTCGCTCCTTGTTCGTTTTCGGAATCTTGAAGGTGAGCGACTGAGTGACTGAGCGCCGCACCGTCAGCTTGCCCAGGTCGGCAGCAATGTCCTCCACGGCGAGGCCGCACAACTCACCTGGCCGCAAACCTGTGTAGAACGCGAGTGTCACCGAGGCCGCGTCCACCGGGTGCAAACAACCTTTCGTGATCAGCGCGTTGTACTCCTGATAGGTGAACGGGTCTGGGTCCTTGTTGCTCTTGGTGAAGCGCGTGCAGTGCTTGGCCAAGCCTTCGGCACAGAAGTGGTTCTGTTCGCACCAGTAGAGAAAGCCCGCGAATGTAGCGAGGTAGTGGTTTACCGTCGAGACGGCCCGCGTCTCGATCAAGTCCACGCGCAATTGCTGGATGTCTGCCGGGATCAGGGCATCGGCCAAGCGGTTCCGTCCGATGGTGTTGAGGCAGGCATTGAGCGCCACCTGGTAGCGGTTCTGTGTTTCGACAGTGATGTCCACTGCTTTGAGCGGCATGTACCGTTCGGACAAGTCGCCGAGACGCTTGCTTGCCGTGCCGACTTGGTCGCCTTGCCGTGAATGGGGAAAATACTCGGACTCGTCGTAGGTCCCCGTTTTGAGCGCATACATGGCGGCGCTGCGAAGGCGAGACGCATGTTTAAGGTTTGCCTTGGTTGGCTCGATACCCAGCGTGTGACGATGGCGCACTCCCTTGTGCATAAACGCCACGCGAATCGACTTTCCATGCACTTCGATGCCTGGAAGATTGCTGCTCATCACGGTATCCATTTGCGCCGCCATCATCACTCTCCCGAAATCACTCCTGGTTGTTCCTGTCGTTGGCTTGTTGCTTGCGTCTTTCTCGTCCGGTCTTGAGCTTGAACAGCTCAAACAGTCCGGGGTGCATCTTGCGATCCCCTGCCTCCCACTGCTGCCAAGTACGCAACGACGCATGCACCACATCGCCGGCTTCCGTTTGTGTCAAACCTGCCGCAGTTCGGGCCGCACGGATGTCATCAGGCTCGGGGGGCGTGGCTGTTGTCGAAGCCGCAACGTTGTTGCGCCGGTTGATTGAGTGAGGCATGGTGTGGGTCTATGGGCGCCATCATGCCTGGCAGGACAAGACGCCTGCGTCGACCGTTGGCAACGGGAATGGTTATACGCTCATTGAGCGTATTAGACAACAGCGCCGCCGCAGGGCTGCTCCAAGCAGGGAAGCGCAACAAGGGGGTTAACGTGAACGACTGACGGCATCAATTCGCAGCCAGTTGCCTGCCGCTCTCCACCCAGCGCTCAAATTCATCCACGTTCACAAAAATGCGGCCATCCGGCGCTTTCCGCCAGATACGGCCTTGCAACCATGTGCCGTTCTTGACCTTGTGGCGTACCGCGTCTTCACTGTATCCGGTGATCTCTGCCAATCGATTGATCAGCACCCATCGACTTGGGTTGCTCATGTTCCGCTCCATGGGTGTGCCGGTTCGGCTTGGATTGAGGCTGTCATCGGCAATTTAACGGCTGTCGATATAGTCTCGCCGATCTCCATTTCCGGAAACCTGCTTGGGCGTGCATGGGCGTACACCGGGCGTGGGTTGCTTTTGCGCTGCACATTCGCAGTCAGACCAGGCTGGTGTTTGAGGCAGAGTGGCATGTCTGACTAGGGGTTCGATGCGGGTATTGGCCGTGATGCTGGCGCTCCTTTCGCGAACGACTTCCTGAATCCCCGATCCCGCGCCATGAACGCTTCGAGCATGTGCGGGATCAGCGTCGCAACCTCAATCGGTTCGCCATAGGTCTGAGCATGCAAAGCGGCATAGCGCTCCAAATCAGCCTTGAGCGTGACCGTCAGTGCGATCGTGAGTTTTACCGTCTCGGTTTTCGGCAGCGGCCCCAGCCGCAGCTTGCTGGTGGATAGGTTCATTGCGACGATCCCCTTTGGAAGAACAGCGGCTGGTACGGCCGCAGAATCAGATCCTTGTTCACCATGACTCGCATCGGGAAACCGGGCCGGATAGTGAGCGTCGGCTGGATGCTCACGTTGCGTTTGGTGATCTCCTGACCGACCTGGTTCACCGTGTCCTGCGCGCTCTGGCGCGTGGCGATGATGACCTTGCCATCGCTGCCGCTTCGATCAGGCGCAGCCAGTTCGGCGCCCACACCCAGCAGCGTGGACAGTGCCGCGCCGGCGATGATGCGATCCCAATGCCAATCGACGCCATCCTCCAGCCCGGCATATCCCGCTGGGTCAATGCCGGGTAGTCGATCGAGTGAAATGGATGAGGTATCGGGCAGGATCATCCGCGTCCACACCAGCAACACGCGCCGCTGACCGAATGAAACCTGGCTGTCATAGCGACCGATCAGCCGCGAGCCCTGCGGAATCAGCAGGAAGCGACCCGTGGCCGTGTCATAGACTGCCTCAGTGACGTTGGCGATGACCTGCCCTGGCAAGTCGGAGTTGATGCCCGTCACCAGCGCCGCCGGAATGATGGTGCCCGCCATCACTTGGTAGGGCGAGGTTGGCAATTGCAGGCTGGCAGCATTGCGGGTGGCGGTGTCGCCGCCATTCGCGACGAAGGCCTGTTTCTGATCCTGCCGGTTCTGCGCGGCCGTCGAATCGGCAGGCTGTGCCGATACCGAAACCATCGGATTGAATGGCTGATTGCCGGATACCGGTTCTGGCATAGCAGTGTTTGCTGTTGCAGCCGTCGCCGCCTTCGCAGCACCGCTGCCGCGAAAGAACACTCCCGATCTCGCCGCTTCCTCGGCATCGCGAACGCCAGCCATCTGAGTCGGGTTACTGTACGCACCCGTGCCGGTATTGGCATTGCGCTGCGCATGCACGATGGCCGGACCCAGATCGCCCGGCAGTGGTTCGCCCAATGCGGGCACTGCCAGCTTTGCCGCGACCGGCACTTTGGAATAGTCCGTCGGCAACTGGTCGAGGTTATCGGCCCGCGAGACGCGATCCACGTTGTACAGCTCGGTGGCCGGGTTGCGTTCGCGTTGATGCGGTTGCAAGGACCACAGCGTGGCACCCAGGATGCCGATGCCGAGCGCCCCTGCAAGCACCGCCAGCATGCGCCGATTGAGCCGTGTGACTGGGCGCGGCGAAGCGCGCAGGGCCAAGGTGTCAGGGTCGGCCTTATTCGTCCCGGTGGGTGCCGTCTGCGGCGTGGCGGGCGTGCTCATGCTCAATGCCTCCGCGCCGTGCTGACCACGCCATCGGTGCGCTCGATGCGCACCACAGCGGCCTTGTCCGCGCCCAGCCGCAACTCTGCCGCACCGAACAGCCGATCCACCACGTAGTAGGGCGAACGGAACCGGTAGTTGACGAGCTGGCCATCGCCCTGCTGCCCGATCACGAACAGTGGCGGCAGCTCACCCTGCGTAATGCCGGCGGGGAACTGGATATAGACGCGCTCGCCGTCGTCGAAGGCGCGCAGTGGTTTCCACGGCGGGCTGTCGCCGGTGATTGCGTAACGGAACTTGATCTGTTGAAGCGACAAGCCCGAGTCCACCGGCGCTGCCGCCTGAGCCTGCTGCGCCTGCTTCTGCAAGGCCAGCATGCGGTCCTTCGGGTAGTCCCACGACGCCGATGCCATCCACGCCTGCGGCGTCGAGGACAATTCCAGCAGATAGGTGCGGCGGTTGGTGGTGATGACGAGATTCGTCTTCAGCCCGACGCGTGTCGGTTTCACCAGGATATTCACGCGCAGGCTGGCACCTGCGCCGCTGGCGGTGTCGCCGACGATCCAGCGCACCGTATCGCCGGCCGAGACCGTCACCAGTTCCTCACCTTGCTGCAGGGTGATGACGGTGACGCGCCCCGGACTCGTGTAAAGCTGATACAGCGCGCCATCACTGTAGGGCCAGACCTGGATGGCGTTGATGTAGCCTTCGCGACTCGGTGCCACCCGTGCTTCGGCATTGGCACGCGCCACGCGAGTTTTCTCGTCAGGTGATTCCGGGGCAGGCTTGTCCTCGGGCAGGTTTCCAAAGGCCTTCAACTGCTCGGGCAAGGGCAGAGGCTTGGGCACTTCCACCACCTCGATGGGCTTGGGTAGCTCTGGTAGCAGTTGTGCCGCAATAGATTCGTCCAGCGTGATGTCAGGCGGCGGTTTGCCGTGCGTGGCGCAGCCGGTGGCAGTTACCAGAGTGGCACTCAGGATCAGCGGCAATACGGAATGACGGATTGGGTTTTTCATGGTTTTGGGGTTCCTTCGGTTGCGTCGAATTCACGGCTCCAGGACAGGCCGTTGACATAAATGCCCAGTGGGTTCTTGCGCAGTCGCTCTTCGGTGCGCGGCGGTTGCAGCACGATGGACAGCACAGCCGTCCAGCGCTCGATGCCCGAGGGCGAGCCATTCACATAGGTGCGCTCGATCCAGCGCACCTGGAACGACGACTGGCTGGCGCGCACCACGCTGGTGATCTCCACCGCTGTCGAGGTCTGGCCGATGCGCGCGAACGGATCGTTGGCGCGCGCGTAGTCGTTCAGCGTGGCTGCGCCCTTGTCGGTGGTGTAGTCGTAGGCTTCGAGCCAGTTCTGCCGCACGACGATGGGGTCGATCGACAGCGAGCGCACGTCGGTGAGGAAGCGCGCCAGGTGGTAGGCGATCTGCGCATCGTTCGGCTTGTACGGCGTGGCTGCTTCAGCCACTGCACGCACCTGACCGCCAGTGGCCACTTCGACCACATAAGGGGTGACGATGGACTGCGCCGAGCGCCACACCAGCCCACCCGCCATCAGCAAGGCGAGCGACAGGCAGCCAAATGCCATCAGCCGCCAGTTCTTCGCCTGCACGCGCGCACTGCCGATGCGCTGGTCCCAGACCTGCGCGGCAGCTTGGTAGGGGGTGACGGGCTCGGGCGTGTCCGAGTAGCGCACCTGCGGTCGTTTGAATCGCATGGACTGATCTCCGTTAAACTAAACTTTTAAGGGTTCGAATCGTCGCGCAGGCTCGGGCTGGCACCGCCGCCACCGTGATCGCCTGAGCGCAGGGTGTGCGCCGCCGTGGTGGCCGCATGACTCACCTGTTGTTTGCGCCGCATTTGTTTGGCCCAGGCGGGCTCTGCTGCAGGGGGCCTGGCATCGGCTGATTCGGTAGAACTGCCTGCCGCAGGCGCAGCAGCTTCCGCGACGAAGTTCGCTACGCGATCCTTGACCGCTTTCGCACCGGCTGCGACGCGCTGGCCGACCGCACCGGCACCGCTCCTGGCCACATTGGCGAGGCCAGCACCTGGAGCACGAACACCACCCGACCCTGAAGCCGCAGCACCCGTCTGGTAGGCAGACTTCGCGCCGCTGGCCATCGCGCTGCTCGCACGCCCAGCCGACGCCGCTCCGCCGATGGCGGCGCGTGTTGCACCCGGCACCATGCGTGTACCCGCCGCCACCGCCGCACCGCCAGTGGCGATAGCCGCACCACCGGCCACCGCCAGCCCCGCCGCACCCAGCGCCGTTCCGGCTGCCGCACCGGCTCCGAGCTGCGGTGCACCTGAAACAAGACCCGTCGCAATCCCCGGCCCGAATATCCCGAGTCCCAGCATCGCCAGCGAGGCCAGCATGATGGTCAGCGCCAGGTCGATAGAGGGCTCGGTGCCGGGTGGCACCTGGAACTGTGCAAACAGTCCCGTGCCGATGCCGACGATGACCGCCAGCACCAGCACCTTGATGCCCGACGACACCACGTTGCCCAGCACCCGTTCGGCGAGGAACGCGGTCTTGTTCCACAACGCGAAGGGCACCAGCACGAAGCCCGCGAGCGTGGTCAGCTTGAATTCGATCAGCGTGACGAAGAGCTGCACCGCGAGCACGAAGAAGCTAACGATCACTACCAGCCAGGCGAGAAACAGCACGGCGATGACATCGAGGTTCGCGAACACCTCGGGGAAGCCGGTCAGGTCGCTGATCTGCGCCATGATCGGTTGTGCAGCATCGACGCCGACCTTGGCCAGGTGGCCCGGCTGCAGAAACTGCGCTTGCGTCAGCGTGGAACCCGACGCCACCAGTCCGAGTCCGGCAAACGAATTGAACAGGATGCCGGCCAGGTTGTTGAAGTTGCCGATGATGAATGCGAAGGCGCCGACATAGAGCGTCTTCTTGATCAGCCTGCCGATCACGTCCTCGCCGCCCATCGCCCAGAACAGCCCTGCCAGCGTCATGTCGATTACCACCAGCGTGGCGGTGAGAAACGCCACCTCGCCATGCAGCAGGCCGAAACCCGAGTCGATGTAGTGCGAGAAGACATCGAGGA
>MKWN01000025.1:0-378 GCA_001899775.1 Thiobacillus sp. 65-29
CGTGAACGTTGGTACGATTGGTCACGTTGACCACGGCAAGACCACCTTGACCGCGGCGATCACCACCATTCTGTCGAAGAAGTTTGGCGGTGCGGCGAAGAAATACGACGAGATCGACTCTTCTCCCGAAGAGAAGGCGCGCGGCATCACCATCAACACCTCGCACGTCGAGTACGAGACCGAGAGCCGTCACTACGCCCACGTCGACTGCCCGGGTCACGCCGACTACGTCAAGAACATGATCACTGGCGCCGCGCAGATGGACGGCGCCATTCTCGTCGTCTCCTCCGCCGACGGCCCCATGCCGCAGACCCGCGAGCACATCCTGCTTGCGCGTCAGGTTGGCGTGCCCTACATCATCGTTTACATGAACAAGGC
>MKWN01000025.1:402-1050 GCA_001899775.1 Thiobacillus sp. 65-29
GCTCGAGCTTGTCGAAATGGAGGTTCGCGAGCTCCTGTCCAAGTACGACTTCCCCGGTGACGACACCCCCATCATCATCGGTTCCGCCCTCAAGGCCCTCGAAGGCGACCAGAGCGACATCGGCGAGCCCAGCATCCTCAAGCTGGCTGCTGCGCTCGACAGCTACATCCCGACTCCCGAGCGCGCCATCGACAAGCCCTTCCTCATGCCCGTCGAGGACGTCTTCTCCATTTCCGGTCGCGGCACCGTCGTCACCGGTCGTGTCGAGCGCGGCATCATCAAGGTTGGCGAAGAGATCGAGATCGTTGGCATCAAGCCCACCCAGAAGAGCACCTGCACCGGCGTCGAGATGTTCAGGAAGCTGCTTGATCAGGGTCAGGCGGGTGACAACGTCGGCGTCCTGCTGCGCGGCACCAAGCGTGAGGAAGTCCAGCGTGGCCAGGTTCTGGCCAAGCCCGGCTCCATCAAGCCGCACACCAAGTTCTCGGCCGAGATCTACGTGCTGAGCAAGGACGAAGGGGGTCGTCACACCCCGTTCTTCAACGGCTACCGTCCGCAGTTCTATTTCCGCACCACCGACGTCACGGGCAGCATCGAATTGCCGGCGGGCACCGAGATGGTGATGCCTGGCGACAACGTCAGCATCAA
>MKWN01000026.1 GCA_001899775.1 Thiobacillus sp. 65-29
GCTGCGACAGTTCGAGCGCGACGAAATCCTGTTCCGTGCCGGCGATGCGCCCGAATATCTGCATGTGCTGCTCGATGGCACGGTCCAGCTGAGTGCCGCGACACCGGGAGGGCGCGAAGCGGTGGTGGAATTGCTGCGGCCCGTCGACGTCTTTCTCATGGCCGCCGCACTCGTCTCGCAACCCTACCTGCTGTCCGCGCGCACCGTCGAACCCTCGCAGATTCTGCTCATTCCGCTCGATCGCCTGCTCGGCGAACTCAAGACCAATCCTGAACTCACGCTCGCCCTACTCGGTTCCCTGGCCACGCAATACCGCCAGCTGGTTCGCGAAATCAAGAATCTGCGTCTGCGCACCGCCGCGCAGCGGCTCGCGCTCTATCTGCTGCGCCTGGTCGAGGCCGACGGCGGGGGCCAGGCCGCCCACCTGCCTCACGACAAGAAACTGCTCGCCGACCGTCTCAGCATGACGCCGGAAAGCCTCTCACGCGCCATCGCCGAACTGCGCCAGCACGGTGTCGACGTGCGCGGCGAGGACGTACGCATTACGGATGCCGCGGAACTGCGCCAGTTCTGCCGTCTCGACCAAATGCTCGACACGCTCGAACAGGACCTGCACGTGCTGGTGCCATCGACCGACGCGCATTGAGCGTCGGCGCCGGGCTTCGCTTGCCCGGACCGCTATGCGGCACCGCCCGCCTTGCGCCGCTCGTGCTCGCGCTGGCAATCGATGCAGCGCTTCGCCGTCGGATAGGCAAGCAGGCGCTCGTACGCGATCTCGCCGCCACAGTCGGTGCAGTCGCCATACGTGCCCGCGGCGATTCTCCGGCGCGCCGCGACGATGTCGCGCACGTCCTGCAGGTTCTGCCGGATCAGCGCCTCGTCGACGGCCGACAGCGTGTCGAGCAGCGCTTCGTCGGAGGAGTCGGCGGCCCGTTCCCCCAGGGCGACCCGCTGTCGCTCCTCGCCCAGGTCCGCGAGCAGGCTGCGGATCTCGCTGAACTCGCGCACCCAGCGCTCATCCATGAGACCACTCAGGTGGTCGATTTTCTGCTGATCGAGTCTGCTCATGATCTGATCTGCCTTTCCCCATTGGTCGTTGCAACACCGGAACCCCGCTTGCGCCCCGGACAAGGGCGGGCCACCTGCGGCCCGTCCCGGCCCTGACACGGCTATACTAAACACAAATGCGCCGCTACGCATGGGTGGGGTGGATCGCGCGGCACAAGGCGTGCGCGCGGCGCGGCGGCCACCGCAATGACTCGATCGAGTCAGGTTGCGCGCGTTTCACGTCAAGGATGAGAGCCTCATGTTCAAACTGCTTGTCCCGGTCGATGGTTCGAAACCGGCGGAGCGCGCGGTGCGCCATGCGATCAGGCTTGCCGCCGGCGGGCTGCAGGTCAGCGTCCTGCTGCTGCATGTCCAGCCGGCGCCCCTGCCGCCCTCCGCCGCGAAATCGAGGCGGCGCGCGGAAATGCTCCAGCGGCTGGAGGAAGGAGAGAAAGCCACGCGCCCTGCCGCGACGCTTCTGGAGCGCGCGGACGTGCCGCACAAGGTCTACAGCCGCTCCGCTGCGCCAGCCGATGGCATCCTGAAATTCGCCCGCGAGAAACGCTGCGACGCGATCGTCATGGGCACGCGCGGCATGGGTGCCATCGCCGGGCTGGTGCTGGGGTCCGTCGCCATGAAAGTGATACAGCTCGCGCCGATCCCGGTGACACTCGTGAAATGAGCGTGGAAACCGCCGCTGCACGCGGCCGACGGGACCTCGCCCTGTCGTTTCACGCGTCGCGCCGGCTGCACATCAGCGTCACCTAATGCCACCATCGACATTACTTATTTGGCGACCCTGCCACGGAAGTGGAGAATTGCCCGGTTAAGTTACGTTCATCTGGAGATACCCCATGGCCACCCGTGACACCCTCGCCCCCGAAGAAGCCAAATGTTCCAGCGGCGCCGACTACGCGGCGCTCGCGCTGCAGGCCTTGCAGGAACCCGCCGACGCCGCCTACGCGAAGGAATTGATGGACCGCGTCGCCGACGACTGCCAGTTCACCAGGGACCTCGCCGCCTGTGCGATCGTCTACAAGGCGCTGGGCGAACAGGGCCGCGCGGAGGAACTGCTGCAGACCGCCGAGGACTACTGCATGAGCGGCGAGGAGCAGGTCGCGCTGGCGGAAGCCAAATTCAAGGTGCTGGGAGACAAGGCGGCGGCGGTGGGCGCGTACGAGAAGGCGCTGAAGGAAACCGCCAACCTCGATCCGCTGATCGAGCTGGCGAAGAACGTGATGAGCGTGATCGCCGACGGTGCCTTCGCGAAAAAGGTACTGGAAAAGGCCGAAGCGAAGATCGCGCGCGCGGTGGAATACGGCAAGCTCGCTGCGGCCGCCGCCGAGCACGTGCTCGACAAGGATTATGCGGCGGTGATCTTCAACAAGGCTGGCGAGAAGCTCTCCAGCGTGCCCGATCTGCTGTCGCTGGCCGGCGAAGTCACCCGGACGCTGGGCGATCCCGCACGCGCCAGGGCGCTGTATGAACGCGCCCTTGCCGGAGCGACCGACTTCACCGCCGCCAGGACCCTGGTCGAATCGGCCAAGCAGGCCGGCGACGCGGTCTTCCTGCAGGCGGCGCTGAAGAAGGCGGGCGATCTGGCCGGTGCCACCGGCGAATACATCGAGCTGGCCGAAGGCCTCGCCGGTGCCGGCGACAAGCCGGGCGCTGCGGCGCTGCTGGACAAGGCCGAAGACGCCGTCACCGGTCTCGACGAAATGCAGAAGCTGGTCGCCGCGGTCGAAGCGCATCTGGCCGACGACACCGAGCGCCTCACCCGCGTGAAGGCCAAGCTGGAAAAGCGTCAGGCGAACCACGCGCGCTACCTCGAATTCCAGCAGCTGGAAAAGGACGCGACCAGCGTCAAGCAGCTCCTCGCGCTGGCCGACCGCGTGCAGAGCGAACTGGAAGACCCCTTCTACGCCGCCAAGCTGATCGAGTCGGCGGAAAGCCTGCTCGATGGCACCGGCTACCAGTTCTCGCGCTACAAGCCCATTCTCGTCGCGGTCGACAGGAACCTCGACGACACCGCCTGGCTTGGCCGCCTGCTCGACCGCGGTGCGGAGAATGCCACCGATTTCATCGCGTTCAAGAACCTGGTCGTCACCGCGGCGCAGATGAAGCATCGCGAACTCGGTGTGGCGAAGGCACGCGCCTACCTCGGTGCGCGCGAAACCGCACTCGCCGGTGACGCCAGCGCAAGTGCGTACGACTTTGCCAAGCTGGCGGAGGCGAGCTTCGCCGCCACGCAGGATGCCGCGGAAGCCGGGCGCCTGCTGGACATCGCGCGTGCCCGCGCCAAGGACCACTACGCGCTGACCCACATCGGCCATCTGTACGCCGGCATGGGCAACGCCGCCAAGGCCGACGAGCTGTTGGCCGCGGCGGCCGCGGCGTGCGGCACCGGCGACGCCTGCATCCAGTTCATCGACCGCCTGAAGGGTTTCGCCCTGCCGGCCGCGACGCTGAAGAAGTGGTACGTCGAGTGCGGCAATCACCTCAACACGCCCACTGACAAACTGCGCTGGGCCGAAGGCATCGTCGACGCACTGAACGACAAGCCGTGGGCGGTCGAAGCCTATGCGCAGCTGGCGGGGCAGTTCGCCGGCGACGCCCGCTTCGAGCTTTCCCGCCGCTCGCGCGCGGACCTCGGCTACTACGGCCGCGTCCGCCGCCATTGATCGATTTGGGCGCGCGCAGCGCCCGTTTGCCCCCTCTCCCGCTTGGGGGAGAGGGAGCGAAGCGCCGGTTTGGGCGCGCGTTGCCCCCCGGTCGGCGACGATGGCGAGGCGGGAACCTCCCCGCCCGGACAATGTCCCTGAAAACAGCCCGGTTGAACGGGCTGTTTTTGTTTGTAGACTGGAAGCGCCACGATCCGGGAGTCGTCCATGACCGAGAATTTCTCTGCCCTCATCGACACGGTGCAAAAGAACTGCACCATCGCCGACGCGCGTCACGCGCGCGACATGACGATGTGCACGTTTCTGCTGGAAATGCGTGAGTATTACCGTTGGGAAATGGAGATTCCCTACGGTGCACGCCTGCCCCGCGACGAACTCGGCGACTGGCTGAACGCGCGCGAAAGCCTCTGGGACACCGTGGAGGAAGAAAATTTCCTGAAGCTACCGCTCGGCGACGCGGGCATCGATCCGTTCGAGACGGATGCAATCAACCGCGCGTTGCTGCCCCACGGGCTGGTATACAGCAGCGGGCTGGGGCAATTCCGCAAGCCGCATTTCGTGCTGGCCGAACTGAAGCGCGCGGAGGTGCGCGAGGGCGTCGAGGTGCTGGTGGCGGGCTGCGAGTACGCGCGCGATCTCATTGCGCCGCCGGCGACGCTGCGCGACGGCGCGATCTTCCTGCGCCTCGACGCGGTGCGGCGCCTGCTGTGGAACAAGTACGAGGAATGGCAGTGGAAGGAGCGCGACAGCGCGCTCGGCCGCGCCTTTACGCATTACGGCTTCGAGCACGATATCGAGCGCGGGCTCGACCGCATGGCGGAGGCCGAGAGCGAAGCCATGATCCTGCACGAACTCGGCGAAGCGCGTGCCGGAATGTTGCTGGGCAACGACTGGCGGACGATGCTGGGGCAGCTGGGCTCCCGCCACGCGGAGTTGCTGGTGCGCGCGGTGCGCGACCTGCTCGCCGACTGCCTGGTGACGCTGCCCACGCTGCTCGAACGCGACGCGGCCGGTTCCCTGCATTTCTACCTCGCCAACCTCACCGGGCTGCGGCGCGCGCTGTTCCCCGCGCTGATGAATGCCTACGGCGCCTGGATCGACACCGGCCGGCGCGAACCCCTGGCGGCGTTGGCCCGGCAGGGGGCTGCGCACTGGCTGGAGGTCGGCCAGCGCCTGCTGGCGATCTGGCGCCAGGATGCGGCGCTCGCCGATGCACGGCTGAAGGCACTGGCGACCGGTGATCTCGGCGGGCTCCGGCTGTAGGCACGGGTTTCCGGTACACAAAAAACGGGCGGTATCGCCCGTTTTTTGTACGGGGTAGCGCCTACGCGGACACCATCTCCTTCTGGCCGAGCTGCTCGGCGATGTGGTCGAGCAGTTGCTGTTCCTGATAGGGCTTGCCCAGGTAGACGTCGACGCCGATCTCGAGCGCGTGGTTGCGGTGCTTGTCCGCCGTGCGCGAGGTGATCATGATGATCGGCACCGTTTTCAGGCGCGCGTCGCTGCGCATCACGCGTGCCAGTTCGAAGCCGTCCATGCGCGGCATCTCGACGTCGAGCAGCACGATTTCGGGAACGAGATCGCGCATCTTCTCCAGCGCGTCGACGCCGTCCTTCGCACTGTCGACGCGGAAGCCCTCGCGGGTGAGCAGGCGCGTGGTGATCTTGCGCACGGTGAGCGAATCGTCGACTACCAGCACCAATGGCGGTTGCAGCGCGCTGCTGACTTCGACCGACTCCGCAGGCGCGGCCTGTTCCAGTGCGACGCGCGGCTGGCTGGCCCAGCGCAGCGCCAGCGGCACGGGATTGAGGATGAGAATGACGCGTCCATCACCGCGCACGGTGGCACCCGCCACCCCGGTGATGCGGGCCATCTGCGGGCCAATGTTCTTGACCACGATTTCGCGCGTGCCCTCGATGGCATCGACCAGCACCGCGGCGTGGCTGGCGCCGCTGGCGAGCAGGACCACGGAGTTGTAACGTTGCACCTCGTGTACCGCCTCGGTATCGCCAAGCAGGTGGGGCAGGTAGGCGAACGGGTAGCGCATGCCGCGCCAGCTCACCTCGCCCGCGGCCATCGCCTGCTCCAGCTCGCCGGGTTTCAGTTCCAGCACCTGCTGCACCAGCGGGGCGGGCAGGGCGTAGTCGTGCTTCGCCGCCTGCACCATCACCGCCTGCGTCATCGCAAGCGTGAGCGGCAGGTAGATGCTGAAGGTCGTGCCCTGGCCCGGCGCGGAGCCGATGTCGATGCGCCCGCCGAGTGCGGAGATTTCGCTCTTCACCACGTCCATGCCGACACCACGGCCGGCGACCTGGGTGACGCTCTCGGCGGTGGAGAAGCCGGCGGCAAAGATCATCTGTGCGAGCAGGCTCTCGGTCACCTCGACCGCGGGTGGCAGCAGGCCGCTGGCCTCCGCCTTCTCGCGAATGCGCGCGTAGTTGAGGCCGGCGCCGTCGTCCCTGACGGTGATGAGCATTTCGTTGCCGCTCTGGCGCGCGGAGAGGACGATTTCGCCGAACTCCGCCTTGCCGGCTGCACGGCGCACGTCGGGCGTCTCGACGCCGTGCGCGAGTGCGTTGCGCAGCAGGTGCTCGATCGGTGCGGTGACCTTTTCCAGCACCGAGCGGTCGATTTCGAGCTCGCCACCCTGGATGTCGAGCTGGGCGCGCTTGCCGACATCGCGCGCGGTCTGGCGCACGGTGCGATAGAGGCGTTCGGCCACCGAGTACAGCGGCACCATGCGCACGCGCAGGAGGTCCTGTTGCAGTTCGCGGTTGAGGCGGGTCTGCTGGATCAGCGCAGCGTCGGCCTCGCCCAGGCGGGCGAGCAGGATGTGCTGCACGGTGGAAATATCGTTGACGCTTTCGGCAAGGAAGCGGGTGACTTCCTGGAAGCGGGTGAAGCGGTCGAATTCCAGCGGGTCGAACTGCTCGGCCGCCCCCTGCGCCTGGAAAGTGGCCTGCATCTGCGACTCGGCCTGGATCTCGACCTCGCGGATGTGTCCGCGCAGGCGCACCAGCGCTTCCGAGAGTTCGTGCACGTGGCGCTTGAAGGCGAATACTTCGCTTTCGATGCGCGAGCGCGCGATCGCCACCTCGCCGGCCTGGTTGACCATGCGGTCGACCCAGTCGGCGCGCACACGCAGGGTCAGGGCAGAGCTGTCGCGGCTGACCGGCTGCGTCGGTGCACGGGGCGTATCGGTTGCGGGCAGCGCTGCCGCGACGCTTGACTGCGGCGCGGCCACCTCGGGCAGGACCGGTTCGACCGGCGCGGCAAGGGGTGTATCCGGTTCGTCGGCGACCGGTGCCAGATCGCCCTGGCGCAGGCGTTCCACCGCGTCGATCAGGCGGTCATACTGCGATTCCAGCGTATCGAACATGTGCGCGTCGGCGGCAAGCTGGCCCTCCGCGACGGCGATGACGCGCGTTTCCATCACGTGCGTGAGTTCGCCCAGGCGCATCGCGCCGACCATGCGTGCGCTGCCCTTGACGGTGTGCAGCGTACGCTGCAGGGCATTGCGCGCGGCCGCATCGTCCGGTGCCGCCTTCCATTCGCGCAGCTGCGCGCTGCCATCGGGAACGAGTGTCTCGGCCTCTTCGAGAAACACCGGCAGGAGCTGTTCGTCGATTTCGTCGGCGATTTCGCGACGCTCGAACACGGGCGCCGGGGCGGCAGGGCGCACCTCGGGGACGAAGGCACTCACGTCCGGCATGACGGGTTCGGCCGCGACCGGGACGGCCGATGCGTCGGCGTCGGCGTCGGCGTCGGCGTCCGCAACCACTGCCACGGCCTCCGCCGGCATCTCGGCCAAAGCGGCGGGTGCAGCCTCCGCGAGCAGCGTCGCGGGCTCACCCGCCTGCTCGTCTTCCAGCTCGCCGAGCGCGACGATGAGATCGGTGGCCGGTTCGGGCAATCTGGAATGGCCGACGGCATCGACCATCTCCTGCACGCGCGCCACCGTGTCCTGCACCAGCGGCAGGTGGGCGGCGGGCAGGGGAACATGGGCAAAACGGTTCCAGTAGCGTTCGAGCGCGAGCGACAGGTCGGCCAGCGGCACGATGCCGGCGGTGCCGGCGATACCGGCCAGGGTGTGCACCGCACGGCGTGCGTGTTCGGCAATCGTGCTGTGGGCGACGGCGGCGTGGCGTTCGGCTTCTTCGTGCAGCACCGCCAGCCGCTGCTGCGCCTCGGCCATGAAGATGTCGTACAGGCCCGCCGACAGGCAGACGGTGCCGATGCAGATTTCGTCCGCTGGCGCAGGCACTTCGTCTACGGGTGACGCGGGCGGCACGGCGACCTCGATGATCGCGCCGAATTGCGGCGCGGCGGCAGCGGGGTCCTCGACCACCGCCGTGCTCGGCTCGACTTCCGCGACGTGCACCGCAGCGGGCGTCTCCGCCCGGACCGCTTCGGCAGGCATCGACTCGGCCAACGCTTCCGGCGCATGGATCTCGGGCTCGATTTCGGCGGGCCGCTGCGGCTGCGCCACCTCGATGATCGCCACGTATTCGATGACGGGTGCGGGCGCAGGCGCAGCAAACTCTTCGACCAGCGGCTCGGCGGGTGCCTGCGCCACGGGCTGGGTACAGCTCGCCAGCGGGCGCCCTTCCGCCACGCACGCCACGGCGGCAAGCAGGGCCGGTACCGGCAACGTCGCCGGCGTGTTGCTGCGCAGCGCATCGACCCAGTCGTGGAACAGGGCGCGCGCCATACCGATCAGTTCGAGCAGATCGGCAGACGCCGGCAGCGTTTCCGCCAGGCGCGCGTTCATCAGTTGCTCCAGCGACCACGCGACTTCGCCCAGCTCGTTCAGTCCGACCATGCGGCCGCTGCCCTTGAGCGTATGGAAGCCGCGACGGATGGTCGTAAGGATGTTCTGGTCATCGGGATTTTCGCGACTTGCCTCGACGGCTTCACCCTGCGTGACGAGCACCTCGTCCGCTTCCTCGAGAAAGACCTCGAGCAATTCGGGCTCGGCGTCTTCCGGCACGGTGACAAGCAGGCCCGGTGCGGCCGGGGATTCTGCGAGCACGGTCGCAACGGCTTCGGCGGGCGCATCGTTCGCGGCGAGCACGATTTCCTCGACCTCGGCGCCGGCAGGCAGCGTCTCCGCGACATCCTCGACGACACCGGTATCCGACGCAACGGGGGCAATGTCCACGGACGGCGCCGTCTGCGGGCGCACCGGCAGGGTGGCGCCGGTCAGTGCGGTGACGAGGATATCCTGCCCGCCACCCGGGCAGTCGAGCTCGCGGCAGGCATCGAGGAGAGCACGCGACTGCTGCTTGAGCTGAAGATCGTCGATCAGCTCGGCGTCGCGATTCAGCTCGCCGAGGGTGTCAAGAAATTTTTTTTTTGCGGCCTCGCCGGGCGCGTCGTTCCAACCGAGATAGGCGTCGCGCACGTCCGACTTGCGTGCGGGAATGCCGGCTTCGACGGTTTCGCCGAGAGGATGCGCCGGCTCGTCCGCGTCGGCGAGTCCGAACTCGATCAGTACCGGACGCAGCATGTTGCCCGCGTCACCGCGGCCCGCACAATATGACTCGATGTACAGACCCAGGCTGGAGAAGGCGTCGGCCAGGCGCTGGCGCGTGGCATCGTCGGGTTCGCCTTCGCCGATGAAGGGCACGGCGGTGGCGGTGGCGGCTTCCAGCAGGCTGGCAGCGGCGGGCAATTCGAGCATGGTGAGCGCGCCCTGCGCCTGCTGTGCAAGGGCCGGCAGACTGGCAAGTGCTTCGCGGTCGCCGCTGTCGCGGAAGAAGGCATCGAGCGCTTCCTCCATCTGACGCAGGTTCTGCCCGACTTCCTGCGCCATGTGCAGCAGCATGTCGCGCTCGGCCTCGCGCTGGGTCGAGGTTTCGATCAGGCTGGCAGGCATTTCGCGCCCCTCGACCAGCGCGTGCAGGCGTGCCTCCTGGTTTGCCGTGCGTGTCGCGAAGTCATCGTGCAGCACGTCTTCCTTCTCGACGGCATTCTGGATGAACAACAGTGTCGAGGCGACTTCGAGGTCGATCTGCTCGCGCGCCGCGCCTTCGCGTCCGGTGGTGGCCAAGGCCGCGGCCGCGAGCGCCTGCAGCAAAGGCATCAGTCCGCTGTGTTCGAGCATCTGCGCCTGCGGGTGCATGCGCGCGAGCTGCGCCTGGAATGCGTCGAGCTGCGCGGCATCGCCGTCGACATAGGCGTGCCAGTGATCGCGTGCCGCTTTCAGGCCGTTCTGCAGCGCATCGAGCACCGGGCGCATGCGCGCCATGGTTTCCGGGTCGAGCAGGCCGCGGCCGGGGAGGTAGCGATCGAGCCCGAAGGTCGCACGCACTTCCGCCGCGCAGCCTTCGGTCGGTTTGCTCTTGGCGACGAAGAACAGGGCGTCGCGCAGCAGGCGCTCGGCCACCTGCGGCGAGCCTTCGATCAGACGGCGCATCTGCAGGTCGATCCGCGCCAGCAGTTGCTTGACGTGGAAATCCGCCTCGACCCCACGGGCGATCAGGCTGTCGACGAAACCCACGCAGGCCCACCAGAAAGTATGGGCGGCCTGCGAGGGCGCGACGCTCTCGATTTGCGCCAGCGCATCGCGCATCTGGCCGAGGCCCTGCTCCGCGCCGGCATTGCGCAGGAAGGCCAGCAGGCCGCGCTGGAACTGCGCACGCAGGCGCTTGACGTGCGCGGACAGTTCTTCCGGAGAGAGGCCACTCGCGGCCGCGTCATTGGCACCGGCGCGGGTACGCAGGTCGGGAAAAAACAATTCACCCTCGAACACCCGCTCGGCACCCTGCAGTTCGCGCAGTCGCTTGTACAGGGGAAACAGCGCGAGTTCGCCGCTGCCGCGGCCATCGGCGAGGTCCTTGACCCAGCGCTGCAATCCCTCGATGGCATTGCGCAGAGCGCGCATCAGCTCGTCGCTGGCGGGCTGGCGGTTTTCGTCGATGTCGGCCAGGCTGGTTTCGAGTGCGCCTGCGAGCGTCGCAGCGCCTTCCAGGCCGACCATGCGCAGCACGCCGGCGACCTGGTGCGCATCGTCGCGCGCCAGACGCATGGCGTTGGTCAGGTCGGCGTCGACGCTGAAGGCCTGCACGCGCCCGAGGGCGGCCTGCAGCGCGGCGTCGATTTCGCCGCGCACCCAGTTGAGGGGGCCGGTGTCGTAATCAAGTAAGGCGCTCATGTGTGTCGTTCCTGACGTTGAGGGCGGGGCCGGGTCGCGCTACACGCTCGCGGATCAGGCCAGCTTGAAGCCGGAGACCGAACTCTTCAGATCCTGCGCCAGTTGCTTGATGCCCTGGATCGAGTCGGCGGTCTGCTGCGTACCCGCACTGGTCTGCGCAGAAATCGACTTGATGTCCTGCATGGTCTCGGCCACCTTGGCGGTCGACTCCGCCTGGCTGTGCGTGGCATTGGAAATGTCCGCAATGAGGCTGGCGAGCTTCTTCGACACCGTGCCGATCTCGGCCAGCGTCTGGCCCGCGGCGTCGGACAGCTTGGCATTCTCGACCACACCCTGGGTCGAAACCTCCATCGCCGCCACGGTGTCGTGGGTGTCGGACTGAATGGTTTTGACGATCGCCGCGATCTGCTTGGTCGCGTCGGCGGAGCGTTCCGCCAGCCGCTGCACTTCCTCGGCCACCACCGAGAAACCGCGCCCGGCTTCACCCGCGGAGGCGGCCTGGATGGCGGCGTTGAGCGCCAGCACGTTGGTCTGTTCGGTAATGTCGGAAATCAGTTCCACGATCTCGCCGATCTCCTGCGAGGATTCGCCGAGGCGCTTGATTCGCTTCGAGGTCTCCTGGATCTGCTCGCGCAGGGTGTTCATGCCAGAGATGGCGTTTGACACCGCCTGCTGACCCTTCTCGGCGGCGGCCAGCGACTGCTCCGCCACACGGGCGGATTCGGCCGCGTTGCCCGACACCTGCTGCACCGATTGCGCGAGATTGACCACCGCGGCCGACGTCTCCTCGATTTCCGCAGTCTGGCGGCGCGCCGCCTGTTGCAGCGCGTCGGACACCTGGCTCGCCTGGATGGCGGCGCTGTCCATGTGCTCGGTGGCGTTGTTGATCCCGCGCACCAGGCTGCGCAGCTCTTCCACCGTGTAGTTGATCGAGTCGGCCACCGCGCCGGTGATGTCCTCCGTCACGCTGGCGTTGATGGTGAGGTTGCCTTCGGCGAGCTCGCCGAGTTCGTCCATCAGGCGCAGGATCGCCTCCTGGTTGCGGGCGTTCTCTTCCTCACTCTTGCGGGCGCGTGACTTGGTCTCGTTGATGGTGATCGAACCCAGCATGATCAGCGAACCGACCGCCAGCACGCCGAACAGGGCTGCCAGCAGGTAGCTCATGCCGCCGACGTTCCGGTAGTCCTGCGAGAGCTTGTCGGTGTCCGCCATGAGCGCGTCGCTGCCGGCGAACAGGTTGCTCGCCGCCATTTTGGATTGCAGCAACGCCTGGGTATTGGCGAGCACGGACCCCACCGTCTCCACCATGTCGGCCATGTTGGTGCCCAGATCCTCGAGCGTCAGCAGGCTGTTCTCGTTCGTCGCCGCCGTGCCTTCCATCAGGGCCTGCACCGTATCGCGGAAGGCGGTGGTGTCCTTCTCCAGTTGCAGCACGACCTCGGGGTCGATCAATTCGGACGACAGGAGCAGGTTCGCGTTCTTCGGCAGGCGCTGACTCAACATGACGAGATGGTTGGCACGCGTGACGTCGCGCACGCCGGCGCCCGAGTCGGCCAGCTGGCTGGCCAGCTGCTCGGCGACCTCCTGCAGATCGGTACTGAGGGCGTTGATGCGCTTCACGCTCTCGCCCATCGCCACCAGGTTCTTCTGCTGCGAGAGGATCAGGCCGATCTGCGGTTCGAACTTCTTCCAGTGGCCGGTGACGCTCTGCAGGGTGTCGCGCGCGGCGCCTCCGGATGCCGGGACCTCGTCGTCACCCTCGGTCAGGCCCTTGAGGGTCGTTTCGAATTCCGCCTTGCCGTCGGCAAGTTTCTTGAACGCCACGGCGTTGCCCAGAACGGACTGCTGGGCCGTCAATGGCAGGCGCTGCGACAGCACCTTGAGCTCGCCGGCACGGCCTTCGTAGCCGGCGCGATTGTCCAGTTGCACGAGGCTGTAGATCGTGAAACCCGCCGCAAGCAGCAGCGAGGTGACCAGCGCGCCGCCGGCATAGAGATACTGCTTCTCGACCGGCAGATGACCGATGACCGGCGCCTTGCCCGGCTCCTTGTCGGCCAGCTTGCGAACAGTCTGCATGATGAGGGTGGTGTGGTCACTGCCCACCGCCTTGCCCTTGCCGGTTATACGGCCCGCCAGCCCCTTCAGCCCATTCATCGTGATTGCCATGTTCATCGCCTCAATCCCTGTTCCATTTGGCGCGCAGGCGCCCTGTGCTCAAAGTAAAGATCCGTCCGTTGGTGTCCCGCTACGCCTCGACCATGAGAAAACCGGCATGGCCGAGCAACTGGCCGAAATCCATGTCGTGCCACTCGGTGCCCGCGTCGTCGGCATAGCGGTGCGCCACCCACGGCTGTGCCGCTCCGCCTTCGCAGGGGCGGTACTGGCCGATGTTCTTCAGGCCCAGCGTGCCGCCCACCAGCAGGGCTGCATTGACGCCGAACCCGTGGTGCGGGATCAGCAGGCGGCAACTGGCTTGCTCGGGTGTCGCGCCCTGCCCCAGAAAATCGGCAAAATCGCTCACCGCGAAGAGGTTGCCGCGGATGTTCGTCATGCCGCGGAACCAGCGCCGCGCACCCGGCACCTTCACGATGGGCGGGACCGGCAGCACTTCCTCGGTGTCGGCCAGCCCGACCAGCCAGTTCGTCGCACCCACGCGAAACCCCAGCCGCGAGCCCGCCGTGTCGCGGCTGGCGGCGGCCTGCAACTGCTGGGACAGCGCGGTCTGGAACTCGCGCAGGTTGAACTTCTTGGCCATGTACGTCCGCTCAGCCCAGCGCCTTGATCTGCGAGAGCAGGTCGTCCGGCTTGATCGGCTTGACCAGGTAGGCCTTGGCGCCCTGGCGCATGCCCCACACCTTGTCGGTTTCCTGTCCCTTGGTGGTGCACATGATGACCGGGATGTGCTTGGTGGCGTCTTCCTTGGTGATCATGCGGGTCGCCTGATAGCCGTTCATGCCGGGCATGACGACGTCCATGACGATGAGATCGGGCAGGGTCTGCCTGGCCTGCGCCACGGCTTCCTCGCCGCTTTCGGCCATGCTGACCAGATAGCCGTTCTTGACCAGCAGTTCGGACAGGAAGAAACGCTCGGTGGGAGAGTCGTCCACGACCAGGATGCGGCTGATTGCCATGATGATGTGCTCCTTGAAGAAAGATCAGTCAGACCCGGGTGGCCGCGTGCTCCCGCACCGCCGACAGCAGGGTGTCCTTGGTGAAGGGCTTGGTGAGATATTCGTCCGAGCCGACCATGCGCCCGCGCGCGCGGTCGAACAGGCCGTCCTTGGAGGACAGCATGATGACCGGCGTGGTCCGGTATTTGGCATTGCGCTTGATGAGCGAACAGGTCTGATAGCCATCCAGGCGCGGCATCATGATGTCGACGAACACCACGTCCGGTTCATGGTCGGTGATCTTGGACAGCGCATCGAAGCCGTCCTGGGCCAGAATGACCTCGCAGCCCACCTGATTCAGGAAGATTTCCGCGCTGCGGCGAATGGTGTTGCTGTCGTCAATCACCATCACCTTCACACCTTTGAGTGCCTCGTTGTCCACGCTGTTTCTCCACCAATACCGTCGGCGAATGGCGCCCGCCATCCGACCCGCGTGCTTAGCATTACGGCAACGCCTGCGGGTTCTTTAGCGTCAGGCTCGCGACGCGAAACCTCGCCGCCCTTGCCCGTTTGCGGGCCCGGTGGGTTGCCTGAACACCCTCTCAGCGCCGGAAAGAGCAAAACGCGCGTGACAAAGGCGTCGTTTCAAGCCCTGGGGCGCAAATCGCCACCAACGGGGAAACCCCTGAGGCGGAAAAGGCGCAGCCGTGGCGCGCCTTTTCCGTCGCTCAACGGCGAGCCTTATTGCCAGGCTTCGCTGCTGGACGACTTCTCGACCCCCGCCACGGCGTTCATGGTGTCGAGAATGTTGTTGGGCAGGGTGGAAATGCGCATGAACTGGCCCATTCCGACGTCGGGGAATGCCAGCGCGATGCGGAAGCGGCCATGCGGCGCGCCGATTTCCTTGTCGATCACGTAGATCTCGTACGGCAGGCCGGCAATGCTCTCCTGCATGTCGATCTTCTTGATCCACTCGCCGTCGTCGTGCATGGCGACGCCGAACACCGCCAGCCTGGATTTGGGCAGCACGACCTCGTAGATCATCGAGGTCTTGCCGGCGCCCTTGGCGAGGTTGCCACGCACCGTCTTCACCGCCTCGTCGAAACTGCCGACGTCGGCGAGCTTGTTCTTGTACGAGTCGATGCGTTCCATGCCGATCATGTAGCGATAGTTCGCGAGATTCTGCGGATTCTCTTCGCCACCCACGCCCTTGACGGCGCCGAGTGCGCGCTCCAGTTTCGTCTGCAGCACCTTGACCGCACCCTCGCGCTTGTCGAAGCCCTTGCGGAAATAGGCGCGATACCAGTAGTCGGGGTTGCTGTAGGTAACGGTGCCGTCGGCCTTGACGCCCACGCGAATCGCGGCACCGAGCACGGCATGGCCCCCTGCCGCGCCGACTTCGTCGAGCATGGCGTCGTCGGTGGCCACCACCACGCCGTAACCATTGAGTCCCTTGGGGAAGTATTTGCCGATGACCTTGAAGCCACCGCTCTTCAGCTTGCCCTCTACCGCGGTCGCCACCGCCTGCACATTGGCGCCCGTCGCCGGGTCGCCCTGAATATAGGGCGTGACCGCCCAGGCCCCGAACGACACGACATACAGCGTCCACGCAGCCAGCCATTTCATGAACATAGCCTTCTCCTCTTGATATTTGTGTGAAGATTCACTTCGCTTGGGAAGGCCATGCCGGCCTGCCCAGCGAGCGATTCTAGGATAAAAAGTTCCAACACAAAACGAATTAGCGGCCGCGCGCGCAAGAACTTGAGCCCGCGCGACGCATTTTCCCGCACACCGCCCGCTGCCCGGCCCGGCACGCGCCGGGCTCGAAGCAATCGGGAATCGGCTAAAATGCGAGGTTCGGTTCCAGACTGCCTTCCATGCCGCCCATCACGCCCCCCACCCCCACCCCCCCGCTGGTGCTGAGCTTCGCCGCGTCCGACCCCACGGGCGGTGCGGGCATCCAGGCCGATCTCCTGACGCTTGCGAGCATGGGCTGTCATCCGTTGTCGGTCATCACCGCGATCACCGTGCAGGACACTGCCGGGGTCGACGACGTGTTGCCGATCGACGCTGAATGGGTCGGCGACCAGGCGCGCATGCTGCTGGAAGACGTGCCGGTGGCCGCGTTCAAGCTCGGCATGCTGGGCGGCGCAGAATCGATCGCGGTGATCGCCGAAATCCTCGCCGACTATCCGGACATTCCGGTCATCTTCGATCCCGTACTGACGTCCGGGCGCGGCGACGAACTCGCCAGCGAGGACATGATCGCCGCGATGCGCGACCTGCTGATCCCGCAGACCAGCATCCTCACCCCCAACAGCCACGAGGCACGCCGGCTCGCGCTGTTCGAGTCGGACGAGGAGGAACTCGATCTCGCCGGCTGCGCACGTCGCCTCACCGACCTGGGTTGCGAATACGTGCTCATCACCGGCACCCACGAGAACACCCCGCGCGTGCTCAACACACTGTACGACGCCGAAGGACTGGTGCAGACCGACGCCTGGGACCGCCTGCCGGGCAGCTATCACGGCTCCGGCTGCACCCTGGCCTCGGCGATCGCCGCCGTGCTCGCCTATGGCCAGGACATGCCGGCGGCGGTGCGCGAGGCGCAGCAGTTCACCTACGAGACGCTCAAGGCCGCGTTCCGTCCCGGCATGGGGCAATATCTGCCGGAGCGTTTCTTCTGGGCGCAGACACCGCAGGCGGAAGGCAACGCGTGAGTGCGCGATCTACCTTTCCCGGTGGGGTCTACGCCCTCACCCCGGAAACCGCCGACACCGCGCACTTGCTCGCGAGGGTGGAAGCGGCGCTCGCCGGCGGCGTGGCCGCGGTGCAGTACCGCGACAAGTCCGCGGACGTCGCACGCCGCCACGAGCAGGCGTGCGAACTCGTTGCCCTGTGCCGGCGCTTCGGCGTGCCGCTCATCGTCAACGATGACTTGCGGCTCGCCGATCTGGCCGGCGCCGATGGCGTACATCTGGGGCGCGACGACGCCGGCGTGCGCGAAGCGCGCATCATCCTCGGCCCGCAGAAATTCGTCGGTGCCTCGTGCTACCAGAGTCTCGATCTTGCGCGTGCCGCGCAGGCCGCGGGTGCGGACTACGTCGCCTTCGGCAGCTTTTTCGCCTCGCCGACCAAGCCCGCCGCGCCGCGCGCGTCCCTCGATCTGCTGCGCGCGGCCGGGTCGCTGATTCATCTGCCCATCGTCGCCATTGGCGGCATCACCCACGCCAATGCGCCCGCGCTCATCGACGCCGGCGCGGACGCGATCGCCGTGTTGTCGGCGCTGTTCGACACGCCTGATGTGCGCGCCAGCGCGCAGGCTTTCAACCACCTCTTCGCAACGGAACCCGAACAATGACCCGCAACGAACAACTCTTCGAGCAATCGCAACGCGTCATCCCCGGCGGCGTGAACTCGCCAGTACGCGCCTTCAGGAGCGTCGGTGGCACGCCGGTGTTCTTCAGCCGCGCGCAAGGTGCGCGCGTGTGGGATGCCGACGGTCGGGAATACATCGATTACGTCGGCTCGTGGGGGCCGGCCATTCTTGGCCATGCTCACTCCGGCACGGTGAAGGCGGTGCAGGACGCCGCCGCCAACGGCCTGTCGTTCGGCGCACCGTCCGAGGCGGAACTCCTCATCGCGCAGCGTATCGTCGAACTCGTGCCGAGCATCGAAAAGGTGCGCCTAGTGTCCTCCGGCACCGAGGCGACGATGAGCGCGATCCGCCTGGCGCGCGGCTTCACCGGCCGCAGCAAGTTCATCAAGTTCGAGGGCTGCTACCACGGCCACGCCGATTTCCTGCTGGTGAAGGCGGGCTCGGGCGCACTCACCTTCGGCAACCCGACCTCGGCCGGCGTGCCGCCCGAGGTCGCCGCGCAGACCATCGTGCTCGACTACAACGACGTCGCCGGCCTCGAACGCACCTTCGCCGAGATCAGCAGCGAGATCGCCTGCATCATCGTCGAGCCCTTCGCCGGCAACATGAACCTCGTCAAGCCGACCACGGAATTCATGGCGGCGATGCGCCGCCTGTGCGATGCGCACGGCGCGCTGCTGATCTTCGACGAGGTGATGACGGGCTTTCGCGTCGACCTCGGTGGCGCGCAGAAACTCCTCGGCATTCGGCCCGACCTCACCACGCTCGGCAAGGTGATCGGCGGCGGCATGCCGGTCGGCGCCTTTGGCGGGCGTGCCGACGTCATGGACGCGCTGGCGCCGGTCGGTCCCGTCTACCAGGCCGGCACGCTGTCGGGTAATCCGGTCGCGGTGGCGGCGGGCCTCGCCACGCTGGAAGCGGTATCCGCGCCCGGCTTCTACGCGGCGCTGACCGCCCGCACCGCACGGCTGGTGCAGGAACTGACCGCCGCCGCGCAGGACGCCGGCGTGCGTTTCTGTGCCGACTCGGTCGGCGGCATGTTCGGCCTGTACTTCGCGGCGACCCCCCCGGCGAGTTTCGCCGAGGTGATGCAGTGCGACCGCGAAACCTTCAACCGCTTCTTCCATGCCATGCTCGACCGCGGCATCTACCTCGCGCCCTCGGCGTTCGAGGCGGGTTTCGTCTCGGCGGCGCACAGCGATGCCGACATTGACGCCACCATCGGCGCCGCGCACGAGGTGTTCAAGACTTTGTAAAGACTTCATCCGCGAAGGGCGTGAAGTCCGCGAAGTGGGGTTTTCCTTCGCGTTTCTTCGCGTCCTTCGCGGACAAAAAAGATTTTTCCCATGAACGACGAACTTTCTCCGGAAGACGAACTGCGCCTCAACGTGCTGTTCAACACCGACCTCAAGGCGGTGCGCATCGACGAGTCGACCATGACCCTGTGGGCGCTGACGCCGCAGGGCGAGGCGAGCGTACCGTTGAAGCCGAACGAGCGCTCCGACCGCTATCTGAAGAAAGTGCGCGAACTGCTGTCCGGCCACGTACTGGGTTCACCGGGTGGCTATCCGGTCCATCTCACGCGCTGGACCCGGCAGTCGCAGGCGGGATTGTCGGCACAGCACCTGGCACAACTGCTGCTGATCGGCGAGGAGGAAGCCGTGGTCGCGGTGGTGCATTCGCCGGCGCTGACCGATGAACTGGCGCGCTACGCCTGGTGGTGCATGCCGACCATCGAGCACGCCCGCCTGATGCTGACCCGCGGCGTCGTATGTTGTGGCAGCATGGGCCGCACCCTGGTGGAATTTCTGGTCGAGCATCTGGCCTTCCTGTACGAGGACGACCTCGCCATTCTCGATACCGTCGCCGCACTGCTCCACTCGGACGTACTCACCGAGGAGGAACGTCTCGCGGTGTGGAAGCGCGGCCTCAGCCGCAATTCGCACTATGTGCCCTTCCTCGAACTGCAACCCGACAGGCTGCCGGCGCCACGCGCCGCACGCAGCGACCACGCCGCAGTCCCTGCGCTCGCCGGCAACGCCTACGCGACGATGCTGGACAAGGCGCTGTCGGCGCAGGGGCAGACCTTCCTCGCCACCACGGGCAGCGTCCTCGAACGCCCGGAGATCCAGGAGGTGGTCAACCACACGCTGAACGCACTGGCCACCTGGTGCGCGCCGCTGCGCGCACTCGACGACGCGGCCCGTGTGGAGGCGCGTGCCGCCCTGCTTGCGGCCGCGCCGCAGTTCGAAGCCGATTGCGCAGCACTCGACGCACTGGCCGCGGTGGACGCCGACAGCGTGCGACCGATCTTCCTCAAGACCACCGCCATCGGTTCGCTGATGCGGCGCAAGATTCAGCCGGTGGTCGCCCCGCTGCTCGACGCCATCGGACTGCTGCGACGCGGCTGAGTCGCCGCTACGCGTGTCATCAGCGGCGCAGCGCGGTGCGCAGCAGCAGCACCGCGGCGACGATGACCGCCATGACCCAGTGCTCGTAACGATGGAGCGTCGCGACGTGCCCCGCCAGCAGGGCGCCGAAACTCCAGCCGGCACCAGCCACCAGCGGCGCCCACAGCGCAGCGGACAGCGCATTCAGCGCCGCAAAGCGCCACGCTGGCATGCGACCCAGACCGATCGCGATGGGCAAGGCCATGCGCAGCCCCCACATGAAACGCATCATCAGGACGATCGTCGCCGGATGCCGTTCGATCAGCCCGAGCGCCGCGTCGACCCGGCTGCGCAGCGCCGGACGGCGCGCAAGCACGCGCTGGCCGTGGCGTCGACCAAGCCAAAAGAAGAATTCGTCGCCGGCAACGGCGCCCAGCCACGCCAATCCCGTAACGGCGGCAAAATCAAGATAGCCGCGATGTGCCGAATAGCCCGCCAGCACGAGCACGGTCTCGCCTTCGAACACGGCGCCGGCGAGCACCGCAGCATAACCGTACTGCGCGATCAGTGCGGAGAGGTCCATCGCCACGCGCCCGTCACGTCAAACGCGGCGACTGTTCACATTCAGGAGCCGAGCGCGGCCGCGATGCTGGCGAGAAATTTCTCCGGTTTCTCGAAGCCGATCACCTTGTACGCCGACTGCGTGCCGCCCTCGTTCCAGAAAATCAGCCCCGGCGGGCCGAACAGGCCAAAGCGCTTCAAAAGCCCCTTGTCGGCCTCGGTGTTGGCAGTGACGTCGGCCTTCAGCAGCACGACGTTCGCCAGGCGCGCCTGCACCTTGGGGTCGCTGAAGGTGAAGCGTTCCATTTCCTTGCACGACACGCACCAGTCGGCGTAGAAGTCCAGCATCACGGCGCGGCCGTCGGCCTTGGCGGCCGCCAGCCGCGCGTCGAGTTCGGCGACGTCCTTCACCTTCTCGAACGCGAGCCCCTTCTGCTCGGCCGCGATGGCGGTGCCGCCTGCGCCGCCCTTGAACACGTCGAGCGGTTGCAAGAGGTCGCGGCTGCCGGCGAGCATGCCAAGCAGGATCGCCAGGCCGCCGATGAGGAGTGCGACGCCCAGGCCCTTCCACAGCCGCGCCCAGCCGGAAGCCTGCGGCGGCAGCGGGTCGAGGGCATGCAGATAGATCGCGGAGGCGATCAGCAGCAGCGCCCACAGGAGCATGTTGACCCACGCGGGAATGATCGGCGAGATGAGGTAGATCGCGATCGCCAGCATGGTCACGCCGAAGAAGTACTTCACCGCGTTCATCCAGCCGCCGGCCCGCGGCAGCAATGCACCGGCGGACAGGCCGACGAGAAGGAGCGGCACGCCCATGCCGAGCGCGAGGACGAATAGCGCGACCCCGCCCAGCGTGGTGTTGCCGGTCTGCGCGATGAACGCGAGCGCGGCGGCGAGGGGCGGTGCGACGCACGGCCCGAGAATCACCGCGGAGAGCGCACCCATGACGAACACGCCGACAAAATTGCCGCCCTTCATCCTGTTCGACGCGTCCGAGAAGCGGCTCTGCAACGCGCTCGGCAACTGGATCTCGAAGAAGCCGAACATGGACAGCGCAAGCAGCACGAAAATGGCGGCACCGATACCGAGCGCCCACGGATTCTGCATGGCGTTCGACAGCAGGGTGCCGGACAGCGCCGCAGCCACGCCGGCGAGCGCATAGGTGATCGCCATGCCGAGCACGTAGGCGAGCGAGAGCAGGAAGCCGCTGGTCTTGGTGAGATCCTTTTTCTGCCCGGCGATGATGCCCGACAGGATCGGAATCATCGGGAACACGCAGGGTGTGAGCGAGAGCAGCAGGCCGAGGCCGAAGAAGGTGGCGACCACCCCCCAGAAGCTTCCACCCTTCAATACCTGCTCGATTTTCGAGGTGTCGGATTCCCCTGCGGGCTCGGCGAGCGCGGTCGCCACCGCGCTGCCAGCCGCGGCGGTCGCGCTCCCGCCGGTGAGCGTGAAGGCACGGTCGAGCGGCGGATAGCAGATGCCGACCGCCTCGTTGCAGCCCTGCCAGCCGGCTTGCAGCACCAGGGTTTCCCCTTTGGCTAGCGCGCGCGACAGCGTGACCCTGGCGGCGAAGTCGGCGTGATACACCTCGGTGCGGCCGAAGTTCGGATCGTCCTTGACCTCGCCCGCCGGCGTGTCGGCCTTCATCACCTGGATATCGGCGGGCGACTTGACGACGAAGGCGAGCTTGTCGCGATACAGATAGGTGTCGGGGGTCAGGGTGTAGGCGATCTTCACGGTCTGCGCATCGGCGAGCGCGGCATCGACGAGGAAGGCCTCTTCGGCCGGCAGCACCTTGGGCATGCCCAAATCGCCGGCGAGACTGCGCAGGCCGTCGAGCACGGACGCCGCGGGTTTCGCCGCAGCAGGGGCCGTGGGTACGGGCGCGGCCGTGGCGGCTGCCACCGGCGCAGGCAGCTTGATGGTCGCGCTCAGCGTCTGCGGCGTGTAGCACAGCCCCGCCTCGGCACAGCCCTGCGACACCGTCTTCAGCGTGACCGCGGTGGTGCCCGGCGCGCGCTGGAACGGCAGCACGATGCGCACGTCCTTGACGTAGGCCTCGACCTTGCCGAAATACTCGTCTTCCTTGATCTTGCCCGCGGGAAATTTCGGCGCCGCCAGCGTGCCGCCGGCCACCTCGAACCTGAACTTGTCGCGGTACATGTAATAGCCGTCGGCGATCTGCCAGCGCGCTTCGAGCGTGTCGGCATCGAGTGCGCGCGCCGAGAACTTGAAGGCGACTTCAGGGTCCAGAAAATCTTCGGCATGCGCCGCTGGAAAAAGCGCCAGCGCGCCCCAAAGTAAGGCGAGGATCTTGAATGTCCAGGTTTTCATGCTTGTTCGGTCTCCGTGGCCAGCCAGCCAAGATAGGCGGGCAGGCCCTGTTGAATCGGTACGGCGATCAGTTCCGGCAGCGCGTAAGGATGCTCGGCGCGAACGATTTGTTCAAGCAGCGGGTAGGCCGCCTGCGTGGTCTTGATCAGCAGCGGGATCTCCGCGGCCGACTCGACCGCACCCTGCCATCGATATATGGAGCGACAGGGTGCCAGAACGTTCACGCATGCGGCCGCACGCGCATCGACCAGCGCGCGCGCCAGCTTTTCCGCCGTCGCTGCGTCGGGTACATTGGTCAAGACTAACAAAGGTTCCATGTCATGCGCTTTGGTTGGATCGTGCTACTGCTGCTGTCGTTTCCGGTGCTGGAAGCCGTCGGCATCTTCTGGATGGCCGAACGCATCGGCGCCTGGGTGCTGCTGTGGCTGCTCGTCGCCGCCCTCGCCGGCATCGCGCTGATCCGCTTCGAGCGTGTCGCCTGGGGTGCGCGCCTGCTGTTTTCCGTGCGCGCCGGTGCGCATCCCCTGGCCGCAGTGCTCGCCAGTGGACGCATGCTGATCGCCGGCGGATTGCTGATCTTTCCCGGCTTCATCAGCGATGTCATTGCGCTCGCCCTGCTGCTCGTTCCCGGCACCTGGCGCCGCCCGGTGGCGATGCGCCCGCCAGCCAACGACGACGGTGCCACCGTGCCGCGGCCCGGCGACGGTGGCAACACGGGGCGTACCCTCGACGGCGAATACCGCCACATTCCCGACGAGCGCCTGCGCGACCGCTAAAACAGAGGCATCTGTCCGCGCGCAAGGCGAAGCTCGCGCAGCAGATGGTCCGATGTCGGATAGCGGTACTTCAGACGCAGTTCGCGCAGGGTACGCACGTTCGACAGGCGGCGCGATTCCCGCAGGAAGGACAGCAGCGCCTCGGACAGCACCTTGTCCGCCTCGGCGCGCGTGACGCGTGGCGGACGCGGCAGGTCGAAGGCGTCGGCACAACTGTCGAACCAGTCGCCCATTTTCAGCGGCAACGCATCGACCGCATGATAGATGCGTCCGGCGCGGCCGCGAAACAACGCCGCCCACGCCAGGCGGGCGAGGTCGTCGGCATGGATGTGGTTGGTGTAGCTGTCCGCCTCGCGCACCAGCGCCGGCGTGCCGCGACGGATGCGTTCCAGCGGCAGGCGGTCGGCGGCGTAAATGCCGGGCGCGCGCAGGACCGTCACCTGCACGCCCTGGCGGCGTCCCCACGCACGCAATTGACGCTCGGCATGGACGCGCCGCACCGCGCGGCTGTTGACCGGCGCCACCGGTCGCGTCTCGGCGACCCAGGCGCCGCCGCAATCGCCATACACGCCGCTGGTGCTGATGTAAACCAGCGTGTCGGGACGACGCCGGCCGAGGGCCTGCAGGAGATGGGCAGTACGCGGGTCGGTGCGCCCCGCACCGGGCGGCGGCGGGGCGAAATGAAACACCGCATCGACGCGCGGCAGTTGCCGCAGCGTCGCCGGCACATCGAGATCACCGACGTGCGGAATCACGCCCAACGCGCGCAGTTCCGCGGCGCGCTCGGGGCGGCGGGTGAGGCCGACGAAAGTGGCCTGGTGCGCATGGCGCCGCACCAGCCGCTCGGCAATGTCACCAAATCCGACGATCAGGATGGTTTTCATGGGCAAGCAGGCTGCAACCCTGATCCGGCAGGGGTGAAATACACGGGTGCGCGGGTGATAATCCCGAGCTTTAAACCTGCATTGTAAGCGTTTGCCATCATGCCGTATCAGGTCACTCTCCAGCCCAGCGGGCACCAGTTCAACGTCGAAGCCGACGAAACCCTGCTCGAGGCGGCGCTGCGCGAAGGCTTCGCGCTGCCTTATGGCTGCCGCAACGGCGCCTGCGGCGCGTGCAAGGGCACCGTGCTCGCCGGCACGGTCGACCATGGCGAATACCAGGCGGGCATCCTGAAGGACGAGGAAAAGGCGCGCGGCCGCGCACTGTTCTGCCGCGCGAGGCCGCTGTCGGACCTCACCCTCGAGGTGAAGGAGATCGGCGCCGCCCGGGACATCATGGTGAAGACGCTGCCGTGCCGCGTGGAGCAGATGGAACAACGCGCCGACGACGTCATGGTGCTGAAGATCAAGCTGCCGGCCAACGAGCGCCTGCAATTCCTCGCCGGCCAGTACATCGACTTCCAGCTGAAGGACGGCCGGTCGCGCAGCTATTCGCTCGCCAATCCGCCGCACGATGACGCGCTGCTCGAACTGCACATCCGCCACGTGCCGGGCGGGCTGTTCAGCGGGCAGGTGTTTTCCGCCATGAAGGTGCGCGACATCCTGCGCCTGAAGGGCCCGCTAGGCAGCTTCTTCATCCGCGAGGACTCTGACAAACCGATGATCTTCGTCGCCGGCGGCACCGGTTTCGCGCCGATCAAGGGCATGCTGGAGCACGCCTTCGCTGCGCACATGGACCGCGAGCTGGTGCTCTACTGGGGCGCGCGTGCGCGCAAGGATCTCTACATGGCCGAGTTGCCGCAGCGCTGGGCGGCCGAGCACCCCAACTTCAGCTTCATCCCTGTCCTCTCGGAACCGGCGCCGGACGATGCCTGGCAGGGCCGCACCGGCAACGTACACGCTGCGGTATTGGCCGATTTTTCCGATCTGTCGGGATATCAGGTCTACGCCAGCGGCGCGCCGGTGATGGTCGACAGTGCGCGCGAAACTTTCACCCGCTCACGCGGCCTGCCGGAAGACCAGTTCTTCGCCGATTCCTTCGTTTATGCGGCCGACGCGGCGAGCGCGGCGGCGGGCTGAACGCCCCGCGCGTTCGCTCACGCGGAGCGGCAAAGCGCCAGGGCCTTCTGGTAGTGCTGACAGGCCTCGCCCGGCTGGCCGCTGTGGGTCTTGAGTTCGGCCATGCGGGTGTGTGCCTCCGCACTCGGTGCGATGGCCAGGCTCGCTTCCAGATAGCTTTGCGCCTTGCCCCACAATGACTCGACGCTGCAAAGCTGCGCCAGCGTCAGCAGCAGCCGGGCATCGCGCGGCTGCGCGCGCAGCCACTTCTCCGCGCGTTCGATCTGTCGCAGAGGCTTGCTGCCGCGCACCTCGCCATACAGCGCGACCAGATCCTCGTCCCAGGTGTCGTCGAGTGCCGCCTCCAGGATATCGAGCGCGGTGTCATGCCCACCGCGCTGCATGAAGGCGCGTGCCGCGGCACGCGCAACGAAGGCGTCAACGCGCAGGTCGGCGGGTATTTTTTTCCAGTATTCGAGCAGCGCGCGATCATCCTCGGCGCGGCGCTTGAGGTTCTCGGCGCAGGCGACGCGCCGCATCTGCGTGGCGATGGCCGGTTCCAGCGCATTGCTGCGCGCCAGCGCGTCGAGCAGACGGTCGACCTCGTCCCACTGGCCGACGAGCTGCCGCGCCTTCAGCTCGAGACGTTGCAGTGCGGTGTGCTGCGGCGCGAGCGCACGCGCCGCCTCGATCGCCACAAGCGCACCGGACGCATCCTTGAGGTCGAGCCGTGTTTCCGCTTCCAGCAGTTGCGCCGCGAGCTCGCTGCCTTCAGCCGTCGCAGCCTGGGCGTGGCGCTCGCGCAGCGCAGGTGCACGCATTTCATTGGCGGCGCGCGCAGCCAGCACGCGCGCGAGTCCGAGGCGCCCCGCCTCGCCCTGCCAGGCGCCGAGAGTCTGCTCGGCGTCTTTCCAGCGCGCCTCGGTGAAGGCGCGCAGGCCGTCGACGAACTGCTGATCGCGCTTCTGCGCGGCGCGGCGCGCGCGCTGCTCGCGCACGATGCGCGGCAGGGCCAGGGTGAGCGCCGCCACGCGCAGCAGCACGACGCCGCCGATCACGATGCCGGCCAGCATCAGCACGAAGCTGATGAAGGAAATCTCCATGCGCCACGGTGGGTACACCAGCACCACGTAGCCGGGGTCGTAGCGCCCCGCCAGCGCGAGCGCCACCGCCAACACGGCAAGGATCAGCAGCGACACCAGCCAGCGCATTACGGTGTGCCCTTCAACGCATCCAGCGCGGCGAGGCTGGCGTCGATGCCGGGCAGCGTGTGCGCGATCTGCAGGCCCGCCAGGCGGCGCACTTCCTTGAGCGCGGCCACCACGCCCGCGTCGCGCGTGTTGAAATAGCGCGTCAGCATGCCGTCCACGGCCTCCAGATCGGCCTTGAACGCGGCCTGGTCTTCCGACAGCAAGGCAAGGCGCGCGGCGAGCAGGCGCAGGCGCAGGTTCTCGCGCAGGAAATAGGCCTGGTCGGGCGGCAGCAGCACCGCCTCGTTACCTTCGATGCGGCGGATCTGCACCAGACGCTTCATTTCCGCCCACAGTTCCTGGCCAAGGTCGGCGGCACGCCCGGCACCGCGCGTTGCCGGCACGGTTTCGGACACCTGCGCGCTCGCCAGCGGCCAGCTCGCGTGGCGCGCCACCAGCGCCTCGATGCGTGCGCTGGCGCCGACTTCGTCGAGCGAGGGCACCGCGCGCAGGTTGGCGAGGTCGGTGGCGATGGCGCGCCGCAGCGGCGTGAACTGCGGCTTGTCGAGCCGCTGCAGGCGGGTGTCGGCGCCTTCCAGGGCGATGATCGCGGCGCGCACGTTGCCGGCCAGTTGCAGCTGTTGCGCGGCGGTCAACAGCACCTGCTCGATCTCGGCCAGCGTCCACTGGTCACGTCCCTGCGACAGATCCTTGTACAGCGCTTCGAGCGAGAGCTGCTGCTGCTGCGACGTGGCCAACTGCGCTTCGAGCTGGGTGAGCTTTTCGCTGGCCTGGCGCATGGCGTCGTCGGCATTGCGCGCGAGCAGCCGGGTTTCGCTCGTCACCTGGCCGGCTTCCGCGAGGCGGCGGCCAAGCTCGGCCTTGAGATCGCGGATGCGCTCGCGGCTGTCCGACCACGACCAGGCGGCGACGGCGAGCGCCAGCACCGCAAGCATCAATGCGACCCACGCCGGACCCTGACTGCCCGGCCGCACCGGTGCGGCAGCGGGCGGCGCCGCAGTGGTTTCGGAAATGTCGCTCATGTATTGTCCCTGAACCAGTTCACCATGCCTTCCGTCAGCCCGGCGTCGCCCCCTTCGGTGGTGATCGCGCGTGCGACGCCGAAGCGGCGGGCCGCCTCGGTAATTTTCGCATGCGGCGCGAAAACCGGAGTATTCACAAGCAACGGCACGCCCGGCTGCCCCAGCATCTGTGCGAGATTGTGCAGCGTCTCGGCGCTGGCGACGGTCACCGCATCGATGCCGCCCGCCTGCCAGCGCGCCAGCAGCGGCGCAGGATCGTCGTGCGGGCAGCTGCGCCGGTAACATTCCAGGAAGGCGACCAGCGCGCCGCGCGCCGCCAGCGTGTCGGCCAGGAGCGGCCGCCCGCCGACGCCGCGCACGATCAGCACCTGCCGCCCCGCCACGTCCTGCAGCGCGGGCAGGGCGAGCAGTGCTTCGCTATCCTGCCCGTCCGGCACGATGACACCGCCGACCCCGGCGTCGGCCAGCGCGCGTGCCGTGCCCGGCCCCACCGCGAACACCTGCACCGAGCGCGGCAGGCCCCCGGCGGCGCGAATCGCCGCCATGCCGAATTGTGCGGCGTTGGGGCTGACGAAAACCAGCACACTGGCGGTCGGAAGCTGCGTGAGCGAGGCCGCGAGTTCGGCGGGCGGCACCGCCTCGATGGCGAGCGCAGGGAAGACGAAAGCGTCGCCGCCCACCGCGCGAATCCGCTCGGCCAGCCCCTGCGCCTGGTGCGCGGGACGGGTAACCAGCACGGTGCGCCCGGCGAGCGGCCCGGTCATGCGATGGAATCGAGGACCGCGCGTGCGCCCTGCGCGAGCAGGCTGTCGGCAAGAGCCTGACCAACGGCCTCCGGATCAGCGGCCGCCCCTTCGGCGCGGTCGTGGATGAAGGCGCTGCCGTCGGGACGGGCAACGAAACCGGCGATGCGCAGAATGCCGCCCTCGAGGACGGCGTGCGCACCGAGTGGCACCTGGCAACTGCCGCCGAGCACGCGGCTGACCTGGCGCTCGGCGCGCACACAGGCCGCGGTCGCGGGATGATCGAGCGGCGCGAGCAGCGCGGCGACATCGTCCCGGCCGCTGCGGATTTCGATGCCGAGCGCGCCCTGGCCGGCGGCGGGAATGCTGTCTTCCACCGACAGCAGGCTGCGGATGCGCGCGCCCAGGCCGAGACGCTTGAGGCCGGCGGCCGCCAGCAGGATGGCATCGAACTGGCCTTCGTCGAGTTTTTTCAGGCGTGTGCCGACGTTGCCGCGCAGCGGTTTCACCACGAGGTGCGGATAGCGTGCGCGCAGTTGCGCTTCGCGGCGCAGGCTGGAGGTGCCGACGACGCTGCCCGGTGGCAGGTCGGACAGATGGGCGTAGCGGCCGGAGACGACGGCGTCGCGCGGATCCTCACGCTCGCCGATCACCGCCAGCGTAAAGCCCGGCGGCAATTCCATCGGCACGTCCTTCATCGAATGTACCGCGAGATCGGCATGGCCGGCGTCCAACGCCACCTCGAGCTCCTTGACAAACAGGCCCTTGCCGCCGATCTTGGAGAGCGTGACGTCGAGGATCTGGTCACCGCGCGTGGTCATGCCCAGAATATCGATTGCGCAACCCGGATGCAGCGCGCGCAGGCGATCACGGATATGCTCGGCCTGCCACATGGCAAGGGCACTTTCACGGGAAGCGATGGTCAGGGTTTGCATGTCGACGGGTGAGGCAATCGGGACGGTGGAAACGGGGCGGAGAGATTCGGTGGGCGGCGCGGAACAAAACACACGCAGCATCATGCGGCGACTTGCGGCATGGGCCCTGATTCTAGCATGGGGCTTGACACTCTCCGTGCGTGCCGACGACGCGTTGGTACGGGCGACGAACCTGCAGGCCGATGCCCGCGACGCGGCGCGCCGCCAGGTGCCGATCCTGATCATGTACTCCAGCGAACACTGCCATTTCTGCGCGCGCGTCAAGCGCGAATACCTGATCCCGATGCACAGGGATCGCGCCTACCGCAAGCGCGTCATCATCCGCGAGATCGATATCGGCTCGACCCACCCGCTCACCGGCTTCGACGGCAAGCCCACGACCGAAGGCGCGTTCGCCGCCGCAAGCAAGGTGTTCATGGTGCCCACGGTGAAGGTCTACGACACGCGCGGCAACGAGACCGGCGAACCGCTGGTCGGCCTGCTCACGCCAGACTACTACTTCGGCTACCTGGAAGCGGTCATCGACGAAGGCCTGCGCAAGGTGCGCGCGCGCTGAAACACCACACGGCCGGACTGGTAAAATCGGCCGCATGAACGCGAGAACGTCACTACCGGGTGTCCCTTTCAAGGCGCTGCTGGCGGACGACCATCCCCTGATCCGCGAAGGCGTGCGCCACGTCGTCACGCAACTCGCACCGCGCACCGTCATTCTCGACGCACACGACTACCCGAGCCTGTTCGCGCAGACGGCGCTGCATCCCGATCTCGACCTCGCACTGGTCGACCTCAACATGCCCGGCTTCGTCGGCATCCAGGGCATCGCGCAGTATCGCAGCCGCTTTCCCGACATCCCGCTGGTCGTGCTGTCGGCTTCCGAAGCACAACAGGACGTGCGCCAGGTGATCGGCGCCGGCGCACTCGGCTACATCCCGAAGTCGTCCTCGACCGAAATCATGCTGCGCGCGCTGCGCCAGGTGCTCGCCGGCTACGTTTTCATGCCGCACTTCGGTGCCGACGACGAACCCGCGATGCCGCCGGCCGCGGCGACGATCCCCGGGCTGCAACACGCGGGGCTGACGGTGCGTCAGTTCGAAGTGGCACGCCTGCTGGCACGCGGATGCACCAACAAGACCATCGCCGAGCTGCTCGCGCTGTCGGAGGCCACGGTGAAGATCCACGTTGCCGCGATTTTCCGCGCCCTGGGGGTCAGCAACCGCGCCGAGGCGGTTCTGGTCCTGCAGCGCCTCACGCAGGGGTGACGCATATCGTCCCCACGCGGCTGCCCGGCCGGGGCGGCAGCATCCGCAGCCGCATCCTGCTGATCGCGCTGCTGCCGGCGCTGCTCACGGCATTCGGCATGGTCGCCCACTTCACCACGCGCACCCTGTCGCAGGCGGAGACGGAACTGCAGGCACGCGCCAGCAACGCCGCGCGCCATCTCGCCGGCGTGCTACCTTATGCCCTCGTGGCGGGCGATTTCGCCATGGTACGCAGCCAGCTGGAAGGCGAAATGACGGACAGCCGGCTTGCCTCGGCACGCGTGCTCGACCCGCACCAGCGTCTGATCGCGGGACTGGGTGCGCCGCCGCAGAACGCGGACGACGACGGGCACCTGCGCCGGCGCGTTCCCATCGTGCTGCCCGCTGCCGACCTGCCCGACGCCCCGGGTTCGGGAATGTCGGGAAACCGCCTGCTCGGCGAAGTCGAGATCACCGTCTCGCGCGACGAGATCCGGGCCTTCCGCCGCACGACGCTGCTGCATGCCGCGCTGCTCCTGGCTGCGGCACTGACCCTGAGTGCCGTGCTCGGCTGGCGCCTATCCAACCGCCTGGCCGGACAGTTGGGACAGATCGGCGAAGCGGTCGAGCGTCTGGCACAGGGCGATCTTGGCGCGCGTGCGCGCCTCACCACGGCCGGCGAAATCGGCCAGCTGTCGCGCGGCATCGACGGCATGGCCGAGGCGCTGCAGGCCCATCGCAGCGAGCTGGAACAGCGCATCCACGAAGCGACCGCCAGTCTCGCCGCGAAGAAGGAAATGGCCGAACGTGCAAATCAGGCCAAATCGCGCTTTCTCGCGGCCGCCAGTCACGACCTGCGCCAGCCGCTGCACGCACTCTCGCTGTTCGTCGCCGCGCTGAAAACGCGCCGCCGCGAGCCCGAGACGCAGACGCTGGTGGAGAACATCGAGTCATCGACCGCGGCCATGGAGCTGCTGTTCAATGCGCTGCTGGACATCTCGCGGCTGGATGCCGGCGCGATCGAGGCGCACCCCGAGCACTTCCCACTCCAGCCCCTGCTCGATATCCTCGGCAAGCAGTTCGGCGCGCTCGCGGGGGAGAAGCATCTCAGACTGCGCATCCGCCCCTGCAATGCGGTGATCTACAGTGATCCGCTGCTGATCGAACGCATCCTCGCCAACCTTATCGCCAACGCCATCCGCTACACCGACGACGGCGGCGTGCTCGTCGGTTGCCGGCGCCGCGGCCGCATGCTGCACATCGGCGTCATCGACACCGGACGCGGCATCCCGCCGGAGCAGCAGGAAAGCGTGTTCCAGGAATTCGTGCAGCTCAACAATCCGGCGCGCGACCGCAGCAAGGGGCTCGGCCTCGGGCTCGCCATCGTCTCGCGCCTGGCGCGCCTGCTGGGCCACCGCATCGACCTCGTCTCGCACCCGGGCCACGGCTCCAGTTTCAGCATCGACGTACCGCTCGGCGACCCCGCGCGCGTGCGGGCGAACACGGCCATCAGCGCCAGTGCGGTCGCCGACGTGATTCCGCCCGACACCCTGGTGCTGCTGGTCGACGACGAAAGCGCCATCCTGCATGGCATGGCGGAGCTGTTCGACAACTGGAACATCGGTCTGGTCACCGCACGCAATGTCGACGAAGCCGAGCAGTGGCTCGACAGCCTCGAATGCGCACCCGACGTCATCGTCTCGGATTACCGCCTGCCTGGCGACAGCGACGGCATCGCGGTGATCGCGCGCCTGCGCGAGAAATTCGGCCACGGCATCCCCGCCATCCTCATCACCGGCGACACCGCACCCGAAAGCCTGCAACGCATCGCCCAGGCCGGCCTCCCCCTGCTGCACAAACCGCTGCGCCCCGCCAAGCTGCGCGCGCTGCTCACCCACCTCGTCCACCAGTCCCGCGCCGTGCCATAATCGACGCGCTCACCGCTTACCCCTCACCACTCACCCCCCATGCACCTCCACATTCTCGGCATCTGCGGCACCTTCATGGGCGGCATTGCCGCCATCGCCCGCGCCGCCGGACATACCGTCACCGGCTGCGATGCCAACGTGTACCCGCCCATGTCGGACCAGCTGCGCGCGCTCGGCATCGAACTCATCGAAGGCTGGGATGCCGGCCAGGCCGATATCGGCGCCGACATCTTTGTGGTCGGCAACGTCGTCGCGCGCGGCAGGCAGCCGCTGATGGAAGCCATCCTCGACCGTGGCCTGCCGTACACTTCCGGTCCGCAGTGGCTCGCCGACACCATGCTCCGCGACAAATGGGTGCTCGCGGTCGCCGGCACCCATGGCAAGACCACCACCAGCGCAATGCTGGCGTGGATCCTCGAGGACGCGGGGCTCACGCCGGGTTTTCTCATCGGCGGCATCCCGCAGAACTTCGGCCTGTCGGCGCGGCTGACCGACAGCCCCTTCTTCGTGATCGAGGCCGACGAGTACGACACCGCGTTCTTCGACAAGCGTTCCAAGTTCGTCCACTACCGCCCGCGCACCGCCATCCTCAACAATCTCGAATACGACCACGCCGACATCTTTCCCGACCTCGCGGCGATCGAAACGCAGTTCCATCATCTGGTGCGCACCGTGCCCGGCAACGGGCTGATCGTCGCCAACGGCCGCGATGCCAACCTCGACCGCGTGCTGGCGCGTGGCGCGTGGACACCGGTAGAGCGATTCGGCAGCGACGCCGGCTGGCAGGCGGGAACGCCCGACGCGGACGGCGCTTTCGACGTCAGCCTGGGTGGCGTTTTGCAGGGCCGCGTGCACTGGGCTCTGTTCGGCGAACACGAGCGCATGAACGCACTCGCCGCCATCGCCGCCGCGCGTCACGCTGGCGTGCCCGCCGCCGCCGCGATCGACGCGCTGGCGCGTTTCGAGAACGTGAAACGGCGCATGGAAGTGCGCGGCAGCGTCGGCGGCATCACCGTGTACGACGACTTCGCCCACCACCCCACCGCGATCGCCACGACCATCGAGGGCCTGCGCCGCAAGGTCGGCGCGGCGCGCATTCTCGCCGTGCTGGAACCGCGCTCCAACACGATGAAGCTCGGCGTGATGAAGGCGCAACTGCCGGCCAGCCTCACCGGCGCCGACCAGGTCTATTGCTATGGCGCCGACCTCGGCTGGGATGCGCACGCGGCGCTCGCCCCGCTGGGCGACAGGGTGCGCGTGTTCGACGACCTCGGCACCCTCGTCGCAGGGCTCGCACAGGACGCGCAAGCCGGCGATCAGGTGCTGGTGATGAGCAACGGCAGCTTTGGCGGCCTGCATGGCAAGCTGCTGGACGCGCTGCGCCAGCGCCACGCGGACCAGACCGGCTGAAGGTATGCCGCGCGGGGCAAAATTTTTTCGTGTATGATATAAAAATTGTTTATCGACATCGAAAAAGGAGCTTCACCGTGCACACCGGCACCACCCTTACCCAGTTCATCATCGAGGAGCAGCGTCGCGCCGCCGGCGCCACCGGCGACTTCACCTCGCTGCTCAACGACGTCGTCACCGCCTGCAAGGCCATTTCCAATGCCGTGAACAAGGGCGCGCTGCTCGGCGTGATGGGTTCGCTCGATTCCGAGAACGTGCAGGGGGAGACGCAGAAAAAACTCGACGTCATCACCAACGACATCATGATCCGTTCCAACGCGTGGGCCGGGCACCTCGCCGGCATGGCCTCCGAGGAAATGGACACGGTGTACGACATTCCCACCCAATATCCGCTCGGCAAATACCTGCTGGTGTTCGACCCGCTCGACGGCTCGTCCAACGTCGACGTCAACATCTCCGTCGGCACCATCTTTTCCATTCTCAAGGCGCCGGTGCCGAACCGTCCGGCGCGGCCGGAGGACTTCCTGCAGCCGGGGACGAAACAGGTGTGCGCGGGCTACGCGATCTACGGTTCCTCGACCATGCTGGTGCTGACCCTGGGCAACGGCGTGAACGGCTTCACCCTCGACCGCGACGTCGGCGAGTTCGTGCTGACCCATCCCGGCATGACGATCCCCGCCGACACGCGCGAGTTCGCCATCAATGCGTCGAACCGGCGCTTCTGGGAAGCGCCGGTGCAGCGTTACGTCGAGGAATGCCTCGCCGGCAAGGAAGGGCCGCGCGGCAAGGACTTCAACATGCGCTGGGTCGCCTCGATGGTGGCCGAAGTGCACCGCATCCTCACCCGCGGCGGCATCTTCATGTACCCGCGCGACACCAAGGATCCCGCCAAGGCCGGCAAGCTGCGTCTGCTGTACGAGGCCAATCCGATGGCCTTCATCGTCGAGCAGGCCGGCGGCGCGGCCACCACCGGCTACCAGCGTATCCTCGACATCGCGCCCGAAGGCCTGCACCAGCGCGTGCCGGTAATCCTCGGCTCGAAGAACGAGGTCGACACGGTGAGCGGCTACCACCACGACAAAGCGGCGTAAGCACTTCGATACGGACGGAAAGAACCGGGCGCTGCCCGGTTCTTTCGTTTCGTCTCTGCCTCAGGCGACGGCCTTGCGCCGACCCGCACGCAGCAGGCCGAGGCACGCGTCGGGCGGCAGGGGACGGCTGAACAGATAGCCCTGCGCCTGGTCGCAGCGGTTGGCGCGCAGGTAGGCAAGCTGCGCGTCCGTTTCCACGCCTTCCGCAACCACGGTCAGGTCCAGGTTTTCGGCCAGCGCGATGATGGTGCGCACGATGGCGGCGTCGTCCTCGTCGTCGGGAATGTCGCGGATGAACGAACGGTCGATCTTCAGGCAATGGATGGGGAAGGTCTTCAGGTAGCTCAGCGACGAATAGCCGGTGCCGAAGTCATCGACAGCGATGCGCAGGCCGAGCCGTTCAAGGTCGCCGAGCACGGTGGCCGCCGTTGCCAGGTTGTCCATCAGGGAAGACTCGGTGACCTCGAGTTCGAGATCGGTGGGGGTAAGCCCCGTGTCATGGAGGACCAGGCTGACTTTCGCGGCGAGGTCCATCTGGCGCAACTGGCGCGCCGAAAGGTTGACCGCCATGGTGCCGGCGGCAAACCCGGCATCCTGCCACGCGCGCATCTGGCGGCAGGCTTCGTGCAGCACCCAGTCGCCGATCGACAGGATCAGGCCGCTGCGTTCCGCCAGCGGGATGAATTCATCCGGACTGACGTTGCCGAGTTCCGGCGACTGCCAGCGCAGCAGCGCCTCCCAGCCCGTCAGCCGGCCGCTGTCGATCTCGTGCCTGGGCTGGTAATGCAGCGCCAGTTCACGCCGCTCGAGCGCCTGCTTGAGACGCGCCTCCAGAAGAACACGGCGCTGCATTTCCTCCGACAATGCACGGTTGAACACGCTCAGACAGTTGCGTCCGGTCTGCTTGGCGCGGTGCAGGGCGAGATCCGCATGGCGCATGAGGACACTGGCCGTTTCGTCATCCGACGGATAGAGCACGATACCGATGCTGACGCTGATGCCGAGCCGGTCGTTGCCGATGTCGAACTCGCGGGACAGCGCGTGCAGCAGCGTTTCCCCCACCGCCTTCGCACGCTCGATAGAGGCATTCTCCAGCTGGATCACGAACTCGTCGCCGCTGAAACGGGCGAGGAACGCGTCCGCCGGCAGCATCGACCGGATTCGTTCGGCGACGGCGACCAGCAGCAGATCACCCTGCTCGTGGCCGAGGGTGTCGTTCACGGTCTGGAAATGGTCGAGATCGAGCAGCAGCACCGCGCCCGCGCTCTGCGTCTCGCGCGCACGCGTGAGCGACTGCTTGAGCTGTTCGCCGAACGCCGTGCGGTTGGGCAGCCCGGTGAGGTCGTCATGGGTGAGCATGTGGCGCATCTGCCGGAACGGCCGGCTCACCGCCTCGGCATAGATGGCGCGATAGAGAAAATAGTAGGCCGCCACCTTGTAGGTGTGGCCCAGCATGTTGGCGGTGCTGGTCACCTGGACGTATACGGTGAGGAAAAGCTCGCCGGCCGCCATCAGCAGGATGGCGAACATCAGGCTGTCGAAATCGCAGTGGGTGATCTGCCTGCGTCGTAGCGCAAGGAGCACGGCGGTGCCCAGATAGAGCGCGAACACCCCCCATTCGAGCGCCACCTTGAGCCGTGTCAGCCCGATCCCGCTCTCGTACATCCGCGGAGCGAGGTCGGGGGCCTTCAACAGCGCCCAGGAGATCGCGCAGACCGCGAGCAACACGCCGAGCCAGGCATGGCGATACAGCGCTGAATGGCGCACGGGCCGCTCCGGAAGCAGCACGTAGGCCAGCAGGCCCACCCCCGCAGAAAGACGCGCGAGCAGCCAGAACACGATCGACTTGTGCGGCGAATTCTGGCTCACCACATCCGGCATGCCAATGTAGGAAAGAAAATGCAGCATGTCGAACACGCCGACGGCAAGAAAGGCGCTTCCCAGTGTCACCGCACGGATCGAACGCTCCGCCTGCGCCGCACCGTGGCCAGTGAAGAAAACCAGCGCCGCCACGATCACCGCGAAGACTTCCATCAGCGAGTGGATGACCAGGAAATGCGCCTGGGTGACGGTGAACTGGTTGTCGGGCGTCGTCTGCCACAGCAGCAGGGGCACGCTCAGCGTCAGCAGCAGCGTACCGGCGATCCGGTGTGCGTTCACGTGTGGCGTTTGCATCGACAAGACCCTGATTGCCCCGTGGAGGCCGTCACCCGCGACGCGCCTCGTCCTTTTTGTTCAATTTGGCACAACATCGGCGATTTGCACACCCGATCCGGGGCGCACTACTCGTGTATTTACGGCGAGGCGGCGGAGGTCTTGAAGCAGGCCTCGATTGATCCCGGATTATCCAATGGATTTTTTGGGTTGAGAAAAGAACTGTCTGCCCCGGCCGCAGCGGATTACAATGAACAGGCAATCATGGATACCGTCAACCTCACCCACCATTTTCTGATCGCCATGCCCGGCATGGTCGATCCGAATTTCAATGGCACCCTGACCTATATCTGCGACCACAGCGAGCAGGGGGCGCTGGGGGTCGTGGTGAACCGGCCCATCGAGCTCGAGCTGTCGACGCTGTTCGAGCAACTGGGCCTGTCGCTGCCCGAACCGCTGCACCACCAGGCCGTGTACTTCGGCGGTCCGGTGCAGACCGAGCGCGGCTTCGTGCTGCACGTGCCGCCGCGCACCTTCAGTTCGACCCTCACGGTGAACGACGCGGTCAGCCTCACCACCTCGAAGGACGTGCTCGAGGCGGTGAGCCTGGGTGAGGGACCGGAAAAATTCATGGTGTCCCTGGGCTACGCCGGCTGGTCCGCCGGGCAACTGGAAGAAGAAATGAAACAGAACGCCTGGCTGTCGGTGGCGGCGGACCCGCAGGTGATTTTCGACCTGCCTGCGGAAGCGCGCCTGCCCGCGGCGATGAAGCTTCTGGGCATCGATTTCGCCAACCTCTCCGAAGAAGCCGGACACGCTTGAACCCGCTTGAATTTCGTTGACACTCACGGCACGGTGCTGGCCTTCGACCTGGGCTTGAAGCGTACCGGCGTCGCCTCGGGCGAGCTGTCGCTCGGCATCGCCCACCCGCTCACGGTCCTTGCGGCCGAGTCGACGGCCGCGCGGCTTGAGGCGATCGGCGGGCTCGTCGCCGAATGGCGCCCTGTGCTGCTGGTGCTGGGACTGCCCATCCACGCCGACGGCAGCGAGCACGAAATGACACGGGTGGCCAAAAACTTCGCGGGCAAACTAGAATCGCGTTTCGGGCTGCCGGTCTTCCTGGTCGACGAGCGCCATACCAGCACCGCAGCCGCATCCGAACTGCACGCGCGCGGCATCCACGGCAAGAAGAACCGGGCGCTCGCCGACGCCGTCGCCGCGCAACTCATCCTGCAAGGATTTTTCGATGCCCGCCTCACTGCCTGACGCCAATACGCTGATCGCCCGACTGGCGGATGCGATCGCCCCGACGCTCACTCCCGACACCTTCATCGTCGGCATCCACACCGGCGGCGCCTGGGTGGCCGAGCGTCTGCACGCGCTGCTCGGCTGCAAGCAGCCGCTCGGTGTGCTCGATATTTCATTTTACCGCGACGATTTCTCGCGCATCGGCCTGCACCCTCAGGTCAAGCCGTCGAACCTGCCGTTCGAGCTCGAAGGCGGCACCATCCTGCTGGTCGACGACGTGCTGCATAGCGGCCGCACGGTGCGCGCGGCGATGAACGAACTGTTCGACTACGGCCGCCCCGCATCGATCCGTCTCGCGGTGCTGGTCGACCGCGGTGGCCGCGAGCTGCCGATCCGTCCCGATTTCGTCGGCCTCACCGTCGACATTCCCGACCACCAGAACGTCAACCTGTCGCGCCTCGACGACGGCCACCTCACCCTGTCCATCGCATGAACCTCCAGCTCACCGAAGACGGCAGGCTGCGCCACCTGCTCACCCTCGACGGCCTGCCGCGCGCCATCGTCACGCAGATTCTCGACACCGCCGAATCCTTCATGGATGTCGGCGAGCGCGAAGTGAAGAAAGTGCCGCTGCTGCGCGGCAAGTCGATCTTCAACCTGTTCTTCGAGCCCTCGACGCGCACCCGCACGACCTTCGAGATCGCCGCCAAGCGCCTGTCCGCCGACGTCGTCAACCTCAACATCGCCACGTCGAGCCAGACCAAGGGTGAAGCCATTCTCGACACGGTGGACAATCTCGCGGCAATGCACGCCGACATGTTCATCGTGCGCCACGCGCAATCCGGTGCGGCGCACTTCATCGCGCGCCACGTCGCGCCGCACATCTCGGTGGTCAATGCCGGCGACGGGCGCCATGCGCACCCGACGCAGGGCCTGCTCGACATGTTCACCATCCGCCGCTACAAGGGCGCGTTCCACAACCTGACGGTGGCCATCGTCGGCGACGTGCTGCACTCGCGCGTGGCGCGCTCGCAGATTCATGCGCTCACCACGCTCGGCGTGCCCGAGGTGCGCGTGATCGGGCCGAAGACGCTCTTGCCCACGGGGGTCGAACAGATGGGGGTGAAAGTGTTCCACGACATGGAAGCGGGCTTGCGCGGCTGCGATGTCATCATCATGCTGCGCCTGCAGAACGAGCGCATGAAGGGCGCACTGCTGCCCTCCGCGCAGGAATACTTCAAGTTCTTCGGTCTCACGCCCGAGAAGCTCGCGCTCGCCAAACCCGACGCCATCGTCATGCATCCGGGTCCGATGAACCGCGGCGTGGAGATCGCCTCCGAAGTCGCGGACGGCCCGCAGTCGGTGATCCTGCCGCAGGTCACCTACGGCATCGCGGTGCGCATGGCGGTGATGGCAATGCTTGCAGGGGGACCGTCGGCATGAAGATCCACATCAGGAACGGCCGCATCATCGACCCGATGAACGCGCGCGACGGCGTGGGCGACCTGTACATCGCCGCCGGCAAGATCGTCGGCAATGGCCAGGCGCCGGCGGATTTCCATGCCAACCGCACCCTCGACGCCACCGGCCTCATCGTCTGCCCGGGACTGGTCGACCTCTCGGTGCGCCTGCGCGAACCCGGCTACGAGTACCGCGCCACGCTGGAATCGGAGATGCTCGCCGCGGCGGCGGGCGGTATCACCTCGCTCGCCTGTCCGCCCGACACCGACCCGCCACTCGACGAACCGGGGCTGGTCGAGATGCTGAAATTCCGCGCGAAAAATCTGCCCGGACCGCGCGTCTATCCGCTCGGTGCACTGACGCAGAAACTCGAAGGCCGCGCGCTGACCGAAATGGCCGAACTCACCGAGGCCGGCTGCCGCGCCTTCACCCAGGCCGACGCGCCGCTCACCGATACACTGGTGCTACTGCGCGCGATGGAATACGCCGCCACCTTCGGCTTCAGCCTGTGGCTGCGCCCGCAGGACGTCGCGCTTGCGCGCGAAGGCGTGGCGCACGACGGCGCCGTGGCCTCGCGCCTGGGGCTGCCCGGCATTCCCGCACTCGCCGAGACGGTGGCGCTGGCGACCATCCTGCAGCTGGCGCGCGAAACCGGGGCGCGCGTTCACCTCGCCCGCCTGTCGACGCGCGAAGGCATCGCCATGGTGCGCGCCGCCAAGGCACAGGGGCTGGCGGTCTCCTGTGATGTCGCGGCGACGCACGTCCACCTGTCGGAAAACGATCTGGTCGGCTTCGATGCGCACATGCATCTGGTGCCCCCGCTCCGAAGCCTGCGCGACCGCGACGCCATCCGTGAGGCGCTGCGCGACGGCTCACTCGACGCGCTGTGTTCCGACCATACCCCGGTCGACGAGGACGCCAAGCAGGTGCCCTTCGGCGAATCCGAACCCGGGGCGTCGGGCGTCGAGCTCTTGCTGCCGCTCACCCTGAAATGGGCGCGCGAGATGGGTGTGCCTCTGCTGCAGGCGCTCGATCTGGTCACCTGGAAACCGGCGCAGATCCTCGGCGTGCCGGGGGGCCATCTGTCGGTCGGCGCTTGCGCGGACGTCTGCATCTTCGACGCGGCAGCCGAATGGGTGGTCACGCCGCAGGCATTGGCGAGCCAGGGCGACAATACGCCCTTCCTCGGCCATCCGATGCAGGGCCGCGTGCGCTACACGGTGATCGACGGTCACATCGACTTCGAGGCGCCGCGCTGATCCGCGTGCCGTCTGCGCGCAACATGAAGCGTTCCATCCCGCCGCCGCGCACGCTGGCGGCGAGTCTTGCCGCCGGTGCGCTGGGGGTCGCGGGCTTCGCCCCCCTGGGTGTCTGGCCGCTTGCCGGGGCGAGCCTCGCCCTGCTCTTCGCGCTGCTTCTGCGCACCGCCTCCACGCGCGCCGGCTTTCTCGTCGGCTTCGCCTGGGGCCTGGGTTTCTTTCTCACCGGCGTAAGCTGGGTGTATGTGAGCCTGTCGGTCTACGGTGACATGATGGCGTGGCTGGCGGCGCTGGCGACACTGCTGTTGTGCGCCTTCCTCGCCCTGTTCCCCGCTGCGGTGGGTGCGCTGCAGGCACGCTGGCCGCTGCCGTTCGCGCTGCGCGCGCTGGTCCTGTTGCCGCTGGCGTGGAGCGCGAGCGAGTGGGTGCGCGGCTGGCTCTTCACCGGCTTTCCCTGGCTGGTGATCGGTTATTCCCAGGTACCCGCCGGTCCCCTTGCCGGCTATGCGCCCATCTTCGGCGTGTACGGTGTCTCCAGCCTGCTTGCGTTCGCCGCGGCCCTTGCCGCGTGGGCCTTCACGGTGCGTGGACGCACGGTGCTGGCATGGGCGACGGTCGGCATCGCCGCCACTGGCGTCGCCGGCCAGGCGCTGCGCGGCATCGCCTGGACCGTGCCGGACGGCGCGCCGACCTCGGTGGCGCTGCTGCAGGGCAACGTGCCGCAGGACATGAAATGGCGCCCGGAAAACATCCGTGCCACGCTCGACGCGTATTACCGCATGGCGGCCGCCTCGCCCGCGCGCCTGGTGGTCATGCCCGAGACCGCACTGCCGCTGTTCGAGGCCGATCTGCCACGTGCCGACCGCACCCTGCTCATCGAGCTGGGTCGCCATCATGGCGGCGATCTGGTCACCGGCATGCCCACGGGTTCGCTCGACGGCGCGTACTACAACAGCGTGATCAGTCTTGGCGTGGCACCCAGCCAGCGCTATCACAAGGTGCACCTGGTGCCGTTCGGCGAATATCTCCCGCAAAGGGCGTTATGGGGCTGGGTGCTCGACGTATTGCACATTCCGCTGTCGGACTTCGCGCGCGGCACCATCGACCAGCGCCCGCTCGCCGTCGGCGGCCAGCGCGTGGCGGCCAACATCTGCTACGAGGACGCGTTCGGCGAGGAAATCATCCGTCAGCTGCCGGAAGCGAGTGTGCTCGTCAACGTCAGCAATCTTGCGTGGTTCGGCGATTCGCTCGCACCGTGGCAGCACGCGCAGATGTCGCAGATGCGCGCGCTGGAAACCGGCCGCATGATGCTGCGCGCGACCAATACCGGGGTCACCGCGATCATCGACGCGCAAGGCCGCATGCTCGCGCACCTACCCCTGTTCACCCCGGGCAGCCTCAGGGGCGAGATCCAGGGTTACGCCGGCAGCACGCCCTACGTACGCTGGGGCAACGTGCCGGTGCTGGTGCTGTGGGGAGTCCTTGCCGCCGGACTCGGCGTCGTCACGCTCAGGCGGCCCTGACGCGGGTGGCGTTGCGCCCGCCGCGCTTGGCTTCCAGGAGCGCCGCGTCGGCGCGCGCCAGCGCCTCGTTCTCCTCGCGGTCGTCGCGGCTGTATTCGGACATGCCGCCGCTCCACGACAGCTTCTGCGTCACCCCCGGAATCAGCTCGACGCTCTCCGGCAGATTGGCGCGCAGGCGGTCGGCGAGCTCCCGCGCGCGGTCGAGCGGCGTGTAGGGAAACAGCACGCAGAATTCGTCACCGCCCAGACGGGCGATGAAATCGCTGTTCCTCAGGCTGTTCTTCAGCGCGTTGCCGAACTTGATGATGAGCTGGTCGCCCGCCTCGTGGCCGAAGGTGTCGTTGACCTGCTTGAAATTGTCGATATCGAGGATCAGCAGGCTGTGGGTCCAGCCGTCCTTCAACGTGGCGAACAGTTCCTTCTGCTTCTCGTCGAAGGCGCGCCGGTTGTTGACCTGCGACAGGTGATCGAGACGCGCCTGCGAGCTCGCTTCCTTCTGCCGTCCCAGCATCACCTTGCCGAGTTTCAGCATCGTGTCGAGCGGCGGCTTGAACTCCGCGAGGCTCACCGGGTAATCGCTGCGCAGGCGCTGCTGCCGCACATCGTTGGTCAGCTTGACCAGGGTGCGCAGGTTGTCGGTGACGCGATTGCGCACCGTCAGCAGCACGCCCAACACCAGAATCGCGATCGTGAGGCTCGCCACCAGCCAGCCCAGCACATAGGGGGCGACGCTTTCGATCACCGGCTTCTCGTGGCGCCATACGGCGATGGTCCACGGCGTGCCCGCGAGCGCGATCCAGTTGGGCTCGCTGCGCTGCTTGATCGCCTGGTTGCCGCGCCGCATCAGCACGGTCACCGCACCGTCCCCCTGGCTTTGCTGCAGTTCCGCGTAGGCGGCGGCATCCGGCAGCGGCAGGGTGTCGAACAGCACCTGCAATTGCGGCACGCTCTGCTCGACGATGACGAAGCCCAGGCGCCGCCCCGCGGCGTCCTTCACCGGGTGCGACAGCGACAGGCTGAAGCTCGCCGCCGCCGCCGCGCCCGCACCGGCCGCACCGGCACCGGAGATGAGACGGCGCGTCTCGCCCGGCAGGAAGCCGGGCAATAGCTGGTTCTGTCCGTCGGTGACGAACAGCACGGTCGCGTCCTGGTTCAGCGCGTAGAGGTTCGCCGCCTGCGCCTGGCACACGTCCGCAGCGCGATGCTCGAAGCACGCCAGCGTCTGCGGGTGCGCGGCGATACGCGCCGCGCTGCGCTGCATGGCATCGGCGAGGAATTCGATCTGGGTGGCCATCACCGGCTTGTCGAGTTCTTCCGCCGCCGGTTGCGCCTGGGGCTGCGACAGGTAGAATACGGCCGTGACGATGCCCGCCAGCACGACCAGCGTGGCGACGAGCAGCAAACCGAACCGCAATATGGACGTGTGGTGCATGAGCGATGCGCCAGCCGGCTCCAATCCTCGTAATTGTTGTATCTCCGCAACAGGCGCCGCAACCGGTGCCTGTCAACCCGGTTCAGTACCAGCAAGTTCCATACCTTCCACCGCACTGGCTGCTTTTCAGCGCTGGCCGCGCGCGAGTGTAAAGAATTCCGACACTACCCGCGGCCGGTGCTGCCGAAGCCGCCTTCGCCCCGCTGGCTGCCCTCGAACGCCTCCACCACGTTGAATTCCGCCTGCACCACCGGCACGATGACAAGCTGCGCCAGGCGCTCCAGGGGCGCCAGTTCGAAGGATTCGCTGCCGCGGTTCCATGCCGACACCATGAGCTGGCCCTGGTAGTCCGAATCGATGAGCCCCACCAGATTGCCCAGCACGATGCCGTGCTTGTGGCCGAGTCCCGAGCGCGGCAGGATCAGCGCCGCGTAGCCGGGGTCAGCGAGATGGATCGCAAGGCCCGTGGGAATCAGCCGTGTTTCGCCCGGCGCGAGCACCAGCGGCGCGTCGATGCAGGCGCGCAGGTCGAGCCCCGCCGCGCCCGGCGTCGCGTAATGCGGCAACTGCTCGCGCAGGCGGGCATCGAGTATCTTCACATCCATCTTCATTTTGTCGAAATCCCGTCAGGTACGTAGAAGCGCCAAGTGGGCAATCAAGGATCGTGCCTGTGCGAGCTTGGCGGCGCGCGGCAGCGGGTGAGCGCCGTTGTCGTCGAACAGCACCAGCTCGGCGCTGTCCTGTCCGAGCGTGTCCTGCGCCAGGTTGCCGACCAGGAGCGGCAGCTTCTTCTTCAGGCGCTTGGCTTCGGCATATTCGGCCAGGCGTTCGGTCTCGGCGGCGAAACCCACGCAGAAAGGCGCATCAGGGCGTGCCGCGACCTCGGCGAGAATATCCGGATTGGGGACCAGATGCAGGTCGAGGCCGCCCGTGTCCTTCTTGATTTTCTGCGGCGCCGCGCTGTCCGACCGGTAATCCGCCACTGCCGCCACCGCGATGAACACGTCGCACGGCAGTTCGGCCAACACCGCCGCGTGCATCTGGTGCGCCGTGCGCACGTCGACGCGGCGCACGCCCGGCGGCGTCGCAAGGCAGGTCGGCCCGCTCACCAGACACACCGTCGCACCCGCCTCGGCCGCCGCCTGCGCCACCGCGTAGCCCATCCTGCCGGAGCTGAGATTGGTCAGGCCGCGCACCGGATCGACCGGCTCGTAGGTCGGCCCCGCGGTCACCACCACGCGCGCGCCGGCAAGGAGCCCCGCGCCCAGCAACCCCGGCAGCGCCGCCATCAGTTCGGCCGGCTCCAGCATGCGCCCGGGACCGGTTTCGCCGCACGCCTGTTCGCCCGCCGCCGGTCCCAGGACGTGCACGCCGTCGGCACGCAGTTGCACGAGGTTGCGTTGTGTCGCCGCCGCCGCCCACATTTCACGGTTCATCGCCGGCGCCACGGCCAGCGGACAGGCGCGCGCCAGGCACAGCGCGCTGAGGAGATCGTCGGCGCGCCCCTGCGCGAGCTTCGCCAGGAAATCGGCGGAAGCGGGCGCCACCAGCACGAGATCGGTGCCGCGCGAGGCATGGATATGGTCCATGCCCGCACCCTCGCCCTGCCACAGGCCGGTGAGCACGGGTTTCCCGGACAGCGCCTGGAAGGTGAGCGGGCCGACGAAGCGCGTCGCCGCCTCGCTCATCGCCACCTGCACCCGCGCGCCCGCCTTGACCAGCAGGCGAGCAAGCTCGGCCGCCTTGTAGGCGGCGATCCCGCCAGTCACGCCAAGGAGAATGTTTTTGTCGGTCAGCGACACGCGCTCGATTCCCTGCCCGGTTTCCGGGAAAATCCCCATTCTAACAAGGCACGCGCGCTGCGCGCCGTTCTAAATCGAGGGAGGAGAGACCGACGATGGCGATTTGTGACTGGCCCGAGGACGCGCGTCCCCGGGAAAAACTCCTGCGCCACGGCGCGGCCGTGCTTACCGACGCCGAACTGGTCGCGGTGTTCCTGCGTACCGGGCTGCCGGGCAAGAGCGCGGTCGATCTCGGACGCGAACTGATCGAGCGCTTCGGCGGCCTGGGCGGACTGTGTCGCGCGGACCGCAAGGCGGCCTGCGCCGCACCCGGTGTCGGCGAGGCCAAGTACGCCCTGCTTGCGGCAGTGCTGGAAATGGCGCGGCGCACCCTGGGCGAGTCGGCACGCGCGGGCGACGCCCTCGCCTCGCCCGACGCGGTGCGCGACTACCTGCGGCTCACTCTGCGCAACCGCGACTACGAGGTATTCTGCTGCGTCTTCCTCGACGCGCAGCACCGCGTCATCGAAATCGAGGAACTGTTCCGCGGCACGCTCACCCAGACCAGCGTCTACCCGCGCGAGATCGTGCGCCGCGCGCTCGCCCACAACGCCGCCGCGCTGATTCTCGCGCACAATCATCCGAGCGGAGTGGCCGAGCCCAGCGCCGCGGACCGCCAGCTCACCCGCCACCTCGTGGACGCGCTGGCGCTGGTCGACGTGCGCGTGCTCGACCATTTCATCGTCGCCGGACCGTCGGCGCTGTCCTTCCGCGAGGCGGGGCACCTTTGACCCTCGGGCAGGGCAGGGCTTGCCTCGCCCGCCAAGGCTATGGTATAAATCTCGGTTTTCCGGTTACCCCAACAATTCTGGAGCAGCATCATGGCTCGCGTATGCGTCGTCACGGGCAAGAAGCCCATGGTCGGGAACAACGTTTCCCACGCCAACAACAAAACCAAGCGCCGTTTCCTGCCGAACCTGCAATACCGCCGGTTCTGGGTCGAAAGCGAGAACCGCTGGGTGCGCCTGCGCCTGTCCAATGCGGCGCTGCGTACCATCGACAAGAATGGCATCGATTCCGTGCTGGCCGACCTGCGCGCGCGCGGCGAAGCGGTCTGAGGGGGACTGAACCATGGCTAAAGGCGGACGCGAAAAGATCAAGCTGGAGTCCACTGCGGGCACCGGCCATTTCTACACCACCACCAAGAACAAGAAGACCATGCCCGAGAAAATGGAGATCAGCAAGTTCGATCCCAAGGCGCGCAAGCATGTGATGTACAAGGAAACCAAGCTGAAATAAGCCGCTGTTTCCGGCGTGTCGTCGAGACATGCCCAGCGAGGAACCCGCCCGTCCCGGCGGGTTTTTTGTTGCCTGCGAAAGGCTCAGCCCGCGGGGGGCGCGGCCATGTGCACCACCCGCTGCGGGAAGGGAATGTCGATGCCGGCAGCCTTGAAACGGCGCCAGATCGCCCAGTTGATATCGGAACGCAGGCTGCCCTGGCCCGCGCCGGGGTCGCGTATCCACACCCCCAGTTCGAGCACGATGCCGTTGTCGGCGAAATCCTTGAGGTACACGCGCGGCAGACGATCCGGCTCGTCGACAATGACGCGCGCCTGGCTGCGGGCGGCTTCGAGCATCAACGCCTCGGCGCGTTCGAGGTCGGTATCGTAGGCCACCTGCACCGCCATCGCGATGCGCACGTGCGGCTGGGTGAGCGAATGGTTGATCACCGCCTGCGCGATCAGCATCTCGTTCGGTATGATGCTCTCGGTGCCGTCGGGCGAGCGCAGGAGGGTATAGCGCGTATTGATCTGGCTCACCTCGCCGTACTTGTTGTCGATGGTGACGAGGTCACCGATGCGCACCGAGCGGTCGAGCAGGATGATGAAACCGGAAATGTAGTTGCTCGCCACCTTCTGCAGGCCGAAGCCGATGCCCACGCCGAGCGCGCCGCCGAACACCGACAGCACGGTGAGATCGATGCCGACGGCCGGCAAGGCCACCAGCACCGCAACGATGAGCAGCACCGTGCGCACCGCCTTGGACAGCGCCATGCGCAGCGAGAGGTTCATCTGCGTGACGCCCATCAGCCGGCGTTCGACCAGGCGCGCGAGAATCAGCGCGGCGATCACCGCCGTCACGATCACCGCGGCCGCCTGGAACAGCAGCCACAGCGAGAAGCGATGACTGCCCGACTGGAACGACAACGCCTCCATCGCCGCCTGGATGCGCGGCAGCAGCGCGGTGACGTGCAATGCGAACGCGCCCCAGATCAGCCACGCCGCGCTGCGTTCCCAGGCCCTGAGCGAGGCGTGCGGCTCGAACACGTAGCGCAGCGCGTACACCACCAGCCGCACCCCGGCAAGCGAGAGCAGCAGCGGCACGGCAAGATTGAGCAAATGGGTGTTGACGAGCCAGTTCTCGACAATCGCCCGCCCGATCAGCACGCCCAGCAGCATGACGAGCGGGAAGCCGACGCGGCGGATCCCGGCGCGCCCGGCCGACCACAGGGGATCCGGGCGTTCGAGATACGGCGTGATGAAGCGCATCGCCCCCCACGCGGCGAGCGCCGCCATAAGCAGCACGCCCGTCTGCCACATCAGGACGACGTCCTGGCTGTCGGCGACGAGACGCGTCAGGAGGTTGTCGAAGGGAACGGGGTTCGCCAAGTTCAGAAGTTCAGCGTGAGTTGCGCGGAAAGAATGTCGACCGACGCGTCGTAACGACCCGCAAGGAGGACACCACTTTCGGTTTTGTTGATGCGTGCATCCTTGACGAAGAGGTGCGCATAGCCGACGTCAAGCAGGGCCTTCGGCGACACCCGGTATTGCACACCGAGAGACAGCCAGGTGCGGTCCTCGTCGGGAATGCGCGCGGTGCGGTAGGCATCCGGCACCGGGGTTTCGTCGAATGCGATGCCGCCACGCAAGGTCAGCGTATCGTTCCAGCGGTAATTGGCACCCAGGGAGAAGCGCCAGGTATCCTTCCAGCGCTCCTCGGTAAGCGATGCGAGGACACCGTTGGTCCGTACGATGCGCAGTTCGTCGAAATCGCTCCAGCCGGTCCAGGTGAGGTCCGCCAGCAGATCCCAGCGGTCGTTCAACGTGTGAAACAGTGACAGCGACGCCGAATCCGGCAGTGTGGTATCCGCCGTTACGGGTCCGTTGCCGGCGGGAAATGCCGACAGGGTGAGGGTGCCTTCCAGGGTGTAGTCCACCTCGGATCGGTAGGCAAGGCCGATGCGGGTCGCCGCGTCCACCTGCCACAAGGCGCCCAGATTGAAGCCCCAGCCGTAGTCGTCGCCTTTCACCGTGGCGAGCCCCGGCGCACCGGCCAGGTTGGTCAGCGTCGCCTCGGCATACTGGATGCTCACGCCGGCGCCCAGCGAGACCGCGTCGCTTGCCTTCCAGGCAATCGACGGGTTGATGTTGACAGTCTTCAGTTCCGACTTGATCGCCTGTGTGCGGCCCGCCCAGGTCTTGTCATACTCGGTGGCAAGACCGAACGGCGCGTTCACGCCGACGCCCAGATGCACGTCGGGCGTCAGGCGGAAGGCATAGTAAGCGTTCGGCACCGCAGCAAGGCCGCCCGCATCGCCGCCATTGCCGCCGCCAATATTCGAACTTCCGGAAAACTCTGCCTTCGGCTTGATCAGATGACCCGCCACCACCACCTGTCGGTCCGGCAAGCGCGTCATACCGGCCGGGTTGAAGAAGAGGGTACTCGCATCCTGTGCCACGGCCGCGGCGCCCGCATAGGCGTTGCCCAGGCCGCTGGCGTTCTGTTCGATGAGTGCAAACCCCGCCGCATGGGTGAGCGAAGCCGTACCCGCCAGCACGAGGCCGGCGGCGAGGCGAGTGAGGCGAAAATGCATGGATTGTTCTCCCTGAATGGTGATTGAAATCATGAGCGCGCGAAGTCGGCGTACATCGCCTCGATCGCGCCGCGGTAGCGGTCCTGCACCTGGTTGCGCCTGACCTTGAGGGTGGGGGTGAGCAGGCCGTCGTCGACGGTCCACGGCGTGAGTTCGGGATGCAGGCGGCGCACCTGGGCGTAGCCGGGAAAGTGTTTCAGGTGGTGGGCGATGCGGTGCATCAGCGCCTTCGTCACCCTGGGATCCTTCAGCGAAGCGGGCTGCGTCGGGTCGACGTGGTGACTGGCGGCGAAGGTTTCCCAGTGCTCCGCGTTCAGCACGGTGACTGCGGCGAGATAGGGCTTGCCCTCGCCGACCACCATCACCTGCTCGAACAGCGGGTCGAGGAGGATGGCGGATTCCATGTCGATGGGCGGCACCTTCTCGCCGTTGTTGAGCACGATGATGTCCTTGATGCGGCCGATGATGGTGTAGTGGCCCTCGGCGTCGACGCGCGCCTGGTCGCCGGTGTGCAGCCAGCCTTCGGCATCGATCACGGCACGGGTGGCTTCCTCGTTCTTCCAGTAGCCGCGCATGAGGCAACGGCTGCGGGTAAGCAGCTCGTCGTTATCGCCGATCTTCACCTCGATGCCGGGCAGGGCCTGGCCGATGCTCGACGGCACGTTGGAATCGGGGCGGTTCACCGTCACCACGGGGCTTGATTCGGTGAGGCCGTAGCCCTGGAAAATCGGCACGCCCAGGCCGATGAACACGCGGGCGATCTCGGGACACAGCGCAGCACCGCCGGAGATGGCGAGCTTCAGGCGCCCGCCGAGCTTTTCGGTGACGTTGCCCGCGACCAGCTTGTCGAGTAGCGGCCACAGCAACTGCTCCGGCGTCCACCCCGCGCGCCCCTGGCCGTGCTGGAAGCGGCGCCAGCCGACCCACACGGCGAGACGGAACAAGGCGCGCGCCACTGCGCCCTTCTTTGCCAGACTGTCCTGGATGCGCGCATACACGCGCTCGTAGATACGCGGCACCGACACCAGCACGGTCGGGCGGATGTCCTGCAAGTCCTGGGCGAGCTGGGCGATCGAGCGCGCATAGGCGACTTCGGCACCGATCAGCATCGGCAGATAGTAGCCTGCGGTGCGCTCCAGCGTGTGCGACAGCGGCAGGAAGGAAAGAAAGCGCTCGTGCGCGCCGAAGTCGGCGCATTGCGAGGCGTAGAAAGCATTCCACAACATGTTGTCGTGCGTCAGCATCACGCCCTTGGGACGCCCGGTGGTGCCGGAGGTGTAGACCAGGCTGACCAGCAGGTCGGCGCTCAGGTGACGTTGCGGCAGCGGGGTGCCGGCGGCGGCATCGAGCCAGTCGGCGGCGACGACGAAGCGCGAGCTCCAGTCGGCCAGACCGCTTTCCGGCGCCACCAGGCTGACGATGCGGCGCAGCGCTTTCACCGAGCCGGCGATTTCCGCGAGTTTCTTCAACTGGAAGCGGCCTTCGACCAGCAGCAGTTGCGCGTCGGAATGGTCGAGCACGTAGGCGGCGTTCTCCGGACGGTCGTCCAGGTACAGCGGCACGGTGACGAGCCCCAGGCCGAGTGCGGCCTGGTCGAAGATCACCCATTCGACGCAGTTTCTCAGCATCACCGCGACGCGGTCGCCGGGCGCCAGGCCTTCCTTCACCAGCGCCGCCTGCCAGCGCGCCACCTGCGCGGCGACCTCGGCCCAGGTGAAAGTCACCCACGCACCCGCTGCCTCGTCGAACTGCCGGTAGGCGACCTGCTCGGGCGTCGCGGCCACGCGGGCCTCGAACAGGCCGGTCAGCGTGACGAGTCGGTCGGGATGGAGCGGTTGGGCGGTCATCGCGGGCGGGGTGTGGGCAAACGTCGCATTGATAACTGCAACGCCCGCATGGGTCAAGCGTCGCGACGTACCAGCACGGCGGCGAAGAAACCGTCGGTGCCGTGCGCGACCGGCGACAGGCGCAGGAATTCGCCGGTGTCGAGGGCAATGCCCTGTTGCGCGAGCAGGGCATTCGCAGGCGACAGATCGAAGCCGCCTGCGGCGAGGAAACCTTCGACGATGGCCTCGTTTTCCTCGGTCAGCAGGCTGCACGTGGCGTACACCAGCCGCCCGCCCGGTTTCACGAGTTTCGCCGCGGCGCGCAGGATGGCCGCCTGCTTGCGGCTCAGCTCGGCCACGCCCTCCGGGGTCTGGCGGAATTTCAGGTCCGGGTTGCGGCGCAGCGTGCCCAGCCCCGAGCACGGCGCGTCGACCAGCACGCGGTCGAGCTTGCCGGCGAGGCGTTTCACCCGTGTGTCGGTTTCCGCGGCGATGCGCTGCGGCATCACGTTCGACAACCCGGAACGTGCGAGCCGCGGCTTCAGGTTCGCCAGCCGCTTCTCGGCCACATCGAAAGCATACAGACGCCCGGTCGAAGCCATCGTCGCGCCGAGGGCAAGCGTCTTCCCGCCCGCGCCGGCGCAGAAGTCGCACACCATTTCACCACGCCGTGCGCCGACGAGCAGCGCGAGCAGCTGGCTGCCCTCGTCCTGCACCTCGATGCTGCCGTCGAGAAACAGCGGGTGGCGGTTGATCGCCGGATGGCCCGTGAGGCGGATACCCCATGGCGACCAGGGCGTCGCTTCCCCCGCGATGCCATCGGCCGCCAGGTGTGTCAAAACGCGCTCGCGGTCCGTCCTGAAGACGTTCACCCTGAGGTCGAGCGGCGCCGGCTGCTGCAGCGCGCGCCCGAGCGCGAGGATGTCGGCATCGCTCATCGTCGCCTGGAGTTTTTCCACCACCCAGTCGGGCAGCTCGGCCGCCACGCCGAGCGGCAGGTTGTCGGTCGCGGCTTCGCGAATATGCTGGATCAGCTCGGGGCGGGCGAATTTTTCCAGCGCCGCGCCGCTCATGCCGCGCACCTTGATCAGCCAGGCGACGACGAGCGTGCGCGCATTGGCCGCCGGCACCAGCGCCGACAGATAACGGTAGCGTCGCAGCACGCCGAACACCGCCTCGGCGATGAAACTGCGATCACGCGCGCCGAGTTTGCCGTGCTCGCGGAAAAAAGCCGACAGCACCGCGTCGGCCGGACGCTCGAAGTCCAGCACGCGATCGAGCGCCTGAATGGCCGATTGCAGGAGGGCGGGGGTCAGATCCATGACGGGCGGGTCGGCGACAAAGCGCCATTATCCCCCATGCGCGTAGCGGCGACGGGATCACGCTCGCCGCGCGCGCGTCACCCACAGACTCGCGAACATGAAGCTGGCGATGATGAGGCCAACGATGCCGAGCGAAAGACCGATGGGTATCTTGTAGAAATCGACGATGAGCATCTTCACGCCGACGAACACCAGCACCATGGCCAGCCCGTATTTGAGCAGATGGAAACGGTCGGCCACGCCAGCGAGCAGGAAATACATCGCGCGCAGCCCGAGGATGGCGAAGATGTTCGAGGTGAACACGATGAAGGGATCGGTGGTGATGGCGAAAATCGCCGGAATCGAGTCGACCGCGAAAATCAGGTCGGACAGCTCGATCATCACCAGCACCAGGAACAGTGGCGTGAACACGCGCACGCCGTTCTCGAGCACCCAGAATTTCTCGCCCCGGTAGTCCGGAGTGAGGCGCATGTGGCCCTTGATCCAGCCGAGCAGGCGGTTCTTGTTCAGGTCCGGCTCGACTTCGGCGAACATCAGCATCTTCACACCGGTGACGACGAGGAAGGCACCGAAGAGATAGAGCACCCAGTGGAATTCCCGCACCAGCCAGGCGCCGGCGAGGATCATGATCGCGCGCATGACGATCGCGCCGAGCACGCCGTAGATCAGCACGCGACGCTGATACTCCGCCGGCACGGCGAAAAAGCCGAAGATCATCAGGAAGACGAAGATGTTGTCGACCGCGAGCGACTTCTCGATGAGATAGCCGGTGAGGAACTCCATCGCCTTGTCGTCGGCGACCGCGCTGCCGTAATTCCCCTTCAGGTACCACCATAGCCCGAAGTTGAACAGCATGGCCAGCGTGAACCACACGGCGGACCACGCCGCCGCTTCCCGGAAACCGACCTTGTGCGCCTTGTTGCCGCCGGCGAGGAACAGGTCGACGGCAAGCATTACCAGCACGAAGCCGGTGAACACCGCCCACATCCAGGGTTCGCCGACAGTGAGGGGCTCGTTCATTTTTGTTTTTCCGCGTCAGCGGTGGCTGGATAAAAACAGGCTCGTCAATGGTTCTTCGACGAGAGCCGGTCCATGACCGCGAACAACACGCCCGAAACCACGAAGGTCAAATGCAGTCCGACCTTCCACGCAAGCTGTTCGTTGGTGTAGGCGTCGACATTGACGAAGGCTTTCAGCAGCTCGATCCCCGAAATCGCGACGATGGAGCCGATGAGTTTGATCTTCAGATCCGAGAAACCGACGTGTCCCATCCACTCCGGCCGGTCCTCGCTGCCGCGCGTGTTGATTTTCGAGACGAAGTTCTCGTAGCCGGCGAAGACGATGATGAGCAGGAGATTCGCCACCAGCACCACGTCCACCAGCGTGAGCACGCCCACCATCAGGTTGCCGCTGTCCCCGCTCGCCAGCACCTGGAAGAGCGCATAGAACTCTTTTGCGAACTTGACCAGAAGCAGGCCGATCGCCAGCACCAGCCCGACATAGAACGGCGCCAGCAGCCAGCGGCTGGCGAACATGAAACGTTCGAGGATACGTTCCAGGTGTTGCATAGTGTCTCCGAATCGAAATGGGGGGCGTCCTGCGCCCCCCGTGTTTTCAGCCCTTGATCGCGCGCAGCGCGGCGATACGCTCGGCCAGCGGCGGGTGCGTCATGAACAGGCGCTTCCAGCCCTGCGGCGTGCCGCCATTGATGCCGAAGGCCGCCATCTTGTCCGGCAGCGGCTGCCCGTGCACGCTCGCCAGGCGTTCCAGCGCGGCGATCATCGCGCCGCGGCCGGCAAGGCTTGCGCCGCCGCGATCGGCACGGAATTCACGCTGGCGCGAGAACCACATGACGATGATCGAGGCGAGGATGCCGAGCACCAGTTCGGCGACGATCATGGTGACGAAAAAGGCGGGGCCCTGTCCCTCCTCGTTCTTGAACACCACACGGTCGACGGTGTGGCCGATGACGCGCGACAGGAACATGACGAAGGTGTTGACCACACCCTGGATCAGCGCCAGGGTCACCATGTCGCCGTTGGCGACGTGGGCGATCTCGTGGCCGATCACCGCCTCCGCCTCCTCGCGCGTCATGCTGTGCAGCAGCCCCGCCGACACCGCGACGAGGGCGTTGTTGCGGTTCGCGCCGGTGGCAAAGGCGTTGACCTCGGGCGAGGGGAAGATGCCGACCTCGGGCATGCCGATACCGGCTTCCTTGGCGTATTTGCGCACGGTGTCGACCAGCCACACCTCGGTCGAACTCGACGGCGTTTCGATCACCTGCACGCCCATCGACTTCTTGGCCATCCACTTCGAGATTGCCAGCGAGATGAGCGAGCCGCCGAAGCCCATCACCGCGGCGAAAACCAGCAGCGAGCCGAAATTGAGGCCGTTGGCGGTCAGGTAGGGCTCGACGCCGAGCAGGCGCATGGTGATCGAGAGCACCAGCACGATGGCCAGGTTGGTGGCGAGGAACAGAACGATACGTTTCATGAGACAGGGACTCCTTGGACGAACGACGTCGCGATAGACACAGGATACGCCCGAATCTATCCCGACAAAATTCGAATTTTATGCAAATATGATTCGAGTTTTTCGAATATTTATGCCGCCATGCTCAACTTCAAGCATCTGCTCTATTTCCGTACCGTCGCGAAAACCGGCGCCGTCAACCGCGCCGCGGAAAAGCTGCACTTGACGCCGCAGACACTGTCCGGGCAGATCGGCGCGCTCGAGGCGCGTCTGGGCACACCGCTGTTTCGCCGCAGCGGGCGGCGGCTGGAGCTGACCGACGCCGGGCGCATGGCGCTCGCCTACGCCGACGAGATATTCCAGGTCGGCGCCGAGCTCGAGGATGCGCTCGCCAACCGTGCCGGCACGCTGCGCGCACCGTTTCGCGTGGGCGTCGCCGACGCCGTGCCCAAGAGCATCGCCCATCAGTTGATCGCACCCGGGCTCACGCTCGACGAGCCGGTCCGCCTGGTGTGCCGGGAAAACCGCCTGGAGCGTCTGGTCGCCGATCTGGCGATCCACCGTCTCGACATGGTGCTGGCCGACCGCCCGCTGCCGCCCAACACGGACGTGCGCGGCTACAGCCACCTGCTCGGCGAGTGCGGAATCGGCTTTTTCGCCGTACCGACGCTTGCCGAGCAGTGGCCGGGGGGCTTTCCACGCTGCCTCGACGCGGCGCCGCTGTTGCTGCCGGGCGAGGAGAGCGCACTGCGCGCACCCTTGCTGCGCTGGCTGGAACGCCAGGGCGTGACGCCAACGGTGGTCGGCGAGTTCGACGACAGCGCCCTGATGCATGCCTTTGGCGCCGCGGGCGCCGGGGTGTTCCCGGTGCCGATGACGCACGAGGTGGCGGCGGCCCTGCCGCCCGGTCTGGTGCTGTTGGGCGAGACGCAGGAGGTGCGCGAGCGCTTCTTCGCCATCTCGGTGGAGCGCCGTCTGCGCCACCCCGCCGTACGGGCGATCAGCGAAGCGGCGCGGCTGACGCTGTTCGGGCGTCCGCCCGCCAGAATCTGAGCGGATGCACCGGTCATGCGTCGGGACGTTGCGCGGCGCGGGCGCGTTCGGCCGCGTGTTGCGGGGACAGGATGCGAAAGGGCAGGCGGCCACGCCCCGCGAGTTTCAGCAGGGCGCGATCCTTGCTCACCAGCACGCGCGCACCCGCGTGGACCGCGAGGTCGAGGAATTTCTGGTCGTCGGCGTCGCGGCAGTGCGGCAGGTCCACGACCGGCGGCGCTTCGATACACGGCGCCAGCGCGCGGTAGCGCGCCAGCAGCGCCTGCTGCGACGGCAGCGTGAGGCCGAATTCCGGATAGCCGAGCACGCGCTGCAACTCCTCCAGCGTCGCCGCACTCGCGCGGCACTCGATGCGTCCCGTCTCCAGGGCGTGCCGGATCGGCAGTGCCCGCGGATCGGCAAAATGCAGCAGGTCGAGGACGACGTTGGTGTCGAGCACCCACACCGGTTTAGTCAACCTAAAAACCGCAGTTGGACGCGCCCGATGGTGCGTCGGATCGCGTGCCTGCCGCGAAGCAACGACGCCGCAGACCGGGGTCTGCAAGGAGGCGCGACAAAGGCAGGTGCGTGAGCCGGCGTGCCAGCGGGTGCGTAGCGGTCTCACCCAACAGGTGAAGGTGAATGAAGCCTGAAGGTTCAGCGTTCATGCGATGTTCGCAAGGGAATGGAGCGGTCAACTGCGGTTTTTAGGTTCAATATGCGTATGCTCGGCGATGAACTCGCGTACCCAGTGTTCCGGCTTGGCGCTGGCGAAACGGCCGACGATCTCGCCGTCGACGAACAGCAGCACCGTGGGGAAGCCGCGCAGGTTGTAGCGCCCGGCCAGCTTCATGTTGTCGCCTTCGTCGACCTCGACCTTGGCCATGCGGATGCGCCCGGCGTGGTGCGCGATGACGCGTTCGAGCACGGGGGTGAGCGCCTTGCACGGCGGGCACCAGTCGGCCCAGAAATCGACCAGGATAGGCTGCGTGCGCGAGGCCTCGATGACGTCGCGGTCGAAGTGCTCGAGGTGGGTGTCGAAAATGAGGTCGGAAGCGGCGTACAACGGAGTCATGGCGAAGCGGTAACGACGGAAACAACCTTCTATTGTGCCTCAAGCCGGCTATCCTGAAGTGGATCGAGTATTGGGTTTGAGCCTGGACCAAAGATGGAAGAACGTTTTTATCGCGTACACCCCATCGCGCGCCTGCCGGGCACGCTGCCGGCAACGACCTACAATCTCGCGCACACGCTGCGGGTTCATGCCGGTAAATGCCTGTTCGTGCCGATCCGCAGCATGCAGTACATGGCGGTGCTCGATGCCGAGGAATTCATTTTCGTCGACAGCCAGAACCGCGCATGGGTCGAACTGGCGTGGCAGCATTTCCGTCCGCAGGCGCGCGCCGCGCTCGACGATTCGGTGCCCTTCGAAGTGGTGCACTATCTGCCGCGGGCGGCGGAAACCATGCGGCGCCTGCCGGGTGAGTTCCTCAAGGCCTTGCGCCTGCTCGATCAGCGCCTGAAGCCGGACACCCCTGCCAGCGTGCTCGATCTGAGCGGTCGCCTGCCGCATCCGGACCCCGGCGCGGGATCGGGGACGTGAACATTTGCCACGTCGGACTCCCGTAGGTCGGGCTTCAGCCCGACATGCATCCCGTTGCGTGCAGAGACGGTCGAGAGATACCGGGAAAATCCAGGATCTGGATCAATCAACGCATCGTTGGACGCGTCCCGCCGACACCCGCATCCCGCGCCCCGCCAGCAGCCCGAAGACGCCGGCCAGCCAGGTGTGCCATCCACGCCCGCCGTGACGCCGGCCTGCCGACAATACGAGTACGTCGTGCGGGCCGTCCACGCCGGCCGGTTCCTCGCCAGTCACGACGAGGTCGGGCGGCAGTCGCCGGATGTGCCGGGTGAAACCCTGTCTGTGCGGGCCGTAGCGGGTATGGCAGCACGCTTCACCCGCGCCCAGGCTGGCGGCGAGAAATTCCAGACGGCGCAGCGCGGCGGCTTCCAGGGTGCGCGCTGCCTCGGCGCTGCTGTGGCGTGAATAGCCGCCATCGAGTGCACCGTCCGGCTCGATGAGATGGAGCAAATCCAGTTGCGCGCGGTTGAGGCGCGCAAGGAGAAGCGCCTTCTCGACGACGATGCTGTCGCGGGCGTCGAAGCGCACCAGGGCAAGGATGCGGCGGTAAGGGTGCAGTTCAGGCATGGGACAGGGGCCTTAGCAGGATGTCGGGAACAGGAGTCTGCGGCGCGGCGACGCCCTGACATTCGCGGAAGATGCGCGCCTGACAGGTGCGGCAGACGGCCGGATCGAGTCGCTTGTGAATTGCCGCGATCGCCTCGGTCTTGGAGTCGAAGATGTTGGCGCCACCGATGTGTTTGAGTGCGCCGCTTTCCGCAAGCTGCTCCTGCACCGTGTCCTTCATCCGGATGAAATACAGGCCGCCGCCTTCGTTGCGCCGGCGGTCGGCCTCCTCGGCGAGGTAGTGGGCGCCGGCGAGATCGACGAAGTTGATCGCGTGCGCGACCACCGCCACGTGCTTCTGACCGGGCGCGGCCTGATCCTGCTGGGCCAGGGTTTCGCGAATGTGCGAGGTGGCGCCGAAGAACAGCGAGCCGTCGATGCGTACGAAACGCAGTTGCGGGCATTGCGCCACGCCCTGCGCATCGGTGAAATGGCGCTTGCGGTGATGCGGGTCGGGCGCGCGTACGCGCACCTGCGGCTTGGAGGTGCGCGACAGGTAGATCGCCAGCGAGGCCAGCACGCCGATGATGATGGCTTCCTCCAGGGTGAGGAACAGCGTCGCCGCGAAGGTGGCGGCCATGATCGCCGTTTCCTGGCGGCTGCTGCGGATGGTGTGGATGATTTCTTCGAAGTCGATCAGGCCCCACGCCACCAGGAACAGAATGCCCGCCATCGCGGCGTTCGGCAGGTACTGCGCCCAGGGCGCGACGAACAACACCAGCACCACCAGGAATACCCCGGCGAGCATGGCCGCCACCGGCGTCTTCGCCCCGGCGGCGTAGTTGACGCCGCTGCGGTTGAACGAACCGGTGGCGACGTAACCGGAGAAGAATGCACCGGCAAGATTGGACAGGCCCTGACCGACGAATTCCTGGTTGCCGTCGACGTGCTGCCCCGAACGCGCGGCGAGCGCCCGCGCGATGGACACCGCTTCGGTCAGCGCCAGCAGGGTGACGGCGATCACGCCGGAGGCGACCGCGCGGATGCTTTCCGCGTCGAGGGCCGGCATGGACAGCGGCGGCAGGCTCGCGGGCAGTGCGCCAACCGCCGGCAGCTCGACGCCCAGCCAGGCGGCGAGCACGGCACCGCCGATCGCACCACCCAGCATGGCGACGATCATGTAGGGCAGCCTCGGTGCCCAGCGCTTGACGGCGATACCGAGCAGCAGCGTGAACAGGCCGGTGGCGACGATCGCGACGTTGATCTCGTCCATGCGCGTGAAGGCATGCGTCCAGGTGTCGGCGAAGGACGCCCCGCGCGGGATCGCCTGACCGGTGAAATGCTTGACCTGGTTGGTGGCGATGAGAATGGCCGCGCCGGCAGTGAAGCCGGTCACCACCGAGTGCGAGATGAAATTCACCAGGGTGCCGAGCTTGGCGAGCCCCATGACGATCTGGATCGCGCCGACCATGAAGGTCAGCGTCAGCGCGAGGCGCACGTATTCCGCGCTGCCGGGCTCGGCGTGCGGCGAAAGGACGGAAAAGAGCACGATCGACGCCGCGGTGGTCGGTCCGGACACGAGGTGCCAGCTCGAACCGAACAGGGCGGCGATGATGGCCGGCACCATGCCGGCGTAGAGGCCGTATTCCGGCGGCATGCCGGCGATGGTGGCGAATGCCACCCCCTGCGGCAACGCGACCAGCGCGCCGGTGAGACCGGCCATGGCGTCGACGCGCAGGGTGTCGCGATTGACCCGTGGCCACCACAGGAGAAAGGCAGTGAAGGGGCGAAGCCAGGTGGGCAGGTTGACGGAAGCAGGTTGGGACATCGCGGATCGGGCTGGTCAGGGAAACACTGACCTATATATCCCGAACCGCGTGATCGGCGCGTCAAGCACGCGTCAGAATAACGTCAAGGTTTGTCGAACTTCAGGACTGCGCGGGTACCCTGCCCCTCGGTGCTGTCGAGCGTGACCGACCAGCCGTAGCGGTCGCAGATCTTGCGTACCAGCGACAAGCCGATGCCGGCGCCCTCGCTGTGCGCACCCTTGTAGTGACGCTGGAACACCTTGTCGAGCGCCTCGCGCGGGATGCCAAGGCCGGTATCCTCGATGGCGAGCGTGCCGGCGGCAAGGTGCACGCGCACATGGCCCTGTTCGGTATAGGTGAAACTGTTGCGCAGCAGGTTGGCGACGACGATGGCGAGCAGATTGGCGTCGGCGGCGACGCGCGGGTGCGCGTCGAATTCCAGGCGCACATCGACCGGGCGTGTGCCCAGCAGATGCCGGTGTTTATCCACCGACTCTTCGAGGAGTGCGGCGAGATCGACCGGTTCGCGTCGCTCGTCGTCGCGCTCGCGCGCCATCGCCAGCAATGCGGTGGACAGGTCGGCCATGTCCGCCGCGCCGCGCTCGATGCGCTCGATGCGCTGGCGGTCCTTCGGCGGGCGCGTGGCGTCGGCGAGCAGCACTTCCGCCGCGCCGCGAATCACCGCGATGGGTGTGCGCAATTCGTGCGAGACGTCGGCGGTGAAGGCGCGCTCGCGGTCGATGAAGCTCGCCAGGCGCTCGAACGCCTGTTCGAAGGCGTGCGCCAGCTCGCCCACCTCGTCGTGCGGGAAATCCCCGGTGAACGGCTCGGGGTGCGCGTCCGGCCGCACGGTGCGCACCCGCCGCGCCAGTTCCTTCACCGGTTCGATCACCCGCTCGGCGAGCCACAGCGCCAGGGCGCCGGACAGCAGCGTCATCAGCGTGACGAAGGTAGCGAGATAGAGAATGAGACCGGCCTGCTTCTTGCGGAAATAGGTTTCGTTGTAGAGCAGGAAATAGCGGCTGCCGTCGCGCTCGGCGATGGCGACACGGTAGAACACATCGTCGAGGCGGATTTCGTGCATGCCCTGCGGCAATCGGGTGATTGCTGCGGGCGGCGGCGCTTCGCCGGCGCGCCCCGGCAGCGCATAGCCGAGCAGTGTGGCGGTCGACGGCGGGTGCGAGTCCGGATTGCGGCTGCGACGCGCCAGATAGTCCTGGATTTCCGCTTTCAGCGTTTCGTCGATGAGGCGCTCGCCGGCGTCGCGCACTCCGAGATAGAGGCCGAAGGCCGCGACCAGGCTGATGATGCCGCCGGTCACGGCGAACGCCGTGGCGACGCGAAAACGCAGGCTGCGGCTAAAGCGCATCGGGTGCGGCGATGCGGTAACCGATGCCGCGCACGGTGTGGATGAGCGGTGCCTCGTGTGCGCCGTCCACCGCCGCGCGCAGCGTGTGCATGTGCGAACGCAGGGCGTCCGAATCGGGCGGCGCCTCGCCCCATACCGCGCGTTCCAGCTCGTCGCGTCGAACCACGCGCGGCGCGGCACGCATCAGGGTTTCCAGCAGCTTGAGCGGGGTGGGCGAGAGCGCGATGACGCGGCTGCCGCGGCGCGCGCGCACCAGCGCCGGGTCGAATTCCAGATCGCCCACCCGCAGCACGGACGGGGTCATCGCGCTTTTCGAGCGGCGCACCAGCGCCTGCAGACGCGCTTCGAGTTCGCGCAGCGCGAAGGGCTTGAGCACGTAGTCGTCGGCGCCGCATTCGAGGCCCGCCACGCGGTCGTCGAGCGCGTCGCGCGCGGTGAGCATGAGGACCGGCGTGCTGCGCCGCGCCTCTTCACGATACTTGCGGCACAGCGTGAAGCCATCCATCCCCGGCAGCACGATGTCGAGCACGATGGCATCGTAGTCGTGGGTGACCGCCAGGTGCAGCCCGGTGATGCCGTCGCCCGCGACATCGGCGACATGACCCTTGGCCTCGAGAAAGTCGCACACGTTGGCGGCGAGGTCGGGGTTGTCCTCGATGACGAGGATGTGCAGGGGGCCTTGCAAGGTCATGACGGCGGCAAAAAGTCGTGAAACCGCCGTCAGTGTAGGCCATCCTCCGTCAAGAAAACGTCAAGACCGAAATCCCAGGCCGCTCCCGGCCCCTGATCCCTGATCCCTACCCCCGCCAGAACAGGGTGTGCGCCCGCAACAGGGGACGCGTGCCGAACAGCCCCATCAGCAGGTCCCGCAGCCGCCCGCCGCGCGGCGGCCTGGGGGCCGAGAGCACCAGCACGTCGTGCGGCCCGTCGACATAGTCCGACGGCTCGCCGACCACGACGAGGTCGGGTTGCGCGGCCGCGACATGGCGCTGGAAGGCCTGCCGGGGCGGGCCGTACACGGCGGTACAGCGCGCTTCCCCGGCACCGAGATGCGCCGCGAGGAAATCCAGCCGCCGCAGCGCGGCGGCTTCGAGCGCCCGCGCGGCGACCTCGGTGCCGCCCCGGGTATAGCCGCCGTCGAGCGCGCCATCGGGTTCGATCAGGTGTAGAAAATCGAGCTGGGCGCGATTCAGGCGTGCCAGCAGCAGGGCCTTCTCGGCTGTGACGCCGTCCGTCGCGTCGAAGCGGATCAGGGCAAGTATCCGTCGGTAAGGCTTTAGCTCAGGCATGGGCACCTCCGCGTCAGTACGTCAGGATCGTTCATTCTGGCACACGCCGGCCGGGCCTTCACGCTGGGCGTGCGGACCCCGGCAGGACTGCGCCTACACCTTGACCGCCAGCGCCGGCTCGGCCGCGCTGGTCGCCGCCGGACGGTCTGCCGGCTTCACCGGGCAGAACAGGTCGCCCTTGCCGGCATCGCCCAGCCACTCGTAGATCGCGGCGAGCGCGAAATCCTCGTTCGGGAACACGTGCCTTTCGCCGATCTCGTCGAGCAGGCCGGTGTTACGCATGACGTCGAGCACCTGACGCTTGAGGCCGGAGAACACCAGGGTGACGCCGTTTTCGTGGAGACGCTCATAGATCTGGCGCAAGGCTTCCTCACCGGTGGCATCGAGCTGGTTGATGCCGTCGGCGACCACCAGCAGATACTTCGCTTTTGGGTGGGCGGCCATGGTTTCCAGCACCGTCTCCTCGAAGTAGGCCACGTTGGCGAAATAGAGCTGGCCGTCGAAGCGCATCGCGACGACGTGCTCGCTGGTCGGCAGGTCGGGATTGACCTTGACGTCGCGCAGGGTGCCGTCGGCGTAGCGGCCAAGCTGGGCGACGCGGGGCTTCATCGTGCGGTACAGATAGAGCGCCAGCGCCAGCGCCGCGCCGATGAGGATGCCCTTGTCGAGGTGCGGTGCGGCGAGCAGCGTGACGGCAAAGGTCACGCCGGCGACCACGCCGTCGGCCTTGTTGGCCTTCCAGGTGTGCTTGAGCGCCGCCGGGGTGACGAGACTCGCCACCGCGAGCAGGATGATGACACCCAGGGTGGCCTTGGGCAGGTGGTAGAGATAGGGCGTGAGGAACAGCAGCGTCAGACCGACGAACAGGCCGTTGAACACCATGGCGAAGCCGGTCTGGGCGCCGGCCTGCAGGTTGATCGCCGAGCCCGTGAAGGAGCCGGTCGCCGGGTAGGACTGGAAGAACGCGCCGCCCATGTTGGCGATGCCCTGGCCGATCAGCTCCTGGTTGGGGTCGAGGCGCTGCTTGGTGCGTGCGGCGAGCGCCTTGGCCATGGAAATGCATTCCATGAATGCCACCAGCGCGATGATGAACGCGGCCGACAGCAGCTGCAGCACGGCGTCGAACGACAGCGTCGGCAGGCGGAAGGACGGCAGGCCGGCGGGGATGTTGCCGACGACGTCGCCACCGCCGGGGAGATTCAGCTTGCCGTCCTCGATTTTCTTGATGTGCCACTGGTTGCCGTCGGTGGCCAGTCCCGCCGGCACCTGGCCGTCCAGGTACAGCATCGCGCTCTGCGTTTCGGGCGCGTCGGCGCGCACGAAGTTGAGCTTGCGCAGGTGGGCGAGGCTCTGCTTGTTCTGGGCTTCGAGCTTGCCGGCTTCGAGCTTCATCATGTCGATGCGGTAGCGCAGTTCGGTCGCCGCGAAGGCATCACCCGTCTTCTCGATCTGGCGCAGCTGCGCGCCCTTTTCCGTGATGTCGGCCTGCAGGGTCGCGGCGCGCTCCTGTGCGGCGACATAGTCGGTGACCAGCGCACGCGTCCCGGCGTCGGCGATGTGCGCGTCGGTGCCCGAAGTCTTGTGGGCAAAACCGATCGCGTAGCTGACCAGCGTGGTGATCACCACCGCGAGCAACACGCTCGGCTTCGACAGCAGCTTGACCTTCTTCAGCACCAGCATCAGCACCAGCGCGAACACCGACATCGCCAGCGTCGGCAGGTGGGTCTGCGACAGGTTGCCGAACATCTCCCAGATGTCGACGAGGAAGGAATCGCTGCGGCCCTTGGTGATGCCGAGCAGGAGGTCGAGCTGGGACAGGGCGATGATGATCGCCGCGGCATTCATGAAGCCGAGGATCACCGGATGCGAGACGAAGTTCACGATGGCGCCGAGCTTGAAGGCGCCGAGGCCGAACTGGATGACGCCGACCATCAGGGTGAGCAGCAGCGCAAGCCCGATGTATTCCTCGCTGAAAGGCATGGCCAGCGGCGTCAGAGCCGCGGCGGTCATCAGCGAGATGATCGCCACCGGGCCCGTCGCCAGCTGGCGCGACGAACCCCACAGGGCGCCGAGGATGGCGGGGACCAGCGCGGTGTAGAGGCCGAAATAGACCGGCAGGCCGGACAGCTGCGCATAGGCCATGGCCTTGGGAACGAGAACCAGCGCGCCCGTGATCCCGGCGATCAGGTCGCCCCGCAGCACGATGCTGTTGAGCGGGAACCAGTGAAGGAACGGAAACAGTCGAAAAAGCAGCGGGTTCATGGCAACGGGCGTCGGGCTAACGTTGAGAAAAGAAACGGCGATGTTTCATTATGCAACAGTTTATCCAAAATCCCGGGTAATGCAAAGATTTTCTACTGCCCCCCTCCGCCGAAGCGCTTGAGTTTGCGCCACAACGACACACGGTCGATGCCGAGCATCTGCGCGGCGAGCGTCTGGTTGCCGTGCGCCTCTTCCAGCACCCACTGGATGTATTCCCGTTCCTGCTCCTCCAGCGAGGCGACGCGCCCCTCGCGGCGGCGGAAGGCGCGGATGCCAAGATCGCGCAGGTCGTCGGGCAGGTGAGCGGTCTCCAGCGTGTCGCCCTGGCAGAGGGCGACGCCACGCTCGACGATGTTCTCCAGTTCGCGGACGTTACCGGGAAAATCGTAGCGTTTCAGCAGGGCAAGCGCCTCGTCCGAGATCGCGCGCACGGCCCGCCCCATCACCCCGGCCGCACGCTCGAGGAAGTACTGCGCCAGCAGCGGGATGTCGTCGCGCCGCTCGGACAGCGGCGGGATGTGCAGGTTGACCACGTTGAGCCGGAAGTAGAGGTCCTGGCGGAAACGGCCGTCGGCCACCCAGTCCTTCATGTTGCGGTTGCTGGCGGCGACGAAGCGCACGTCGACCTTCACCGGCCGGGTGCCGCCGACCGGCAGCACCTCGCGTTCCTGAATGACGCGCAGCAGCTTGACCTGCATGCCCGGCGACATTTCGGTGACCTCGTCGAGGAACAGGGTGCCGCCGCTGGCCGCCACCAAGAGGCCGCTCTTGCCCACGGCGCCGGTGAACGCGCCCTTTTCGTGGCCGAACAGCTCGTTCGCCAGCAGTTCCTCGTTGAACGCGCCGCAGTTCACCGCCACGAACGGCCCGTCCGGGCGCCCGCCGTGCTCGTGCAGGTAGCGGGCGAAGAGTTCCTTGCCGGTGCCCGATTCGCCGGTGATCAGCACGTTGGCGCCGGTCCCCGCGACCTGGCGCGCCATGTCCATGAGCCGTTGCATGCCGCCGTCGCGGGTGACGATGCGGGTGCGGCCGCTGACCGCGTTCAGCTGCTCGCGCAGCGCCTGGTTTTCGCGCTTCAGGCGCACCTTTTCCAGCGCCTCGGCAACGGTCTGGCGCACCTCGTCGAGACGGAACGGCTTGGAAATGTAATGAAAGGCGCCGACCTTCATCGCCTCGACCGCCGATTCCAGCGTGGCGTAGCCGGTGATCATGATGACCTCGACGTCGGGATGACGCGCCTTGACGTGCTGCAGCAGCTGCATGCCGTCGACCTTGTCCATCTTGAGGTCGGTCAGCACGAGATCGAACGGCCGCGAGTCGATCAGGTCGAGCGCGTGCCGTCCGCTCTGCGTGGCGACGATCTCGTAGCCTTCCTTGGCGAGCACGTGTTCGAGGTTGCGCAGGGCGATCCGCTCGTCGTCGACGAGCAACAGGCGGGCATTCATGACGCGTCTTTCTGGTCGATCGGCAGGCGGATGCGAAAACGCGCGCCGCCGCCGGGGCGGTTGTCGGCGGCCATGCAGCCGCCATGTTTTTCAATGATTTCAAAGGCCACGAACAGTCCCAGGCCGCTGCCGTGGCCCACCGGCTTGGTGGTGACGAAGGGATCGAACACACGCTCGAGCAGCTCCGCAGGAATACCCGGGCCATCATCGGCGATCTCGATCTCGACGACCGGGACCCCTGCCCGGCAGCCATCGAGGGCGGCCGGGAAGTCATCGTCGCGTTCGCCGCTTTTCAGGCGGCGCGCGGCAATGTCCAGCACGCCCGCACTGCCCATGGCATCGTAGGCATTGAGGATGAGGTTGAGCAGCACCTGCTGCAGGCGTGGACGATCGGCAACAAGGGTCAGGCCGGGCGGGATGTCCACCCGCACCTCGACCGCCGTCGGGCGCTTGTTCTTGAGAAAGCGCAGCGTCTCCTCGACCAGCTCGGCGAGCACCAGCGTGGTGGGCCGAAACTCCCGGTCGCCCGAGTAATCGAGCAGCGCGCGCACGATGTGGCGCGCGCGCAGGGTTTCGTCGTCGATATCGCCGATCAGCTCACTGCGCAGGGCCGCATCGATATCGGGATCCTCGCGCAGGATCTGCGCCGACGAGGAAATGTTCGACAGCGGATTGTTGAGCTCGTGGGCGACGCCCGAGAGCAGGGTGCCGAGCGAGGCCAGTTTTTCCGAGCGCACCAGGGTGTGCTGGCGGCGTTCCAGTTCCTCGAGCACGTGGTTGAACGCCTCGGTCAGGGAGACGAATTCGCGGTCGCGGCTGTCCGGTTCCAGCCGCTGCAACTGCCCGCTCGCCACCGCCTCCATGTGCTCCTCCATGGCCTTGAGCGGGCGCGTGACGAGGCGCGCAAGGAAGAAACCGGTCAACACCAGGATGGTCGCGACCGCCGCGAGGAAATACTTGAAATTCTGCCGGTGCTTGCGGATCGCCAGATCGACCGCGCGCCGCTCACGCTGGGCGAGGTGCTCGCCGAGCGTGACGATGCGATAGCCGTCGCGCCGCACCGCCGCCGCGCCGGCCTCGTCGAGCGGGGCCTGCACGTACGCGGCCATCGCCGCGGCGTAGCTCGACAACGCATCGCCCAGCAGCGCCGCCGTTCCCGGTGCCGCCACGGCGTCGATCACCGCCGCGTCGCGTCCGGCCAGCTCGCGCAGGCGGGCGACGAAACGGCCATGCTCCTCCAGGTCGGACGGTTGCGCATACAGGAAATAGTTCTTCTCGAAGCGCCGCATCTCCAGTGCCGCATCGAACAGTTCCGTGACCTTGCCGCCCTCCTGCACCTTGGCCTCGATGCGCGCGAGCTCGAACAGCGCCACGGCCGACAGGCCGACGACCAGTGCTGCGAGCGAGAGGTAGGCCAAGGCGATCTTGGCCTGGAGGGAATGCATCGGCGCAGTCTAACCCACCGTTGCAAATTGTAACAACCTCATGCCGACCCGCCCCAGGGAAATATCGTAATCAATTGTTTTGTATCAATATTATGATCTGGCACGCGGCGTGCTTTGCTTACGTTAACTTTCTGTCAAAAGCGAGTCAACGCCATGTCAAAACTTGAAATCACGGTCCTCACCCCGCGCACGCCGTACCAGACCTATCTGGAAGAGCGCCTGCAGTCCGCCGCCGGCCTCGGCTGGGCCATGCCGCCCCGCGAACCGCGCAACGCCGCGCAACGGCAAGCCGGCCGCGCCACGGCCGGCGAACCGCTCGCCGTGGCGCCATTCGCCGAGCCGGCCTGATGTCGCGTCGCGTGCTGCTGGCCCTGCGCCCCGTCTCCCCCGTCGAACGCCTGTTCGGAGCGGGGGCGGCGCTTGCGCGGCGCATGGACGCCGATCTCGAAGTGCTGGCCGACCCCGGTCATCCGCGCTGGGTGGACATCGTCACCCGCCTCACCGAACTGTCGCGCGGCGGCCTCGGCTGCCGCCTGACGCCGATGCCCGGACTCGAGATCCGCCAGGTCGTCGACTACGCACGCGGCCACGAAGGCATCGTCTCCGTCGTCGTCGGACGCCCCGGCGCCTGGTCGGGCGAGAACGGCGCCGACCACTGGGCACGCCTGGAGTGTCCGCTGGTCGCCGCGTCGGATGCACCCGGCCAGCCCCATGAAGCCTGATTTCTCAACCATCCACGTTTAGGGAGCCTCCCATGATCAAGGACACATCCAAACTCGGCCCCGCCCTCCTGTGGGGCGCCATCACTTTCGCGCTCTATTGGGTACTGTTCCGCAACGCCGGTTCGTTCCAGGTTCTCGCGCACACCACGCTCGATGCCTGCCTGGTCGGCACCGACTTCTACAACAAGACCACACCCGAACTCTGCGCGGCCGAAGGCGGCACCTTCATCAACGGCGTGTGGTGGTACGTGTTCGCCCCCATCGCCATGGCCTTCGCCCTGTCCTACACCCACGGCAACTTCACCAGCCTGTTCTGGGACGTCGTCGGCCTCAAGGCCAAGAAATAAGACTTCAACGAGATCACGATCATCATGGAACTCATCAACTTCATCGAAATCACCCCCCTGACCGCGATCCTCCTGATCCTGGTCGGCTTCGTCGGCGGCATGGTGTCCGGCTTCATCGGCTCGGGCGGGGCCTTCGTGCTCACCCCCGCGATGATGACGCTCGGCGCGCCCGGTATCGTCGCGGTCGCCTCCAACATCTGCCACAAGTTTCCCAAGGCGCTGGTCGGCGCGGTCAAGCGCAACAAGTACGGCCAGGTCGACGTCAAGCTCGGCCTGATCCTTGGCCTGTTCGCCGAAGGCGGCGTGCTGTTCGGCAAGCACGTGATGACCGACATCAAGAATGCGTTTGGCGCGGTCGGTACCGACCTCTACGTGTCGGCGATGTTCGTCGTCACGCTGGCGATCGTCGGCGGTTTCGTGCTGAAGGACTACCGCAAGCTGAAGGCGCTCGACGACGCCGGCGACGGCAGCGAGCAGGCCGCCCCCATCACCCGGCTCGCGCGCTGGGTGCAGTCGGTGAACATCCCCGGCACCATGATCTACTCGAAGGCCGCGCAGGCCCGCGTCTCGATCCTGTTCCTGGTGCCGATCGGTTTCGCCACGGGTTTCCTCGCCTCGGCGATCGCCGTCGGCGGCTTCATCGGCGTACCGGCGATGATCTACATCCTCGGCGTGCCGGCGATCATGGCCTCGGCCACCGAACTCGTCATCGCCTTCATCATGGGCCTGGGCGGCACGATCTTCTACGGCCTCGAAGGCGTGGTCGACATCCGCCTGGCGATGCTGATCCTGCTGGGCTCGCTGTTCGGCATCCAGGTCGGCGCCATCGGCACCACCTACGTGAAGGACTACCAGGTCAAGTTCACCATGGCGGTGATCATGCTGACCGTACTGTTCTCGCGCTTCTTCTACATCCCCGGCTACCTGTCCCAACTCGGCATGATCGCGCCGATGGACGAGGCGACGGTCAAGATGCTGAAAATGGTCGGCGACGGCGTGCTGGCGCTGGCGCTCATCGTCGGCGCCTGGACGGTGCTCGCCGCCCTGTTCAAGGGTATTCACGAACATCGCAGACAGCACGTGCCGCACACCGACCAGGTCGGCGTCGCCGAGTAAATCCCCCGGCGGTTGCCGGGTCGGGTGGTATCATGGAAAGAGCCGGGTGCGCCCGGCTCTTTTTCCATCCGCCGCCGCCCGAGACGCCATCATGATACGTAGAAATCCCACCGGACATTTGCCCGTGGTGCATGACACCGCCTTCGTCGACCCCACCGCCATCCTCTGCGGCAAGGTCATTGTCGAGGAGAACGTCTTCATCGGACCCTACGCGGTCATCCGCGCCGACGAGGTCGACGAGAACGGCGAGATGGAAGCCATCATCATCGGCGCGAATTCCAACATCCAGGACGGCGTGGTGATCCACTGCAAGGCGGGTGGCGGCGTCAACATCGGCCGCGGCACCTCGATCGCGCACCGCTCCATCGTGCACGGTCCCTGCACCGTCGGCGACGACGTGTTCGTCGGGTTCAACTCGGTGCTGTTCAATTGCGTGGTCGGCAGCCATTCCGTGATCCGCCACAACTCCGTGGTGGAAGGCTGCGAAGTACCGCACAGCTTCTACATCCCTTCCACGGCAAACATCAAGTCGGACAGGGATCTGGAAAGCATCGAGCGCGTCACACCCGACGTCGCCAGCTTCTCGGAAAGTGTGATCCAGGCCAACAAGGAGCTGGTGAAGGGCTACAAACGCATCCGTAACGAATTCTAGGCAGGCCCGCCGACATGATTGCGGCAATCGAGGCCTGGCGCGCCGGCTTGTTCCATCGGCGTCACCTCATGCGCAACCTTGGCGCCGGCCTGGTGGTCGGCGTGGTCGCCCTGCCGCTGGCGATGGCCTTTGCGATCGCCAGCGGGGCGCGCCCGGAACAGGGCATCTACACCGGCATCGTCGCCGGCCTGCTGGCCGCCCTGTTCGGCAGTTCACGCGTGTCGATCAGCGGGCCGACCGGCGCCTTCATCGTCATCCTCGCCGGCATCACCGCCAAATACGGCATCGACGGCCTGCAGATTGCCACGCTGATGGCCGGCCTGATCCTGCTGGCCATGGGACTGGTCAAGCTGGGCGCCATCATCCGCTTCATCCCCACGCCGGTCGTCACCGGCTTCACCACCGGCATCGCGGTCATCATCTTCGTCGGCCAGTGGAAGGATTTCTTCGGCCTCGCGCCCGCCGCCTCCGGCCATCATTTCCACGAGAAGCTGATCGCACTGGCCGAGGCCCTGCCCGGCCTGCATCTGCCAACCACCCTGCTCGCGCTCGGCGCGCTCGCCATCGTCGTGCTGATGCCGCGTGTGCTGCGGCGCATTCCCAGCCCGCTCGTCGCCATGCTCGCGGTGACGCTGGCGCAGGCATATTTCCAGTTCGACGGCGTCGCCACCATCGGCAGCGCCTTCGGCGGCATTCCCGCAGGGCTGCCCGAGCTGCACCTGCCGCAGGTCAGCTTCGCGCGCGTGCTCGAACTCCTGGGACCGGCCTTCACCATCGCCATGCTGGGGGCGATCGAGTCGCTGCTGTGCGCGGTGGTCGCCGACGGCATGATCGGCACGCGCCACGACCCGAATCAGGAACTCGTCGGTCAGGGCATCGCCAACATCGCCGCGCCGATGCTCGGCGGTTTCGCCGCCACCGGCGCGATCGCACGCACCGCCACCAATATCCGCAACGGCGGCGACAGCCCGCTCGCCGGCGTGGTGCATGCGCTGTTCCTGCTCGCCGTGATCGTCGCGCTGGCGCCGCTGGCGGCGCACATCCCGCTCGCGGCCCTGGCGGCGATCCTGTTCGTGGTGGCGTGGAACATGAGCGAGGCACGCCACTTCGTCGATCTCCTGCGTCACGCCCCGGCCAACGACAAGGCGCTGCTGCTCATCACCTTCCTGCTGACGGTGTTCGCGGACCTGGTGATCGCGGTCAACGTCGGCGTGCTGCTCGCCGCGCTGCTGTTCATGAAACGCATGAGCGAAACGGTGACGATCGAGGGCGAAAGCGACACCAGCCTGGCCGGCGTCTGCCCGGTCGGTGTGCCCAAGGGGGTGCAGATCTACTCCATCGACGGCCCGCTGTTCTTCGGTGCCGCGGCCAGCTTCGAACGCACGCTCGCCGGCCTGCACGACCAGACGCGCGTGCTGATCCTGAGGCTGGGCGAGGTGCCGATCATCGACGCCACCGCGATGCAGGCCCTGGCGGATATCACGCGCCGTTTCCAGCAGCGCGGGGTGAAGGTGATGCTGTGCGAAGCGAACAGCCGCATCAACAAGAAGCTGCGGAACTTCGGCCTGCTCGCGCAGGTACGGCAGGCCGACGCGACGATCAGCCTGGTGGAGGCGCTGGGAGAGGTGGAGGTTTAGAATCTAGGGGCTAGGATCTAGGGGCCAGGGGCTAGGAGCGGCCATAGGCCGCCCTCAAAAAAAGTGCGAAGCACACATTCCCTAAATCCTAGCCCCTAAATCCTGGCCCCTGGCGTCTAGTCATCCTCGCCAAGCTCCGGGTTCCAGCCTTTCTCCTTCGCCAGGGCCATCGCGCGCTCGTAGATCTGCGTATGGCGCTCGCGCAGTTCCGGCGGCAACCGGCTCGGCAGGTTGGCGTACTTGTCCCACTCTTTTTCGATGCGATCCATCAGCGCCTGCATGCGGCCGAGGTCCCAGCCGGTACAGTCCTCGCTCTCGGGAATGAAGCCGAACAGCCAGCCATCGAGCACGACCCGGCCGAGTTGGGTCATGCCGTGCTTGTCGTTGTTGAAGCCGATGTATTTGTCCATGGTCAAAACCTTTTTTGTCCGCGAAGGAGCGCGAAGACGTTCAAGTCCGGATTGCCTTCCGGAAGTACTGGACACTTCGTCACCCCGGCAAACGCCGGCAAGGCAATGATCGACGTGCCCAATGCTTCCTTCGCGTTTCTTCGCGCCCTTCGCGGATAGGGGGAAGTTAGCGGGTCAGGCCAGCATACAGCAGCGGCAGCTTCTCCGGGAGACGTTGCACATGGTCGACCACCATGTAGTTTTTCTGGCCGAAGATGCGCGACACGTAGTTGTCGGCGCGCGGATCGAGGCTCATGCAGTAGGTGGTGACGCCGTGCCGCGCGATTTCCTCGACCGCCTTCTTGGTGTCGTAACGCAGGTACTGCGGGTCGCGCACGTCGATGTCCGCGGGTTCGCCGTCGGTGATGACGATGAGGAGTTTCTTCGCCGAACGCTGCAATTTCAGGTGGTGGCCGGCATGGCGGATCGCCGCGCCCATGCGCGTCGACAACTGGCCGGTCATGCCGGCGAGCCGGGCCTTGGGCACCTCGTCCCAGTGCTGGTCGAAATCCTTGAAGCGATAGTATTCGACGTCGTGGCGGCCGTCCGAGCAGAAGCCGTGGATGGCGAACGGATCGCCCACCTTGCTGATGGCGTCGGCGAGCAGCACGCAGGCCTGGCGCGTGAGGTCGAGCACCGAATAGTCATGATCCTGCACCATTTCGTTGGTCGACTCCGACAGGTCGAGCAGCACGAGAATGGAAAAATCGCGCGTCTTCCTCACCGAGCGCATCATGATGCGCGGATCGGGCTGCAAGCCCTGGCGGATGTCGGTGAAGCTCGCGATCGCGGCGTTGATGTCGATCTCGTCGCCGTCTTCAAGCTTCCTGATGCGCTGCACGCCCTGCGGCTGCATGGCGTCGAGCAGGAACTTCATGCGGTGGATCTCGCGCTTGTATTGCGCGGCGATGGCGTCGATCACCTGCAACTCGCCGAATGCGGCGCGCTTTTCCAGTACCGTCGCCCACGCCGGGCGTTCGAGCTGGATCTGGTAGTCCCACTCGGAATAATGGAAGGGATCGGACACCGGCGGCTTGCCTTCCAGCTGGTTGTAGGACTTGCCGCCGCTCGACTCGCCGATGTTCTCGTAGGGAAAGAGCTCGGTGCCGAGCACCCAGATTTCCTGGGCGTCGTCGCCCGCGGTTTCGACGTCAATCTCGTTGATCATCTCCATCACGCTGACGTGCTTGCGCACCTGCTTGATGGATTCGTAGCCGGCGCCCGCCGCCTTGTCGAAATCGAATTCCTCGAATTCCCAGAAGTAGCGGTTATCGTCGCGGTAGGGCGCGGTGAGCAGGTCCGTGCGCGGATTGAACGCGAGCTTTTTCTGCCCGATGCTGTGCGCCAGGGTGACGCCGATATCCCACGACACCCGGTTGTCACCAAGCCGGTCGTTCGCGGCAGCGAACAGCGCGCGCGCCTGCGCGATCCACGGGTCATCGTCGACGTAGCTGTCGTCGAGCAGCGCGCGTGCGAGGCGGTCGAGATAGTCGCCAATCGACGTCTGCATGGCGGGCGTCGCGGTGTGGAGCTGCGCCCACAGTTGCTTCAGGCCGGGAAAGCGGCGGATCGACAGCGTCTCCACGCGCGCATCCTCGATCACCGAGATTACCGCCATCTGCAGCGGATTGAGCGCCTCCGCCGAGATCGGCACTTTCGTTTCCACCATGTGCGCCGCGCAGTGCGCGGCGGTTGCGCGATAGAGTTCGAGGCCGGATACCCTGTTTGCCTCTCCCGCCTGCGTGAGAGGGTGGCCCACGGGGCCGGGAGAGGGGAGGATGAAGTCGTCGAAGGCATCGGGCAGGTACAGCAGATAGTCCTCGATGTAGGGCCGGTAGCCCTCGCGCGACTCGAAGTCGCCGGAGGTCGGCCGCATGAAGAAATCGCGTGCCCACAGCGCGCGCAGATACATGTTGATGCGGCGCTGCACGTCAACCAACAGGGTGCCCTTGCGCTCCTTTTGCAGCATGGCCAGCGACTCCCTGGAGTCGAGGCCGAAATACTTGATCTGCTCCTCGTAATTGGTGCGATGCGCGTGCGCGCCCCACAGCGCCCAGCGGCGCAGCCCGCCGAGGGTCAGGTGCTGGAACAGCACTTCCAGCTTGTCCAGCATCGGGCGCACGCCACGCGGCGCCTGCGCGATCAGGGTGTTGATGAACTGCAGGTAATTGAGAAAGAGCTGCGCATCGCCGAGACGGTTGGCGGCCGTGGCGGCGGTGGCGAGCAAAAGTTCGATCACCGTCCCCGAAGTCTTCGATGCCAGCAGCAGCGAGGCGGTGGCGAGTTCACCGACCACGTCCTCGCCGACTTCCTTGGCCACGCGCGGCGCTTCCTCGATCCAGGTTTCCACCAGCGAGTCGCCGCGCCCCAGTCCGCGGATCGCGGACACGCCCTTCAGGTAATTGTCCAGCCCGCGCGGCGAGAACACCCGGGTCGCCTCGTGCCAGTTGGCTTCGAGCGCGGCACGGCTGTGCGGCGACAGGTCTTCCAGCAGTTCGGCGTAGTCTTCGAGTTTGATCGACATGGCTTGGTGAGCAGTGAACGGTGAGCAGTGAACGGTAAGCGGCGTGCGGCTTCAGCGGTTTTTCCGCTTGCCGCTCACCGCTCGCCCCTTCCCATCAGAAGAACGTCGTCACCGCAGCGTCGAGCGCGTCGCGCATGTCCGGATCGTCGGTGATCGGACGCACCAGGGCGACGCGGCACGCGGCCTGCGGCGCGACGCCCTTGGCGATCAGCGAGCCGGCGTAGACCAGCATGCGCGTGGACAGGCCCTCGTCGAGGCCGTGGCCCTTGAGGTTGCGGCTGCGCTCGGCGATCGACACCAGTTTGCCGGCGATGTCGGCGTTGACGCCCGACTCGTGCGCCACGATCTCGGTCTCGATGTCGTGCGCGGGGTAGGTGAAGTCGAGGCCGCCGAAACGCTGCTTGGTCGACTGCTTCAAATCCTTCATCAGCGACTGGTAGCCGGGGTTGTAGGAAATCACAATCTGGAAGTCGGGGTGGGCTTGCACCAGCTCGCCCTTTTTCTCCAGCGGCAGCACGCGCCGGTTGTCGGTGAGCGGGTGGATCACCACGGTGGTGTCCTGGCGCGCCTCGACCACCTCGTCGAGGTAGCAGATCGCGCCGTGGCGCGCGGCGATCGCCAGTGGCCCGTCCTGCCACTCGGTGCCCTGGGCGGACAACAGGAAGCGGCCGACCAGGTCGGAGGCCGTCATGTCCTCGTTGCACGCGACGGTGATGAGCGGCTTGCCCAGCTTGTGCGCCATGTATTCGACGAAGCGCGTCTTGCCACAGCCTGTCGGCCCCTTCAGCATCATCGGCATACGCACCGAATAGGCGGCTTCGTAGAGCTCGACCTCGTCGGCGACGGGGCGGTAGTAGGGTTCCCTGGTGATGCGGTATTGATCGACGATGTTGCTCATTTCAATTCCTCATTTATTCATCCGCGAAGGACGCGAAGGGACGCGAAGGAAAGGCGATAACGGTCAGAAGCCACATCCGAGGCACAATGCCGAAAAGCCAGCCCGAAGATCTCCTTCGTGTTCCTTCGCGTCCTTCGCGGACAAACAACCCAAACAAAAACCCCCGCCACGCGAATCGCGCAGCGGGGGTTCGTTTACTTCAAACCGCCGCGCGAGTTAAATCGTCTTGCCGCGGTAGATGACCATGGCCGCGCCCTGCGACTGCGCGAAGTTGTCGTAGCCCACCAAGCGTACGTGGTTGTTGGGGTTGGCCTTGTGACAGGCTTCGGCTTCCGCGAGGATGCGGTCGACGTCGGTCTCGCCGAACATCGGCAGTTTCCACATGTACCAGTACGAGTCCATCAGGTGCTCGGGCTCGGTGTGCTCGATGGCCGGGTTCCAGCCCTTCTTCACGATGTACTCGACCTGCTTGCGGATGTTGGCCGCGTCCATGGCGGGCAGGTAGGAGAAGGTTTCGAACTTGCGGCTGGCGGGATCGGACAGCCGGCTCTTGTAATCCATCACTTCAGACATTTCATTTCCTTTCTAACTAGGAATTAGGATTTAGGATCCAGGGGCTAGGGTGGGGGCGGGTTTCCCTGGCCCCTAATTCCTAGCTCCTAGCTCCTTCAATTACTTGTGCGCGACGTCCAGCTTGTCGACGGTGTCGAACTCGAACTTGATTTCCTTCCACGTTTCCATGGCGATCTTCAGTTCGGGGCTGGCCTTGGCCGCTTCGGTCAGGATGGTCTTGCCTTCCTTCTCGATGGCGACGCCCTTGTTGCGCGCTTCCACACAGGCTTCCAGGGCGACGCGGTTGGCCGCGGCGCCGGCCGCGTTGCCCCACGGGTGTCCAAGCGTCCCGCCGCCGAACTGCAGCACGGAATCGTCACCGAAGATGTTGACCAGCGCGGGCATGTGCCACACGTGGATGCCGCCGGAGGCGACCGGCATCACGCCGGGCATGGAGCCCCAGTCCTGATCGAAGAAGATACCGCGCGAACGGTCTTCCTTGATGTAGCTGTCGCGCATGATGTCGATCCAGCCCAGGGTGGCCTCACGGTCGCCTTCCAGCTTGCCCACGACGGTGCCCGAGTGCAGGTGGTCGCCGCCGGACAGGCGCAGGATCTTGGTCAGCACGCGGAAGTGGATACCATGGTGCGGGTTGCGGTCGAGCACGGCGTGCATCGCCCGGTGGATGTGCAGCAGCATGCCGTTGTCGCGGCACCAGTTGGCGAGGCCCGTGTTGGCCGTGAAGCCGCCGGTGATGTAGTCGTGCATGATGATCGGCGCGCCGATTTCCTTGGCGTACTCGGCACGCTTGTACATCTCTTCCGGGGTCGGCGCAGTTACGTTGAGGTAGTGACCCTTGCGCTCGCCGGTCTCACGCTCGGACTTCTCGATCGCTTCCATGACGAAGTCGAAACGCTGGCGCCAGCGCATGAAGGGCTGGCTGTTGACGTTCTCGTCGTCCTTGGTGAAGTCGAGACCGCCGCGCAGGCACTCGTACACGGCGCGGCCGTAGTTCTTGGCGGACAGACCCAATTTAGGCTTGATCGTGCAGCCGAGCAGCGGACGGCCGTATTTGTTCATGACGTCGCGCTCGACCTGGATGCCGTGGGGCGGGCCGCCACAGGTCTTGACGTAGGCGATCGGGAAGCGCACGTCTTCCAGACGCAGGGCGCGCACGGCCTTGAAGCCGAACACGTTGCCGACCAGCGAGGTGAACACGTTGACCACCGAGCCCTCTTCGAACAGGTCGATCGGGTAGGCGATGAAGGCGTAGAAGCAGGTGTCGTCACCCGGCACGTCTTCGATCTTGTAGGCGCGCCCCTTGTAGTAGTCGAGGTCGGTCAGCAGGTCGGTCCACACCGTGGTCCAGGTACCGGTGGAGGATTCGGCGGCCACGGCAGCGGCGGCTTCCTCGCGGTCCACGCCCGGCTGCGGGGTGATCTTGAACACCGCCAGGATATCGGTATCCAGCGGCGTGTATTCGGGCATCCAGTAAGTCTGCCGGTATTCTTTCACACCGGCGCTGTAGGTTTTGACAGCCATGTTGCCTCCAAGCAGAAAAGTATGGGATTACGCGTCATGCCGGAACCGCTCATGCACGATGGACGCATCATGCTCGAGAAAAAACATAAATAACAGTCGATTTTGTCTATTTCCAGAATAGATTATTATCTATAATACATTTCAAGACGCCCGCTGCCATGCGCCACCACACCACCTTCCGCCAGCTGGAAATCTTCGAAGCCATCGCCCGCCTCGGCAGTTTCACGCGCGCCTCCGAGGAACTTTTCCTCACGCAGCCGACGGTGTCGATGCAGATCAAGAAGTTGAGCGAAGCGGTGGGCGTGCCGTTGCTGGAGCAGGTCGGCAAGAAGATGCGTCTGACCACGGACGGCCAGGAACTGGCGCTCGCCACACGCGAGATCTTCGACATCCTCGACCGCTACACCATGTCGGTCGCCGAGCGGCAGGGCCTCAAGCAGGGGCACTTGAGCCTGATGGCCATCACCACCGCATCGTATTTCGCGCCCCGCCTCCTCGGCGAGTTCGCCCGGCTCTACCCGGGCATCGACGTTTCCCTGCGCGTCACCAACAAGGAACAGGTGCTCGCCAGCATCGCCGAGAACCTCGACGACCTGTATTTTCTCGGGCAGCCGCCGGAGGACATCGACGTCGTCGCCACGCCGATCATGGACAACCCCATCGTCGTGCTGGCCGCCCCCGATCATCCGCTCGCGCGCAAGAAAAACATTTCGCTGCAGCGCATCGCGCAGGAACCCTGGCTGATGCGTGAAAAAGGCTCCGGCACACGCAACGCCATCGAACGGCGCTTTGCCGAAGCCAGCATCGTGCTGCGTCCGCGCCTGGAACTGGGCAGCAACGAGGCGATCAAGCAGGCCATCCTCGCCGGTCTCGGCATTTCCGCGCTGTCACGGCACACCCTGACGCTCAACCAGCCCGGCCAGTTCGCCGTGCTGGACGTGGCGGGATTCCCGATCCTGCGCCACTGGTACGCCGTGTATCCGGCCGGGCGGCAACTGTCGGTGGTGGCGCGGGCCTTCCTCGATTATCTGCTCGGCAAGCAAGGGGAACCCGTTGACGGCCACGCCCGGCCTTCGTGATACTCGCCGGATTTCCGTCTCAACCCGTCCGAGCCGTTTCCATGAACATCACCAGCTTTGCCGACCTGTTAAACGCTGCCCGCCAGCAGCCCGAGCCCCAGCGCCTGCTCTTCGTCTTCGCCCAGCCGGAACTGCCGCCCGGCCATTCCGCCGAGGAAGCACGCCGCTTCCAGGCCGGCATCGGCGGCACGCTGACCCCGAAGATGGTTACCGACAAGGCCGCGCACGAACTGCACAGTTTTTCCGATCTGGTGGAGGAATCCGGCCGCACCGGCCAGGACTGGACGATCGTCTTCGTCGCCGGCCTTGGCGGGCACGGCAGCATCATGCCGAGCAGCGAGGACGCACAGGAACCGCTGAAACGCATGATCGCCTCCATCCAGAATGGCAGGATCGAGAGTTATCTGGCGTTCGACCGCAGCGGGAATCTGGTGCGGTTTTCCTGAGCATCAGCACGAATCGCGGCGCAGGCGCCAGTGCGTGGCCGTTGCCAAGTCATTGGTATCTCAACCACGGCCTGCCCCTTGCGGGTGCTCCTAC